>JBLHPQ010000015.1:0-58202 GCA_047624355.1 Flavobacteriaceae bacterium | reverse complement strand
GGTGATGCTGAGATTGGTTTCGGATAATACGGCGGCATAATAGTTCCTTTCACTGGAATTTTTACACCCGTTTTTATCGTATCCCCCGTGCTATTTAGCGCATAATGTGACGTATCATTATCGGCGATTTTTTCAATTTCTATTCTAGTTAGCAAATCATGATTTACAGTCGTTGTAGTTAAATTATCTGGTACCTTATGAACATTAGCGTGCGCATCTATAATGACGCTTGGCACAGTTAATTGGACAACTTTTGGCAGCGCAACACTGTCGGGATGCATAACTGCGCCTTTCATGCGGATGGGAGCACCTGTAATCAGAGTATCACCCGATTTGAGTATGAAGGGGAGTATGGAATCTCCAGTTACTACGTTGACTTTATATCCCTCCTCTATATTTAAAGGAAAGGTTTGAGGTTGAGAAAACAAGGGAGGTGGCGCGTCCGTATTTTCAACATCATTGCTGGTACAACTTACTGCTGTCACTAAAAGAGCCAGTAAAAGGTATGTTTTTCTATTTCTCATTATTTGAAAAGTCAATTACTCTAATATTAGGCAATATTTTGAATGCCAGCTATACTATGTTGCCAATGATTGTATTTATGTCATAAATACAATTACCCGTTACGAATAAAGCCATTGTTACTGCTGGATTGAACAGGTCTGGGAAGGACGCGATAATGAGTTAAGATTTTTTGAAAAAACTTCATTATTTTAAGCTCGAACGCTACTAATTATAGATTTCTCGAGGATGTTTAAACCGAGTATTTGATGACCCTATATTTCTCAGATTCTAGCAGATAGTATTTCTTAAAACCAGTACGATGCATCAAGGATTAATTTATCTTTGTTCGTACTTAATGCTAAGTCGACTATGATAGACAAAAATCAAGAACTCAAAGAGAAACGCGAAGCTTCTAAACTAGGAGGTGGAGAAGATCGAATTAAACGTCAACATGAAAAAGGAAAGTTAACTGCACGTGAGCGAATTAGCCTTTTAATGGATGAGGGTTCTTTCCAAGAAATTGGGATGTTTGTTGAGCATCAGTCGAACGCTTTTGGCCTTGATAAAGCGAGATTCCCAGGAGACGGTGTGGTTACCGGATATGGAACAATTCATGGCAGACCTATTTATGTCTTTTCACAAGATTTTACGGTTCTAGGAGGTTCTTTATCGAAAACGCACGCGGATAAAATCTGTCGTGTAATGGATTTAGCATTGAAAAATGGAGCTCCGTTAATTGGATTGAACGATTCAGGTGGAGCACGAATTCAAGAGGGAGTTGTCTCATTAGCAGGATATGCAGACATTTTTTATAGAAATACGAAAGCATCTGGAGTCATTCCTCAATTGAGTGTGGTCATGGGACCTTGCGCAGGTGGAGCGGTTTATTCGCCAGCCTTGACGGATTTTGTTTTCATGGTAGAAGACACTTCTTATATGTTTGTAACAGGCCCGAATGTAGTAAAAACGGTTACGCATGAAGAGGTAAGTTCTGAAGACTTGGGTGGCGCAAAAACGCATGCTGAGAAATCAGGCGTAAATCATTTTACAGCGCCAAACGATGTTGAAGTATTGAAGCAAGTGCGTGATATGATCACCTACATGCCTCAAAATTCTCAAGAATTAGCGCCTAGTCCAACTCAATTTGATTTTAACGCGTCTAAACTCAAGACGATAACAACAATTCTTCCAGAAAACAGTAATCTGCCTTACGATATGCATAAGGTGCTTGAAGCGATCATCGATGATGGTAGCTTTAGAGAAGTTCATGCGGGATTTGCGAAAAACTTAATCGTAGGATTCGCTCGTTTAGGAGGAAAAACGATAGGTGTAGTTGCCAATCAACCAGCTGTCATGGCAGGGGTATTGGACATTGATGCTTCAAGAAAGGGAGCGCGATTTGTTCGTTATTGCGATGCATTCAACATTCCACTAATGGTCTTGGAAGATGTTCCTGGATTTTTACCGGGTACAGATCAAGAATGGAATGGCATTATCACACATGGTGCTAAATTGCTCTATGCTTTTTGCGAAGCGACTGTTCCTAGAATAACCGTGATTACAAGAAAGGCATATGGAGGCGCATTTGATGTGATGAACTCTAAAAGCATAGGCGCCGATTTCAACTTTGCATGGCCAACGGCTGAAATTGCTGTTATGGGAGCCAAAGGTGCTGCAGAAATTATCTTTAAACGTGAAATAGCGTCAGCGGAAAGCCCTGAAGCAAAATGGACGGAAAAGGAAGCTGAATATGCGGAGGAATTTGCGAACCCATACCGTGCCGCTGAACGTGGAATCATTGATGCAGTGATTTTACCGGAAGAGACACGTGAAAAACTGATCTCTTCGTTTAAAATGTTAGAGAACAAATCGGAAGCATTGCCAAATCGGAAGCACGGAAATATTCCAATGTAAGTTTGATTGGGCGTTCCCTTCCCGATAGCTATCGAGATGGGCGGGCTATCTGCTTATCTTTTTCATTCGAGCGCTAATTCTTACCACGTGAACTTATACATCACGCAGACTGAGGCTCTCGAATATTGTAGGCTGAGGCTCTCGAAGTCTGAATTGAAAAAGGATGCCGCGGCCTATCCCTAATGCAAGATTAACAGCTAATTTTGATTGAGGATTAATGATGTCCTATTCCTTCAAATTTTAACTCGGTAAGGCATACGTCTCGGTAGTTTGTTCCAGGGTACACTTCGAAAATTTCAAATTCTATCTTCACTGTTTCCTGCCGTTCACAATAGATTGGATCAATAAGTACAGTTTGTCGGCGGCGCTCATCAAGTAGTCTGATTTTTCCAATCGTTGTGCCATCGACTTTCAATAGCATTGATTTTATACGCGCATTTTGTTCCCATAAAGTCTCATTCATGTAAAGACCGTTAAAAACAGAGATTTCATTAATTGCCTTATTCTCAGATCTTCGATCAGCATTCTCAATCGTAAAAGTGATCGTTTCACCAATGCCGTCTTCAACCGCCCACGACGTAGAAAGATTGAAATCATGTGCGTTTCGACCATTGTAATTAAGCCCAGATGAATCCGTTAACTCATTGGAGGAAGTGACATTGATCATCCCAATACCACAGTAAAGTCCACACCATCCGCCGTATTCTGTTAACTCGCCGTCACAGCCAGAACAAAAAAATGGATCAACCTCAGCCTGGTACTCTTTGATAGGAGTAGAAGACAGAAATAGAAGAGACGCTATGATTAGAAATGCTTTCATCTGTATGTTGATGTTTTAAGGTACCGATAATTCCTAACACGCAGAGTAATAGGGATGTTATTCGGTCTAAACTCTCTCTAGCAAATACACTTTATCTACGTTTTCTTCGCGTGTTTCTTCAAAGAGGAATGGAAGTGTAAGTTGTGTCACCGGGAAATCATCAAAAGCTTTTATCAATCTACACGGTAACTTATCGCGTTGGATATGTTTATAGGTCGCTTCGTCTGTGTAAATCCAAACGCCCGGTTTTAAGCCCTCAATATCCCAAATATTGATTCCCTCTATAATTCCTTCACGATAGAAATCTAGGCTATGCTCGTGGACATTCAAATAGACAAATTCATCAGGAGCTAACCCTTCCTCCAAAACCATGCGGCCTACTGAACCTCCGGCCTGATATCCCGTCACCAATTGCGGATAAAAATGAGAAGCGAGGAGTAGGTTAAAGCCTATTATGGTGGTTATGGTACTCAAAAAGAGACGATTTGCAAGTGCTCTTTGTTTTAGTAGGAAATACCACGAAAGTGCAAACAGTCCAACCAGAGCAATCGGTAGAAAGATGTTTGTCGCTGGAAATAACAGCGTTAAACCAATTCCGATTATAATCCAGAATAGGACATTGAAAAAGACTTGTACATAAAGGATCCAGCGTTGTTTCTCCGTGATCTTAACAAAGTAGTTGGCCGCAATAATCGCTGCAAACGGGAAGGTGACAAAAATGTAATGTGGGAGTTTGAAACGCGACAACGATAACGCGAGAAATACAACGATAAATCCTCCCAGCGTAATGTATTCGGGCGCATTGAATTTGAACTTTTTAAAGAATGTTCTCAATCCTGCTGCAAGGCCTAGAACTAAATAGATAATCCATGGTTGAAAATCCCATAAGATAGAGTGGAAGAAGAAAAAGAAGCCGGAATCATCTTGCCAGGCACTCTCTCCAGTTATGCGACCAAAACTCTGCGTCCAATAGAAAAATTCAACGCCTGATGGCCCTTGCAGGTCATAAACGAGCTTTTCAGGATGCAAATCAAATTGAGAATAGAGCCCATAAGTCATTGGCGCTAATAAAAGCACAACGATAATCAACCCAACAATCCACTGCCATCTGAATAGATTCTTCCATTCTCGCTTTAGGATAAAATGAGTTCCTAGTGCAGCGGCAACAGCTACAATTCCGATTGGCCCTTTTGCTAGCATTGCCAAGCCGACGCCAATGAACCCAAGTAGTAAATTCTTCCAAGTGTTCCGCTGTACGAATAACATGAGCTGCCAAATGGAAAAGATCACGAACGCAAGTAAACTCGTGTCTGTTCGTACGTCATTTGTCATTAAGAACATCCCCTGCGTGCTCGCAAGGATTAATGTGGCAAAGACGGCTGTTTTTTTAGTGTAAAAGAGCTGCGTAAATCGATATGTGCTATACAATCCGAGTAAAGTAAGCAGCAGTGCTGGGAGCTTATAGGC
The DNA here is from genome assembly GCA_047624355.1 of Flavobacteriaceae bacterium. Lineage (GTDB taxonomy): Bacteria > Bacteroidota > Bacteroidia > Flavobacteriales_D > Crocinitomicaceae > UBA4466. The sequence continues at coordinate 53,497 of JBLHPQ010000015.1, read as the reverse complement.
AAAGTTACTCAAGCCAAAGAGACTAAAACTCGCCGATGACATCCAGAAAGAAAGCGGAGGTTTGTCGAGATAATCCATGTTCCGATGATAAACCTCTAAGTAGCTGCCGTTCTGAGACATTTCCATCGAAATTGAAGCATACTGAGCCGCATCGACATCCATGATATCGATAAATAAATTGAACCCATAAATCACCAATATCCCTGCGAAAACAAGCAAGTACTTATTACGGTGAATAAAATGTGCGAATCGATTGTTTTGCATAAAGTCCAAACGGAATGGACATCGAAAATAAGAGTAAATGTTCACTCTTGCGATTGAATCGAATGATAATCTCAAATTTACGCTCAAACTATCTAGGATTAGCGCTTCAACACTAGAAGAAATCCCTATTTTTGCAGCATTAATTGAGACACATGTACAGATCACATACTTGCGGCGAATTACGCCCATCGAATATAGGAGAAGAAGTAACACTTTCTGGTTGGGTTCAACGCTCTAAGGACATGGGAGGATTGACATTCGTCAACCTACGTGATCGTTACGGAATTACACAGTTAAACTTCAATGCGGAAGAAAATGCAGATTTAACAGCCCAAGCGAATAAATTGGGACGAGAATTTGTTATTCAAGTGAAGGGCGAAGTGATCGAGCGTTCAAGTAAGAACATGAAAATCCCAACGGGAGAAATCGAAATTAAAGTTTCTGAATTAAGAATACTAAATGCTTCTAAAACGCCACCATTTACGATCGAAGATGATACGGATGGAGGAGAAGAGTTACGCGCTCAATACCGTTACCTAGATTTGAGAAGAAATCCTGTTCAAGCGAAACTTCGTTTAAGAAATAAAGTAGCGCTGGAAACACGTAAATATTTAGATTCGATTGATTTTGTTGATGTTGAAACACCAATGTTGATCAAGTCCACACCAGAAGGAGCGAGAGATTTTGTTGTCCCTAGTCGTATGAACGAAGGTCAATTTTATGCGCTTCCACAATCACCACAGACCTTTAAGCAATTGCTGATGGTCTCAGGATTGGATCGCTATTACCAGATCGTTAAATGTTTCCGTGATGAAGATTTGCGTGCTGACCGTCAACCGGAATTCACACAAATTGATTGCGAAATGACCTTTGTCGAGCAAGAGGATATCTTGATGACGTTCGAAGGAATGATCAGACACTTATTCAAAGCGGTAAAAGACGTTGAGTTGGATGAAAAATTCCCGCGAATGACATATGCAGAGGCAATGCAACGCTACGGATCTGATAAACCAGATATTCGGTTTGATTTGGAGTTCATCGATTTCAGCAGCGTCGCGAAAGGACGAGGATTCGGAATTTTTGATGAAGCTGAGGCGGTCATCGCTATTAATGCAGAACAATGTGCCGTCTATACAAGAAAGCAACTAGATAAATTGACGGATTGGTTACGTCGCCCACAAATCGGATGTAAAGGATTGATTTACATGCGTTGCAATGATGACGGAACATTTAAGTCATCCGTAGATAAATTCTATTCACAAGAAGATCTCGCAAAATGGGCAGAAGCAGCAAATGCTAAACCGGGCGATTTGATTCTTGTATTGAGTGGCGATCTAGAAAAAACGCAAAAGCAAATGAGCGAGCTTCGTTTGCACATGGGTGATGAATTAGGATTAAGAAATCCAAAGGTATTTAAGCCATTATGGGTAGTTGATTTTCCGCTTCTCGAATGGGATGAGGATACTGCTCGTTACCATGCAATGCACCATCCGTTTACCTCACCAAAGCCTGAGGATATGCACATGTTGGATAGTGATCCAGGGAAAGTTCGTGCGAACGCCTATGATCTTGCCATGAACGGTGTTGAGCTGGGAGGTGGATCAATAAGAATTCACGACAGAGATGTCCAGTCTAGAATGTTTGATCTTTTAGGATTTACAAAGGAAGAAGCAGAAGCTCAATTTGGATTCTTGATGTCGGCGTTTGAATACGGTGCGCCACCTCACGGAGGATTGGCATTTGGATTGGATCGTTTAGTTGCTACAATGGGCGGATCGGAATCTATTCGTGATTACATTGCATTCCCTAAGAACAACAGCGGACGTGACGTAATGATTGATGCACCATCACCATTAAGTGAGGAGCAAATGGCGGAATTGAATATTAAATTAACGCTATAAGACACACTTCTAACTTTCAGGATGTGCGGATAATATTGGATTTAGTGCTAGAAACGAATCTAAACTAGCGCTGAATGAAATCTTTTAAATCGATAGATGATGAAGACACTACTTAATAGAAATTCAGTCTCCTTTGGAATTCCATTGAGCCTAATTATGGGAGTAGTGCTCGTAGCAAAATCATCGCTTTTCGAATTGCATCCTGAAGAACTGGCTCTGGGAATCACGATTGATCTTATTCTGTTCGTTCCAGCGATTTACTTTCTATTAATCCGTAAAAAGGACATTCCCAAAATTACGATTGTTCCATTCTTCATCGGCGGAATTGTTATCGCAAGTTTTGTAATCCCTAATGATTTTCAGTTCTGGCTTACGCAAGCCAAAACTTGGCTGCTCCCAGCGGTAGAGATAACAGTATTTGTTCTAATTGTGTTTAAAGTCAGACAGCTGATAAGGAATTTTATAGCTAATTACGCGCTTGATAATGACTTTCATTCGGCTTTTAAAGCAGCGGCAATTGATGTTCTGCCTGGAAAGATCGCCAGTGCCTTCGCAACGGAAATAGCGGTTGTTCACTATGGATTTTTTAGCTGGAAAAAGAGAAAGTTAAATGCGAATGAGTTTTCTTACCATAAAAACAGTGGTACAGTAGCATTATTAGTCACGTTCATATTCTTAATTCTTCTAGAAACTTCCGTCGTTCACCTGTTATTAGTAAAGTCGAGTGTTATCGCCGCATGGGTTTTATCGATACTAAGTAGCTACACGAGTTTCCAAGTTTTTGGAATGATGCGGTCAATGAGTAAAAGACCAATAGCTATAAAGGATAACAAATTAATCTTGCGCTACGGATTGTTTAGCGAAACAAGTATTGACCTTTCTGCTATCGAGAGCGTTAACTTATCTACAAAGCCCATCGAATTGACTTCAATGGTTAAAAAATTATCACCGCTGCGCGATTTTGAAAGCCACAACGTCGTAATTACGTTATCTCAAGATGCGACACTCATAGGTCTTTATGGGAGCATGAGCAATTTTCAAACGATTGCACTTCATGTCGATGAAAAAGATGAATTTGTCAAGAAGCTTGAGGAAAAAATGCACTGCCGCTAATTCTCGCATAAGATTTTCCTGATTACTTAACAGCTCCCACAGAAGAAGAAATCGTCGGACTATAAGCTTTCCATTTTAAACCCTTCTCCAATTACTTTGAATGAGGTTCTTCGATTGCGTTGATGATATTCCTCTCGCGTTTTTTCTAAAGGTTGAGCGTTGATGTACGCTTCGATTAAGTAAATACGCTCTCCATCTGCGCCAAGAATTTGTTTTTTCTCTGCATTCTTTAGGTAGTTTGGCTCTTCTTCCCCAAAACCTTGCGCGACCAATCGATTAGCAGGAATTCCTTTCTCCTTCACTAAATAGTCAACACAAGATTTAGCCCGACGTTCAGCTAAATTCTTGTTGTATTTGGCCGTTCCTCGCGCGTCAGTATGTGCGTTTATTTCAACGATCAGGTTGTTGTTAAGGATAAGAAAGTCATATAATTCATCTAATATTTCTTTTGATTTACTTCTCAAGTTTGCGGAGTTAAAATCATACTCAATCCCATCAAGTTCAATTTCGTCGCTTGGAATAGGATCAAGGTAGAAATCCTGAATCAAAAGTGTTGACTCTGTAATCGGTTTTGTGTTCACGCTGGCTGCATCAGCAAAATATGAAGTTTTTGTCGCCTTGATGAAAATCTCCTGATTCTTGTCAAGTACTTTGGAATAGAACCCTTTGTCATCGGTTAAAATGGTGAAATTGTCAAAGGTGAAATCAATATCCTTGAATGTCAGCGTTGTATTTGGTAAAACCTCATCTGTCTCCAAATCGTAGGCTATTCCTTCCAGACGAATTTCAATTGGTTCGTTCGTTATTTCATAGATGTCATAGCAATGCCCGGTTTCACAGTCGGCTCTGTCACTCGCGAAAAAGCCTTTGTGCATCATCTGATCCCAAATAATGTATGCATCATCCTGACTCGAGTTAATCGGTAATCCAAGGTTAACAGGGGCATCAAATCCTTTATTCCTCCGATTATATTGAGCTTTGTAAATATCTAATCCACCAATCGAGTTAAGTCCATTTGAGCTGAAGAATAACACGGAAGAAACGGTATGATAAAAAGGAGCAACTTCATCAAGTTCTGTGTTGATTGGTCGCCCAAGATTTACAGCTTCGCCAGTAACATTTCCTGTTTCATCAAGCTTAATTTTCCAAAGATCCATTCCACCTTCACCACCAGGTCGGTTACTCGAAAAGTAGAGGTCAATGCCATTATCAGCAACATATGGATTAATACTTCTATATCCTGGAAGGTTAACGGATTCTGGCAGGGCAAACGATTCATAGAACTTTAAATCGACCATTCTTGCAAGGTAAATGTGTTGTTCTGAACGATCTTCATCATTCCAACGCGTAAAGTACATTACATCGCGTTTACTCAACGAAGAGCTGGCATCATGCTGCGCCGAATTCAAAGGTCGACCAAAGTTTTTAGGCGGTTGCCACGAGCCATCATTGCTCATTTCCGTCCAGTAAAGATCGCACAAGTACTTTGAATCTTGTTTTTCCGGATCGAAAATTACACCGCCTGCTTCTGCACTCGTGAACATAATGCGGGTATTACTCTCAAAAAACATTGGAGCAAATGAAGACGTTCCACGATTAAAGACATTCGTGTCGGCCATTTCTACAATCACCTTGGACTTTGTGTTGCCTTCGTCCATTGCATAGTAGCAGCCTGTAATACTCAACTGAGCACTTCTAAGTAAAGAATCTGAGTACGTCTCCGATTTGATGTATTCATCAAAGGACTTTATGGCAGATTCATAATCATTGATGTTCATTTGGGCTACTCCCAGATGGTATAAATCTTCTGGGTATGATGTATATAAATCACGTTGGCTGAAATGTGCTACGGCTTGTTTATAGTCGAAAGTACGGATATAACAAACGGCTATTTGATGTTCAATGTAGTCCTTAACTGGAACCACTCGATTAGAATCAATCTCGGTGCCTTTATTTTTTAATCGTTGCGTAGAGGTGCTTACTTCATAGGGTAATACCATGGATTGCAGGCCAATTGAATCACTCAATGCCTTCTGATAATTAAGCATGGCGTTATGGTAATCTGCATGACTAAAATAATCATCTGCATGATAAAGCCAAACCTTTCGGGACTGTGTGTTTCCTATGAATGGAATGAGTATTAGGAGGCTAAATATAAATGCTTTCATGTGGCAGCTAAATTTATAGTCGTGGACAAATTTTTTCGGTTTTAGGCTTCTTCTTCTGTCCCATATAGGTGAAAGAGAGTTCTAGACCTCCACGGCCTGTTGATACTGTCGAGAGGGATGATACATTGACATCATATCCAACTTTAGCTATGAATGCGTCCATCTTAGCACCAACTGTAATTATAAACGCATCTGAATTTCTATAGACAACACCACCGAGTAAATAGAGATCGGCACCTTTTAAGTAGTAGCCAGCATCTATAGCATACGTTTGTTCCATAAACTCAAGCTGTTGCATCATCAAGGCTTTTGGTATAAGGTATAATTGCTCGGTGATGTTGATCCGTGTGCCAACGTGCGCGTAATAGCGAATTGGAAGTCGATTGTCTGCTCCCAAGTACGTTTCTTTTGGTGTGATCAAGTTGAAGGCAGAGAAACCAACAAATGGATTTAACCTACTTTGCTGGCTTGCAAAAAAGTATAAGAACCCCGCATTCGTAACAGGTACAATGATAGATGTTCCCGCAAAATTTTCGCCAGAACTAATGGTTTGATCGAATCCTCCACCATTCTGAGTGGTGTACTGATTGTCGTACGACAGAAGGCCAAATTCAATTGTTTTTTGACTTAATCCAGCCTGAATACCGAATGAAATGTTGTGTCGTTTTGCCTTGTCGATAGACGTAGAGTAGGCGGTAGAAAAAGTTCCTTGAAACGCATTGAAATTTCCGATACCAGCTCTAAAATTCGTGATTTGGCCTCCAAACCCCCACTTCTTGTAGGGTTTATCAAAGCTGATTAACGCGTTGGTATATGGTTTGAAATTTACCGCTTTCCACTGGGTTCGATATTGAGCGTGTAATCTCCATGTTCCTTCAAACACCCCTGTCAGTGCCGGGTTTAAAAAGAGTGGAGCCGCATCGTAAAGTGATAAATGCGCATCCTGGGTCTTTCCTTTGAAGGAAATTCCTGAAATTAGTACGATGAGTATAATGGTTCGAATCATGATTTATCTGATTAATGTGACATCACCTGATTGTCGAATTATTTTACCATTTGCGAGTGTAACAACGAATGTCCATGTATACACCCCCAGTTGTGCGGGCTCTCCTTTATAGTTTCCATCCCAACCTTCGAGCGCATCATTTGAACTATATATGAGTTCTCCCCATTTATCGTAAACCTTGAAATCAACTCCCTCAAATGGTCCTCCTCGAATTATGAAAAGATCATTTTCGCCATCACCCTCTGGAGTAAATGCCGTTGGAAGAACTGGCGGAAGTGCAATTGAAACGACCCTGCTAGTAGTGTCTTCACATCCATTTGCATCTGTAACAACTAAATAAATAACATAATCTCCACCTTCTGAATAACTATGAATCGGATTTTGATTGTTATCTCCCTCGCCATCTCCAAAATCCCAAAGCCAATTACCTATTCCATTTCCGACAGACAAATCTGTGAATACGACGTCTTCGAGAACAAGTGCCAACGATGGTGATAAGCTAAAGTTGGCAGTTGGAGCAGGGTTAATAAATAAAATCAAAGTGGTATCGTCTGTACATCCCAAAGCAGATGTGACAGTTAATGTAACTGGAAAATTTCCTACGGAAGCAAACGTATATTCGGGATTTTGATCAGTGCTTGTGGTCGTCCCAAAATCATATAACCAGCTAGTAATAGTTCCACTTGAAATGAAACTTAAATCGTTAAAGATTGTAGGTGTATTTTCACAAGCGATAGTAGGTCCAAAATCCGCAATTGGGACTGGGTTCACTGTAACGACGTAGTCAATGGTATCGTAACAGCCATTGCTGCCGCCTACAATGAGTTCTGCGGTATACGAACCACTTCCATTATATGCGTGCAGTGGGTTCTGCGCGATTGATGTGATTGCATCTCCAAACGCCCAATTCCACGTAGATATTGTTCCCTCGGTTGTCGTAGATAGATCCGTAAATGTTGTATTGTCACCCTCACAGTTTGTGGTGGATGAAAAATCAGCAATAGGGGCTGCCTTAAAGGTAATTGTCATCATGTCCACATCTGGAGCACAACCAAAGGCGCTAGCTGTGGTCAAAATTAAATTGACAGAACCATTTGATATATCAAGTGCTGATGGGATATAAGTTGTAATCAAGATGTTCGCACTTGGACTAAAAGTTCCCGTTCCCATGGTAGACCACGATCCAGTAGTAGCACCACTAATTGCACCGTTTAGTTGCACAACCTCATTGCTACAAAAATCTTGATCGATCCCTGCAGAAGCGGTTGGTGGGTCAATAAAAAAGATGCGCAGTGAATCTTGCGTGGACGGACAGATTCCGCCACTTGATGAAAGAAAGACATCAATATAACCTTGCGTGGTATCTGGAGACGTGATCGTGTATTGTGTGTTTAATGATCCAGGCGCGATGATTGATCCAAAACCTGTTGATGACCATGTACCCGTGAAGCCACCAGAAATTGAACCATCCAAATTGATAAGCGATAAGTTCGAGCAAATAGTGTCATCGGATAGAATAGCAACAGTTGGTTCATCTAAAAAAGTCACTTGAATACTATCTTGCACAGCAAGGCAAGTTCCATTATTGGTCGAGGAAAGGGTCAATACGATTGATCCAGCGGCCGTATCACCAGGTGTAATTAGGTAATCAGTAATCGGAAGTCCAGCAGAAGGCGCGTAGGAACCAGATCCAGTTGATGACCATTCTCCAGTAGTTGTAATTCCCGAAACGGTTCCAGCCAGATTAATTAAACTCGCGCTCGAACAAATGACAAGGTCTGCTCCAGCTACAACAACTGGAGGATCTGTAAAGTAAAGCATCAAGGTGTCTTGATCATTTGGACAGGCAAAAAGACTTCCCGCCGAAGTGAGGTAAATCTCAATACTATCTGCTGCTAAATCAGCTGGAGAAGGCGTGTACGTTGTTGATAAATTTCCTGCATTGGCAAAAGCACCTCCCATACCACCGCTCCAACTTGCACCAGCCGCAAAGATGACAGTTCCGTTTATCGGGATCGCAGAAATATTATTCTTACAGTAGCTATCATCGAACCCAGCAGATGCAATCGGAGATGCAATGTAGGTCACCTGCATCGTGTCTGTTACAGGTTCACAATTCCCAGTGGAAGCGAGAACAAATGTTACATATCCTTGCGTGTAATCACCAGGGCTTGGATCGTAGGTTGTAATAAGGTTTGTCGGATTGTTTAATGTACCCGTACCATCAAGTACCGTCCATATTCCTGTAGAAGTTCCTCCTGAAACACTTCCTACTAAAGCGACCGTTGGTATTCCATTGCAAAGTGTTGTATCTACTCCCGCGTCTGTGGTAACTTTTCGATTGAAAGATGACATATAGTGGTATAAACAACCCGAACTCGCTCCTCCATTAATCACTCCCATTGAAAAGAATCCCATTGAGTTGGTTATCGTATTCTGAGTTCCGCTAGGTATTTCAGTGGTGCTGTAAGAAATTTGAGTCCCAACCCAAGTTCCACCTGTACCCGGAACGGGACTAAATAACGCAGGATTGATTGTGCCTGTGCCTGGCCCAGTGAATGTAAATCCAAATTGATCACCAGCCTCACATAGAAGATTTAGTGAGAAGGCTTGATTGTTATTTCTGGCAAAAGAGACTTCATCCGAACCTGCGCAATTTAGCGGAGGAAGAATAGCAAGTCCTAATTCGCAACCATAACCTGACATATGAATTAAGTAAACTGGTTTATCAGCAATTACGTGAGTTAAAGGGTCGTTAATGGAATATTGCCACGTTTCTCCTTGATTCATCAATTGAGTTGTTGAACCTGCATCCGTAACGGTAACGGTTGTGAAATTTTCTGCAGGAATAATAAAGATGGACTCGTCAGAACCGGGATTTAACCCTCCAATATTAACGATGTATTCATCTCCAATTACATCAGTAGGGACGATTTGGTCACCCATTAAATCATAACAGCCCTCAGGCGCCGGATTAACTGAATCATCATTCATAACCACCGACACTGGCTTATCAGAACTTACGATCGATCCACTCAAACTACTCCCCGGGTTATTTGTTGTTTGAACAATGTTTTCACATGTGTAGACGTTTCCTGCCAATGGCAGAATTACGGAGTAGGTAACATTTGCAGGATGTCCAACGACGGCCGCGTTCGGTTTTATATAAATAGTAGTATTGTCTTCGGTTGCAACCACAGAGAAAAACTGTTTTGGTTGTAACGGTGATGCTCCACCTAGTAATCTATTGTTCCAAAGCGTCTGAAAAGGCACCACAAACTCAATTCCCATTCCATTTTGACCTTTTAACGAATACGTTTCAGGATTGTTAGGGGATATGGAGATGAAATCATAAACGACTGTAATCAATTCGTCAGAGGTGATTTTCACACCAGAGGTAAGTACAGTATTCGCTGGCTTACTTTCAATGTCATTCACAATGTGAGACAAATCAACATTTCCTAGACTGTTCGCTGGAACCACAAACGTCGTGTCGAAAGTTCCTGATGGGAGTTGAAGTCTGACCGTTGCTGCATTATTGAATGTAGAGACCCTAAAAGCTAGTGGTGTATTGCCATTGTGGTCTGGAGTTACCCAAGGCGCAGCAAACCAAAACAGGGTGTCAATCTGGGCGTTGACTTTGTTCCCGCCAAAATTGGCAAACATCAACAAGACGACTATATATCTTAATAGTTTCATATCGCTTACTTAGTCATTGTTCTTTTTTTTCTCCTTTTCCTTCTCCTCGATGCTCTTCTTTAAATCTTCAATAATGCTGTTGTTCAATTTGTCATCTTCTTCAGCAATACTAGGCTTCTTATTATTGATGATAAATGATAGCATTACTTCATGAGACCCACTTTGATAGGAACTTAACTTCGAAAGGGTATAGTCGTAACCGTATCCAACGCTGAGACGTTCCTTTATTTGCATTCCTAGAGAAACTCCTACAGCATCATCAGATCGATAGAGGAACCCAATCCAATACTTTTTATTAAATGTTCCTTTAAGCATTGCCGTCCATTGAATTGGTGTGGGAGCAGCATAGCGAACGAGTACACTCGGTTGGATATCAAAAGGGTTTTTTTTCTTCTTCGGGTCTGCATTGAAATTTAGATTATACCCTGCAATGGCGTTGTAGTGGAATGTCAAGTTTGAATTGTAAGAGGTAAACTGAATGCTTTTTCCAAGAAGGTGCTGCATAGAGCCCATGACAAAAAACTTTTCTGAATAGAGATGAAATCCAGCGCTAAAGTCCAGCGCATTGGCGGCATAAATACTGCCAGTCAATACTTCATCACCCTGATCAGCAAGTTGAGCATCATACAATTTCACTCTATATTGCAAGTAGCCAGGTTGTACTCCAAGCCCAAGTTTTACTTTATCAGAGAGCTTAAAATGGTGGGCATAGTTGAGGTAGATTCCAGTGTTTTGAGTGATCCCAGCTTTTTCAGAAATCACAGATACGCCATATCCCATTTTTCCTTCATTCTTGACAGATCCGTAAAAATTCCCGAGCACCATTGTAGGTGCACCTTCAAAACCAACCCATTGATTTCTATAGGTAATGTTGGCAACCTGAACATTTCGACTTCCGGCGATGGCGGGATTATAGTAATAGTCATTCAAGAGGAAATTTGAATACACTGCGCGTTGTTGTGCCGACACTGAAATGGTGCCGCCAACAATAAATAGAAGGATAAGAATAATTCTGCTCATTATTTCTTACTTTTTAATACGAGTACTGTACCTGTAAAGAGGTCATCTTCAGTTCCTGCATTCAGATTTATTACGTAGTAATAAGTACCGTCCGGCACTGGTTCACCATTATAACTGCCATCCCAGGGGATATCATAGCCATCCGAATTAAATAATAATTGTCCCCATTGATTGAAAATATCTACGGATGCATTTGGATAGAGTAATTGAATAAACTCAAGTTTCCACACATCGTTTTTATTGTCGCCATTCGGAGAAATTGCATTGGGAATTAACGATGTGATTTCTGTAGTAACGGTGTTAATGATTATGGTCTCACTTGTACTATCCACGCATCCAAGAGCGCCATAAACGTATTGCGTAACGAGATAGGTGCCGTTAGAAAAGTACGTGTTACTAGGGTTTTCGTCACTACTCGAGTTGTTGTTTCCAAAGGTCCATGAGTAGGTTGTTCCATTCTGAGAAGTATTGATAAAATTGAAAATCGCTCCAATGTTCAGCCCATTTGTCGTATTATAGGAAAAGCTGGCAACCGGAAAGGGTGGAATAGATAAGACTTCAATAATCGTATCATAACAGCCATTTATAGTTCCAACGATATGCGTAATTGTATAATCACCGTTTATACCAAACAATTGAGTGGCATTTTCAGCTGCAATACTTCCGGGTCCACCGAAATCATAGTACCAATAGTTCAGCGCATCAGTTACGGTGGTTGAATTATCTGTGAAATCAACAATGATTTGGTTGTTTGGACAGTCTGAACTCGTCGTGAAATCAGCAGTAGGAATCTCGAAGGATTGAACTACTTGAAGAGCGGTATCTGAACACCCTGCGTCTGAAACAGTAATTAACTCAACGTTATATGCTCCAGGAGCACTGTAAATATGACTTTCATTTTGGTTAGAACCAGTGGAGAGGTCTCCAAAATTCCAGTTCCATGAAATGATATTTCCATATCCTTGCAATGAGAAATCAGTAAATACTGAACCATCATAAAGACATTCCTCGGTGAAATTGAAATTGGCAAACGGAGGTGCAACAAAATTTATTTGGACATTATCTGTTTCAGCAAGACACCCAAGGTTATTCGTTGTGGTTAATGTTAAGAACATCGTTCCACTGCTAATCTCAGCGGCTGTAGGAGTATAATTAGCATTCAAATCTGTATCGCTTGCGACAAAAGATCCGAGTCCTCCCGTCCAAATTCCCGTAGATGTCACACCACCAATAACTCCCGAAAGATCAATGCTTGCGTCATTTGTACAAACAATTAGGTTGGTTCCGGCATCAACAGTTGGACTAACCGTAAAGATTAAGAGCAAACTATCCATTTCTGAAAGGCAGGACCCATTAGACGTCGATTCAAGATAGAGCATAACAGATCCAGCAAGCACGTCAGCTGGACTTGGCTCATAGGTAGCATTTAAATCCAAATTGAAAGGAGAGAACAAACCATTACCGGCAGTCGTCCACTTACCAGTTGTCGTTGCTCCCGAAACGGTTCCACTCAAGACTGTATTCGGGAAGTTTTCACAGGCATATAATGTATCCAAACCAGCATCAACTGAAGGTGGCAGTGTGAAGATTATTTCCATTGTGTCCGTTTCGGCTTGACATGTTCCTGTTGCGGTAGAGGTCAATACGAGTTGTACCGAACCACTTGCAATATCAGCAGCAGATGGAACAAATTGAGCGTTTAAGGTAATACTATCAGGTAAGAATGTTCCTCCTATTCCAAGGCTCGACCACTCACCAGTTGTTGCGCCTCCCTCTACACCTCCTGCAAGTTGAGCAGTCGCATTATTCTCGCAAAGCGCTTGATCAGCCGAGGCGGTCACAATAGGCGCTGGAGATACGGTTAATACTATCGTGTCGCGGAGTACAGTGCAATTTCCAGTTGATGTTAAGATAAGTTGAATAGGCGAAATGAGTGTGTCGAGCGGGCTAGGATTGTAAGTGTTAACCAAGGAAGTGGTTGGGTTGGCAAAAGTCCCGAAGCCACTGGTGCTCCAGACTCCTGTTACATCTCCCCCACCAACAATTCCGCTCAAGGGCAGTAGGGTGTTTGCACAAATAGTTGTGTCATTGCCAATAGTCACAAATGGATATGAATCAAATTCAGAGAAATAAGCATAACCGCTTCCGGCGCCATTGTTCCCTTGAAGAACTCCTAGGCCGAAGATGTCACCATTATTAGTTACTTCATTGTATGAGTTAATAGGGATTTGTGCAGTCGAATAATGGATGAATGCCATCTTGAATGCACCTCCCGTTCCAGGCACATTTGTAAATTGACCTGCAGTAATTAAACTTGGATTACCATTGATTTCAAATTGTCCTTCAAACCCAGTTCTCGTATAAAGAAGTAGTCCTAGTGAATCGCTTGAAGTCCTAGTGAATGCAGCCGACGATGTACCCGCACAAAGTAAATGTGGTACTTGAGCCCCACTTAATTCACATCCATAACCAGAGGCATGCCAGACATAAACAGGTTTAGATGTCGTAATGTAGTTCTCAAGATCTGTTAATGCTATTTCATACGTTTCCCCCCAATTGATAAGAGCACTTGTTGTTGAGCTATTCTCAATTGTGATAGCCGTTCCATTTTGGGTGGCTAAAATATAAACGCGATCACTTGTTGAGGTTCCTTTGTGAATAATGAAATCATTGCCGGTATAAGCTTCACTTGTTATTTGATCTCCCATTGTGCTAGTACATCCAGCATTAGTTAATGCGCCCGAGAATAAGGTAAGTGCAATTGGTTTGTTAGAAGAGACAATTGAACCGGCTAATGAAGTGGCTCCTAGAAGATCTATTTCTCTTGCGCTGAAGGTCTGTCCTGTTTGTAGTATTATTGAAAAAGTTACATCTTTTAGGTGTCCTACAATATCCGCTCGTGGCGTGATCAACACGGTTGTATTATCTTCTGTAGCGACAATATCTATCGAGGAGAATGAACTTGGAGTCGTACTAGCATTATCCCAGAATTTCTGAAAAGGCGTGTAAAAGTTATCTCCTAGCGCTCGGGTTCCTTTTAAGCTGAAAATTTCTTTATTTGTTGTCGCCTTCAATTCATAGAATGCGCTGATTTTTTCGGTTGATGTAATTTTTATTCCAGTATCCCATGCTGCAATGCCATCTGGACTTTCAATCAAAGCAATAAAGGAGCTTAAATTAATACTATCCACGCTATTGGCTGGAACAGTGAGGTTGATAGGAACAAACGCTCCATTTGCAGGAATAGAAACTTCAATGTTAGCAGAATTTCCGTAAGTCATGAAGCGCAAGTAGATAGGGGTTTCACCAGCAGAAGCAGATATTTCAGGAGCCGCAAACCAAAACAGTGTATCCACTTGACTATACGATATACTCGTAGAGAATGTCAATAGCAACAGAAAAAGATAGCGTAATTGTCGATTCAACATCATACCGCTGGTCGTGTTTTAAAGCTGTTCATTTACAATGAATTGTATGCCAAATATAGTTTATTTATTTGATGGCAAAAAACTCGAATGGTTATTGTGGCTTTAGGATGACGTATCAAATCATAAAAATAATTAACAGGGTTCGTAAAATCGATAGACTAGGAGAAGTTATTATTTCACCCATAGATCAAATAAATTTCATACGAAATCTACTCGGCGGAAATTCAGAGTATTATAGGTAATTGTTCTGTATTAAGCCGACTCATTCCGAGGATTTCGTATTTTAATCACTAGATAGAGGGTTACTTTTTATAAAATGTGACCATTAAAGAGTGAATCACTATTCATGCCTATTACAGGTGATGAAAATAAATCTTTGTCTATCCTTCAAAAGAAGAGTGTCAAGATTTCAGCAGACAAAACCCCGAGAGATTAACAGTTTATCAGGACCTGCCATCGGCGCATACATTGGTGAGTTTGACCAAAATTGATGGCGTTTATGAAGCAAAATTTCCGCAAAACGCAGATTACAAGAATGCCTAATGCATAGCGATATCTAAAGATGCCAATGGTTACCTATTCGATGAGATGCAATACTCGAATGAAATGAACGACGAAATTTCGCTCGAACTAGAACCGATCTCACTGGAACAAGTGAAAACGCATTTGATGATGCTTTCACCTGAGAACGCTCCAGTTGTTGCAGGATTAGATTTGGAGATCAAAGCGCTTGCAAAAGAGAAAATACGCCGTAGAGTAACGGGTGACTTAGAAGAACGAATCGACGCAATTATTCAATATGAAGAGAGAGAAATCGAATTCCGGGAATTGTTACGGAACAGCATTAGTAAGTGCCTACCAGTTACTTTATTCAATTAAAATCTAAAAACATCGCTGAGTTAAAAGGGCTGAATTCACTTTCGAATTTGGCCCTTTTTTAGTACACAACTTTCCAACCATAGTGAGTCCGCATTTATTAGCTGAGACCTTATTAAGTCAGAAAATCAACTTATATTTGCTTCTATAATTCAATCAACAAAAATGAAGTCAGAAGCAGCACACTTATCCATCTACAACAGCCTATCTGGAGCGAAGGAAGTATTCGTCCCACTAAATGAAGGTTTCGTTGGGTTTTATGTTTGTGGACCAACCGTCTACAGTAATGTGCATCTTGGCAACTGTCGTACATTTATCTCTTTTGACCTCGTTTATCGTTACCTCAAGTTTCTTGGGTATAAAGTGCGTTACGTTCGGAATATTACGGATGTTGGTCACTTAGTTGATGACGCCGATGAAGGAGAAGATAAAATCGCGAAAAAAGCACGATTGGAGCAAGTGGAACCAATGGAAATCGTACAACAATACACTGTTGACTTTCATAATGTGATGAACCAATTCAACACAATTCCACCAAATATTGAGCCTACAGCTACTGGACATATCATCGAACAGATTGATTTAATTCAATCTATTTTGGATAATGGATATGCCTATGAAGCAAACGGTTCGGTTTATTTTGACGTAGAAAAATACAATGAGTCTCATCCATACGGAGAGCTTTCAGGTAGAAAAGTTGAAGATTTATTAGCAAATACACGTGACTTGGATGGGCAAGAAGAAAAACGTGCTCCTTTAGACTTTGCTTTGTGGAAAAACGCCTCTTCTGAACATTTGATGAAGTGGCCATCTCCATGGGGTGTTGGGTTTCCAGGATGGCATTTGGAATGTTCTGCAATGAGTACAAAATACTTGGGCGAGCAATTCGATATCCATGGTGGAGGAATGGATTTGAAATTCCCACATCATGAGTGTGAAATAGCCCAAGGAACTGCGTCTACAGGAAAATCGCCCGTACAGTATTGGTTGCATACGAATATGTTGACCCTTAACGGTAAGAAAATGAGCAAGTCAACGGGAAATAGTCTTCTTCCAGAGGAATTATTCACGGGTGCTAGTGATTTATTAGAGAAAGCGTATGACCCTATGGTTGTTCGGTTTTTCATGATGCAAGCGCACTATGCGAGCACATTGGACTTTACTTCCGAGGCACTGAATGCATCTGAAAAAGGCTATGCGAAACTTATAGAAGCAGTCGAGAATTTGAAAGGATTGAGTACATCTGAAACGTCGTCGATTGATGTAAAAGCATTAGTGGCCAAGTTTTATGCTGCCATGAACGATGATTTCAATGCACCAATTTTGATTTCGCACCTCTTCGAAGCAGTGAAGTTTATTAACTCTGTGAAAGATGGCAAAGCCACGGTAACAAAAACAGATTTGACATTACTCCAACAGGAGATCAGTGCATTTATGTTTGAAGTTCTTGGGTTTACGAGCGGAACTTCATCAGATGAATCGCGTCTTGAACCTGTAATGGATTTAATTCTGGATCTTAGACAGCAAGCACGTGAAAATAAAGATTGGACGACCTCAGATAAAATTCGTGACGGACTCGCAGGAGCAGGAATTGTTGTGAAAGATTCGAAGGAAGGCACTAACTGGAACTAGAAAGTTTCAGCTTTTATTTCGTTGCATTCGAATGCCCTGCAAAAGCAGATTTATTCCTATTTTAACACCCCTCTTCGGCAGATTCGAGGAGCGGATATAATTAAGAGCTATGATTACCCCTGAAATCGAACATAAAAAGCTGTTTCTAATTGATGCTTTTGCGTTAATTTTTAGAGCTTACTTCGCGTTTGCAAAGAACCCAAGGATCAATTCACAAGGCTTGAATACCTCTGCGGCGTTTGGATTCACAAATTCACTCATCGATATCATCAAGAATGAGAGGCCAACGCATTTGGCGGTAGTGTTTGATCCTCCAGGCGGTTCAGTTAGTCGGAGAGAAGAGTTTCCTGAATATAAGGCGCATCGCGATGAAACGCCAGAGGGAATTATCTCCATGATTCAGCCGATAAAGGATATCATTGCGGCATTTAATATCCCAATTGTTCAAGTGGCAGGTTATGAGGCGGATGATGTAATCGGAACACTTTCAGTAATCGCAGAAAAAGCAGGATTCACGACTTATATGATGACTCCTGACAAGGATTTCGGGCAGCTCGTTACTGAGAAATCCATGATGTTTCGACCTGGAAGAGGCGGAAATCCGGCTGAGATTTGGGGAGTTCAAGAGATCCTTGATCGTTTCGATATTGAACGGGTGGAACAAGTAATTGATGTCCTCGGACTGCAGGGAGATGCTGCGGATAATATCCCTGGGATTCCTGGAATTGGCGCTAAAACAGCTTCGAAATTATTGAAGCAATTCGGATCCATGGAAGGAATCATCGAGAACAGCGATCAACTCAAAGGAAAACAAAAAGAAAACGTTGAGAATTTCGCTGAACAGGGGAGAATGTCAAAATCATTGGCAACAATTATACTTGATGTTGAGGTTGATTTCAACGAAAAGGACTTAGAAGTATCCCCTTTTGATGCCGATAAGATCAAAGAAATATTCACCGTACTTGAATTCAGAAACCTTGCAAGACGAGTACTTGGTGACGATATCGTAGTGACACGGAAAGTCGCCCCGACTGGAGAATCAGTTGCTCAATTAGATTTATTTGGAACTCAGAGTTTAGTTGAGGAACAAGAGCCAACGGAAACGGCAGATTTCAAAACGATCGCTACGGAGAAGCCAAACTATCATTTGATTACAACTCCTGAAGAGCGAAAAGAACTTCTCGATTTATTGCTCAAGCAAAAGGCCGTGTGTTTTGATACCGAAACGGATAGCATTCAAGCGCGCCACGCAAACGTGATCGGGATTTCTTTCTCATTCAAAGCGAGAGAAGCTTATTATGTGGCAATTCCTCACAATTTTGAGGATGCAAAGTTGATTGTTGAAGAATTTAAACCGTTTTTTGAATCACAAACGATAGAAAAAATCGCCCACAATATCAAGTACGATATGCAGGTGATTAATCGATATGCTGTGGAAGTCATTGCGCCGCTTTTTGACACAATGATCGCCCATTACCTGATCAATCCTGAGTCTAAACAAAGCATGGATTATCTGGCTGAAATGCACTTGAATTACCAACCCGTTTCCATCGAAACACTGATTGGAAAGAAGGGAAAGAATCAAGGAAACATGTCGGATTTGAAGCCGGAAGAAGTGAGCGATTATGCATGTGAAGATGCAGATATTACGTGGCAATTGAGAGAGCTTTTCCAACCGGAAATTGAAAAGGAACATCTAAAAGAGCTCTTTTACAATATGGAAATGCCGCTCGTTTCTGTTTTGTCTGCAATGGAACAGGAAGGAATAGCCATTGATTCTGAAGGCCTTTTGAAATATTCGAAAGAGTTGGGGGAAACATTGGTTGGATTAGAAGCGAGTATCAAGGAAGAGGCCGGAATGGACTTCAACGTAGATTCTCCGAAACAATTGGGACAGGTTCTCTTCGATCATATGCAAATCTCATCGAAGGCGAAGAAAACGAAAACAGGTCAGTATGCGACATCGGAAGATATACTGCAAAAGCATAAGAATGATCATGCGATTATTCCAATGATTCTGGATTATCGTCAGTTGCGTAAATTGAAAAGTACGTATGTTGATCCATTACCAACAATGACGGATGAGGACGATAAACGAATCCACACAACATACATGCAGACAGTTGCTGCAACGGGTCGATTGAGTTCGCATAATCCAAACTTGCAGAACATTCCAATTCGAACGGATAAAGGAAAAGAGATCAGACGTGCATTTATTCCGCGTGGAGAAGGGTTCCAATTGATGGCGGCAGATTATTCGCAAATCGAGCTCCGAATTATTGCTGCATTAAGTGATGACGAAACAATGATTGCGGCCTTTAAAAACGGACAAGATATTCATGCAGCCACAGCGGCGAAGGTCTTCAACACAAAAATTGATGAGGTAACACGGGAACAGAGAAGCGCAGCGAAAGCAGTGAACTTTGGGATTATTTACGGTCAATCGGCATTTGGATTGGCACAAAACCTCGGGATTTCTAGAAAAGAAGCGAAAGGAATTATTGATAGCTACTTTGAAGAGTATAATACGATTAAAACATACATGGACGGCGCTGTAGCTTCAGCACGTGAGAACGGTTACGTTGAGACCATCATGAAGCGAAGACGTTATTTGAAGGACATTAATTCAGCAAATGCTGTCGTTCGAGGATTTGCTGAACGAAATGCTGTCAATGCACCTATTCAAGGATCGGCTGCGGATATCATTAAGTTGGCAATGATAGGTGTTCATGGTGCCATGAAGGAAGGCAACATGAAATCTAAAATGTTGCTTCAAGTACATGATGAATTGGTGTTTGACGTCCATGAAAGTGAAATTGATGCGTTGACAAGTCTTGTGAAAAAAGAGATGGAATCAGCCATTGAATTGGTGGTTCCAATGGAAGTTGAAATTGAAGTTGCAGGAAATTGGTTGGACGCTCATTAATTGACCTCTGATGACGCTAAGAAGATGGGCTATCGTTTTTGGGACTTATCTGGTGATAGTTCCTGGCCTCTTCCTTGGTTCAAAATTACCGATCGATTTAAGCCTAACAACACTAAGTTCAACAGAAAGCGAGGCGTACAAAAACTATCAATCGTACGCGAATAAATTCCCAGCTCAAGAAAGTGGAATTGTCATTTCCATTCTATCAAACCCTGGCTTTACACATCTAGAGGACTATACTCCCATTGACGACCTCTGCACTAAACTAGAAGAACTACAGGGGGTTAACGGTCTGAATTCAATCACCACGATGGTTATTCCTGAGAAGGCGTTTTTCGGCTCGAGAGATCAAAAATTACTCAAATTAAGCAGTCAAAAGAAGTTCGATAATAGTTATTCCAAACTCAATGGGTTTTCAGATGTCACGCCAAAATTTCTCTCCAATGACAGAAAAGCAGTGCGCATCTTTATCATTCCAGCAGACGATATTTCAGCAGCTAAAATTCGTCAAACCATCAATGAATTCGATTTTGACGCCTACTATATTTCCGGCGGCGATCTGTTTAAGACTAGCTTAGCGGAGAAAGTGTCATTTGACTTAGTCGTTCTTCCAATCATTGCGGGAATTGTACTCTTGCTCTTATTTTTTGCTTGGTTCCAAGATGTGAAGAGTTTGTTAGTGGTCATCTCTATCCTAGGTCTTAATTCCGCTATGGTTAGTGCTATTTTTTGGTTGACAGGAATTAGCATTGGAATACTCACGGCAACTGTTCCATTATTAATTCTTGTGCTCTCGTTCTGCGACATTGTTCACGTCATCCACCGCTATAAATTACAAGATGAAGGTGATTCAATTGAACAACGACTGCTCGCAACAACGAAACCCCTTAGGTTATCGCTCTGGTTAACATCACTAACGACCTTCTCAGCATTTGCATTGTTCTTCTTAAGCGCGATCGATGAAATTGTTGCCTTCGCCATTGTGACCTGTTCCGGAATTATAATTGCTTATCTGACAGCACGGTTTATCCTCCCGACGTTTTTGGTTTTCTTCAAGATTAAGCGTTTTAAACGAAAAGAGGCATTCAAAGGATTAAGTAGTTGGTTAATTCGACTTCAAGGAAGATACAGAATCGTCGCTTTTGCTGGAATTGTAATCATCATTATCATCGGAATTGGCGCATGGAAATGGTCGACAATCAACAGTTCTTTTCATCAACGAATGAGTGCTGATTCCGAGATTGGGAATTCGCTACGCTTCTCCGATGATCACTTTGACGGCACACGATCGATTGAGGTTATCATTTCATCACAAGATGTGCTCACGCCGCAAACCATTCAGCAAGTTGATCAAATTGAGGCATTTCTCTTGATGAACTATGGGTGTAAATCCGTATTCAGCGTAAATAGTGTCATCAAACGCATGAATCGTTACCAACACTATGGATTTCAATCCTACTATTCTCTTCCAAAGAATTTATCCGAGGATATGGTTCCAGACTTGATGAGGTTTAAAGACAGACTTGGACTCGGGAATGCAGTAACGGAAGATCAGAAAACGTTGCGAATTATTGGTCGTCTGCCAGATATTGGCAGTGCAAAAGCCGAAGAGAAGAACGTCAGATTGGAAAAATTTATTGAGCAATTTGAATCAGGCGATCAGCACGTTTTCATAAGTGGATCTTCGTACGTTAGAGATCAATCAACTAAACGAGTAACGGAATTAATTCTACTAGGAATCGCGCTGAGTTTATTGGTTGTTGGAATTATAGCAGGTCTCGTCTTTCGTTCGGCGAAGATTGCCGTGATTTCGATACTTCCAAACCTTCTTCCGTTACTTGGTGCGCTCTTGTTTATTGAATTGCTCGGAATTGGCTTAAATGCAACATCAGTAATGGCATTATCTATTCTTCTCGGTTTGTCGTTGGATGATACGCTCTACTTTTTAGGGAGTAATTATGTGAAAGGAACACGTGGAGTATCCGTTCTAACGCTGGAAAAGAGTATCAAGGAGAACACCTTTCCTGTCATGGTCACATCGTTAGTTTTGGCCGCTGGTTTTGCTGTTTTAAGCTTTTCTGAAATTCAATCCAATAGGAATATTGGAATTTTGGTGGCGGCGATGTTATTAATTGCGTTAATTTCGGACCTCGTGATCTTTCCTGTATTACTCCGCCTAGTGGCGAAAACCAAAAAATTGTAAACGTGGCACAAGCGACACTAATCATCTATACGATTGTAAGCTCGATCTTGGTCATCTATAGCCTTGTTGAATTCTCACTTCTCATCAATTTCATTTTTCGTAAAAACAAGCACAAAAAACGCGTTTGGGATGAACTTCCGATGGTGACGATTCAGCTTCCAATGTACAATGAATCTTTTGTCGTGGAACGCTTGATTGATCGCGTTGTTCAGATGAATTACCCCAAAGACAAATTGGAAATTCAAATTCTCGACGATTCAAACGATAGCACCATTGAAAAGGCGAAGGCTAAGGTCGAACAGTATCAATTAGAAGGCATCGACATCCAATACATTCGTCGTGATGACCGCGTTGGATTTAAAGCTGGCGCGTTGGATTATGGACTAAAAACCGCAAAGGGGGAATTCGTCGCAATTTTCGATGCAGATTTTTTACCATCGCTTGAGTTTTTGAATGATGCAATTCCCTATTTCGTCGATGAGAAGGTGGGAGTTGTTCAATCTAGGTGGACGTACATAAATGAGAATTATTCGTTCTTAACACGCATCCAGACCGTAGTTTTAAACACGCATTTCTCTGTAGAGCAACAAGGAAGAAATAGAAGTGGGGCGTACATCAACTTCAATGGAACTGCTGGAATTTGGAGAACGGCGTGTATTGCAGATGCCGGCGGATGGCATGCAGATACATTAACGGAAGACCTTGATTTAAGCTTTAGAGCACAGATCAAAAAGTGGAAGTTCGTCTTCGCAAAAGAGATTGAATCGCCCTCAGAATTACCCGTAACATTACCTGGATATAAGGTACAACAATTCCGATGGTCGAAAGGAGCGGCAGAATGCGCCCGAAAGAACATCCCAGGCCTTTTGAAATCGAAAACGCCAAGTTTTTGGGCAAAGATGATCGGGTCGTTCCATTTATTGAATAGCTCGATGTACCTTATTATAATGGCATTCATACTTCTCTCCGTGCCGATGACCTATGTCATTCAAGATCTACCCGATGACGCTTGGATTTACAATTTGTTCCCATTGTTTTTATCGACTAATTTGATCCTGTTCATCGTTTTTGCGGCAGGGAGCATCGCTAATTCGAAGAATAAGGTGATGGATATTCTGCGCTTCCCATTTATATTTATCGGCTTCATTAGCATCAATATGGGCATCTCGCTCTATATGTCGCTTGGAATCATTGAAGGATATATCGGGAAGAAATCTGATTTCATTCGTACGCCGAAATTCAATATCACGGAAAAGAAAAAAGTCAGAGAAGTGCATAATTATGGGAAGATTAAGATCTCTCCTTTGCTCGTCTTTGAGTTTTTATTAATGTGCTACGGCATCTTCCAAACTACCTATGCATTGACGCTCGTGAACATTCCAATGGCGATCTTTGGATTGATGTTTACGGCGGGATTTGGAATTGATATTTCATTTACGCTCTATCATTCGTCGAAGGGGAAGTAATACTTATCTTCAACACATGAAACGACTACTTATTATCGCTCTCGGAATCCTGATTATTGGCGCTTGTACGCAATCTAATTCAGATGAAAATCCAACAGAAACGAACCCATCTATAAAACCTATTCCTCAATCTCAACTTTACCTTGAGCAAGCTGAACAATTAGTTGAACTTCCATTGACGTGCATAGACACGCGCTATCCAAATAAGCTAAATCAAGTCATCGGAAGCGACGCGGATCTAGCTTCACCGGACGCACTTCACCCTGCTTTTTACGGTTGTTTCGACTGGCATTCGGCTGTTCATGGCCATTGGTCACTCGTGAAATTGGTAAAGATGTTTCCGAACTTAGAACAAGCGGACGAGATAATAGACGGTTTACTTTCACACATCTCAAAAGAGAATATCGAAGGTGAAATGAAGTACTTTGATGGTGCGCTGAGCAAGAATTTTGAGCGTACCTATGGTTGGGCTTGGTTGCTGAAGTTAGCAGATGAAATCCACTCTTGGGATCATCCAAAGGCACGTATTCTTGAGGAGAATTTAAGTCCATTGACAGAGTTAATTGCTGAGCGTTGCATTGAATTTCTTCCAAAGTTGCATTATCCAATTCGCGTCGGAACGCATACAAATACGGCTTTTGCGATGTGCATGGTATTTGACTATGCAGTTTCATTTGACAATGACGAGTTGAAGCAGGTCGTCGAGAAACGAGCGCGTGATTTCTTTGAAAAAGATGTTGATGGCCCAATGAAATGGGAACCGAGTGGTTATGATTTTTTATCGCCTTGCCTGGAAGAAGCAAACATTATGCGTCGGGTACTTTCAAAAGATAAATTTTTAGAATGGCTGAGTAAATTCCTCCCTGAATTAAAGTCCAAAGACTACACATTAGAACCCGGAATTGTTGCTGATCGTTCCGATGGACATCTCGTACACTTGGATGGTTTGAATTTCAGTCGTGCGTGGTGCTTGTTTGGAATTGCTGAAACCCTTCCGGGCGAATACAGTCATCTAGTCGCTATTGGAAATGAGCACATAGATCATTCCTTCCCGAACTTGGTGGGTGATTCCTATGAAGGAGGCCATTGGCTAGCCAGTTTTGCATTGTTGGCGTTGAGTCAAGATTGATTTTGCCCCTTTAGACTTCGAAAGCCTCAGCCTACCGGTCAATATTAAATTGCGTTCCTATAGCAGACTGAGGCTCTCGAAGTCTATGATTGTACTATTCCTTTACGAAAGAGTTCTTCGTCTTCTGCAATTATTACGTTGATCATAAATTTAGTGTTAGTGGCGGCTCATATCCTTCGCCTGAATGTTACTCAGGTGTTTTAAAAACGATGGATTCGATACCTCCAGAGAATAATTGAGCCCTATCGATTTACCCATTCAACGCGTGTTTTTCACTCAACAGTGATCATTTATTTTTGTATTGGCTAGTTGAATAAATATAACCGAATACGTAGAGTATAAGGACAACTAGAGAGAGTTCGTGATAGAAAGGGACATTTCTATGTGGAGGATTAATACTTATTTTGACGAGTCTTAATCGTAGCTAACGCTCCAACCTCGACCTTCCAGCGCTCTTTGAAGGGTTACCAGCTCTCGAGCGTTCGGTAGAACTTCTTGAATTCTTGAAAATTTAAGTGTTGTATCACTCACCTTCGGCCGTAATCCAAACGGAAATTCAGCCTCGGCTGTTTGCGCATATTGCTCTGAAAAGGAAATCCATTGACGCAATAGGTTGATCGATTCATTATCGCTTAATTTGAACTGCGCTGCGCGAATAGAGCAGAAAAAATCAATGGATTGAATTGCCCTTGTTAGAAGTACGTTCAATCGCTTTCTTCCATTTGCAGTGTTCATTGGCCCAAAACGCATGTGGAAATCTCCATCTTCGTTTACTGCATAGCCGAAGCTGATAACTAATCGATCACATTCATCTCCTTGAACGTTCTCAAGTGCTTTGAAAAACCCACCATGTTTTTCCAAATGAGTAGTGAGACTTTCCTGGAGTTTACCACCTAACTGATCCCAAATGCAGTTCAACTGTTCTTCCGAAAAAGCAACAATTCCAATGCTGTTTGAGGAGGTTAAGAGTGCCTCAATACTTGACTTAAGAGCAATTGCTTCTGGTAGATTTCGACGCTCAATAAAAGTTCCGTCTTCAATAAAATGATGCTGAATTACAGCTTTATTTCTACTTTGTGAAGACGGAAATGCTTTGAGTTCACGCGAATAAAAACGTGCGTTTGAGAAAGCAATTAAATCTGGATGTTGACTTCGATAATGATGTTTCAATGAACTCTTCGCAAACGAATAAGAAGCCTGATGAAGTAAGTCCATTGGCTCTGTTGTTGTCTTTGTGAAATACGAACTTGGACCCATTTGATGTTCATCGCCTGCTACTATAACTTGTCTACTTCTTTGTATCCCGCCCAGAGCATTTTGAATTGGAATTTGACTCGCTTCGTCGAAGATGGCTACGTCAAATAAATTGTTCTCCAACGGAAAGCATTTTGACAATTGCGTGGGATTACTCAACCATATTGGTTTCAATAATTGAATCCATTCTCGCGCTTCAGAATTGTAGAGTTCACGCAAGCTCGGATGACTTCGACTTTTTGAAAATTCCTTCACTAAAATCGATTTTCCTTTTCGCAATCGCTTCTTTTTTTCTTTGTCTTCCTCTGATAATTTTCTGGCAGGAATACTCAATAATTCATGGTAGCGTACAAACGTAGAATGGACGCTTTTTAGGATGTCCTTCGCCGCTAGTTTTGCTTCGTCCGATTTTGACCGAATGATGTCTTCTACCTTCGCATGAATATCACTAGGACTGAATCCAGAAAAGTGCGGAAAGCGTTCTTTAAATAACGTGAAATTCGTATCAAAAACGAGTGCTTTATATGCTGCGAATGAGTCCGACTGCCTAAATGTTTTTAATTCTGATTCACTCAATTTTTGAAGTGAGTTTCGATGCGAAATTAGGGAAGGAAGTTTCTTCGACAACTCGGTTAGGTATTCCATTAAATTGGTGTCCGATTCAAACTGAAAGCGCTCAAGTAATCGCCGATGTAAATCTTGTAACGTTCCATGATGGGTCGTCATGGCCAAGCGTTGATTAGCTGGAATTTTTTCGAATTCGCTCCATTGATCTTCAGAGAACATTCCAATCGTTTGGTGAATCAGAGAAACCTCTATTTCTGGATTTTCAAGCCCTAAATCGTAAAATTTAATTAAAATTTGCGATAATTCATCACTTTTCTCCTCTGACTGAATCTTACTGTCCAAGGCTGAAAGTGCTTTCTCAATCGGTAAATGTGAGATCGAACGCCATCGACTACGCGCTTTTCGTTTTGCCCAAAAGGAACCAGACGACAATTCCGTTTTCAAAGAATTGGCTTCCTGTAATGATGGCGCCTCTTTCCATTCTGAACCATCAACATGAACCTCGAGCAGATGTTGATTATAGCTTTTCCGTAGTTTAATAAACTGCTTCTGCGCGCGCGATTTATGCTTGAAAATTCCTTGGTATTTTTTATAGATATCATTCTCGTAGACTTGACAAAGTGCAGCCTCTTTCATGGCAATCGATAGGTCTTCCCAACAAGTAATATTAAAATGTGTTTGCAGGCATTTAATTGAATCGATCCACTGCGAAATTTGTTCATCAAGAACGCTGAAATTATCGCTAGAAAGTGTTCTTTTCCGCATCGCTCCGAGTGCCTTTTCTAGCTTCGAATTGAAGGCGAGTTGTACGCTGGATTCGTTCTTTAAAAAAGTAGAAATTGACGGTGCCCCGCTAAAGTAATGCTTCCCTAAATTGTGTCCGTTAAGTGCGTCTTGAAATGCATGAAATGAGATGCCTCCTATTAAATCATCCTGCCCCAATAGGTCCAAAGTCATTTGTAAATTGTCCTCGTATTGTTCCGAAAGCCGCAGGTTATTTTGATGCTCAGGGATAAACGCGTCGAAGTAATCCCAAGTTAATTTTAAGTCGGATAGAAAGGAATGACTCATCCTATTTGCGCTGGCTATAAAACAAAGTTTGTCAAGGTCAAAGACGGACAATTTATTCTGAATTACATGCAGGGCCGTATGCTTCTCTGAAATCACAACAGTCCTTTTTTTAGCACCAACGAACTTACCAATCAGATTCGTCAATACTTGAGATTTTCCCGTGCCTGGCGGACCTTGAATTGCTAAGTTACTTTCTGAAGCAAGTTGAAATACGCGCTCGTGATCCGTATCTGCCGGAAAGAGATTTGTGCGTGGAAAGTCGATTTTCTGGTGCGACGACGTACCCAAGCCAAAAAGCGATTCTAAACTGCTTGAATATTCGGAGAGCTCACTTAATTCTTCAAGCTCTTTAATTATTTGATAACGGTGGTGATGAAAATTCCCAATGACTTTGTTCTCTAGAGCTACTTCAAGTCCTTTTTGTTTGAGAAATGCGCTGAGTGAATCCATCGAAAGATCACCCATAAGTTCATCGGGTACTTGAATTGACAGCCCTTGATTCAGATATGATTTTAAGAATGGATTTAGAAATAAACCATCTTCTTCCACCTGAAACGAATAGGTATTGGCAACTTTATCAAGAACAAAAGTAATCGGACACAAAAGTATCGGCGTCTGAACTTCACGCTCCTGAATCATTAACTTAACCGTGCCAGTTGCCATGCATAAGGAATTGACACCAGATTCTTTTTGCATCTCTTTCGCATCGCGAATAATATGCTTCGGAAATGCGCCAAGAGAAACGGTCAAAGAATCATCCACAAAAAATAGCTTGCGGTGATCCTGAGCAACATGGACGAGTACATCGTTGACATTGAATTGACTACTTTCTGCGAGTAGTTCTTGGATGCTATTTTTGACTTCTGTTGACAAGCGGATAAATGTACGAAAATCGAAGAGTTTTCACTAGTGATCTCAACCGCCAATTCGATGAATTTCATCCATGAATTTGCTACATTTGTACGGTTATTAAATTGTATTCAAACTATGCGAATATGAAATTCGGAACTAAAGCAATCCACGCAGGGGTAGAGCCTGACGAAGCGACGGGAGCAATTATGACTCCTATTTACCAAACATCTACTTATGTTCAAGATGGGATTGGGAATAACAAAGGCTATGCGTACTCACGTACACAAAACCCTACACGTCATGCTTTGGAGAAGAATCTTGCAGCCCTGGAAAATGGGAAGCACGGTGCTTGTTTTAGTTCTGGTATGGCTGCGATTGATTGTATAATCAAAATGTTGAAGCCCGGCGATGAAGTTATTTCAACAAATGATTTATACGGAGGTACGTTTAGAATCTTCAAAACCATCTTCGAACAATACGGTATCAAGTTTCACTTTGTTGGAATGACGGATCCTGCGGCAGTGGAGGAAAAAGTGAATGCAAATACCCAATTGATCTGGGTGGAGACGCCAACAAACCCGATGATGAGTATTATTGATATTGTGGCAATGTCTACAGTGGCAAAGAAAGCTGGTGCAATGCTTGCTGTTGATAATACATTCGCGACGCCTTACTTGCAAAACCCACTTGATTTAGGAGCTGATATCGTAATGCATTCTGTAACTAAGTACATCGGTGGACACTCAGATGTCGTTATGGGAGCACTTATAACGTCGGATGACGCAATCGCGAATGAGATATATAGAATTCAAAATTCATCTGGAGCAGTTACAGCGCCGATGGATTCATTCCTGGTGTTGAGAGGAGTTAAAACATTGCACCTGCGCATGCAGCGTCATTGTGAAAACGGAGAAGTGATTGCTCGTTACCTTGCGGCTCATCCGAAAGTCGATAAAGTATATTGGCCAGGATTTGAATCACATCCAAATCACGACGTCGCGGAAAAGCAAATGCGCGGATTCGGTGGAATGATCTCATTCAGTTTGGTAGGGAATAAGTTGAAAGATGCAATGACTTTAATAGAGAATACAAAGTTGTTCGCATTGGCAGAGTCATTAGGTGGTGTTGAATCATTGATTGGGCACCCAGCGACCATGACCCACGCGGCTATTCCAGTAGAAGAAAGAAAAAAAACAGGTGTCTCTGATTCCTTAATTCGATTGAGCGTTGGCGTTGAAGATGCTGAAGACCTCATAGCGGATTTGAGTCAGGCACTTGGATAAATTATAAGTCATGAATTACAGTAAGTTCGCCGTAATCGGCGTTGGAAGATATGGAGCAACAATTGCTAGGCGTCTAGCAGAAAAGGGAGCGCAAGTATTTGCCTTCGATCCGGATGAAGAGAAAATTGAGGACATCAAAGACGAAGTAGCATTTGCCGTGACCTTGGATGCAACGGATATTCGTGCGTTGAAAGCACAGGATTTGAGCGAGGTCGATGCCGCAGTAGTTGCCATTGGAGAAAATTTCGAGGCAACTGTACTCACGTGTGTGCATCTAATTGACATGGGTGTAAAGCGAATTATTGCACGCGCTAGTGGTGATCATCAGCGCTTAATTCTTGAGAAAATTGGAATCAGTGAAATTCTTACTCCTGAGGATGAGGTAGCATTCGTTGTGCGTGAAAAATTATTGAACCCGAACATCGTATCATTTCTCGCACTGCCGGATGATCATGAAATTGCGGAAATTCGCGCTCCAAAAGGTGTTGTGGGTAGGACAATTGATCAAGTTGGTTTCCGGAATAAGTATGAAATGACATTGATTACAATCAAGCGAGAGTATGAAATTGTAAAAAATGGAGTAGACTGCACGGAACAGCACATTATGGGAGTTCCAAAAAGCGATACGTCGATAAAGGAAAAGGATACACTCGTAGTGTTTGGAGCTGCGAAAAGTGTTGAACGCTTTATTAATATCAACGAGAATTTATGATAATCATCACAGGTGTATCAAGAGGATTGGGTAAAGCAATTGCTGAGCACTATCTTGCCGAAGGACACTACGTTCTTGGAATTGGAAGATCCTCTGATATCCAACATGCTTCTTTTAGCTTCAAACAATGTGATCTTTCTAATTTGGAACAGGTCAAAGAGCTAAAATTTGACGTGTTTGCTGGACCAATTACCTTAATAAATAATGCAGGAATCATAGGTGAGATTAAGCGACTAAGTGATCAAGCTTCCTTGGATATTGATGAGGTAATGACGGTTAATGTAAGTGCTGTCGCTATTTTGACAAATCTCGTCTATCAGCATTCTTTGGACAAGGATAAATTCACCTTAGTAAATATAAGCTCAGGAGCCGCAAATCGGGCAATACCATCTTGGGCCATTTATTGTGCGTCAAAGGCTGCTCTAAATATGTTAACGGAGACATTTTATCTAGAGGAAAAAGAACAAGGGAGGGAGATAAGCGCATATGCAGTTTCACCAGGTGTTATCGATACTGGAATGCAAGTCCAAATACGCGAAACGCGAAAGGAAGATTTCTCGTCGGTTGACAATTTCATAAAAATGAAGGAGAATGATGAGCTCTTTTCTCCAGAGGAAGCTGCCAAACGTTTGGCTGCACTTCTATATCAGCCGTTTAATGGTGAAGTCTTCGTCGATTTGAGGGAAATTACCGTTAAATAGATAGATTACCACGTTTATCTTGGATTTACTACCGTTCACTTATATAGAGTTGTAATTAGTAAGTTATCTCTGTACCTTGTACACCTTACTTGAACTAAGACTTATTTAAACTATGAAAAAAACGATTCTCTCCGCGTTAGGCGTGGTGGCTTTTGCCGCTTTCGCCATTTCTCAAACTACACCTACTGGCAATTGGTGTGCAAGTGATCAGATCATTCAGAAACAAATGGATGCCGATCCTAATTTCCAATCAGTTTTACATAACAGCATGATGAATGCCGCTCAGTCAAGAACTGAAGAAGGTGGATCACGTGCGGTAATTACTGTGCCTGTAGTGTTTCATATCATTCATGATAATGGGGTAGGAAATATCTCTGATGAACAAATCTACGATGCGCTTGCTGAATTAAACATCGATTACAATCGGTGGAATCCAGATACGACAAACACGAGAAATGATTCATTAGCACCCTTCGCTCCGCAAGCTGCTGGAATGGACATTGAGTTTAAATTAGCTAAAATCGATCCGAACAATCAATGTACGAATGGAATTGTGCGTGTTAACGCTCCGCACCTGACGTATGATGCAGGTGAAGATTGTAAGCAAACTTCGCTCGGCGGTTCTGATCAATGGACAAAAAGTAAATACTTCAATATTTGGGTGGTAAACTCAATTGATAACGATGGGGGGGCAGGAATAACTCTCGGTTATGCATACCTGCCTTACGGTGGTGGCGGTGGTGATGGGTACGGTATCCTAATTCGTCAAGATTGGTTAGGTACTATCGGTACTGCAGCTGGGGGAGATGGTGCAACACTCACACATGAAATGGGTCACTCACTTGGATTAAGCCACCCGTTTAATGCGGCGTCGTGGGGTGGTTCAACTGGCTGTCATACGAATGATTGTAGCTCAAATGGGGATTACTGCTGCGATACTCCTCCACAAGATGTAGCTAATTTTAGCTGTAACGCGTCATGGAACTCTTGTAATGAGATTCCTTCTGGAGACACTTATGGTTTTGATGCTTACGATCAAATTGAGAATTACATGAGCTACAATTCATGTCAGAATATGTTCTCGAAGGATCAAGTAAACATCATGGATTTTAATTTCTCGGATATATCCTTCTTGTCAAGTATGATTACGAGTGGAAACTTAGTGGCTACTGGTGTGAATACGCCTGATGTACTTTGTACTGCTGAATTCTCCGCTAATCAAACTTCAGTGTGTGCAGGTCAGTCGGTTACATTTACAGATGCATCATTTAACTTTGTAAACGGTTGGACATGGACATTTGTTGGAGGGACGCCTAGTACTTCTGCGCTTGCAGATCCAGTTGTGGTTTATGATACTCCTGGGATGTACGAGGTTATCTTGACAGCTACAGACGGATCGAATAGTGATACAGAAACGAAGTCATCTTATATTAGAGTCCTTCCAACTGCATCTTCGCTTCCGTTCATAGAAAGTTTTGAACCTTACACTACTTTAACGAACATTGACCAGTGGGAAATTTACAATCCAGCTGGAAATGGTTTTTCATTGCACACAGGAACTGGTCACACGGGTTCTAAATGTGCCAAGTTGACGAACTTTGGAGAGTCTGAAAATAATTCAGATGAGCTGATTTCTTCTCCGATTGATCTTTCAGTAATCTCAAGCGAAGTAACAATGAGCTTCCGTTATTCTTACCGTAAGCGCTATACAGCAAACGATGAATGGTTGAAAGTATTCATTTCTGCAGATTGTGGAGATGCTTGGGCGCAACGTAAAACGATTCATGGGCCGCAATTGTCATCGATCGCACAGAATTCTGCATGGACGCCTACATCACAAGCTGATTGGGTAACGGTTCACATGCTCAACGTAACGAGTGCTTACTGGACAGATAATTACAGAGTAAAGTTTGAATTTGAATCGGATGGAGGAAATAACTTTTACTTAGATGACATCAATATTTATTCTGGAGCTCCTTCTGATGAGCTCGTTGTTGGAGTGAATGATATTCAATTTGATATCGATGCATTCTCTGTTTATCCTAACCCAACAGATAATGAATTGAACGTTCGATTCTCATTGAAAAATGCTGAAAACGCGCAATTAACTGTTCAGGATGTTTCAGGGAAAATTGTTCAAATGAGCAACGTTCACTCAGCGGAAGGTGCAAACCTTGTGATGATGAATACATCTGAGTTTGCCGGAGGGATGTACTTCTTAAAAATTCAAGTTGGAGGAACACAGAAAACAATACAATTTGTAGTTAAATAGACTAGATAAAACAAGTTAAAAATGAAGGCCTTCTTGCATGAGTGAGAGGGCCTTTGATTTTATAAAGATGCTAGTAACTTGGCCAACTCTTCCTGGGTAGATTTCGATAAGCAGAAATTAACGTCAATGGAACGCGACTCGAGTGCTTCCTTAGTGCTATTTCCCCATGCAATAAGGATCGCGTGGTTTTCAAGCTTATTATCAAGTAAGAAGCCCTCTACATTACTGGGACTAGTGAAGACGTAAACTTCATTCAAGTTAATTTTCTTTCCAGTTACATGTGTCTCATAGATGGTAACCTCTTCTATTTGCTCTTTCGGAAAGACACGTGAGATTGATTTAAGTGAGCGGTTGGAAATAGGAAATAAGACTGACCTTCCTTTACACCAAGTCTTGAATTCCTTAGCAACATGAGATGGATTTCCACTCTCTGTCCCAATAAAATGAGGAGGAAACCCCATTTGCCTTAAGATCATAGCTGTTTTTCTACCAATACATGCGATTGCTTTGGCCTTCGAAAGATCGACTTTGGCTTTTAAGAAAATGATCGACCGGGTACTTCCAAAGAAGATGATATCTATTTCATTCTTTGGTTCATCATCGGTTGTTTGAAAAGTTAGGAACGAATGTCCAGATAATGTGAAATCCGAAAGAGCTAAGGTAGCTCTAAGAGCGGTGATTTCATTCTCGGGCTTCGTTATGAAGACTCGCTTAGTCAACGAGCGAAGATTGTAAATCTTGGATTACCCTTTCGGCCATTCCTTCGAAAGTTTCAACTTTATACGATAAAAAGGTGCTTTTTCCTCCTGTTTTTGGTGCGAACGAGACATAAAGGTCGTTCTCGGGAGTGCAATAGGCTCCAAGAGGTAATTGACAGCCGCCATCCAGTAAATTAAGGATCTTGCGCTCTAGATCAATGTTCTTTTTTACTGTCGGGTAGTTCATTTTGGAAAGAATAGTTTCCAGTTCGGTATCGTTAGATCTGATTTGTAATCCGAGAACACCTTGAGCCGGCGCTGGAACAAATTCGGTAGGATCTAAGACGACGGTTACAAATTCTGATAGGTCGAGCTCTAGACGATCTACACCTGCTTTAGCAAGAACAATTGCATCATAATTACCCTGTCGCAGTTTGTCTATTCTGGTAGGAACATTTCCACGTAAATCGTTAATCGTTAAATCATCACGATAATGAGTCAATAACGTTTTTCTGCGTGCTGAAGAGGTTCCAACAACCGCGTTTTGTTTCAATGTCCACTTCTCGGCCGCTTCCATTGCCTCTGGTCTGATCAACAATAGATCTGCTGGATTTGCACGCTCTGAAACGCAAGCGATTTTTAAACCTTCGGGTGGATTCGTTTCCAAATCCTTATGTGAGTGTACGGCTAAATCGATGCTGCTTGAAAGAAGTGCATCTTCAATTTCCTTGGTGAAAAATCCCTTTCCCTCAAGCTTGTCGAAGCTCAAATGCTGAATTTTATCGCCTTGTGTTTTTATGATTTTTATTTCAACCGAGCAATCGAGTGCCTCTAGTTCTGCTTTCACGAAGTAGGCCTGCCACAAAGCGAGATCACTTCCTCTCGAACCAATAATTATATGCTTTTTCAAAGTCGCTGTTTTAGCAATATTTCCTTAGCCATCAGCATGGGCATACTGATGTATTTCTTTTCCATATACCCAAGAATGTTCTCTAAAACCTCACGAGCTTCATCATCTAAGTTCGACAAATCTTGTTTAAAGACTTCATTCATTGCGGCATTTTTGATCTCCTTAACTTTAGAAGGAACAGCACTCATTGCAATTTCAATAGAGCGCTCTTTGTAGATCTCTTTGAACTCAAAAATGGCTTCTGCAATGATTTCATGTACATGGGCTACCTCAGTTGAACGTGCTTTTAAATTTTCATTGGAAATCTTTTGTAATTCCTCTACCGAAATGTGATGCACATTGTGAGTGGCTTTAATCTCTGGAGATAAATCCTGTGGAATTGCAATATCAATCACCACTTTTCTGGCCATTTCTCCTCGCTCTAATTGACGATAGATTTCCGGCGTGAGTACATGATGCTCAGCAGCCGTACATGTAATGATGATATCAAACCCTTTATCAAAAGCCGCTAAATCCTTTAATGGATGAGCTGTTCCACCTAAATCTTTTGCTAATTGTTCTCCCTTTTGGAAAGTACGATTGAAGACATTAAACTTGGTGAATCCATGCTTTTTTAAGAAACGCCCCATATTGGTGTTCGTCACTCCAGCGCCAACGATCAATATTCTTGAATCTAAGGACACATTCATATCACGCAACTGGTGATAAGCGAGAGAGACAACTGACACAGGGCGAGTTGCTATATTCGTTTTTGTATAAACCTTTTTTGCAGTTTCAATTGTATGACGAATCATAATCCGGAGGATATCTCCTGTCAATCCGTTCGCGTGTGATGTGTCGTATGCATTTCGAACTTGAGTGATAATTTCTCGTTCACCAACCACCATCGATTCAACAGATGACGCAACCGACAATTGATGCTGTACCGCATCGATACCGTGAAAAATGTCAGCACTCGCAACGAGCTGGTTTTGGAGTTCAGTTTCCAAATTTGGATATAACGACTGTAGGAAATTTGCAATAAACGCTGGATTTACGGTATCGTCTAAGACAAACGCAAATTCAATTCGATTACAGGTTGTCAAATACATTAACTCAGATAAATTGAGTTGCTTCGACAGTGCAACCAGTCGTTCTTTTTGATATTCTGGATCAATATGGAGCTGACCAATGTCATTCACCGAAATGTTTCGATGTGTAAATGCGACGATATGTAGGCGATTCAACCCTTGTCTATATTCCAGAAGTACAAATATGGCTAGAATCAGCGTCTGTAATGTCATCCTTTTGTCATGAGAAGCTTATTTGAAAAGGTTCTAAAGTGTCGATAGATTATGGGCCTCTGTGGTCTTCAGAAAATGAGCGCATTAGGCGCGCTTTATGTCCTAAATGGTGAATTCGTGGACAGAGAATTTTTTATTCAACGAATTGGTTTTGTCTACGAATTATCAATTTTTAGCCATGATTCATGCTGTAATCGAGCTATTGTTTCGATCAAAAAGGTATCTTTAACCGACAGATTTACCATGAAAACCATTGAATTCGAATCAGCGCAAAATGTGAAGATTGAGTATGAGCTCGCTTCAGTTGGCCAACGTGCCATGGCGGCTTTGTTGGACCTAATCGCGTTCACGATTTACTATGTGATTTTCAATATGGTTGTCGGATTTCCGAGCATGTTCGAAGCAGAAGCCGGAACGACATTATTTCTAAAATTGCTCTTGCTCAAATTACCATGGATTTTCTACAATCCGCTCATCGAGTACCTCACACAGGGCCAAAGTTTAGGAAAATACATTCTTGGGATAAGGGTCGTTACTGCCTCTGGAGAACGTCCTGGATTGAGAGAGGTTTTCACGAGATGGATTTTCAAAGCAGATTT
The DNA here is from genome assembly GCA_047624355.1 of Flavobacteriaceae bacterium. Classification (GTDB taxonomy): domain Bacteria; phylum Bacteroidota; class Bacteroidia; order Flavobacteriales_D; family Crocinitomicaceae; genus UBA4466. The sequence goes on along the minus strand of JBLHPQ010000015.1, from coordinate 16,464 downwards.
CTTATGGATTAGCGCCGATATTTTTGTCCTTTTTTGGTTTGCATTAGGCCTGATGGGAATCGTTTATGCAGGGACTTCAACTCGTCGACAACGAATGGGTGATGTAATGGCGAATACGGTTGTGATCAAAACAAAATCGAGTATTCGTTACACGCTAAAAGACGTGCTTTCGATTAAGAGTCAAGAAAATTATACCCCTGTTTATCCGGATGCAATTCGCTTTACGGATGAAGACATGCTGTTAATAAAAAATACTATTCAACGCGTTAGAGCGAATCCAAATCCTGAAACAAAGAAATTTGCGGTGCAGTTGGCAAATGAATCGGCGAAATTGATTGGTTTGGAGGATACACCACAAAAAAGACTGCAATTTTTGCAGACATTGTTGCAAGACTACGTAGTTTTGACCCGCTAAATCGGAAGTATGGCAAAGCTTATATTAGTACCTACCCCAATAGGAAATCTTGAAGACATTACGTTACGTGCACTGCGCGTCCTTAGAGAAGTTGATCTTGTTTTTGCAGAAGATACGCGAACGACAAATAGGCTCTTTAAACTCCTAGATATTCAACAGAGCGTACATTCGTTTCATGCGCATAATGAGCATCGGGCATTGGCCGGAGCAATTAGTAAAATTAAGGCTTCTCAAACGGTTGCGATGGTTTCTGACGCTGGAACTCCTGGAGTTTCAGACCCAGGCTTCCTATTGATTCGAGAATGTCTCGCAGAAGGAATAGAGGTTGAATGTTTGCCTGGGCCAGCAGCACTTATTCCAGCGCTTGTGGCCAGTGGATTCCCATGTGATAAATTTGTATTTGAAGGCTTTCTTCCCCATAAAAAGGGACGTCAAACTCGATTGAAACTATTGGCGGAAGAAGAACGAACAATTGTTCTTTACGAATCACCGCATCGCTTGATAAAGTGCCTCGGCCAAATAGCGGAATTTATGGGAGACGATCGTAAAGTATGCGTTGCGCGTGAATTGACTAAAATGCACGAAGAATTTCAGCGAGGTACAGTTCTTGAAGTGCTTGCGCATTATGAGAACAAACCACCAAAAGGAGAGATTGTCATTGTTATTGAGGGTAAAACAATAGTAAAGCCAACTAAAAAATCGAAGGATGAAAAGTATAGTTAGTTGCCTCTTCGTCTTGGTTGCGCCCATTAGTTTCAGCCAGGGGGAGTATATGATTAAAGCCACTCAATCGATATCTCCATTCCTGAGGGTTATGGTCTTCCAGAAGAGTAAATTATGAAAACAGAAGGATATCACCTCGTAAAAAATGGTGCTGCTGAACAGGCATTCGAACTTCGATCTTTTGAGATTGATGCTCCAAAAAAGCAAGAAGTACTTATTGAAGTTGAAGCATTTGGCCTCAATTATGCCGACGTTATGGCCCGCAGAGGGTTGTACCAAGATGCCCCGCCAAAGCCATGCGTTCTTGGCTACGAAGTTGTAGGTAAGGTCATTCAGTGTGGGCCAGATACAAATCAGGACCTTCTTGGTAAGCGTGTAGCGGCCTTCTGTAGGTTTGGAGGTTATGCAAGGCATGCGGTGTCAAATGACTATGGTGTGGTGCCGGTGGGAGATGAAAATGCTACTGAACTATTGGCCCTTTGTACACAGGGCGTTACTGCTTATTACATGGCAGAATACCTCACACCAATTCATGCTATCGATACTGTCTTGATTCATGCTGCGGCTGGTGGCGTCGGATCAATATTGATCCAGCTTGCAAAACTGAAAGGAGCGAAAGTCATTGCGAAAGTTGGACGCGAGGAAAAAGAAGCATTGGCGATTGAACTAGGCGCAGATTATGTTGTGAATTACAATAAATCAGATTATATCTCACGAATTTCGGCCCAATTGAAGGGTGATAAAATCGACATCAGCTTCAACCCTGTTGCTGGATCGACCTACAAAAAAGACATGTCCATTTTAAGGTCTGGTGGAAGAATGGTGCTCTTTGGTGGATCTGAATTATCGAATGGGAAGTGGGGTATCTTTTCGAAATTAAACTTTGTTCGTAAAATGGGATTCATCTTGCCAATTGGTTTGATGATGGGATCTAAAAATATCCTGGGAGTCAACATGCTTAAAATTGCAGACAATAAGTCGAAAGCAATGGAATACTGCTTGCGTGAAATTATTAGACTTCACTCAGAAGGGAAAATTAAACCTCAAATTGGAGGTGAATATTCTTCAGATCAACTCGCAGAAGCACATGCTGCATTAGAAGGTGGTAAAACCACTGGGAAATTGGGAATCTACTGGAAGGCAAGTTAGATTCAAAATTATTTTTTCCTAGACGAGTCTGCTGCTTTTCCCCTTCGTTCAATTTGTCGTTTGCGAATCACATCCTCAACATGAATATTATCTAGCCTGCTTGATAGCCATGAAATTAAATCGAGGTATAGTAGAGGTCTTCGTTCAAATGGGTCGTCAAAAATGATTAATAGTTCTCGCTTCAATTCAGCAAATGGAGCCGTCATCTCAAATTGATTCATATGGACAGATTTCCGAATAAAGTCAATAATGAGCCGCTGAACTTTTTGTAAATCACCGTACTTTATTAAGAAGCGATAAGTGCTTTTTAGCTGATATTCAACCAAATCATTGTTGCCAAGTTCGTAGTGAGCAACAAGGTTTAATATACGCGCAAAACACTGTACGTCTTGACGAAGATGATTTTCTTTGCTATCTGTATGAATGATTTTATTTAAAAATCGAATCGTATTTTTAAAGTCCTCTGCACCAAAATATAAGCACGCTATTTTGTAATAGAAAACCTGAATCCTGTTTTGATCCAGGTAATGATCGTTCTCCTTTAGCCAGGCCGTAATTTCGTCCACTAGACCTTCATTCTTGCGAAATTCACCTTGCAGGAAACGTTGATTTAATCCTCCAATATATCTGTAAGTGTCAGCCGTAATCGTTGTATTCGCATCGAAATTGGCTTCATTCTTATCCAGAAAATCAATCAAGATTTGATAGCTTTCATCAAACTGCCGAGGCTTGTTAGAATAGAATAGCGCCGAGAGCATGTTATGCAACCCCTTCAGGTACATAATTGGTTCATCTTCCAACAAATGAGGATGATCGCTCATCTCCTGTACCCAAGCGCAAGCATGTTTGTAGCAAATCGCAAAACTCTGAGTGATGAAATGAAACCAAGTATACGCCATGTGACGATAGACCAGCGCATGGGTTGAGACTTTGTTGTCTTCAATTAACGAGATTTCATTCTTAAAGTAAATCGCCACTTTTCTGAATTGTCGTTGATTCTTGACATGCCCGAATTTTAAATAATAATCGTAGAGCATCAAAGCCAAATTCGACCATTGATCTTGAGAATGCAATGAGTTGCGAATGACAATATTCGCATCTACAATATCCTTCGCTCGTTCATATCCACTTTCAGTAACAAAGAACAACTCAATTTTACGCTCCATTTCTAGAATACGATAGAGAGCGAGATCGTTTTGATAATTCGATGCAATGACTTTAGCTTTCTTGAGTTGATCCAAACTTTGCATGTACAATCCTTTGATGTAAAGAACCTTTGCAAAACTCACGAGTTCATCTATTCTAATCGATCGATCATGATGATGTAAAAGGCGAAGGCTAATCAATAATTGTTCGTACAAATGAGATTTTAAATTCGATAAAGCACTGCCTTTTGTTCCCTCTAACTTGGATTCCAATGCCTTTTTCGATGGCTCGGTTGACTTGTCTAATAAGTCGAATAAAGTTAAAAATTTCATGTCTTTATCACCAAACGTCCGACGAGCATAGAGCTTGAAATGCCTTTTTTCGGCCTTAGTTAAGGCCCCAATTAACAGCTTTAAGGGACTAGGGTTTGGTTTGGACATGTGAAAACAAATGTTTCAAATTAATTGATAGTCAACACTATATGAGGAAAAACGCAATTTTAAAGGTCACATAGATGACGTTTTATAATTTCTAAATGCGAAGAGACCCATCTAACTTTGACAAGACAACATTAACAAGAAAATTGGAATTTTGAAAGAACGAATCCAAATATTTGATACCACATTGAGGGATGGTGAACAAGTTCCAGGGTGTAAATTGAATACATCGCAGAAACTGGAAATCGCTGGAGAATTAGAACGATTGGGTGTAGATGTCATTGAGGCAGGCTTCCCTGTTTCGAGTCCTGGAGATTTTGAGGCGGTAAAGAAAATTGCACAAACTGTCAAGAACGCTACAGTCTGTGGTTTATCAAGAGCCGTTGAGAACGATATTGTCGTGGCCGCTGAAGCACTTAAGGATGCGCAAAATGGAAGAATTCATACAGGCATTGGAACATCGGACCATCATATCTATTTGAAACTCAAATCTTCACCAGAAGATATTATCGAAAGAGCAGAAAAAGCAGTGAAGTCCGCCCGCAACTTATGTGCTGAGGTTGAATTTTATGCTGAAGATGCTGGGCGAACTGAGAATGAATTTCTAGCGCGTGTTGTTGAAAAAGTCATTTCAGCTGGAGCAACAATTATCAATATACCGGATACCACAGGTTATTGTTTACCGGATCAATACGGTGAAAAAATCGCATTCTTGATGAATAATGTTCCGAACATCGATAAAGCAATTCTATCCACGCATTGTCATAACGACCTTGGACTAGCAACAGCGAATAGTATTGCAGGAGTAATGGCAGGCGCACGTCAGGTGGAATGTACAATTAATGGCATCGGCGAGAGAGCTGGAAATACTTCTCTTGAGGAAATTGTCATGATTTTAAATCAGCATGAGCACATCCAGTTGCATACGAAAATTAACAAAAAATTGTTGACTGGGATTTCCAAAATCATCGAGTTTGAGATGAATATGCCAGTTCAAAGAAATAAAGCCATTGTCGGAGAGAATGCGTTTTCACACTCTTCAGGAATTCATCAAGATGGTGTTTTGAAAAACCGTGAAACGTATGAAATTATTGACCCAATGGATGTTGGTGCAGATGCATCACAGATCATTCTTACCGCGAGAAGTGGTCGTGCTGCGCTAAATTATTATGCGCGAAAACTGAATTTTCAACTAAGCCGAGAAAAACTTGATCTATTCTATGATCGCTTCCTCACCATCGCCGATAGACACAAGGAAATAAGTGATAAACAACTATTAACCATACTTAATACGATCTAAGATGTCAGGAACTATTATCGATAAAATATGGGATCTGCATCGAGTGAAATCAGTTACTGATACAATCGATGTGCTTTACATTGATCAGCACTATATTCATGAAGTTACCAGTCCACAGGCGTTTACAGGCCTGAACGAAAATGGACTTAGGGTACTTCGTCCGAACAGAACAATTGCGGTTGCAGACCACAATGTTCCAACGGTCAATCAACACCTTCGAATTGAGAACGATCTCTCGCGGATACAAGTCGAAACGTTAATCAAAAATTGCGATGAGCATGGAATCGAATTGTATGGAATCGGCCATGAAAAGAACGGAATTGTGCATGTAATTGGGCCTGAAAACGGCATTACTCAACCCGGAATGACAATTGTATGCGGTGATAGTCATACTTCCACGCATGGAGCCTTTGGTGCAATTGCATTCGGAATTGGGACATCTCAAGTTGAACAGGTACTAGCATCACAATGTTTATTACTGAAGCGACCGAAAACCATGAGAATTGAAGTGAGTGGGAATTTATCCATTGGCGTGTCCTCAAAAGACGTGGTTCTTTACATTATTTCTAAGCTTGGTACTGAAGGAGCAACGGGTCATTTTATTGAATTTGTAGGCGATGTTTTTGAAGCATTTTCCATGGAGGAAAGAATGACTGTATGCAACATGAGCATTGAAATGGGAGCGCGAGGTGGACTGGTTGGTATTGATGATACTACGATTAACTATGTGATAGAGCGGGCAGAAGTTTCAACGGAAGATATTAAACAATGGAGAGCACTGAACTCAGATCACAACGCGGTATACGATGCAGAATTTATGTTCGATGCGGCACTCATGGAACCAATGGTGACAACGGGCACTTCTCCTGATACTGGAGTGGGAATACTGAGAAATGTAGATTCGACGAATAGAAATAGTGAAAAGGGCCTTCGTTACATGGGCCTCGACCGGGACCAAAAAATTGCGGGGACCAAAGTTGACTTTGTCTTCATTGGTAGCTGCACGAATGGTAGGATTGAAGATTTGAGAGCTGTAGCATCAATCGTTCAAGGGAATAGTAAAGCCAAGGATGTCACTGTCTGGGTTGTACCAGGCTCAGCAGAAGTAAGAAGGCAGGCCATTGAAGAAGGATTACATCAGGTTTTCGAAGAAGCAGGATTTGAATTTCGCGAACCAGGTTGCTCAGCATGCCTGGCCATGAATGATGATAAAATTCCAAGCGGTGCGTTGTGTATCTCGACCTCAAATCGAAATTTTGAAGGGCGTCAAGGCGATGGTGCTCGCACAGTTTTAGCAAGCCCAATTACCGCAGCAGCCTCTGCATTAACAGGAAAAATTACGGACCCAAGAACATACTTGAACTAATTATGAAGAAAATTGAATCAACAGGAATTGTATTGAATATTGACAATATCGATACAGATCAAATCATCCCAGCAAAATTTTTAAAATCCACGACAAGAGAAGGTTTTGGAGAAAAACTTTTTTACAACTGGCGCTATGATGAAGATAATAACCCGAAAATTGGGTTTGCCTTTAATGAATATCAGGTAGGAAGTGAAATTCTTATCGCCGGAAATAACTTCGGTTGCGGATCAAGCCGTGAACATGCTGCGTGGGCAATCGCTGATTATGGCATCAAGGGGATTATCTCAAGTCAATTTGCTGATATTTTTGAAACAAACGCCTTGAACAATGGAATTCTACCCGTAAGAGTTTCTCCAGCTTGTTTGGCCGCAATTACTAAATATGTTCAACATGAAAAGAAGTGTCCAATTCATGTTGACGTACAAAAACAGCAATTGATCATCGACGCAAAGGATATTTATATCAACGTGAAATTTGAAATTGATGCGCTGAAGAAGAAATTCCTCATCAGTGGAACTTCTGAACTGGAGTATTTAGTCAATCAGGAGGAGGATGTTAACGCATACGAACAAGCAAGATTCTAGTTATGAAAAAGAGCATTTGTATAATAAAAGGAGATGGAATTGGTCCTGAAATCACCAAGCAAGCGATCAAAGTATTAATGGAAATCGGTTTTAGGTTTGGTCATGATTTTGACCTTGTTGAAGTGGAGATGGGTGCTTGTGCTATTGACAAATACGGCCAAGCAATTACAGATGAAGCCTTGGAAATATGTGCGCAAAGTGATGCAGTTTTATTAGGAGCGATCGGTGATCCAAAATATGATAACGATCCAACACTTACGGTTCGGCCGGAACAGGGATTACTTAAATTGAGGAAACACCTGGGCTTATATAGTAACATTCGTCCTATTCAGACTTACAAAGAAATTGAAGCATATTCTCCCTTGAAAATAGAGCTTTTGAAAGAGGTCGATTTCGTGATTTATCGAGAATTAATCGGGGGAATCTACTTTGGAGAGAAGAAGACGAGTAAAGATGGGTTAACTGCAATCGATTCGTGCGAATATTCTGTAGATCAGATAACTAAAATTACGCACAAGGCCTTCAAGGCTGCAATGCAGCGCAAGAATCATGTCACTTTAGTGGACAAAGCGAACGTGTTAGAAACATCACGACTTTGGAGAAAAACAGTCACTGAAATTGCAAAAGAATATCCGTCTGTTACGCTTGATTTCTTGTTTGTTGACAATGCAGCCATGCAAATAATTCAATCGCCAGGATCTTTTGATGTTATCCTTACAGAGAACATGTTCGGTGATATTCTATCTGATTTGGCAAGTGTAATCACTGGTTCGATTGGTATGTTGCCCTCCTCTTCGCTTGGAGACTCAAATGGACTCTTTGAACCTATTCATGGCAGTTATCCACAAGCAAAAGGACTTGATTCTGCAAATCCACTTGCTACAATATTGTCGGTGGCGATGATGTTGGATTATTTTGAGTTAACCGAGGAGGCTGATGTAGTGAGAGCTGCCGTAACCTGGTCGCTATATGAACAATTAGTGACAGTGGATTTAAGTCCAGTTAATGCGCTAGGATGTTCAGCTGTTGGAGATATCATTTCCGCATATATCGAGGAGAGCGGAGAGTTGGTTGTAAATAAGAGGGTGACTGAAGAATCCAGAGGCGTATTGATCTAGCGAGAGACATTTACTAGGACATACTCACACTTTTTAATATTCAAGGTTAAAGCCAATAAAGAGCTAATAAGACCTGTTTTTGATAGCTTTTGTCAGTTCGAGTGTCGGATTTTTATTCGAAATCTATCGAGTACAAAAAAGCGTATTCTCTTTTCTAACCAACTTGGTGCTTGAGAAAAAAGGATAAGGGTGCCCTGAGACATTTTCCTCACATTTTGCTGTGCTTTCTAAGATTTTGTATTTTACGGTATAGATGCAATTGAATCAATATGCTCAGTAAACAGCTTAAATGGTATCCTTTATTCGAGCACATCAGTGAACTCGAGGAATTACTGAGCTTGTCAGACTCGAAAGTCTATCGGAACATGTTTGGCGAAATCCTCTTCGTAAAAGACGAAGGAAAGTTTTACGCCTTTAAGAACAAGTGTCCTCATCAGAATAAATCATTGGAGGGGTGTAAAGTGCATGAAGGCCATGTTATCTGTCCATGGCATCAATACCAATTTTCTTGTGAAACGGGCAGAGGAAATGGCCTTTACATCGACAGCTATCCATTGAAGTTTGAAAATGACGCCGTCTTTATTGGAAAGGAAGTATGGACGTTTTTTGCAAAGAAGTAAACTTCGGGATTAGTTAATTACGCTAAATTCTGTTCTTCTATTTTTCAGTCTTCCTTCAGGAGTTGCGTTTGTCGCAATGGGAAGCGTATATCCAAAACCTTCTGTCTCTATGTGAGACGCTTTGATTCCCAATTTAATTAATTCCTCTTTAACAGCTTCGGCTCTTCGCGATGAAAGATCCATAGTGAGAGGATCCGTTATTGTCCGTGTGACCATGAAGTTCTAAGCTCAAGCAACACGACGGAGTAGCCAAGAAGTATTATAACTAAAAAAGCCCATCAATAATGACAGGCTTTTGGATAAATTTGTATTCAAGATAGTAAATTATACTACTTTGACATTTACTGCATTTAATCCTTTTGGACCTTCTTCTACTTCGTAGCTTACTTTGTCCCCTTCATTGATTTCATCAATAAGACCGTTAACATGTACGAATACATCTTTGTCTCCTGCTTCTGGAGTGATGAATCCGAATCCTTTTGAATTATTGAAAAATTTTACTGTACCGTTACCCATAACTAAATTATTTTAGGACAAAGGTAGGTATTTATTACTAAATGAGATCATTTTAGATAATTTGACCTATCAAGGAGGATATGGTCCGCTATAATCGAGGCATGGATTGGTCCCTGTAAAGCACTTATGGTTAACCGTAAAGAGCATTGTCGTATCGCTTGATAACTGAACGCTGAAGTCAGAACGACTCCTCCAATCTTCATAACAGCTGTCCGGTTTATTTTGATAGTGAATACCATCCATTTTTTTGAGCGCAATAAATTCATCGAGTGACAATAACTTGTCTTCCTGAATTAATCCATAGTTGCCATCCGGCAGTTCTAGCGTTATTATTCCTTCACTATTCGCTTCAATACGAGTGAATTTGCTTTTCTTGATAGGACGGATTCCTTCGTACATGTAATAAATTGCTCCACCCGCAGGTCGGGTCATATTCGCCTGAATTTCTGGAGTAGGGGCCATTCCACCACAATGCGGGTGGTAACCCTGGATGGTCATTGTTAATGTATACTTGTTGTACTGCTCCACACTTTCTGGTTCGCCATCAGTTGCGGCATCGCCATTTTGCATGCAACCGCATCCAGTTATAAGAAGGATACTTAGTCCGGCTAATACTATTCTAAAATCCGTCAAAATCATGTCGTTCTGTATTTTCTTTCATTCGTTTATCAATCTCTTCGGCATTCTTGGTTTTAAGCAATGGCACCTTAAGAAATAGGACATCCTTTACTTTCTCACCTTTGTACGATATCAGTGCGATCATCATAATGAGACTAGAGATCAAAATTGGATATAATAACAATCCTGGGTCGAAATCTGGAATATTGATCGCCTCGTTTTTAGCCAATACGAAAAACAGTAGTACAGTAATCAGGCCACGAGGGGCAATGAACAATTCTGGAAACAAAAACTTGCGTGCAAATATTCGCAGGGCTGCGTATCGAACGGCATAGAGAATAGCGACTATAACTAAACTGTTTATTGCAACTTGCCAGTTAGCAAGGGAGCTAAGCGTAATGCTTAAACCGAAAACCACAAAGAAGAATGTGCGAATCAAAAATGCAGATTCCAGTGTCAAATTATGGAAATCATGCAGGATGGGCTTGACTTTTTCTTTATCGAAGATTTTCGACAATCGTCCTCGGAAAAAGACGTCAGTATTGTTCAAGACCACGCCAAACGCCAGTATAATTAATAAGGAAGACAAGTGGTAGTACTTGCCAACTGCAAAGAGTAGGAGCAATACACCAATGACTAGGAAGAGTTTGACCTGCATCTGAAGATGTTGAAATATGTAGACGAGACCATATGCAACGATAACGGATATAAGTATAGTAGATCCAATATTGATTAATATTTCCCAAACGATATCTCCACCGCCCGCACCTCCTTCTGCTCCAATCATGAAGTAGAACACCATAATCCCTAGAATATCTGAAAAAGTACTTTCATAGATCATAAACTCCCGCTTCGTCCCAGTCAATCTTCCAACACTTGGAATGATAATCGCGCTACTCATAATGCTTAATGGGATGGCGTAGACAACGGCAGTATAGAGTGAGGTACTAGGAAAGATGTATAAAAAGAAACCTGCCAGGGCGAACATGGTCAGACCTATCCCGAGGAAGGCGACCAGCAATGATTTTAGAATAAGCCCAGTCTTTTGTTTTTCTAATTTTAAATCTAGTGCAGCCTCAAGCACAATCATCACCAGACCGATATTCCCAAGCACTTCTAAGATAGAATCAAGTTCAAGGTCCTTACTCATATCGTAAGAATCTAGAATCGCCTTTAGGATCATACCGAGCCCAATGAGCATCAAAACAGAGGGTATGTTGGTTCGCTTCGCAATAATATTGAAGAAGAAGCTCAATATTATTATGCTCGCAAGAGATATGATCAGTAAATATGTATTCATCTAATTATTGATTTGTTCAAATATACAAAAAACAACCGCTAATATTTGTGATATAAACTAATTCATCGTAATATTGCGATATATAAATGAATAAGTAAAATGGGATTAACCAAAACAGACAATTACACATCCGAACAAGTTGACCTCGGCCGGGTACTTAAAGTAATGGGTCATCCTGCTCGAATCGCGATTCTTCAATCAATTATTCGATCTCAAACATGTATTTGTGGCGAATTAGTGACAGAAATAGGCCTCGCACAAGCGACAATCTCTCAACACCTGAAGGAACTTAAATCTGTAGGATTGATCCAGGGAACGATCGAAGGTACTAGTGTCTGCTATTGTATTAACAAAGAAACTTGGAGTAGGGTACAATCTTCACTCGGAGTCCTCTTTGATTCTATAGAAGCGAATAATGAGTGTTGCTAAATAGATGAATCTGTCTTTCTCGATACAATTCAAACCCTCGTTCCTCGGTTTGAATCACTCGAAATGACAGAAAAAGAGGATTAAGCTTGTTATTTCGGGTGATTCTGAGCCATCAGAATTGTATCTAGAAAGACAAGTGAAAAAAATAAAATATAGAATTATGAAAGAAACAACTTTTCCAAGAATGCACATTTCACTTTATGTAAGTGATTTAACAGCTACAGTGAACTTCTACTCTACTTTTTTTGGACAACCAGCGTCAAAAGTAAAAAAGGGTTATGCGAAGTATGAATTGACGGAACCTGGATTAATTATTTCATTTATTGAAAATCCTGAACGTGTTCAATCTTCATTTGGTCATCTCGGTATACAAGTAGGCACAAAAGAAGAAATGGAACGTAAACTTGAAGTTGCCAGAGCGCAAGGCATTGTTTCAAGCGAAGAAATTGGGGTTTCATGTTGCTTTTCTGTACAGGATAAATTTTGGGCGGATGATCCAGATGGCTTCCAATGGGAGGTCTATTATTTCCATGAGGATGTTGAATTTAATGATCCAAAATTCAAAGAGGAAGATGCTTCAGCTTGTTGCATGCCACTGGAAAGAGAGGAAAAGAAAATAGTTCAGATTGCTCAAGTGACGGCAAGTGAGAATAGTTGTGAACCTGGTTCAGGTTGCTGTTAAAAAAGTGAGCACATGAAAAACATACTTATTCTCTGCACTGGTAATAGTTGTCGAAGTCAGATGGCACATGGCTATTTGGAGCATTACACGGAGAACAACACCACGGTCTTTTCTGCGGGAGTTGAAACGCACGGCGTAAATCCGCAAGCAATTAAAACGATGGGCGAGGATGGAATTGATATTTCCGCTAACACCTCCAATCACATCGACGAGTACAGTGAAGTAGATTTCGATTTCATAATCACGGTATGTGACAATGCGAAGGAGCGTTGCCCATATTTTCCTTCAAATGCTGTGAAGTTTCATCAGAATTTCCCTGATCCACCGAAACTAAAAGGAACCGAAGAAGAAGTTTTGGCAGAGTTTGGTCGTGTGCGCGATATAATTAAAGCGTATTGTAAAGAATTTACATCTGCCTATTTATGAAAAAATACGTCGCTGAACTTGTAGCTACCTTTTTTCTTGTTTTTTGTGGAACGGGATCAATGGTCATCGAGGCTGAAACGCATGGAGCGATCTCACATGTGGGCGTTGCCATATCTTGGGGGTTGATCGTTACGATCATGATTTTCGCCTATGGGCGGATTTCTGGAGCACACATGAACCCTGCGGTAACGATTACGCTTGTTGTCCTGAAAAAACATCCTATCAAGGAACTAGTTCCTTATGTGGGGTTTCAAATTGCAGGAGCGTTTTTGGCAAGTTTAACGCTTCGGCTCCTTTTTCCTGAGAACGAATACTTAGGGTCGACACTACCGAATGGTTCTGAAAATCAGAGTTTTGTTTTAGAATTTATTTTGACGTTCATGTTGATGTTAGTGATTCTGCTAACGACAACGGGTGGTAAGGCCGAAAAGTACTTTGCGCCTCTTGCAATTGGTGGAGTGGTCCTACTTGAAGCAATGTATGCGGGGCCGATCACTGGAGCAAGTATGAATCCTGCTCGAAGTTTAGCTCCGGCAGTGGTTTCTGGTCATACAGAACATTTGTGGTTGTACTTAGTTGCAACCGTTGCTGGTGCTTTGGTCGCTGGAGTGTACTGGATGTGGCAAGGATCGACGCCGGTAGAATCCGAAGATTGAGAATTATTCTATACGTCGATCGTGATCTATCCTAAAATCGAAAAATGGGAGCTAATCATTGATTAACTCCTATAATTTATGATTTCGTGAGTCTGAAAGACTATGAATTAGACCAATCGAAAATGAAACGATTCGTTAGTTTCCCCAGTCTTCTTTTCCAAGAGGAGTGATAAAAAGATCATCTATAAAAAGGACGTAATCCATCCACGTTTGACATAGGTTTTCGTCCATTTGAATAACGAGATTGGAAATGCGCTCATCCCATATTTCCTCTTGAGGTGTTCCTATTGCTTTGAGAAAATCTGCGATATCGTCTTGATGAATTTGTGTACCATTCTTCCCCTGGGAAGTGCTCATCAGTCGTGCATCCGGATGAAAGACGGCATGAGCTAAACTCGAATATCTATACCGCATTGCATCGAAAAGCTGGTCAATTGCGGTTACAATTTTGATTGTATTAATAGAATCAGAGGTGCCAGCGAAACTAACGCTCGCCGCGAAAATAGAAAAACAAAGAAGCGTTGATTTCATGTGACACAATTTATGTGACTGTCTTAATGCATTTACTTCTGAGTCGATTTAAAAATGTGGCGTGTACTAGAATGTAAAAGTCGTATCTTGCGACAATGAAATTTTTCCTCTCGATAACCGTCTTATCTATCCTTTTCATATGTGGGTCTTTCTGTAGCCTTGAAGTAGAGAACTCACCAGCAGCGGATTTCGTACTAACGATACATGTAAAAAACATAAGAAATAAGAAAGGTAGAATTCAATTTCAAGTGTACCGTAGTCAAAAAGCCTTTGCAGCAGAAAAACCATGGAAGCAGGTCTATTCATCCAAAGCGAAAGTGAAGGATAAATCGCTCACATTCAAAATTCACGGATTAAAGGCTGGCGTTTATGGTGTCGCACTGCTCGATGATGAGAATTCTGACAAAAAAATGGATTATAGCTGGTTGATTCCTTCAGAGGGGTTTGGCTTTTCAGGTTACTATCATACGGCTTGGAGCAAACCGAAATTTCATCAATTCAAGTTCAGTTTGAGTGCCAATAAAAAGGTCACTGCGAAAGTCCGATATATGTGACTCGTAACTCCTGAAATTGGCATCATTTTAGGTTGATTGTGACTTGTCCTATTTGAGCAGCTTGTGGCATTGTCGGGCTCTTTTTTTTTGAATCGATTGTTAGGAAATGAGGGCAATTTTCAAAATCCTGTTAATCCCTATCAATCCCAGTGATAAATGAAATTTTTAACGTAATTTTGTGCTAGAAACTAATTAATTAACAAACTGATTCTCATGGCTGAAGTATTAACAGACCTTGGTATTAAAAACATTTTGACTCAATTGAATATTGAGCCAATGAACAATGGTGCATCTACGGGTGGACATTGGTTCAATACACGTGGTGAACAAATTGACTCTGTATCTCCAGTAGATGGACGAGTAATTGCTAGTGTAAAGTCGGCTACCGAAGCAGACTACGAAGCAGTAGTGTTGAAAGCACAAGAAGGATTTCAAGAATGGCGAAAGTGGACCGCTCCAGCACGTGGTGAAATAGTTCGTCAATTGGCAACTAAATTACGTGAGTATAAACCAGCCTTGGGTAAATTGGTTTCTTACGAAATGGGGAAATCATACCAAGAAGGATTGGGTGAAGTACAAGAAATGATCGATATCTGTGATTTTGCAGTAGGTCTTTCTCGTCAGCTGCACGGTCTGACAATGCACTCTGAGCGTCCAGGACACAGAATGTATGAGCAATACCATCCACGTGGAATCGTTGGAATAATTTCAGCATTTAACTTCCCAGTAGCAGTTTGGAACTGGAACACAGCACTTGCTTGGGTTTGTGGTGATGTTTGTATCTGGAAGCCATCTGAAAAGGCTCCAATTACAGCAATTGCGTGTCAAGAAATTACAAAACAAGTTTTCGAAGCGAATGGAGTTCCAGAAGGAGTTTCAGGAGTGGTTATAGGTGGAGCTGAATTGGGAATCTTGATGTCAAATGATACAAGAATTCCTTTAGTGTCTGCAACGGGATCAACTAGAATGGGTAAAGCTGTCAGTGCGGCAGTTGGGGCTCGTTTAGGAACATCCCTTTTAGAGTTAGGAGGAAACAATGCAATCATCGTTACACCATCAGCGGATTTGAAAATTGTTCTTCCGGGAGCAGTATTTGGAGCAGTTGGAACAGGTGGACAACGTTGTACTTCAACAAGAAGACTAATCATTCACGAGGATGTTTACGATACTTTCGTAAGTGCTATTGTAAATGCATACGGTCAATTGAGAGTTGGTAATCCATTGGATGAAAACATGCACGTTGGACCACTTATCGATCATGACGCGGTGAATGCATATTTGGCTGCATTAGAGGCTGCAAAAGCTGAAGGTGGAAACATTCTTGTAGAAGGTGGAGTGTACGAAGGAGAAGGATATGAGTCTGGATGCTACGTGAAGCCTGCGGTTGTTGAAGCGAATAATTCATTTAAAATTGTTCAGCACGAAACATTTGCACCAATCTTATACATCATGAAATATTCAGGTGATGTGACAAATGCAATTGCGATTCAAAATGACGTGCCTCAAGGGTTGTCATCAGCGATCATGACAAACAGTCTTAAGGAATCTGAAGCATTCTTATCTGTACAAGGGTCAGATTGTGGAATTGCAAACGTAAACATCGGAACTTCAGGAGCAGAGATCGGTGGTGCATTTGGAGGTGAAAAAGAAACAGGTGGTGGACGTGAGTCTGGATCTGATGCTTGGAAAGTTTACATGCGTCGTCAAACAAATACAATTAACTACACAGACGAATTGCCATTAGCGCAAGGAATCAAGTTTGAGTTGTAGATAGAATACAAATTGAAATGGGCCGCTGTGATTCTTCGCAGCGGCTTTTTTATGCCTAACAATTGTTCGTTCGTGTGAATTTCATCCAGATAGTTATCGGGAGAAATTTGTGGTGAGTAGG
>JBLHPQ010000014.1:0-59072 GCA_047624355.1 Flavobacteriaceae bacterium | reverse complement strand
TGTCGATTAAGAATTAGTTACAATTCTTTTGTAAAGCAAGTTATTGGGGCTTGATCAGGGCAATTTGCTAACAACTGTGTTATAGTAAGGTGCGTGATTGGGTCGATGTAATTCTCCGCTATATCGTTTAAAGGTTGCAAAACAAAGCTTCTTAACCTGAATCTTGGATGCGGAATATGCAATTTTGTAGCGCTAAAAGACTTACATCCAAAAAGGATGATATCGATATCAATTTTTCTTGAAGAATAGCCATTATTTATTTTTTCTGCCCTTCCTAAAGATTGCTCAATGGATTTGAGACGTTCTAAGAGTGCCTCCGGAACTAAATTAGTCTTTGTGTGTAGGCATAAATTTAAAAATGAGGAAGATGCTTCGAATCCCCAAGGAGGCGTCTCATATATAGACGATACTGAGATAATATCACCAACATTTTCGCGAATGCCGTCTATGGCTTTTTTTAAATATGAGATTTTATCGCCGAGGTTACTTCCTAAGCTTAAGTAGACATCAGTGCTAGTTATTTCCATACGAGCGTTTCTACCATATGTGTTAGATCACGCTCTAAATAATCAAGCGTTGGAATCAACGAGTCATAATTAGGGGTAGAATTAAATAAGACTTCACAATAAATAAAATGATCGGTACTATCTGTAAGGTAAAATTGGAACGGAGTTGCGACATTTCCTTGTAACTCAAAGAAGCTTCCAAACACATTGTCTTCAGGACGAAGGATTGTTTTGTCGTTAATTTTAGTGGCTTTGATTTTGTGACGGTCAATTTCGTCATTTGCACTATTAATGTAATACGCGAGTGGTTCCTCTATGTCCCAATAACGAATATAAGCAGTGCCATTTAATGGCCCCAAATCAATTCGTTTATGACATACGCTGTTTCCATCGGCTGGCGCTTCATTCACCGTGAACAAATCTGCTACTTCAAAAGCATAGGAACAATCGTCTTGATGTACCTTATAGGTGTGGTCTGGAAGTTCAAGTCTTAAATAGGTCGGTGGCTTTGGAATGTAGTTCGTTTCCTGGCAGCTACTCAGTGCAATAGTTATCAGGCTTATGAATAGAATTCTCATCATTATTTTGCGGCTATATCTTGTTTAATGGCCTTAACCATCTTGATTCTTTTATTATCACTTGACTCAACTAAGAGTTTGATCCGTCCGATGGAGATATGCTCTCCTTTCTCAAGTATTTTACCTGCATTTTCAGTTATCAGCCCGCCAAGTGTATCGGCAGCGCTTTCAAAAGATTCTATATCTTCTTCAGCCACACGCATAACTTTGTAAAAATCGACCAATGCTGTCTTGCCTTCGAAAAGGTAGATTGAATCGTCAATCTTCGTATAGATAAGATCGTCGGCGTCAAATTCATCTGTAATGTCACCAACGATTTCTTCTAAGATATCTTCAAGTGTTACAATACCACTCGTTCCTCCATACTCGTCTACAACCATGGCAATATGAAATCGTTTATCCTGAAACTCCTTTAATAGGTTATCGATCTTCTTGTTTTCAGGCACAAAGAATGGTTTACGAATGAGTTTCACCCAATCAATGTTTTCTTTGCCAATTACCGGCAATAAATCCTTAATGAACAGTACGCCCTCTACATTGTCAAAGCTTTCTTTATATACAGGGATGCGTGAGTGGCCACAATCTAATATCATCTCCATAACCTCTTCAAACGAACTCGTTACATCCAAGGCGCGAACATCGACACGTGATTTCATGATTTGTCGAACGTCTGTTGCTCCAAATTTGACAATTCCTTCCAGAATCCTGTTATCTTCTGCTGATGCACCTTCTTGTTTGGTGAGTGCCAGAGCCTGCTCAAGTTCATCTGATGAAATCTTCACCTTACCTGTGCCTACCTTTCTTTGGATGTAGATCGAGCCTGCAACGAGTCCGGATCGCACCCAAGATATTGGAGGAATTCTATTCATATAATACAGTGGGCTTCCCATTATTTTTGAAAACCTCAATGCATTTTTTGTTGCGTAGATTTTTGGAATTACTTCACCTAAGAGAAGTAAGATTAATGTGATCACCACGACTTCAAAAATGAAGTGAATTGTTTCGTTAGAGGAGGCGATTGGATAGACTGAAGAGTAAATCGCACTCGAAAGGATCACAATACCAACATTGAGAAAGTTATTCGCTATTAATATAGTGGCTAGTAGTTCTTTCGGTCTTTTAAGCAAGCTTCTAACATGCTTAGCCTTCTTGCTTTCATCTTCTTTTAAGTTTTCCTTGTCCGCTGGGCTTAAGGAGAAAAAAGCCGCCTCAGATCCAGAAATTAGCGCTGAACCAAAAAGAAGTCCGCCCAGAATTGAGAGAGAAATAATTAGACCGAGAGTGTCGAATCCTGCAACTTGGGTCCCAACCTGTGAACAATGTTCGATAGGAAGGGACGGAATACTAGGAGGTTCTGTTAGGAGCATGAATGATTCTGTAATTTAAAATGGAAGGTCATCTTTATCATTCTTAATAATATCGTCCACTCTTGACGGAGAAGCAGGTGTGTGTTCCGTAGAATAGGGGGCTTTAGATTTTGTCGCATCGCGTTCTGGACTTGAGAGCATGGTCATTTCATCAGCGATAACCTCAGTGGTGTAGCGCGTAATGCCTTCTTTATCCTGCCAATTGCGTTTCTTTAATTTACCTTCAACATATACTTTATGACCTTTGCGGACGTATTTCTCTACGACCTCAGCTAATCCACGCCATACAACGATGTCGTGCCAGTCAGTAGAATCTACTCGCTCACCAGTTGTGCGATCTTTATAACTTTCTGAGGTTGCAATAGAGAAGTTGGCGACAACAGCTCCATTCTCCAAGTGGCGAACTTCAGGGTCTTTACCCACGTTTCCAATTAGGATCACTTTATTTACGCTTCCAGCCATAATATCTTAATCAATCTTTAATTAAAGGTACGAAAAAATAATCACGAATTATCGGTCTCTTCGAGATAGCGATCGATTACTCTCGGTAATGGAAAGTCTTGAATATCTTTTCTGTCAATGATCATCCAAGCATCGTTTTTTTTAATTGGAAATCCATCGATATGGTGAAAAGTAGCAAATATATGTTGATGACTTAGGATGTGTTTAATTGGTTCTGAATAGCTGCTTCGTCGAGAAACGTCAATCGGAACTTTGTCATCCTTATTCATTAGTTCGATCATCGGAAATTGATACATGTTTTGCCAAATATCCTTTTTTGTGCGGTGCTCAATAATCGTTTTTTGATCGCTAGAATAAATTAGAAAATGGAAATAGCGCTTTCGAACCTTTGTTTTCTTAGTCTTTACAGGAAGGTCTTGAATTGTTTCTTTTTTAAGTGCGATACAATATTCTGTGACTGGACATTTATCGCATTTTGGCTGAGGTGAGCAGATGAGTGAACCGATTTCCATCATCGCCTGATTGTGAATTGCCGGATCAGCCCCGATAATAAGTTCATCAGCAAGTTTTTGGAATTCCCGTTGACCAGGACCCGAATCAATCGGAGTGTGAAGATTGTTTAATCGACTCAAGAAGCGATACACGTTTCCGTCAACTACTGCCTTGCTTTCCCCGAAAGCGAAAGAAGCGACGGCAGCGGCAGTATAACTTCCGACACCTTTTAATTGAATTAGTTCAGAATAGGACTCCGGGAAAACTCCGCCTAATTCATTCACAATGTATTTAGCCGAAAAGTGAAGATTTCGCGCTCGACTATAGTAACCGAGCCCTTGCCAATCATTTAATATGTCAAGTTCATCCGCGGAGGCAAGATCTTCCACAGTAGGATAGTGCGCTATGAACTTAATGTAGTAGTCTGTACCCTGTTCAATTCTAGTTTGTTGGAGTATGATTTCAGATAACCAGATGTAATATGGGTTATTCGTCTCCCGCCAAGGAAGATTTCGTTTGTTTAGTCTATACCAATTAGCTGTTAATAGAGAAAAATCCTTCATTAGGGGAAAAAACGGAATTTAGTTGAGCAAAATTAAACATATAAACAAATCAGTAATGTATTTTTGTCATGTAAAATTACAACATAAACTATTTTAAATCAAGGATATG
The DNA here is from genome assembly GCA_047624355.1 of Flavobacteriaceae bacterium. Taxonomy (GTDB): domain Bacteria; phylum Bacteroidota; class Bacteroidia; order Flavobacteriales_D; family Crocinitomicaceae; genus UBA4466. Next base: position 54,995 of record JBLHPQ010000014.1, on the reverse strand, counting down.
ACAAAAGCAGATATAGTAGCGGACATTGCAGACGAGACAGGACTAGAGAGAATGGAAGCATTGAAAGCGGTTGAAGCATTCATGGCATCAGTTAAAACATCACTTTCTCAGGGTAACAATGTTTACCTTAGAGGCTTTGGAAGCTTTATTGTAAAAGAAAGAGCAGAAAAAACTGGACGTAATATTTCAAAGAATACTGCAATAATTATACCTGCACACAACGTGCCTGCCTTTAAGCCTGCAAAGACATTTGTAGAAGAGGTGAAGACGAAAGTGAACGTAAAGTAATATTTAAATCAGGCTGGACTCGTAGATTCCAATTGATTTTATTATTTTTGCACTCCTGACTCGTTAGGGGTGTTTTTTTTCGCCAATTGGTGGAAGGGACGAAAAAGATTAGAGTTAAACAGAAAAATATATACATTATGCCAAGCGGTAAAAAAAGAAAAAGACATAAGATGTCCACGCATAAACGAAAGAAACGTCTTAGAAAAAATCGTCACAAGAAGAAAAAGTAATTCTTCGTTAGATCATTTCAGAAACTTAGTGGTACAGTGTATCACTAAGTTTTCTGTTTATTTATTCATATAATTTAAGCTTACGTGAGTTTAGAATTAGTAGTCGACGCCCGATCAAGTGGTGTCTGGCTTGCTCTGCTAAAAGACGGTAAGCTTATTGAGTTACATGAGGAACAAGGAGGTAAATCCGAGTTCTCTGTAGGCGATATATATCTCGGAAGAGTTAGAAAGGTGGTGCCTAGTTTAAATGCCGCTTTCGTTGATGTTGGATATGAGAAAGATGCGTTTTTGCATTACTTAGACCTCGGTCCACAGTTCAATTCACTTAATAAGTTTAGCCGTGATACGTTGCGGAACAAGCAAAGCGTTGCAGATTTGCTTTATTTCAAATCGGAAAAAGATATTCCTAAGGATGGTAAAATCAAGGAAACTCTATCTTCTTCTGCGCCGATATTGGTGCAGGTTGCCAAAGAACCTATCTCAGCTAAAGGTCCACGACTCTGTTCGGAGATCACATTAGCCGGTAGATACTTAGTTTTGGTTCCATTTTCAAATAAAGTATCAATCTCTCAAAAAATTAAAGACAACGAAGAGCGGAAACGCTTGAAGGACGTTGTTAATGGAATACGCCCCAAGAATTTCGGTGTAATCATTCGTACAGTAGCCAAAGGTAGGAAGGTAGAAGCGATCGATCAAGATCTCACAAACCTGGTGGACAAATGGAAAAAGATGCACGAGAACTTGAAAGGAGCTAAACCTCCAACAAGAGTTCTAGGTGAAATTGATAAAACATCTTCCATCCTAAGAGATTTGCTTAACGCAGATTTTACTGCTATACATGTGAATGATGATGCACTCGCAGCTTCCGTTAAGGAATATGTGACGAATATCGCTCCAGGTCGAGAAAAGATCGTTAAGCGGTATGACGGAAAGGTGCCTATCTTTGAACGCCATGGTGTTACACGCCAAATTAAGGCGCTCTTTGGAAAGAAAGTACCGCTGCAAAGTGGTGGTTATTTGATCATTGAGCACACCGAGGCGATGCACGTTATTGATGTCAATAGTGGGAATCGAAAAGGTGCTGATGGCCAAGAAAATAATGCTTTGTCAACCAATCTTGAAGCGGCGCAGGAAATTGCGCGCGTTCTTCAACTGCGGGACATGGGAGGAATTGTATGTATCGATTTTATCGACATGCATGAACGAGCAAATAACAAGGAGTTGTTCAATGTGCTGAAAACAGCAATGAACAACGATCGCGCAAAGCATAATATCATTCCTCCATCTAAATTCGGTGTTGTTGAAATTACACGTCAGCGTGTACGTCCGGAAACGGATATAACTACCGCTGAAACTTGTCCTTCTTGTAAGGGGACAGGTGAAGTGACAGCAACGATTTTATACGCTGAAGAGATAGAAAATAACATTGACTATCTTGTCGGAACGAAGAAACAGAAAGGGGTTACCCTTGAAGTGCATCCATATTTAGAAGCATTTTTCACGAAGGGAATTATCTCTAAGCAAGTGAAATGGTTCTTTAAATACAAGACTTGGATTTCTGTTAGAGGAAATTCTGAAAATCACTTCATGAAATATTCATTCTTGAATAAAAAGAACGAGGAAATTACGCTCTGACATGCAGTCAGAGCGTAAATACTCTCTTCTTGAGGCTAAATCGAAATTGGAAGCGTTCTGCGCTTATCAAGAGCGATGCTCCTATGAGCTTCAAAAGAAAATGAATACTTGGCATCTAGATGTCGAAGATCAGAACATTCTTCTTGCTGATCTTATCTCAAACAATTATCTTAATGAAGAGCGCTTTGCAGAAGCTTACGTTTCTGGAAAAACGCGTATCAAAAAGTGGGGACGAATTAAAATTCGAATTGAACTCCAGCGTCGATTTATATCCGAATACTCAATTAATAAAGGCCTGAAAACGATCGATCCGGATCAATATTGGGAAGTTATTCTTGATTTAGCCGCCCGAAAATGGGAAGCGCTTAAGGTGGAGACGAACGATTATAAACGGAAAATGAAAACATATAGTTTTCTATCTGCAAAGGGGTATGAGACGGATCTTATTAGGGATGCTGTTGACCAAGTGATCACTCAACAATGAACTTCTCGAATAGATAGCGTTGTTCTCCTAGATAATCCGTGTATTGAATTTTTAATTGATAAGCGCCAACCGCTAACTGATGATCTATCTGGGCGTACGTCTGCCCAGTTCTAGATTCGTTCAGCACCAATTTGCCAAGATTATCATAGATATACACCGTAAACGCATCTATTGACTTATTGCTTAAAGCCAGTTGAAGTTGACTTCCAGCCGCAGAAGGATTGGGGAATATTGATATCGGACTCGATGAATTGATAGAGAGGATTTCCTGCGGAACATCAATTAAAAATAATCCATAGACACGATCAGATACAAGAATTCTTCCCGATGGATAATCTGTGTAAACGCCCCATGCTCCGCGCATCATGAAGAGTGATTCGTCTATTGGGTACGTATCGTAATAGGCAATTTCGATGGGCGGACTAGTTCTTAGATCATAGATCCTGAGCCCTTCGTTGTAGTAAGCAACATAGGCGAAATCTCCTGTAATTGATATGTTGTGAGGGACGCTATTATTTTCAGAATTGGTACTGAAATCACTAATTATCGTTGCTTGATTGTCCGAAATAGTGCAAAGTTTAATTTTCTTCCCTTGGGTTTCATCCGCAAAAACATATAAGCTGCCGTCAGGTGAGAGTGCACCTTGGTGGTTGTATCCTTGATCGATATAGAAATTCATGTTTTGCAAGTAGACAGGATTCATTGGGTCGGAAAAGTCATAGACGCGAAGCCCGTCAAAGCCGCAATTTAAATAAGCAATGTTGTTTCTTACATAGCTGTCATGTACTTCTGGAATGTCACTAGGGCCTGTGTAAACGAGGGAGGGGTTTAATGGATCAGTGAGTGAAAAGAGCTGCATTGAGCGTTGTGATTGTAGGATGCCTCCAACGGATTCAGTGATTGTAGACGCATAGAGTAGTGCATTGGCTGTATCGATAAAGATATTGTGTACTCTGGCAAATGTCGAGTCATTTTCTGAAACAACCGACACGGACGTCGGGAGATTACTTATGTCAATTATCTGGAGGCTGCTGTTGCCTTCATCACAAACAGCGTAAATGTAGTCCTGATAACGTGCGAAATCTCGGTGAATCACCTGTGCATTGTTGAATTTCCCTTCGATGAAACCAGTAGGGACGAATTTGTCGTCAGCTGATAAATGAAAAAAGTGTGAACCTTCAGTTGAGCCCGCAATGGCATATTCTTTTCCGGATTGAACAAAACCGAAACATTCGTTGTAACGAACGCCGAAAGAGCTAGTAACTAAAGTGTCTTGATTCCAGTGATCTAGAAGCCTGGTGTTCTTTGATCCCTGCCCATAAGAACAGCTTGAAATAAGAAGATAGAATATTAGGTGATGCATGTTCTAATAAAAATTGTTAATGTAAAGATAAAACAATGACTAGAATTGATGGAGGCTAGGTTCTTATATGGTTATATTACTTATTTTAGCGCTACTTTAATCAAGCGAAGTGTCAGACTCAATAGTAATCATACCAACATTCAATGAAATTGAAAACGTCGAACGGATGACCGAAAAGGTTATGTCGCTTGATAAGGATTTTCATGTTCTTTATGTAGATGATTCTTCTCCTGATGGGACAGCTCAGGCTATACGGGGGCTTCAGGGAAAATTTCCTGGGAGGGTTCATTTAGAAGAGCGACAAGGCAAATTGGGACTGGGAACAGCTTACATACATGGTTTTCGATGGTCTTTGGATCATAAATACGAATATATTTTTGAAATGGATTGTGATTTTTCGCATAATCCAGATGATCTTATTCGATTGTATAACGCTTGTCATATTGACGGAGCGGATGTAAGTATTGGGTCGCGTTATTGCAAAGGAGGAAAGGTTAGTAATTGGCCGATGAAGCGTATTTTAATGTCCTACTTCGCTAGTGTCTACGTAAGAATGATCTTATGGATCGGGATAAAGGATACGACGGCTGGCTTTAAATGCTACCGACATAAAGTCCTTGCAAAAATTAATTTGGATGGTGTCACTTTTAAGGGGTATGCATTTCAAATTTGCATGAAGTATGCAGCAAAGCGACATGGCTTTATCATAAAGGAGGTTCCAATAACGTTCATTGATCGTGAGTTTGGAACTTCAAAAATGAGTACTGGAATTTTTAAAGAAGCGTTTTTTGGAGTTTGGAAAATGCGTAGAATGAAACTATGAGTTCAGGAACACTACTTCGATCAGGTATAATTGTCAACGAAGGACAGAAATTTGTTGCGGATATTTTAATTCGAAATGGACGTATCGAGAAGATCGCATCGTCGATTCTAGCTGAAGGAAATGTTGAGCAAATTGATGTTTCAGGGAAGTTAATCCTACCCGGATGCATTGACGATCAAGTGCATTTTCGTGAACCAGGATTAACGCACAAAGCAAATATCGGGACTGAGTCTAGGGCAGCCGTAGCTGGAGGGATTACCACTTTCATGGAGATGCCCAATACAGTTCCAAATGCCTTGACACAGGAACTGCTAGAGGATAAATACCGTACAGCATCTCAAACATCAATGGCGAATTACTCCTTTTTCATGGGAGCGTCTAATGAGAATATTGAAGAGGTATTGAAGACGGATGAAAAGAAGGTTTGCGGGATAAAAGTGTTCATGGGTTCATCGACTGGAAATATGTTGGTTGACAATGAAACTACGCTTGAAGGTCTTTTCTCTAAAGTTCCGATGTTGATTGCAACACATTGTGAGGATGAGACGACTATAAGAGCTAATATCGAAGCAGCTAAACTTAAGTATGGCGAAAATGTTCCCATGGAGCAGCATCCATACATTCGCAGTGAAGAGGCGTGTTATCTATCATCTTCAATGGCGGTTCGACTCGCTAAGAAGCACGGTACTAGGTTGCATGTTCTTCATATATCCACGGCTAAGGAAGTGGAGTTGTTCGATAATACCATTCGATTAGAAGATAAGAAGATCACTGCTGAAGCATGTGTACATCATCTTTGGTTCTCGGAAGATGATTACGCGAAGAAAGGTGCTTTGATAAAATGGAATCCTGCAGTTAAGAAAGCGACTGATAGAGATGCAATTCTGCAAGGTGTTTTAGATAATAAGATTGATATTATTGCTACCGATCATGCTCCACATACATTAGAGGAAAAAGAGGGTTCTTACTTTAATGCTCCATCTGGCGGCCCATTAGTTCAGCACGCTTTGCTTGCGATGCTAGAGAAAGTTCAGCAGGGATTAATCAGCATTGAAAGGATGGTAGAGAAAATGGCTCATGCGCCAGCTATCTTATTTGAGGTGAAAGAACGCGGTTTTGTGAGGGAGGGTTATTTCGCTGACCTTGTTGTTGTCGATCCAGAGAAACCTCTTTTAGTAACGAAGCATAATCTTTTATACAAATGTGGATGGTCACCATTTGAAGGTGTAGAATTTTCCAATTCTGTAGATATGACTTTTGTCAATGGTGAGAAAGTGTATGAAAAAGGAGAAATCATTGAAGGTTCAAAGGGAAGTCGTTTAACATTTAATCGATGAAGTACCTATTCGGGATAACGTTTCTTTTAATCTTGATTGGATGTTCGTCTGAAATAGAGCGAAAGCCGGAACCAAAGAACCTCATCCCTAAAAATGAAATGATCGTCGTCATTCGCGAAATGGTGAAGCTCGAATCGCATATTCAGGCAACGTACGCAGAGGTGGCTGTCTATCATAAAGTGATGATGCAATCTGGCGACTCACTCCTACAGTCTTATGATTTAACCAAAAAGCGATTTGAATCATCGTTAGATTATTATGGATCGCGTCAGGAATTGATGCAGGAAATTTATTCACAAGCTTTGGAAGATTTGAATAAGGAACTTGGCGAGTTAGAATCGAAATCGGAAAATTAAAAACCAACAAGACGGGCATCGAAATGAAAATCTGCACGATCTAGTATTTTTACTTGGCTATAAGCGGGATGGCCACAATTGAGGATGAAATTATTCGAAGTGCGTATGATGCAACTAGGAACCGATAGCGCCACCGTTCTGCCCTCTTGAATCCATTCCTCTCCAATCTCAGATAAAACAGTTGGCGCTGGATAATCTGCCCAGTTCAATGGGAGTTGTTCAGCTGTTAATACTGTGATCGAATCGTCCGGAATTTCAATCTTTAAAATATCCAACTTAGGAACAAGCATCGGAGGTGTGTGTGCAATAACTTCAAGTAATGCGATTTCTTTGCTCCCGCCAGTATACATTACTCGAGAGCCTTTTTTATTCCATCGACCACCATGAAGTGCTGCTCCAGCACCTGAAATATCGCCAGCATATTTATGTCCTGTAATCCGATATACGATCATGATTAGCTATATACGCCGTATTCGATTCTACCCAAAACATCTTTGACTTTCGACACGCCACCAGGAATATCGACAAGCTCTTGAGGTTCCATGCCACCCAAGGATGTGTTCGGCAAGTTGAGCCATTTGAAGAAGTTTTCTTTATCTCCGAATACATCAGATCCGTAGAGGAATAAATCAGTGATTTCAAATAAACGGACGGAGAAGTTGCGCTCTAAACTTTTGTTCGCACGCGTCCAACGATAAATCGTTGGTTCAGAAATATTAAGCATATCAGCTGTAGCCTCCAATGAAAGATTGAAGTAGCGCCTGAAATTTTTAATGACATTAGCGTTAATTCCATTGGATGCAATGTGAATGAAGTCGAATGGACTTTCAACTTTTGATTTCACATAACGCTTCCCTAGGATACCAACTAGTTTGTCATAATGCTCTGTGGATGTTCCTGAGTACTGTGTCATTTGATAATATTATTTATCATATGAACGAAAATACTCATTTTTCGTTACACTCACAAGCTTTCAGTCACTTATATTTGTACTGTTAATTCCGCTTTTTTATGTGTTTCCAATTGCTCGGCTTCCCATCTTCGAGCCATAAAATGGTCTTAGCTAGCCGTTTTTCTCGTGTCACATCAGTCTTAGCTTCAACAGTCCATTCGATGTATTCAGTTTTATGAGATGGACTTAGACCTTCAAATTGAATATTGGCTGCGCGAATGATTGCTGCTGAGAAATGTAGTAGTCGTAGTTTGCAAATTTCATGGTACGCTTATTCGTAATTATATCCCGCTAATTCATCTTCATTAAGGGCAAGGCCAAGACCTAATACAATCCTATTGACAAAATTAAAATAGGAGATAACCATTGATGCATCTAGAATCGCTCTATCTCCGAGGCCTACTTCTTTAAGTTTTATGATCGACGATTGGTTATCATGATTTGGTGAAACCGTGAGTTCTTTGGCATAATCACATAGCGCTCGGTCAATCTCAGAGAGTTCAAGTTGCGTATAATCTGACTTAAGTTGTGCGGTCTTCTCATCATCTTTCCAATAATGATTCACCGCTTCGGCATGATGCAACTGACAATAGCCACAATTATTTGCTTTTGAAACGACTACAGCAATCATTTCTCGCTGCACTCGCTTGAGAGGTGATTTTTTAAACATGATCGTCATGTACAAATCCATGTGATTGACAATCGATTGAGGATTTAAGCTCTGAATCATGTGAACATCCGCCAACTTTCCTCTCGATTGGATGAGGTCGTCATAAATTGTCCGCAATTCCCCTTCGGAATCATCGTAGCTGATTACATCTATATATGCCATGAAGTATTGATTGATCTTTTATTTTTTTCGATCGGGATTGTTTTTTACAAAACTCGACCAACTGGAACTCTTTGCCTTGTTGTGTTCACCGATGCCTTTCGAGTAGTGATGACAAACTGCAGCCGCTAAACCATCCGTTGCATCTAGGTATTTCGGCATTTCTTTAATGTTAAGCGTCTTTTGAAGCATTGCTGCAACTTGTTCTTTTGAAGCTGCTCCAGAACCTGTGACAGCCTGTTTTATGCGTCGAGGAGTGTATTCTTCAAATGGTAAATTATGTAAGAGTGCTGCTGCAATTGCTACACCCTGGGCTCTACCCAGTTTTAACATCGATTGGACATTCTTGCCAAAGAAGGGCGCTTCAATCGACATTTCATCTGGTTTATACTCTCGGATAATTCCATCCACACGATCAAATATGCGTTTTAACTTATCTGCATGCGTCGGAAGTTTATTTAATTGGATAATTCCGAAGCTCAGCATCTCGACTTTCTTGCCTTTAACGTGAATTAAACCATAGCCCATTACTGTCGTACCGGGGTCAATTCCTAGAATTATTTTATCTTCAACCATTCAATGTAAACTTAAACGGATTCGTTGCTTAAAACTAACAAAAATCAAAAGATTTTATTCTTTTCACTGAAGGTGCTACTCTTTTTTGGTGTGCTCTACTTATTGTATAAGCAGTTAAGTGAAGTAGACGAATCGACTTGGGGTGATTTTAAGTTGGCTAATCCTTGGGCTTTGATTGTTGCAGTCCTTCTCATTTATCCAAATATTTGGGTTGCATACGTCAAGTGGAAAGTAACTTTGAACGTTATGAATGAAGGTAATGATCGCTCGCGGATGATTCAATCATTTTTTGCGGGTATCGTAATGGGAATGGTAACGCCGAACATGATTGGAAATTTTATTGGGAGATTTTATTACTTCGATAAAGAACACCGATCGACAATCACAATATTAACGTTGTTCTCGAATTTCGCGCAACTGATGGCAACCCTGATATTTGGAACGCTCTCCGTCCTCATTGTCGGGGAAATTTACATGGTTGGCGATGACGTATGGTTAATCGCGTTGCTTATTTCTGGTGGATTAGTCTCATTCTTCATGTACTTTTTTGCTGATCGAACCTTATATTTTTTTCGTAAAAGGTTGAATATTTATAGAAGTCGAGAGCTACTAAAGAAATATCCCATCTACCGGGTCAAAATGATCGGATATAGCATGCTGCGCTTCATTATTTTTACACTGCAATTTTCGCTAGTGATGTATGCTTTTGGCGAGGAGTATACGATTGATTTAGTTTTAGCTATCTGGCAAGTCTATATGATTACCTTAATGATTCCATCTTTGTTCTTCGGGAAACTTGGAGTAAAGGAGATGGTGGCAGTAGCTATTCTCGGCCCATTAGGGATGAATGAATTCTCAATTTTGTTCACTTCATTGCTTATTTGGTTTATGAATTCATTGACACCAACGTTGGTTGGTCTCGTAGTGTGTAAACGCCCTGAAGCATGATAGAAGCAGTAATAATCTTCTTTATAGTTTACGTTGTTTCTGTTGGGGTGGTCGTTCTTGGCGGCTACATTTTGCATAGTTCTAAAGCGAAAGAAAATCATGAAGGACCTACAATTAAACCTTCTGAGATAACGGTTTTGATTCCATTTAGGAATGAAGAAAAGAGGGTAAATGTCCTTCTCGAGAGTATTCAAAAATTGAATTCTTTTCCACATGAGATTATCTTCATCAACGATCATTCTGATGATAATGGCGCCGCTCTAATTAAGTCAGCTCTGGGTGATCTACACTACCAAATTCTCGATGTGCCTGATAACTTAAGTGGCAAGAAAGAGGCACTTCGATATGTAATCGAACGCTGTAAAACTGCTTACATCTTAACATGGGATGCTGACATCTATTTTCAACCTAGTTATTTTGATCATTTGGCTGAATTATCGGACGCAGACATGTACTTGCTTCCCGTTATATTGAAGGCTGAAAAGCCGGTTGAATATTTATATGAACTCGATGTTGTTTTGGCGAACGCAATAAACGTTGGATTATCTGGACTGTCGCGACCAATCATTGCCAGTGGAGCCAATCTATTATACAAGCGAGAGGTATTTAATGCCGTAGATGACTTAGGCTCTCATAGTCATATGGCGAGTGGAGACGACACCTATTTATTAAGGGATTTTCGTAAGAACAAAAAAGATGTGAGAGTTATCTCATCGCTGAAATGCGCAGTGTACACAGAAACGCCTAGATCGTTTCGAGAATTCATTGATCAACGTTTACGTTGGATTGGAAAGACAACGGATATTAATGATCCTCTAGGCACCTTTGCAGCTTTGTTTCAATTTATCTTGGCCATGGGATTCTTCTCCTTCTTAGGTGTCGCATTATTTCAGAATGATTGGAATTTAGCATTCCTTATTTTTGCTGGAAAAATCATCATAGATCTGACGTTATTCCTTCCTTTCTTTGCTAAAATGAGGAGGTTAACGACATGGGCACTTATTCCAATTTATGAACTTCTTTTTCCGATCTATTCATTGCTTTTGTTCATCCTAATGAGGGCTTATAAGCCAAAGTGGAAGGGGAGAGGGATTAATTCTACTAAGTAAGCGTAACGGAATCGATGAGGGCTCCTTCTAACAAAGACAACTTTTGGACTTCCCATTTCAATTGTTCAATTATTATTCTAACGTTTTCTTCCGAAGCAAAATCCCGCGCATTAATTTTTGAATGAATAAATCAAGATGAAACACGCTAACACTATAGCTAGCCGTCAGGATCCGCTTCAGTGTCGCGTTTCATGAAGGTGTTGAAATGATGAAATTGCAGCGCGAAAAGCAGTTTTTGAATCCTTTTTTCTGCTTTGGCAAAAAAGTGATGAAGAAATGTTTGTCTCATTCTAAAGAACCGTTACAGTTATCAAACAAAAAAAGCTCCTCAATCCTAAGATCAAGAAGCTTTAAGCCTATATAATAAGGTCGTTCTAGAACGGTAAATCGTCGTCTTCAGCTGGTGCAGTAGTCGCTGTTGGCGTAGCTGCAGTTGCAGTATTCAAGTTCATGTCAGAAGGTCCTGCTTGCGGCATTCCAGCTCCAACTTTCTCAATTCTCCAAGCATCTAGTGTATTGAAGTATTTTACTTCTCCTTGTGGACTTGTCCACTCACGTCCACGCAGGTTGAAAGAAACTTCAACATTTTCACCTTCGTTAATTCCGTCAAGCATAGAACATTTGTCCTGCACTGATTGGAACATAATATCCTGAGGATACATACTTGAAGCATCGTTGATAACGAACTCTCTTTTCGCGAATTTTTCGGTTACCTGTACAGTATCCTTAATCACTTTTACTGTTCCTGTTAATTTGAACATAGTCTATTTATTAGTTGTTGTTTGTTTTCTTTTATTAAAATTGGGTCACTTTCCGTTCTCCTATCAAAAGCTTTCGCTTTTTCTTATCCATTATTAAATGCGAGCAAAGTCATCCAGGCCTCATCCAATTTATTATCAGCAAGCAGTTGCTTTGCCTTAACGTGTAGTTCTTTTTCTAATTTACTCGGCTGATCTTCCAAAGAAACGAATAAGTCACTCAATTCTATGAGCTTATACTCGTTAACATCCGTTTCATTCGGCAATTCTTCAATCCCAGCCAATTGACCTAAGTCATTGCCGGTGAGTGTGTCACTTGCAATAACGTCTTCTGGAAGGCTGTCAAAGCCAATTCCAACGGTCATAATGGGTTTCGTTATTTCAAACATCGAATTTGAATCTGCTTTGCAGTACCAATTTCCTCCCATTCTCGCTACGAGTTCGATCTTGTGTTGATCAACCATCTGATCATCGTTCAATACTTCTTCATTTATATGAATACGAAGTACTTCACAAATAACGAGATTTCCAGCTCCACCCTCAGCGCCGAGTTCTTTCACCTCAATCACTTTACATTCGAATTGAACGGGTGATTCTGCAACGCGTTTTGGTCGAATTGTTTCGGACGGCAAGGCCGTAAAGCCAGCCTTTTCAAATTCACTGACGTCAGATGCAAACGGAGAACTTGCAAGGCTCATTTGTTGAACCATATCATAGTTCACAATATTGATGACTACTTCGGGAACAGACTTAACGTTCTTATAGGTATCCTTTGTTTCATTTGACCTTCCACTTCTCGCTGGAGAAAAAACCATAATCGGCGGATTCGCACTGAAAACATTGAAGAAGCTAAATGGAGCCAAATTGTCATTTCCTTCAGCGTCAATCGTTGAAGCAAATGCAATCGGTCGCGGCCCAACAGAACCGAGAAGGTAATGGTGAAGCTTTGATACGGGTATTTCCTTTGGATCGATTGTTAACATACTACGTTGTGCTGAATGCAAAGGTACAACGTTTTCTATGGAATTGGGAAAAACAACCTGACGATTTATCCACATTTTTGATGAGATGTACACGAAGTAAGAATCTAAATTCGAAAAACTTAGGAATGCGCTTTGCACAAATTAATTGCGAATTTACGGTAGGTACAATTTAATAGATTCTTCTTGCTGTGTAATCAATATTTGGGTGACTATAGATTAATGGTTCTCAGTTATGGGTGCCTTTCAAAACTCAATATAGATTGACACCTACAAGATTAACTTAGCTAGATGTCAGGCAATTACTAAAAGGTGGTAGTGCTCTGAAAATTATGACCGCCAACGAAAATAATGCCCGCTCTCTATGTGTAAAGGATTAAGTCAACGAAAAATCCCTAAGAAATTGCTTTTTTCTACTTTATCTAATCTCTTATTAGAAAAATGTCCTATCTTTGCCGTCCTGTTAAACAGGAACTCAACGACTATCGAGTCAAGGGGTAATGCGGATGTGGTGAAATTGGTAGACACGCTAGACTTAGGATCTAGTGCCGCGAGGTGTGTGGGTTCGAGTCCCTCCATCCGCACTGAAGAATGAAATGGTATAAGGATTCTTATACCATTTTTTGTTTATAGTAACTAAGGTAAAAGACAAAGACAATGAATGTAGTTCGCGAAGATATCGATGCATTAAATGCAGTCCTGAAGATTACAGTTAAATCTGAGGATTATCAGGAAAAAGTTGATGAAGCATTAAAAAATTACAAGAAGAAAGTAAACATGCCAGGTTTTAGACCAGGACACGTGCCAATGGGATTGATTCAAAAGCAATATGGGAAAACTGTATTGATGGATGAGTTAAACCGAGTGGTCAATGCTTCATTGCAAAGCTATATTTCGGAAAATAAAGTGGAGATTTTAGGAAACCCTATTCCTAAGGCGGACACTGAAGTTGATGGAGATTTCAATAAGCCAGAGAATTTTGAATTTACTTACCAAATTGGATTGGCACCTGAGTTTAAGGTTGCTCTTTCAAAAAAGAACAAATTCGATTATATCAAAGTAAAGGTTGATAAAACATTAATCGATAAGCAAATAGATGATTTACGTCGTCGCTACGGGAAATTAATTTCTAGCGAAGAAGTAGGTGCAAGCGATCTTATATTGTCTCAATTTGTTGAGTTGAACGATGATGAATCGATCAAAGAAGGAGGAATACTTCATTCTTCTACAGTTTCCATGGAATTTGTAACTGATAAGGATGTAAATAAAGCATTGATTGGTCAAAAGCCAGGTTTCAAAATGATTGTTGATCCATTAACAGTCTCTAGAGGTGGAAAGGATATGGCATCTATGCTCGGAATCGAAGAAGATCAATTGGATACTATTTCGAATAAATTTCAGTTGACAATCAACGAGGTTAAGGGAATGGAATTGGCTGAGTTGACAGCTGAACTATATGACAAATTGTTCGGGCCTGGTGCAGTTACTGATGAGAAGCAATTGCGCGAAAAAGTGAAATCAGATCTTTCCGGAATGTTTGTGAATGACTCTGATCGAATGTTGACACGCAGCGTTTATGATGATCTGTTGGAGAAAACTAAAATGGACCTTCCAAATGAGTTTTTGAAACGATGGATTAAACTTTCGAATGAGAAAGAAATCACTGATGAGCAAATCAACAAGGATTATGAGAACTATGCCAAAAGCTTAAAATGGCAATTGATCCAAGGGAACATCTTCAAAACAAACGATATTAAACTCGAAAACGAGGAGGTGGTTAACTACACGAAAGGTTTGTTGGTTAGCAATTACGCCCAATATGGTATGCCAGCTCCAGAAGACAAGGAATTAACAGCGTCAGCGATGGAGGTTCTTAAGAATCAGGAAGAAGCGAATCGCGTCTATGAGATGTTGGCCGAGCAAAAATTAACGGCATTCTTTAAAGAGGCTGTTAAGTTAAATGAGAAAGAAGTAAGCTACGATGAATTCGTAGTGTTGGCAGGTAAGTAGTCACACAGAATATATTTGAAAGCCTCGATCGAAAGATTGGGGCTTTTTTTATTGGTGGCTGTGAGGATTTAGTAAGAGTTGATCCGTCGGATTACCAGCGAAATTTGTCTTTTTGACTTCCAATAAGCCGCGTAAGTTGCCCATGCATCTGAATAATCGGGGCTTGTACTTATCAGATATTCTCGCTTTGTTTTTTGAGCAGAAGATGCAACCTTGGCTAGCGCGATATACGTCTCGTCCTCACTTTTAACCTTCTTTTTAAAAGCTTTTAAGGCGTTTTTATCTTCTATGAATGCTAAGACAGCTGTTTTATTTTCTGGAAGTCCAATGTATTCCTTCGCTGCGAAACTGGCATCTTTGGTAGCAAGAATCAGCTCCACTGCCTGGGCATCGTTTTTCTTTTCAGGTGATTACATTCGACCGATTTCATTGTTTCCCGTGCTGCATTGTATAGGTCAGGCGAATCCTGAGGCAATAGGCTAGAAGTAATCACTAATGCTAACGATATGATTATGTACTGTTTAATGAATTATTTAGTTCTATGAAGACACAAAAAAAAACGCCCCGATTTCCATCGAGGCGTTTCATATAAAATGGATTCTTAAATCTATCTAACAACTAACTTCTCAGTATATGAGTTGTTACCAGTGTTGATAGTAATGAAATAAACACCTGATGTCAAATCTCCAGTGTTTGCTTGTATAGTGTGTTCACCAGCAGCGTACTTTCCAGAAGCAACGTTTCCAACTTTTTGACCATTCATGTTGTAAATCACGATATCAGCAGAAACTTCTTGACGAAGATCAATCACAAGTGCAAAGTCACCCTTAACTGGGTTAGGTGCAACTGTAAATCCTGCAAGAAGATTGTTCTCAAGAATAGAAGCCTCATCAATGTGAGCTTGGTCAGCATTCATGATTTCACGATCTCCAATTGCAGGTCCAGCTAATGAAACAAAACCAACAACATTGAGTTTAGTTTCATCATAAGCAGCAGGAATTACATAAGTAAACGTTTCAGAATATTGTGCTCCAGGCGAAACCGTTGAAGGTATCACACCAGCATTTCCATATACTCCAGAAGGATTAGCACGGAGTACTTGGTTGTGAACAAATCCAATAATAGGATCTCCTGCACCCTCATATGGATGACCAGCCGTGGTATTCGTGTAATTCACCTGGTCATATCCAGTTCCTGAACCAACAACACCGTCTTCAGTGATTTCCAATACGAATCTCATATCTCCAGAAGCATAATCAACGTAATCTGCAGTAACAGTCGCTGTGATTGTTCTTGTAGCAGCATCGTAAGTGTGTGTTACCGCAACATCAACAGGAGTATATTTACTTAATCTAGAAATTGCATTAGCTTCCCATGCTCCACGCGAGTGTGGCTCATCTGCCTCGCCTGCGAATACATAACGATCCACCAAAGCATTTGGATATGCACTAACACCAAAAGCACTTCTAATTCCTTCAGCATATTCCATTAGGTCACCATCATGAACAGTAACTGGAATGATTTGTCCTGGGTACGCTGCAACCATGTCATCTAGAACTACAGCTCCATCTACACACCATCCACACCAAGCACCACTAAACTCTTCTACTACAACAGCAACGTTTGTCGAACCTGTTCCATTTGCAGAAAATACATCTACACAAATTTCATCATTACACGTTCGCTCATCAGCATTACCATTAATGTTATCTGCCCAGATACAAATTGTATGATTCGCTCCTCCTGCAGGAATATTCCATGGAGTACTATGAGAGTAAGTTGATGTTCCTCCGCCAGCAGCGATATTCACACCTGTTACGTTCATAGTTACCGCAGTTCCGCCATCAACAGAATAGTTTAAGTCATATGCCGTAATTGCAACTCCTCCACCATTTGTGATGTTTCCACTTACAGTATTATTTCCAATAGAAACCATTCCACCAAGATCACTTGACGTGATTGATGCATCATATGAAATACCACTCCAATAGAATGTGTAAACCATATCATCAGCACCATCAGCACCAATAGCTGGATAGTCGTAACTTGGCCCTTGCGCCTGAGTTCCAACTGAACCACCTGCATTTTCACATCCAACGCTAGCACTCATACCAGTAGCATTTCCATAATTGTGAATGATGTCAAAATCACCACACTCATGCAAGCGAATTGCTGTATACAAGAAACCTGTACCAGAAATTGGTGTTACAGAAAACCATTGAATCACGTGAACTCTGTTTGGAGCAGTTCCATAAGTAAATGAAACAACTTCATCTGGAGAACCAGCACCTGCAGCAACATCTAAGTCATCCCAAAATGCGAAAATCGCTTGGTCTGGACCAGAAGCATCTGGAATTGCTGTGTTTGCAGAATAGCTAGTAGTAGCTGCTGCATCAAAGGTGATATATCCATTATCACTCGCTTTATAAGTGGTTACTGGAGAACCGTAATAGTTCCAAGAGAACGGAATAGTTTGAGCCGACGAAAGAACGTCACTCGAAGGAATACCCAATACCGTAGTTCCGGCATTGTTATATGCGTAAGGATCCGCTGTACCTGTAGAGGTGCCAACGTTATATGTCTGCGCTGAAACAGCAGCAGTCATCGCCATGCATGTTAGAAGTGTAAATATTTTTTTCATAGTAATTGTTTTTGGTCGTTGAAAGTTCATAGTAAAGATAGGTAAAGTTGAGGTGCTGAACCAAATGAAAGAGGGGCTAAATGCACTAAACTCATTGGATTCCCACTATTTAACGATACACACTAATAAGTGTGAGTATTTTAAAAGAGCACAACTGATTTACGGTTCGTTTCTGGCGTAAGCCCAGTGGTAGTTTTGTTTTGTGGGAATAATCAATGTAACTTAGCATCACAAAAGAAACGGTTACTCCTTGAACGCAATGAAGAGTTTCTTAGGATTTTGTCTGCTTATTGGAATGTTAGGGTCTTGTAAAAAAGACAATTCATTGCTTTTTGGCTACCCTGAAAGCTTGAAAAGCTATATTGAGGCGAATTATGCATCAGATCTCGACGGACTTATTGCTTGTGCTGGAGGAACAAATACTTCATTTCTAGTAGATTCAGTGAATCCTATAGCCGTTTTTCTATACTCAGCGGAGGATGCATATGAGTTCAGGTATTACGAGACAGACTCGGTGAATCTAGATCCTAATAATTATCGAAACTATTCCCGCAAGAATTATAGTCTTACAAATCTCTTTCATGGGGTTATGAAAAAATTCGACCATCCACCAATGCTAAAAGAAAAATCGGCGATCGTGACTTATAAAACACCCGGTAAACTACATGTTTGCACTCCCATTCGATTGAAAGCATTTGTTAGTCCAACGTTGGGTATAAGTGCTATTATGAGCATTAGCCCAAATGGCACTGAGCCGACATTTGATTGGAGCGCTGAAGCTGAACCAAATAATGTCATCTATTTTAGCATGGTTTCATCTTTGACGGATACACTCATCAGTGGAACTTTTATGATTTGTCAAAC
This sequence comes from Flavobacteriaceae bacterium, assembly GCA_047624355.1. GTDB lineage: Bacteria > Bacteroidota > Bacteroidia > Flavobacteriales_D > Crocinitomicaceae > UBA4466. The sequence continues at coordinate 36,812 of JBLHPQ010000014.1, read as the reverse complement.
GTTGTATTAAACATAACTAACACTGAGAATCCGTCGTTGCAAGTAGCAACTACTCATGGTTATTCCCTGATGGGTGTTTCTGTTGATAATTGGGTGCATACCTTCGCCGCCAAAGAATTTACAAACCAATAGATTTCACAACCGTGTTGATATAAGTGAAAATTACTTGATTTCCAGGGAGAATGGGAGGCGCATTTGGATTCCTTGAAAGGATTCGATTTCTTTCAATTCTTCATAATACTTAACCAGTGAGTTTGGCAACGATGAGCTAGAAGCGTTGATTGATACATCACCTTGTGACTCAAGTTGCTCGAGAAAATCACCCAATGCATCCTTTTTAACAATGGGGTAGTACAATACCTTAGCTTCCTTGATACCTGCTTTTTTCTGAGCATAAGCAATGGCATCTTTCAATCCACCAATTTCATCTACCAGTCCAATTTCTTTGGCGTCACGTCCCGTCCATACTCGACCTCTTGCGATTACTTGTACTTGTTCCATCGTTAAGCCACGACCTTCAGCCACGATTGATTTGAATTGAGTATAAATCTCGTCAACACTTTCTTGAATCATCGAAAGTTCCTCTTCTGTAAGGCGTTTATTCGTTGTTAATACCGAGTGCGGATTTGTAGTCGCGCGGTCAAACGTAAGTCCAAGTTTGTTTTCAAGCATTGCACCTGTGTAAGGAATAACGCCAAAGACGCCAATCGAACCTGTAATCGTAGTTGGTTCAGCAAAAATTGCGGCGGCCGGCGCTGCAATGTAATAACCACCAGAAGCGGCTACATCTCCCATAGAAACGATGACTGTTTTGGTTTTGTTCGTCAATTTTACTTCTCGCCAGATTTCGTCACTTGCTAATGCGCTACCTCCTGGGCTATTGATTCTAAAAACAACTGTTTTAATGGACTCATTCTTTCGTACGTCTCTAAACAATTCACAAATGTTCTCAGAGGTTAATCCATCCCCCGTTCTAGATACTCCTCCCTCAGCGAGAATCACAGCAATGTTAGGGTCATCTGCTTTTGTCAGGGTTTGATTTTGATAGAAACGTTTCTTAGCGTATTTCTCAAAGGCTAGAAGTTCAACATCTTTCCCTTTTTTGGTCTTCGCTTTTTTAGCGAGTAAATCAAGTATCTCATCCTTGTACTTTACACCATCGATCAATTTATATTTAACGGCATCTTCAACATTCCTAACTAGGGCTTCTTCAGCAATCTGATCCAATTTTTCAATTGTAATATTGCGATCCGAGGCAATTTCGGTGCGAACCTCCTCCCACAAACTCGTTATTAAACGTTCTACTTGAACTCTTGATGAATCACTCATTGATTCACGAAAGAATGGTTCAACTGCGCTTTTGAAATCATTTCCACTTCCTCGAATGACTTGCATTTCCACGTCTAGTTTTTCGAGTGTATTCTTGTAGAAAGATATTTCTGTCCCTAACCCAAGGAAATCCATATTCGATGATGGAAAGCCATAGTTTTTATTTGCTGCTGATGCGATGTAATATTGTTTTAATGAAATTACTTCGCCACTATTATAGGCAATGACAAATTTACCTGACGCTTCAAAATCATTAATTGCGTTTCTAATCTCACGTGCAATGGCATAACCGCATTGTGCTCCTTCTAATTCGAGGTAGATGCCCTTAATCTTTTTGTCTTCTTTGGCTACTTCAAATCCATGAAGAATGTCTGCAAGCCCAATTGTCTTATTCAAACTCAAACTCATTGGGTCAAACTCTGATGATCCTTTCTCCGCGATAGGTCCATCAAGTGACATATGAAGAACGGTATTGCTCTTTACTGACATGCCCTCATCCTGGCCGAGACTATTTATTATTCCTGTGATCATGAAGAACCAGATTAACAACCCTATGACCGAAACGATTAGTGCTGCCCATAGGCTAGGCCAGAAAATACGACCGAAACGAATTTTTTGTGGAGTCTGAGGAGTGTTAGCTATTTCTGACATAGTAGAATATAATCTTATGTAATAAATTTTGAACGAATATAATGCAATAAGGTGAAATGAATTATTTGAAAATGATGGGTGGTTTGATCAGAAGGATGAAGGTTACTCTAGTTGGATGAATGAGCGCTAAATGTCAAGTTTATAGCTAAGTATCATACTAAATAAAAAGTCCGTAAATTGCGGTACAAACCATAGAACTTAAGAAAATGAAAAAACTAGCATCTCTAATTGCCATCGTTTGCTTTACGTGCATCTCCTTTGCACAGCAGCGATACTCAAAGGTTAAAATTATGACGGACCGCGAGGGTCTAACTGAACTTGTGGCACTTGGTGTGGCAATCGATCATGGAGTTACAAAAAAGAACACCTTTTTTATCAGCATATTTTCCGAGGCTGAAATTTCGATCATGGAGGAAAATGAATTTCAGTACGAAATCTTAATCGATGACATGAAGGCTTATTACAAGGAACGTAATAACAACCCAGAAGTTGTTACGAAGAATGTAAATTGTAATTCGTCTGCTCCAGGCGGTTTTAACCCGGTTGCACCTGTCAACCATTTTGAAAATAATGGTTACGCTGGATTTTACAAATACCAGGACATGCTGGATGCACTCGATCTAATGGCGGTTCAATATCCGACCTTGATAACAGTACGAGCTCCGATTTCATCGTTTGTAACGCACGAAGGTCGTCCAATTTACCATGTGAAAATTTCAGATGATCCAACAACAAACGATGCTACGGAACCGAACGTAATGTACACGGCAATACACCATGCACGCGAACCGATGTCGATGTCGGAGACGATCTTTTACATGTGGTACCTATTGGAGAACTATGCTACTGATCCAGAGGTTCAGTTTCTAGTGGATAATACACAAATGTTTTTTGTCCCATGTATTAACCCTGATGGATATATTGAAAACGAAACAGCTGATCCAAGTGGAGGTGGTTTTCATAGAAAGAACAAAGCGCCTGTTGGGACATTCAATCCTGGGGTTGATTTAAATAGAAATTACTCTTATGGTTGGAATACAACAGGAGTAGGTAATGATCCTGATGATGATGATTGGCCGGGTTCTTCGGCTTTTTCTGAACCAGAAACGCAGGCGATTAAATGGTTGGTAGAAACATATGATGTTGAGTTGGCTTTTAATGCGCATTCATACGGCGATTTATTATTACACCCAATCGGAACTACGAATGCTGAATTCGCAGATCATCACGACTATTTTGTGGAAATTACAGAATTCATGGTGCAGTATAATGGATATGCCCCTCAGAAAAGCTCTGGTTTGTATCCAGCATCGGGAGATTCGGATGACTATATGTACAAAGTGGATATAGGAGTTGGAAATAAGGATACTGTTTTTGCGATGACGCCTGAAGTTGGAGATGGTTTTTGGCCATCACAATCTGGTATTGTGGCAACGTGTCTTGAGATGATTCATCCAAATTTAACCTTAGCACATTTAGCGCATAATTTTCACCTTGTAGCAGAAACAGATGCTCCTACAATATTAACAATGACAGGTGATTTCAATCATGAGATCAAACGATTGGGTAGAAGGAATGGAACGGTAAATGTTTCGATTGAACCAATACTTAATATTCAATCTGTGGGTGTAGCTGCAAGTCACACCTTAGCGATTAGTCAAACAGCAACGGGTGTTGTTTCCTATGTTTTGGATCCGTCAATCGCGTTTGGTGATGAGGTTAAGTATGTGCTCAACCTTGATTACCCAACATGGACAAAGCGTGATACAATAACTAAAACGTTTGGATCATTCACCATGCAATTTTCGGAAGATGCATCGAGCACGGCTAATTGGACAGGGAACTGGTCAACAACGACCTCTGAGTATGTTTCACCAACGACTAGTTTTACCGATAGTCCAACGGGAAATTATCAGAACAACACGTTTAAGACCTACGAGTTTGATCAAGATATCGATTTAACTTACGCAACGGGAGGAGACATAACCTACTATGCAAAGTGGGAGATAGAATCAAATTACGACTATTGTCAATTTCAAGTTTCTACTGACGGTGGATCTTCTTGGATTGGACAATGTGGTTTATATACAGTTTCTGGAGGTGGAGGTGTTCAGCCTAATGGAGAACCAGTATATGAAGGTTTTCAAACATCTTGGGTTCAAGAAAGTGTAAGTATTAGTGATTACTTAGGTCAAAACATCCGTGTGAGATTCGTTCTTGAATCAGATGGTGGAGCTAGAGAGGATGGATTTTATTTTGATGATTTCTCTGTTAATTTCGATGTTGCAGAGGTTGGACTTGACGAATTCGCGTTTGACGTGAAAACAATTCCGAATCCGGCAAATCAACAAGCTTTCATTAGCATCTCTAAAGTAATTAGTGATGGAGCAGTGAAAGTCTACAATCAGGCAGGACAAATTATTTATACCGAAGCTATCACAGAACAAACGAATAAAGTTGTACTTAATACTTCGAGATTCACACAGGGAGTATACCTTGTATTTGTAGAAGAAAAAGGAGTAGCAGTGAAGCCAGTGAAGTTGGTTGTTCTCCACTAATTAATAGTATTTGATACTAGTCCCGTTGTTAGAAATAGCAGCGGGATTTTTTTTGAGTCAAAATGAATGATTGTTAGGAAAAGGGGCAGTTAGCCATGCATTGTATCACTTTTCCCGTACTTGTCCATAAGTGTTGCTTCGAATGTTAGAAAGGCTTCCCATCTTCCGTCAACGTCAATTTTACCTCCATACTTCCTTGCAAAACCAATAAATGTTGTGTAATGTCGAGCTTCACTTTCCATAAGGCTTCGATAAAATTCCTTTAAATCTGGATCAACCATTTCTTCTGATAAAATTCGGAATCGCTCACAACTTCGAGCCTCAATCATTGCAGCAAAAAGCATTCGATTTACCAATTGATTATCTTTCGATCCGCCGCCGTGTGCATCACCAATGTAACTCAATAGATCTTTAACGTAGGGATCTTTTCGCTCATGTCCCAACTTCAACCCACGTTCTTGGATTTTCGTGTGAACCATTGCGAAATGCTCAATTTCCTCCTGTGCAATTTCTATCATTGCCTCCACCAAGTCTGGAAATTCTGGATGTTTAACAATTACGGTTATCGCATTACTGGCCGCTTTTTGCTCGCAATAGGCATGATCTGTCAGAATTTCTTCGATATTCTTCTCTACAATATTCACCCATCGTGGGTCAGTCGGTAACTTAAGTCCAAGCATTTGATGATCTTTGTTGCAAAGTTAATGCTTGTTCGGGTGAATTCACTCCAAGGATTTATATTTTTGTAATTCAATTGATTCTTATGAGATTAGTCATCGCCCTATTATTTTCGTCGCTTCTATTTACTTCCAACGCACAACAAAAGAATTCGCCTAAGTTGGTGATCGGTATTGTAGTGGATCAAATGTGCTACGAGTACCTTTACCGTTACTACGATAAATTCTGTGATGGCGGTTTTAGAAAACTGATGGAGAATGGGACGAATTGTCGAAATACAGTTTACAATTACATTCCAACATACACAGGGCCTGGACATGCTTCTATTTATACAGGAACAACTCCTAACAATCACGGAATAGTTGCGAATGATTGGTACAGCCAGGCGGAAGGGAAGTCGGTGAATTGTGTCGAGGATACAACGGTTAGTACAGTTGGATCGACGTCTCTCTATGGAAGGTATTCGCCAAAGCGATTGCGCGCAAATACGATTACAGATCAGCTTAAACTTACCTATCCTGGAGCCAAAGTTATTTCGATGTCAATTAAAAATAGGGGCGCAATTTTGCCTGGTGGACATATGAGTGATGGGTCTTATTGGTATGATTTCACTTCAGGAACCTTTATCACAAGTACATTTTTTACAGAAGCACTGCCAAATTGGGTAGCGAAATTCAACGCGAAGAAATATGCAGATAAGTATTTGAAACAAACATGGACCACGATTATGCCCATTGACGCATACGGTGAAAGTGGCCCAGATAATTCTCCTTATGAACACCTATTGTCAGGAAAAGAGACACCTACATTTCCATATGACTTGAAGGAAATGACAAATGATTCATTGGACTACTCGCTTTTCACATCTACACCATTTGCGAATACATTTCTGACAGATTTTGCAATTGCTTCATTGAAAAATGAGGAGATAGGCGCTGATAGTCAAACGGATATGTTGTGCATTAGTTATTCGACTCCAGACATTATAGGACATGCATTTGGACCTTATTCTGTTGAGATTGAAGACACCTATATAAAATTGGATTTAGAGATAAAACGCCTCATTCAAGCAATTGAAGATAAAGTTGGAAGTGAAGATTATGTATTGTTTTTAACCGCGGATCATGCAGTGGTTCCAGTACCTCAGTATTTAACGGATCATAAGCTTCCTGGAGGTTATTTCTTCCGTGACGCAAATATTGCTGCTCTTAAGGAGATGTTGACAGTGCAATTTGGTGATAGTTTAGTGCTCTCTGATGCTAATCTAAATATTTATTTGGATCATGATAAAATGACGCGTTTAGGATTAGATGAGGAGCTCATTCAAAAAACAGTTGCGAAGGAAATTAAATCCTGGGATGGTGTCAAGAAAGTCTTTACTGCAAATCAATTGGCTAATGCCAGTATAGATTTTGAGTGGATGGACATGGTTAGAAAAGGAGCTTATCCGCGTGAAAGTGGAGATGTTGTTTTCATTTTAGAACCAGGATACTTGCCTAAGCATGCAGATTCAGATTATGCTAGGAAGGGTACAAGTCATGGGTCTGCATTCAGTTATGATACACACGTTCCATTATTGTGGTATGGAAAGAACATCCCGAAACAAGAGATTTTTAGAAATATAGACATCACAGATATCGCGGCGACGCTTACGCATATGCTCTACATCCAACGTGCAAATGCGCTTACAGGTCAACCAATCGTGGAATTATTCAAATAATAAAGAGCACTTTATTATACGTTTAGATTTGTCTGTCGCTATTGCCTTTCTTCCTATTTTTAAACCGAAACAGGCGTGAATTTCAGTCGCGTCATGTAAAATAATTAGATCATTTTTAGCTTGTGCCGTCAAATGGGAATCTTTGATAATGTCAGAAATCAATTGAGTTCCAGTCATCCCGAGAGGTGAAATCCGATCATTGTTTTTCCACGTACGAATAGATAATTGACCGTTTACTTTATCAAGATCCAATAAAATTTCATCTTTCGAGAATTCTACCGGTAAACTCTCTAAATGAGTGCTTTCAAGTGTTGGTAGACGCTTGTTAGAAGCCACAAATGTGAATTGAGAATGATCTCGAACGATAGAAGAATAATCAGCGTGTTTTAGTTCGATGCGTTTTCCTTTTTGACCTTGATAGAGTTTTTCAAGCCTCACACTCACGCTAACGGGAACCTCAAGTTGGCGTAATAGTTCGATACGCTCCAGAGAATTTAAGGTGGCATAATTGTCAAATGAAAGTGTACCGTTGTCTCGAATAACTTGAATAAAAGCCTGGACGGAAGTCTCTAGCGATTTTTGTAAAACTTGAAATGAGTCGATTAACGTCAAGACACTCGAATCTATTGTAGGGATTTCACGTTTGACCTCAGGAATTAATTCATTTCGTAGCCGATTCCTTCGGTACTTGACAGACTCATTTGAAAGGTCCTCACGCCATTCGATTCCTTTTGACTCAGCGTAATTTATCAAGTCCTTTTTAGAGTACTTCAATAGGGGACGAATAATTCGATTGTGCTCTGACTTCATGCATGCTAGCCCCATTACACCAGATTTCCTAGCCAAATTTAGGAAGAATGTTTCTACTTGATCATCGGCATGGTGAGCAAGAAGAATTCTATTGTCCGGATTATTTGATAAGATTTCATTAAACCATTCGTAGCGAACATCCCGCGCTAATTCTTGAAGATTACCACCTGATTTAAGTTGTTCAGCGAGGTCAAATGTTCGCATGTCACAGGGGATACACAGTGATTTACACGTTGCCGAAACGAATTTGGCGTCTTTCGTTGAATCTTCTCCTCTAAGTTGATAATTCACGTGAATCACAGAAACAGAGGGATGTTTTTTCAATAAATGTAGAAGCACAATAGAATCTACCCCCCCACTGCAAGCAACAAATAGATGCTGATCCGATAGTTGCTTCCAGTTTTCTTCGATATGCAGGCTGAGATCAAGCATTCATTCCATCAAGGATGCGTTTCACTTTTACGAGGCATTCTGCATATTCCTGCTCAGGATCTGATTGGATAGTGATTGCGCCACCAACCGAACACGACAAGTAGTTACTTACCTTATTATAGACGAGTGTTCTAATCACTACATTAAGGTCGAAATTTCCATTTGGCTTGATATAACCGATCGAGCCAGAGTAAATTCCACGCTGGAAACATTCGTGCTTCTCAATGCTCTTCATAGCACTTAACTTTGGCGCGCCCGTCATGGAACCCATCGGGAAAGTAGCCTTTAGAATGTCTGTAAAGTTTGTTTCTGGAGAAATATCACACGCGATTCTTGAAATCATCTGATGCACAGTATCAAATGTATAGATCCCACATAATTCTTCAACCTCAACAGTAGTCGGAAGCGCAATTCTTGACAGATCATTTCTAACTAGATCAACAATCATCACATTTTCAGCGCGTTCTTTTGGATCATTTGAAAGTTCTTCAACGAGTTGAGCGTCTTCTTCGCTTGTTTCTCCTCTTTTACGTGTTCCTTTAATTGGCTCTGAGGTCAATCTATTGTCTACACGTTTCAAATAGCGCTCTGGACTCCCACAAAAAAGAACAAAGTCTCCTATAGAAAAAAACGATGAATAAGGAGCTCTTGTGAGCTGGTTTAACTTGAAGTAGGCACTTAGTGGGTCTGGAATATTGACTTCAGTTGCAAAAAACTCTTGGCAGAAATTGACCTCATAAACATCGCCATTCTGAATTTCTTGTTTAATTGCTTTTACCTTTAGGAGGTATTCATCTTTGCTTATTCTTGTCTTCAAGGCGTGAGGAAAAGCCTCGAAGTTTTGATCGATTTCTACTTCCATGAAAGCCTCAATAAAGCGGATGCTTTCACTTTCCTTCATGCCTTGAACAAATTTCACGTGCCCATGATCGAGCTCAACCATGTATTTGGGTATCCAGACATACCCTAAAGGGAAGTTTAAGTAGTTTTCGTTAAGAGAGGTAACGTTTTCCACATGATTTTTTAAATCATAACTCAGGTTGAGTAAAATATGTTTTCCCTGGTGTTCAACAATGAATTCCTGCAATTGAATTAATGGATCAGATTCAGTTAGCTTGATGAGCGGGCCATCGCCAAAAGCGAGCCGACTAGAACCATCATTACTATTGAAATATGCAATTGGGAAATCATACATAGCTCAAATGTACGGAGGTTTTGGGTTTTATCATTCTAATAATTAAGAGACTTGTGATTTCTGCAGCTATCAAAATTTAATTTGCGAATAATCGTAATGAGGAGATGGTTCATTTGTTTACCTTGGTCTCTAATATGTTATACAGAATTCTTAGATTATTAATTGGAATCGGTATTCGATTGTATTACCGTGAAATACGCGTTACTAATCGTGAACGCCTAACGCTGGATGGCCCAACAATTATAATCGCGAACCATCCGAATACAATGCTTGACGCCTGGATTATTACAATGCTTTCAAAGCGGCCAATCTACTATATGGCTAAAGGTACGTTTTTCAGCTCATCGATTAAACGCTGGTTCCTAAAGAGCCTCGGGCTGGTCCCTGTAAATAGATATGAGGATAGTCACACCAAGGGGATTTCAAATCAAAAGGCCTTTGAGCATTTTTATCAATTATTAGAATCGGGCGATACTTTGCTGATTTTCCCAGAAGGGAATAGTACACTCGAAAGACAACTACGAGAATTGCGCTCAGGAAGTGCGCGGATTGCGCTAGAAGCGGAAGCTCGAAATAACGGAAAATTAGGGTTGAAAATTATTCCAATTGGATTGGTATATGTACAAGGAGAAAAGTTCAGAGGTTCAGTACTTGCCAAAGTTGGAGAAATCATCGACCCAATGGAATATTATTCCAAGTACAGGGAATCACCTTCTGCAACTGGCAAGGAACTCACTGAAGTATTCAGACAAAGATTGGATGAGTTACTCGTTCATTCTGCATCTAAAGATCAAGAGGGATTTGTTGATGATATAATTGAAGTGCTAGATGGTGAACTAGAAATTGATGGTAAAAAGGGCGTAGAAGGGAAGGTGGATTCAATTAAAATGATCCATTCAAGGTTGAATAAAATCTATAGTGATCATCCTCAAGTATTCGCTGATATTGAAAAACTAGTCTATAAGATTAAGTGGCAATTGAACACGATGGATATTGATTCTAAATTTTTAAGTGCAAAATTGAAGAAGAACGGCGTAATTCTTGAAGGAATTGGGATTATATTAACGTTTATTTTTGGGTTGCCTATCTTTATTTTTGGCTTGATTCATAATGTTTTCCCATTTAAACTTACGAGTTTGTTAATGTCGAAAATAGTGAAAGAACCGGAGTACTATGCGCCCATCGCAATCCTATTGGGTATAGTTCTTTACCCACTTACATACGCTATATTTCTAATCGCTGGAAGCACGTTTTTTGGGTTGACATGGTGGATGCTACTGCTCTACTTTATGCTACTCCCATTTACAGGTATGTTTGCATTTTACTACCTTAAATTTCTTGGACAAGTTTCTTTTAAATGGCGGTTTTTATTCCTCTTAAAAGGAAAGAAATCCTTGTTAGATCGGCTCAGATCTGATAAAAGAGAACTTAAATCACTGATTTTAGATAAGTAAAGATCTGTTTCAATTTTAATAAGCTAGAAAATTTATTGGCAAGGCTGATTTGTTCATCCTCTCGTATAAACCTATTGACTAGGAGTTATGCTTGCATAGTATAATTAATGGTTATATAAAAACCTTAAGCTACCGTTAAAGGTCTTTTGGTCTAAAATCATGTTTATTCACTTAGTATGATTCAGCGGTAAAACTTGCTCAAGATTTACAGTTGAATCGATAAGCTATACGTTAGGAAAGAGAACGCCTGCGTTGGGCGATTCTGCTTTGGTCTGCTTGAATTACCGAGCTAAATTTGGAGTGAGTTTGAGCATAATAATGCCCCTTATTTAATTAATTCAAATGATAACTGTATCCATTAAAACATATGTATGCATAGCAACCATTTGTTTTAATGGAACGTTTTATATATACAACTCTAAAACTACAGGCTATGAAAAATACAACAACCTCCTGGGTGATTGCTTTCTTTTTAATGCTACCTATCATGGTAGTTTCTCAGCACAATCACGAAAATACAGAACATTTCTTTTCAACTAGAAGTCTTACAGTATTTGAACAAGATTTGGGTTTGCAAATTGCAGACTATATTTTTCAAAATGAATTGGATCATATTGATCAGCAATATCAGACGTTTCATGAAACGATTGAATCAAGACTGCACAATGGAGAGACTCTTTCCGATGCGCAGTTTTTAGTTGAGTACAATCAGCTAATAGTTGATACACGTCTAGAAATTGACGCTATACGTGGATTGCCATTTGAAGGAGTAACTGCTAAAGCGGCAGACGGCCCATGTGTTAATATGGATTTTGAAGCAGGTGATTTATCCGGATGGACATTGACCCGCGGAAATGTTGACGGATCTGTACCCTACAGCTTTATTGGCGAATTTCCAGTTGGACCAAGTGCTTATCATCAAATTTTTGCAGGTGGCGTTGATCCTGTATGTGGTATTCCACGGGTTGGGCCACTTGGTGGCGGTTTTGCAACACGCTTGGGAAACGGAACTGGTGTTGGGGCAAGAGCGGCGAGGATAAAACAAACATTTCTTGTCGACGCTACCAACTATTTGTTCACTTATAGCTACGCAGTTGTATTCCAATCGCCAGTTGGGCATGGATTAAATCAACAACCTTACTTCACCGTTCGCGTTTTTGATTCATTAGGAAATAGTATTCCATGCGGAGAGTATTCTGTGATTGCAGATGCTGCTAGTGCACCCGATTATCTTACAACAACATGGGGTGGTTCAACAGTACTATACAAGGATTGGTCGAATGTGTTCGCTAATTTAAGTGCGTATATCGGTCAAAATGTAACGGTCGAATTTACTTCTGGAGATTGTTCTTTAACTGGACATTTCGGATATGCTTATATTGATGCGTCTTGCGCATTTTCAGACATTATTGCTTCGTCTTCCACTATTTGTGCTGGAGATTCGACACTTCTTACAGCACCTCCAGGGGCAGCAACTTACTTATGGAATACAGGAGCTACTACACAGTCAATTTGGGTATATACGGGTGGGCTTTATTCAGTTTCACTGACGCCTTTTGCTGGTGGTGGATGTACAATTGATTTAGATATTACCATCACAGAATATCCTTCACCAGCGGCATTGTTCGCTCCTTCTTCAAATCAAGTTTGTCTTGGTGATCCGGTTCAATTCACTGATCAGTCGACAATACCTCTTCCAGGAATAATCACGGGGTACCGTTGGGATTTCGGCGATGGGATTGTAACTCCAATATCTTCAGGTGCTATAGGTGCAGTAGCTCTTACAACAGGTACTTATTTATTGCCATCTCATACGTATGCAGCGCCGGGAGTATATAATGTTGAATTGTATGTTACTACCGCTGACGGCTGTGCTGACTCAATAACGATACCAGTCACAGTCTTGGGGCTTCCTCTAGTCGTTGCTGGGCCAGATCAAGTTGTATGCGCAGGAACAGCGGTTACATTAAGCGGTGCTGGCGCTGTGAGTTACGTTTGGAACAACGGTGTTCTGGATGGGGTTGGTTTCACACCCGTTTCAACATCAACGTATACGGTAACAGGAACAGATGTCAACGGATGTGTCAATACAGATCAAGTTGATGTAATCGTAAACCCAATACCAAATGTAAGTGCTGGAGGAGATTTAACAGTATGTGAAGGAACTGCTGTTACGTTAAATGGATCGGGAACGGTCAGTTATACTTGGGATAATGGAATTACAAACGCAATTGCGTTTACGCCAGGAGTTGGAACAATTACTTACACAGTAACTGGCACCTCTGCTTTTGGATGTACTGCAACAGATCAAGTTGATGTCACCGTGAACCCACTTCCTGTAATTAGTGCTGGACTAGATCAAGAAGTGTGTGATGGAACAACCATTACAATAAGTGGATCAGGTGGTGTTACGTATGCATGGAGTAATGGAATTATAGATGGAGTTCCTTTTACGCCAGTTGTTGGCTCATACACTTATACAGTGACAGGAACTGATGCCAATGGTTGTTTCAATATGGATCAAGTCGATGTAATTGTAAATGCTCTACCAGCAATTAACGCTGGAATAGATCAAACGGTTTGTGATGGAGATGTGGTTACATTGAATGGATCAGGCGGAGTAAGTTATGTTTGGGACAATGGAATCATGGATGGAATTGCTTTTGTACCAACGGTCGGAACAACAACCTATACAGTAACAGGAACTGATGCAAATGGCTGTGTAAATACAGATCAAGTAGATGTCATTGTAAATCCTTTACCACCGATTAATGCCGGAACAGATCAAACGGTTTGTGATGGAGACGCGGTAACATTAAATGGATCAGGTGGAGTAAGCTACGTTTGGGACAATGGAATAACAGATGGAATTGCGTTCACTCCAGCAGTTGGAACTACAATCTATACAGTAACTGGTACTGATGCGAATGGCTGTATAAACACAGATCAAGTAGATGTCATCGTAAATCCTTTACCAGTCATTAATGCTGGAGCAGATCAAACGGTTTGTGATGGAGACGCGGTAACATTAAGCGGATCAGGTGGAGTAAGCTACGTTTGGGACAATGGAATAACAGATGGAATTGCGTTCACTCCAGCAGTTGGAACTACAACCTATACAGTAACAGGAACTGATGCCAATGGATGTATTAACACGGATCAAGTTGATGTAATTGTAAATACTCTACCAAATGTAAGTGCTGGTCCAGACCTCCAAGTTTGTGACGGTGAATCTGTGACTTTGAATGGATCTGGAGCATCAAGTTATGAATGGTCAGGAGGAATTGTTGACGGAATCGCGTTTACGCCACCAGTTGGTTTAAATGAATATGTTGTAACCGGAACGGACTTAAGTGTTTGTTCAAACATAGACACCGTCAATGTATTGGTTAATCCTAATCCAGTATTAAATGCAGGTCCTGATCAAGAAGGTTGCGAAGGAATGTTAGTCACATTAGAACACGAAGGGGCAGGGGTTATTACCTGGGATAATGGGATAATCAATGGGGTTCCTTTCGAGCAAGCTGTTGGAATCGTGATCTATACTGTTCTGGATTCTTTGCCAAATGGATGTAAAACATCGGACATGGTTCAAGTAGAAATTCATCCTCGACCAATTGTCACTGCAAATGACGATGAGATTTGTGAAAACCAAGGGGTAACCTTGACAGGGACCGGAGCATTGAATTACGATTGGACTGGTGGAGTTCAGAATGGCGTTGAATTTTTCCCAACACAGTCAGAGGAGTTCACAGTAATTGGAACGAATGAATGGGGTTGTGCGGATACTGCTTATTCTAATGTGCTAGTGCATCCTTCTCCTGTGGCTGACTTCAGAATATTGAATATGGTTTTGACAACAGCTGCTCCTGGAACTGGCTTTGATAATTTGAGCACAGGTGCAACAAGTTACTCGTGGAACTTCGGTGATGGATCCGCTTTGAGCAACGAGTTCGAACCATACCATGAGTTCCCTGATTCTGAAGGCGGATCTTACGAAGTGACTTTGACCGCGTATTCAGGTAGAGGTTGTCCTGATCAAAGGGTGAAATTCATCTATGTAACACAGGATTATACAGTTTATGTTCCCAATGCCTTTACGCCTGACGGAAATGGTGTAAATGAAGTATTCAAGCCAGTGATGGAGGGCTTTGATGAAGATGATTATACACTATACATTTTCAACCGATGGGGAGAACTCGTTTTCGAATCACACAACATGGGAGTTGGTTGGGACGGAACGTACTCGCAAATGGATTCAAGGGTTCAAGATGGTGTTTTTACTTGGAAAATTATTGCTGGACTTAAAGATTCAGGGGATTCTAAAATATTTGTTGGACATGCTACACTGCTAAAGTAATAACGTTGTTAGTTGAAAGGAAGTGCCGTGCAGAGTGTACGGCATTTTTTATTTCTACTTAATATATCCCAACCTTAATTTCCCTGTCATCTTGTGAATTTCAAGATAAGTGTCCAATCGATTGAATAGGTTTTCGTAATGCTGAATCGATGTGTTTTCATACGTGTTCTGAAATGTTGCTAGATCAATAGAATTGATGCTACCTAAATCAAACCTTTTTTCTGCCAGTTCGAATGCTTGTTTCGCATAGTCTAAATTCTCAGTGGAGATGCTCAATAACTGTGTTCTAACTTCATAAAGCTCCATTAAGTTTTTAAGCGTACTTGAAAGCGTTTTTTGCATGCTTTCAATGTTTAATGTAGAAATCTCTTCTTGAATCTTCGAAACTTCAACGGCCCGCTTATTCTTCCAATTATTGAAGAGCGTATAGCGCAAATTGAAATTCCCATAATAGGATAAAGTATAAGGATCCGCAGCAAAAGCGTCATTGTTTAGATCGCGAATTTTCGACCAACTTGGTTGAACACCACCTTGAAAACTGAGTGTCGGGTAGAGAAACGATTTTTGCAATGAGGTAGCAGTCTTTTGAAGTTCTAACCCGATGTATTGTGCCTGGAGGTTTGTATTGTCAGATAGCATCTGAGCATTTGCCTCCTCGAAATTCATTTCTTGAATGTCCATTTTTAACTGATCTGTCAAGAGGTATTCGGATGCTCGAATTGCACTGTCGCTTTCATTCATCAGTAACCGTAAATTACGCAGCGAATTGTCGAAAGAGATTTTCTGCGTTAAGTAATTAGTACTGTCCGTCAGGTATTGGTTTTTGAATTGAAGCAGCTCTAAGGAAGTAGCGGTGCTATACTTTTCTTTTATCAGATAATAGTCGTGTCGTTCTTTGGAAAGAGTTAAGATGGATGAAAATAGGCTTAATCGATCTTTCTGAAGTTGCGCTGTAAAATAGGCTTTCAAGACATCTTGTATCGTAACCTCAATCACAGTCATGGCATTGTTTGCGCTTTGTCCTTCTAACTGTTCAAGTCGCTGCTTAGATATTTTAACGGCAAATCCACTAAAAATATTCCAATTCACATTTAACGATGGATTGATGCCTTGAGATAGGATCAAACCCGGGGTAAACGTAAACGGATTTTGAGTATTATCCTGCAGGTTATTCGACTGTCCAATCGTTAAATCAACCGTTGGAAACAATCCGGCTTCTGACCATTTATTATTGATCACATTCACGGCATGTTGCTTTTCAGCAATCTGAATCTGATAATTGTTTTCTAAGGCGATAAGAACCGCATCGGTTGCGCTAAGTTCCGTTTGTGCCAAAGCAACAGGTGCCGCGAGAACAAATAGGAGAAGGAGTTTAAGCATCAATTTCATTATTACGTTTGATCAATTTCATGACAGGTTCGACATCAATTGCCTTTAATCCGCGCTCGCCATGCCAGATCCATCTGCCAACTCTTCGAAGGCCATTCCAGAACAAGATTGCGGACGGGTAGAATAACAAAATGAAGATCGTTCCAAATAATACGCCAAAGGCTAAAGACACGGCCACAGGGATTAAGAATTGCGCTTGCATATTCGTTTCAGCAATAATTGGGAGCAGTCCTACTACTGTCGTAAGTGAAGTTAATATGATAGGCCTGAAACGAGATGTAGCAGCCTCAACAGCAGCGGTTTTAGTGTCTTTTCCTTCTAGAATTAGGTCGTTATATCTATCTAAGAAGACAATAGCATCATTTATTAGGACACCTAAAAGCGCAATCATTCCAAAGAAGGAGAAGAGTGAGACCGGTATACCAATTAATCCATGACCTAAAATGGCGCCTCCAACTCCTGCAGGAATAACGAGCATGATCAAGAATGAACTAAATACACTATTGAAATGTAGCGATAAGATGATAAACATGATCACAACTCCAATTAAAGTCAGAATAATCATAGAAGATTGCGTTTTCTCACTTTGTTGAGCCTGTCCCAATTGGGTATAGGAGACATTAGGATATGCCTTTTCTACGAGGGGAACAATCGTGTCGGCTATATAAGCATTGATCTCGGCGACTTTATCTGGATCTGCTGCATCTGCATCTATTTTAACGATCCGCTGTCCATCTCTTCTTCGCAAACTTTCAGGGGCTCGACCCAATTCAAAATCGCAGATTTCCTTCAGTGGAATCGCTAAACCCTGAGCCGTTTTTATTTTCATGTTCTCTAAATCGTCAAGAGAATTTCGATCTTCAATTGGATATCTTACCCATATTTTGACTTCATCAGTGCCAATAATCACACGCTGTGCTTCCTGCCCGAAGAATCCTTGACGTACTTGAGTAAGGACATCATTCCTTTGAATTCCATAGATGTCAGCTTGAGGACGCATCTTGAGGTAAACCTCTTTTTTACCCTCAGGCATGTTATCTTTTATGTTGATGACACCTTTCTTTTTACTCAATTCTTCCATGAAAAGGTCACGCGCACTGCTAAGACTGGCCTGGTTTTCTGAAGTAAATCCAAGCTCAATTTCTTTTCCAAATCGATTAAACCCGCCAACAAATGTTTCCTGCGCAAGTTTAGCTTCTGGCGTAGCATCAATCCTGCGAATTAGACGATTCATTAGCGTGTCGACAGGTGTCGTTACATCTTCGCTGTTCAAGAAGAGCATCAGTCCACAGGTGTGATTCCCAACTTGTTCTATGTTTTGTGAAAAACCAATGTTACTCGAGAAGTAGGCGACCAATGTGTCGCCACTATCATCAATGATTCGTTGGTTTTCCTCCATAAGGATTGTCGTCGCAGCTGCCAAAAACTCCTCGGATTTTTCTTTACTATCGCCCGGCATGTAAGCGGCTTCAATATTGATAAAGTCAGGCGGAATGTCAGGGAAGAAAGTAAATCCTATCGTTCCGGATCCCATCATGGAGATCGTGCCAAATGTGAATATCATAGGGAGTAAGAAGCCGAGGATGTACCATTTTCTTTTCGTTCCGACAATCAGTCGCACGGCAACTTTAAACCAATGATCTCTAACATATTTAATGGCGCGATCTGCGCCTCCGCGTACCTTTTGTTCAACTTTCGATTTTGAATAACCTGTTAAGAAAACAATCGCTCCACCAACAATGAGCACAAAAGGGAGAAGCATAAGTAGCTTACCTTCTTCGGCAGGAATCATTAGAACGCCTAGGTATAATACAAGGAGTCCGACAACCATCACGATTGCTCCTTTTAAATAACTCCAATAAGATTTTTCTTTTTGTTCTTCTAGAATTCCTTTATGACCCAAATGTGCAGGTAGAATAATGAATGCTTCAAACAATGAGAAGAGGAGGCAGGAGATAGCTACGAAGGCCATTTCACGCATCATTTCCATTCCTTCGACAAAAAGTAAAATACTAAAGGCGACGATGGTGGTGATAACAGATGAAAAAACAGATGTCAAAACTTCCATCGTTCCATCAATGGCAGCTCGACGCGCAGTTTTTCCTCGTTCGTAATGGGTATAGATGTTTTCGGCGATTACAATTCCATCATCGACTAAAATACCTACCACGAGAATCATCCCAAAAAGAGAGATCATATTAATAGACATTCCATAAGGCATCCCGAAGATGAACATTCCTAAGAAGGAGAATGGAATTCCAAAGGCAACCCAAGCCGATAGTTTTAGGTTTAGGAAAATACCGAGAAAGAGCAGAATCAAAATCAAGCCCATGATGCCATTCCGAGAGAGCAAATCAATACGATCGGCAAGCATTCCATTGAATTCATAATAAATATCGAAGCTGTAATCGGTATAATTATCCCCAAATGATTCTTGGTATTTGTGAAGTGCCTCAGTAATTGTGGTTATATCTTGATCCTTCGTCTTCTCAATCTGAAATTGAACTGACGGAAAACCATTGTACTTTGCATCCTGAGAATTCTCGGCAAAGCCTAATTTAACATCGGCTACGTCACCTACCGTTATTTGATCGCCAGTTGGAGTCGTTCGAACTACGATTTCTTTTATTTCCTCTTCTGTTGTCCCGCGGTTATTTGATCGGACATTCATCTCTTCAACTCCGCCTCGAATAATTCCTGTAGTTATGTCAATGTTCCGCGCACCAACGGCCATTGATATTTCTTGAAATGAAATAGTGTACCTCAACAGTTCTTGTTCCTTCGTGTTGATGGAAATTTCCTTCTCAGGAAACCCGGTCATCGTAATTTGGGTGATCTCTTTCGTATCCAGCAAGTCTCGTTCAATCTGCGTGGCCATGTCGGTGAGATCCGTCATATCAGTATCCACGTCCTTAGCTGAAACTCCAACGAATGCGACAATACTAGCCATGCCATTCGACTTGTTCATACTGACAACGGGCTGCTCGGCTCCATCCGGAAAGGAATTAATTGAACCTACTGCATTTTCAACTTCATTCAGAAGCTCGTCCATGTCAGTGTCGTTCAGCGCTTTGATCTTTATGGTGGCAAAGTTCTCAGCGGAAGTCGAATTCGTTTCATCAATTCCAACGAGGCCTTTTATTGCCTGCTCCAATTTGATCGTAACACCTTCTTCCATCTCTTGTGGAGAGGCTCCAGGATAACTCACAGAAACGTTTATGATTAATGGTTCCATCTCTGGAAAGAAAGACCGCTTCATCGTAAAGACTGAGAACAGTCCGAACATAAGCACGATTGCTATGGCAGCATTTCCCCAAATAGGGCGATCCAGAAAAAATTCAATGACTCTTCTCATCTGTTCTTTATCGCTTAATTCCTTTGTACTTCAATCCCTTTCCAGCTGTGCCTATTTGTTCAAGCACAAGTAGCTGGCCATCTTCTAGTCCTGTTACCAAAAGCGAATCGGGTATCTTTTTCACTACGATAACATTCACTGGCACCAATGAATTTCCCTTAAGTACCATCACTTTATCGTCTTTGAAACAAGTTCTTGGAATGGTGACCGTATTCTTATGTGCTTCCCGTTCGATGGCAACGTTTAAGTGCATACCATTGTAAACGCGCTCTCCTTTAATCGGAATAACTGAATAGTATACATCCGCTGATTGCGTCTGTTGGTTAATAACGCCTGAAACACGAAGTATTTTACCCGTGGCGATACGAGTGCCGTCTGAATTACTAAAGCTGGCAGACCCTTTGTCACGATACAATTCAAGATCATTCATGGCTATTGGAACTTTGACTTCGAAATCGCCAGTTTTAGCGATTCTTGCAATCGTCATTCCTGGACTCGTAATTGATCCTGGTTCAGCCGAGGTAGAAATAACGGTTCCGCTGAAGGGAGCGACGTAAAAGTATTTTTCTAATCGGGCTTCTTGCGTGAGTAAATTGAAATATTCTGCGCGAATACTACGATTAGTGATGAGCGTAAATTCCTTAGAGGTAGTTGATTCGGGTAGTTCGGGAAGTCTCTTCGTCGAGCTTAAGCTATTCAGAAAAAGAACCCATTTGTCTCGTTCAGCAGGGAAATCTAATTCAATATCCGGGAGAACGTTCATAACCAAAGAGGAGAAACTTGCTATGTTGGAGCAATACGTGTTGTACGCTTCTTTATTATCTACGCGATAGAGTATTTGCCCTATACTGAAATTAGTACCGGGCTTAATGCTAATGTTTCCACGCTCTAGTTTACCCTGAATTTCAAACGCAATATTGATTTCTGAATTAGGGGTTACCTGTCCATACGACTGCAGCGATAGGGTTTTCATTTCGTTTTTCACGGCATGAATCGGAACGTAGTTATCTTTCTCTACGGTCTTTTCTTGCTTGATTTTTTCCTTCTTATTGTTCGTGACGATCATGTAGATACCTCCCGTGATAACCAAGAAAACTGCAAAAAGGATAATTTGACTTCGTTTCATAAATCGATGATTCAGTTTAACGGAATAAAAGTACACTTCACAAGTTGAAAGTGGTCCAAATTAGGGATGAAAATTAGGTGAGATGTGTTGAAAAGTAGATTTCGATGATAAAGAGTAATCCTCTGTAAATAGTATGAATGTTGAAAAAAATGTTGAAAACCTCAAAACGCATGTTGAAAACTAGGCTTAAACTATATGTACATTTGGGAAATAAGATTAAGATTCGCTCAAAACCAGCATTATGTTCGGTACACTAATTCGCAAAAAAGTAAGCAACGATAAGTTGGCAAATGTATTCATAAATGGATTATGGAATGCATGTGAAACTGGCTTCCCGGTGGTTGCTGAATTCATAAATGAAGACCCTTCGTTTGTCAAGAGCCCAACCATCCAAGCAGATGATCATTTTGAATTCGTATTGATTATCCTCATTGGAAACATATCATTGTTAGATAGCTCCTTTGATGGTGAGCAATCCAACGAGGTGGAAGGGTTGATTTATGAGAAACTGGCTAAAATTTACGACATGAGCGTGTTCGAATTTAAGTCATTGGTAAAAGATTACCGTCACTTGATGAATCGATTGAATACTCCATCAAAAAATGTTGTTTACGGAATGTCAAAAGCGATATTTGATAAATATACACTCTACAATTACCAAGATCAATACTTCCAGCGCATGCAGGTGCCAAATCCACTTTTCTTGAAAAGGCTGGATGAGGTAATCGAGAATTTTGTTTGGGATTGGGAAGCTTTTTTCAAGCGTTACAAAATGAACTAATTTCGAACGTAGACTATTTTCTTCGTCTCAAAGAATTCTTCTGTATACATCTCACTAAGGTTAAAGTACTGAATTGCCTTTTTTACAGGTTCCATTTCCTCTGTTAAATCACCTCCTTTAAGATAGAGAATTCCATTCTTCAATTGATTCTTGTTTTCCTTAAGAAATTGCCCTTTGGTCCATGTAATAAACTTTGGCATTGCTGTAACTGCACGACTTAGAATAAAATCAAATTGTTCGCTGATGTTTTCAGATCTTTGGTGAACACCACGAACGTTTTTGAGTCCCAATGCTCCGGCTACTTCGTTCACTACTTTTATTTTCTTTCCTACGGAATCTACAAGTAGAAAATTACAATTCGGGAATAAAATGGCTAATGGAATACCTGGAAATCCACCTCCTGTGCCAACATCGAGTAGTTTCGTTCCATCAACGAAGGCCGTGACTTTTGCAATCGCCAACGAATGTAGTACATGACGTTCATAGAAGTTCTCGGTATCTTTTCGTGAAATAACATTGATTTGTGCGTTCCATTCTTGATACAGCGGCTCCAATCGTTCAAATTGTTCGATTTGCTCTGCTGTAAGATCTGGGAAGTAATTGAGGACGAGTGATATGCCAGGCATTGTTAGATCGTATGTTTTGTGTTCTCAATCATGTTTGACAGGAAGTCCCTAGCGCGGAATAATTGCGCTTTAACCGTTCCAAGCGGTAATCCAAGTTCTTCCGAAATCTCTTCGTAGCTGAGTTCTTCAAAATAACGCTTTTCTACAAGGATTCTATAACGAGGTTTTAACTTGCTTACTAGATCGCGCATGTGCATCACCTTCTGCTTATGCATTATTGTTTCCTCAGGATCTCTTGTATGAGAACGGGCATCAATATAGATCGTTTCGCCGTCATCCGTTTTGATTCCAGAATCCATTGAAGTTACTTTAATTCGCTTCTTGCGTATAAAGTCGATACAATTGTTTGATGCAATTTTGAAGAGCCAAGTACTGAAGGCGTAATTTGGTGAATACTGTTTTAAACGGTTGAATGCTTTTCCGAAGGCTTCAATCGTAAGATCGTCAGCATCATCAGTGTTCTTGACCATTTTAAGCATCATGTAGTAGATGGATTCTCTATATCGATCCATTAATTCACCATAGGCCAGCTGATCACCTTTAATGGCAAGCTCGACCAAATTAAGGTCTTTTTTTGCTTTATCCGATAAGTGATCTCTATTTACCATTTTTTTTCTGCTCTTTTACTCACTGTGTAATACATTATGGGCGTCCATAGTGCATATAGAATATCCCATAAGGGCAACCATACGATGAACTTTGTCTCTCTAAGCTTTTTAAAGGCTTTCCCCAAAACTATCCATTTCACTATAAGCAGGATCAAAAACACTGCCAAAGTTATCCATAGATACTCGCAATAGAACAACAAAGAAACAAAGGTTCCTAACATCAAAAGCAGGCTTAGCGGATATATTCCTAACATCAGTTTATTGAAAACCTTATAACGCCCAGATGTAGTATAGTGTCGAGACTTTTGTCGTGTCCAACTACTCATGTTTTCTGCAGCCTTAGAATAACAGAATGAGTCTGATTCTATATTGATCGTGTAATTCCTCTTTTTAGCGGCTTCTTGAATAAATAAATCGTCATCACCTGAAAGAAGAGAATAATGCGATTTGAAGCCATCCGTGGAGTTGAAAGCTGTTTTCGTATAGGCCAAGTTTCGACCGATTCCCATATATGGAGAGCCCAATTTCGCCATTGATAAATAGCTAATCCCGATCCAGGCAGTATCGAATCGTATTAGACGATTTAAAAATCCTCTGCGTCTATAATAAGGTCCATAACCCAAAACCAATTGTTTTTTGTCGCTAAATCGACCAGCCATACTGCGAAGCCAATGATCAGATCGCGGCTTGCAATCGGCATCAGTAAACAAGAGGTGTTCATACTTCGCGCCCTTAATACCAAGAGTGAGCGGTAATTTCTTACCGAACTGCATGTGTTTGCTGGGCTCAACAGTTATTATCCGCAAGTTCTTGTGTTGCTCTGCGTAAGCATTAAGGACGTATTTAGAGTCATCAATAGATTGATGGTTGATCACAATCACCTCAAATTCTGGATAGTCTTGCCCAAGAATGATTGGCAAATACTGATACAAATTCTCCGATTCATTACGTGCGGCAATGATAATACTCACAGGGGGAGTGTTGTTTAAGTTTTTTTCCTTGTGAATACGATGAAACGCTAGCCTTCCATAGACGAATAGGATGTAAACCAGTTGCAAGATTGCTAACGCGGAGAAAATGAAGAAGATATAAGTCTCCGCTTCGTTTAAATCAAATTTTGGAAGGTATTCCAGCATGCAATTAATTTGTTTGCAAATATGGCATCCTTTTACGTATTAACCATGTTTTCTTAAACAATTTGTTGCAGATCATTGATCCTTCAGAGGATCAACTTCTGAAATTTGAATTATTCAAGAGGTCGAACTGTTGAAATCCTTATCTTTGGTCGATTTTCAACTCTTGATTTATGCACTTTAATTTACTTACAACAGACAAAAAATCGAAGGCTCGCGCCGGAGAAATGCATACCGATAATGGTGTGATAGAGACACCTATATTTATGCCTGTAGGAACTGTAGGTAGCGTGAAAGGTGTGCATCAGCATGAATTAGAGGAAGATATCAAGGCGCAAATAATTCTTGGAAACACCTATCATTTGTTCATGAGACCCGGAATGGAAGTAATGGAAGCGGCCGGTGGATTACATAAATTCATGAATTGGAATGGGCCTATTTTAACAGATAGCGGTGGTTACCAAGTGTATTCGTTAGCTGGAACTAGGAATATTAAAGAAGAAGGTGTTACGTTCAAATCTCATATTGATGGGAGTAGACATTTTTTCTCGCCAGAAGTTGCAATGGACATTCAGCGCTCGATAGGAGCAGATATTATAATGGCATTCGATGAATGTACGCCTTATCCATGTGACTACGAGTACGCAAAGAAATCGATGCACATGACGCACCGTTGGCTAACGAGATGTTTTACACAGTTCAATAAGACAGAACCTAAATACGGACATGAACAAGTGCTATTTCCAATCGTCCAAGGGAGTGTTTACAATGATTTAAGGTTAGAATCAGCAGAGACCATTGCGAGTCATGATGCTTTTGGAAACGCAATTGGTGGATTATCAGTTGGAGAACCGGCAGAGGAATTATATGCAATGACCGACCTTGTTTGTGGTGTGTTGCCTCCAGCAAAGCCTCGTTATTTAATGGGAGTTGGAACACCTTCAAATATTCTAGAATGCATTGCACTGGGAGTGGATATGTTCGATTGCGTGATGCCTTCAAGAAATGCGCGCCATGGAATGTTGTTTACATCAGAAGGGATCATCAATATCAAGAATAAAAAATGGGAAATGGATTTTTCTCCATTAGATCCTAACGGAACTTCTTATGTGGATTCTACCTACACCAAAGCATATTTACGCCATTTATCGAAGGCAAAAGAGCACTTAGCGATTCAAATCTCGACGATACACAATTTATCATTCTATTTATGGTTAGTAAAGGAAGCAAGAAAGCATATTCTAGCAGGTACTTTCGTTGAATGGAAAGATAAAATGGTAGTGAAACTTGACAATCGTTTGTAGATGTTCTCAATTATTGACCGGTACATAATTCGAAAATTCCTGACTACCTTCTTCTTTATGATGGGGGTGATCATGATTCTCGCTACGGTGTTTGATTTAGCAGATAAACTCAATGATTTCCGTTTGGCTGGAGCCTCTTGGGGAGATATATTTTTCGATTACTATCTTAATTTCATTCTTCTCTATGGAAACATGTTCTCGGCCATGATTATCTTTATATCAGTGATTTGGTTCACATCGAAGATGGCGCAGGACACCGAAATTATACCTATTTGGAATAGTGGTAGAAGTTTTGGAAGATACGTGCGTCCATTCATGATAGCAGCTACAATCCTAATGCTCCTCTCATTAGTCGTAAATCATCTATTAGTCCCGCGTGCAAATGCAGTTCGATTAGAATTTGAAGAAAAGTACTATTGGAAATCACTTGACGTCTCGAATTACCATGCTGAATTCCCCGGAAATCAGGTAGTGTATTTCACGAGTTATTCATCTTCTACAGGATATGTAAATGACCTGGTCATAGAGCAGTGTGATAAGAAGAACAATATGACTTCCTTCTTGATGGCTAAAAGTGCACAAGAGAAAGATGGGAAATGGGTTCTCAATGACTGTTTTGAACGTATTTATTCTGAGCCGAAGGATAAAATTATTGAACAGCATCGCGTTGACACAACATTTCAATTTACGATGGAAGAAATGGCTACTCGCTCGAACGCTGCCGAGGCGATGAGTTATACTGAGTTGAAGAAGTTTATCAAAAGGGAGACCAAAAAAGGATCTTCGCGCGTTCCTACCTATGAAATTGTTCTCTACGAGCGAAGTTCACTTCCTTTTTCGACCTATATATTAACGATAATCGGTGTTGCCGTGGCAAGCCGAAAGAAACGAGGTGGAATTGGGGTGAATATTGCACTTGGACTCGGAATTATTTTCATTTATATTTTTGCGATGAAAGTTACAAGCGTTGCTGCACTCAACCTTGGATTTCCGACCTATCTCGCAGCATGGTTGCCGAATGTCGTATTTGGAGCCATAGCATATCTTTTATACCGAAACGTTCAGCGTTAGAAAAATTTATATTATTGTCAATGACACCATTAGCGTTTTACTCAGACCAACTCACCGAACATAAAAATGAACGAAAGGCTTTATTAAAAAAAATGCGTGCACTGCGTGTTATTCGCCTTTTTGTATTTCTCGGAACTATTCTCGGAGCATATCTCTTGTGGGGACAGATGATAATCGTGATTGGATTGGTGATCGTGATTGGATTGAGCATTTTTGTTTCTCTCGTCTTTCAATATTCCAGTGTAAAGCGTTTAAGAAATAGACGTGACGCTTTAATTAAATTGAATGAGCTTGAATTGAGGGTGCTGGATGGCGATCTATCCGGTTTGCCTTCTGGTGATGAGTTCATGGATGATCAGCATGCGTTTAGTCAAGATTTAGATCTTTTTGGGGAGAGTTCGTTCTATCAAATGCTGAATCGTACTCAGTTGGTAGATGGAAGCAAGCGTTTAGCGAAGAAGTTAACATCGAACGATATAGCTGCTGTTGAAGAAAAACAAACTGCCGTTAACGAATTAAGTTCAAAAGCACGATGGCGTCAGAGTTTCTCAGCAGAAGGGATTCAGCTGAAAACGAAGGTGAGCACCGATGCTGTGCGAACATGGTTTGAAAATTACAAATCGTTTGCGCCCAAATCTACAAAGATCTTAGTCTCAGTAATTAGCCTTCTTTCGTTAGCTCTAATAGCGCTTAATGCGCTAGGGTTTATACCTGGATCTGCGGTAATTCTCTGGTTTCTTGTTGGTGGTGGAATTATTGGCTCTTATCTAAAGAAAATTTCAAAATTAGCGTCTCATTTAGGTGAGATCCAAGATGTTTTTCAAAGATATGCCACGCTATTAAATCATGTTGAAACAGAAGAGTTTGTTGCTCCTTCACTTGTGAAACTTCAAGAGAGAGTGCAGCGGGATGAAATCAAGGCCTCTCAACTTTTACAACAATTTGCGAAGTTATGCAGTTCACTCGATCAACGAAATAACATCTTGATGTCGATTCCTGCAAACGGTTTCTTCTTACGCGATTTACGCATAACGAGAAAAATCGAGCAATGGATCGATGATAACAAGGAAAAAGTTGATGATTGGTTTGAAGTCGTGGCTGAATTTGATGCGTTGAATTCGCTCGGAAACTATGCATTCAATCATCCGGCCTATGTTTATGCTACATTGGCTGCATCAGATGAACAAGTAAAGGCAGAAGGACTCGGACATCCATTATTGAAAGTTGAAGGCCGCGTGGATAGCGATTATCAAATTAAACAAAAACAATTTTTTATCGTCACCGGAGCAAACATGGCGGGGAAAAGTACATTCCTACGAACGGTCGGATTGAGCTTAATGATGTCTAATTGTGGTTTGCCAGTTTGTGCCAAGCAATTTTTATATCGACCAATAAAGTTGATTTCGAGTATGCGAACAACTGATTCATTGAGTGACAACGCATCGTATTTCTTTTCCGAGTTAAAACGATTGAAGGTTATTATCGACACGATAGCCAATGAAGATCACTTTATCATTTTGGATGAAATCTTGAAAGGGACGAATAGTAAAGATAAAGCTGAAGGCTCGAAGCAGTTCGTTCAGAAATTGGTTAAATCGAAAAGTACAGGCATCATTGCCACACACGATTTGAGTTTATGTGAATTGTCTGATTCGCTTCCTGAAGTCAAAAACTATTATTTCGACGCAGAAATAATTAATAATGAACTCTATTTTGATTATCGTTTAAAGGATGGGATTTGTCAGAATATGAATGCGTCTTTCCTGCTGAGAAAAATGGAAATAATCTAAAGAACGGGCTTCGGGACGTTAATCTTCGACCCACATTAATTTCTCGCGATTAACCTTCATCCTTGCGAAACCAAAGGAAACGGTGATGTTTTCCTTGGAAATTTCTTCAACCTGTCCAACTTGCTTTGTCGTGATTAACTTAACGCGTGATCCAAGTTTGATTTTATGCCGTCTAAATTCATCTTGCGCTGGATTTTTAGGCTTTTTCAAATGCTTCACATGTGCCTCCGTTGTCTTGATCTTTTTTGCCTGATTTACTGCCTCAGTTTTAGATTTTTCAACGCCTATATACTTATGAATGTCTTCAAACAAAGACGCATTGACGTTCTTTTTACGCGACTTCAAATTGTAGCGATCGATAAAGCCTTTCATTCGCTTGCCAGCCTGAATAAACTTATTGTTTAATTCAGCCTGAGAACGATGTTGTTTGATCTTTTCGTCGTAGGTAGCTTTCGATTCTTGGTAACGATTAAGTGCATTTTGTGCAAGGCCCTGCGCCTCTATATGTTCCTTGTTTAAACGTTCTAAATAGGTTTTTTCCTTTTGAAGCTCATTTAACAGGCGATCCATCTCAACCTTTTTTGAGTCGAGCTTACTTTTTGCATCTTCTATGATCTCTGGTGGAATCCCGTTAATCTGGGCTACTTCAAATGTAAATGAACTTCCTGGCTGCCCTACAGAGAATCGATAGGTTGGCTCGAGTGTTTCAGAATTGAAAAGCATACATCCATTCACGGCATTCTTCAAATGATCCGCTTTTAGCTTGATATTCGCATAATGAGTCGTAACAACGCCAAAGCATTTTTTGTTGTAGAAGGATTCAAATATAGATTCCGCTAAGGCTCCACCAAGATCTGGATCTGAACCTGTGCCGAATTCGTCAAGTAATAAGAGTGTTCGACGATTGGCTGCATCCAAAAAGGTCTTCATTCGCTTGAGTCGATACGAATACGTGCTTAATTCATTTTCTATGGACTGATTATCACCAATATCACTCAGAATTTGTTCGAAGAAACACATCTTGCTATTCTTGTGAACGGGGACAAGTAATCCCGACTGAAGCATTATTTGTAAGATCCCAATCGACTTTAGTGTTATACTTTTACCTCCAGCGTTAGGTCCAGAAATGACTAACATCCGGGAGAACTTATCCATCTTGATCGCTTGAGGATATGTTTTCTTCTTTTGAGCTTTGTTTGACTTCCAAAGAATAGGATGGTAAGCCTCAACGATCTCCATTTCCTGAGTATCGACAATTGAGGGTAAGTTTGCTTCGAGCGCAACAGCTAATCGTGCCTTTGCATTTATGAAATCAAGTTCAGTTAGAATAGTTTGGTAGGACTTAATTAACGGTAAATGTTCTTTCAACTCCTTTCTCAGTTCCTGTAGGATCTTGAAAATTTCCTTGCGCTCGTCATCTAGGAGCAGTTCATATTCATTGTTAAGTCCAACATTAACCTGAGGTTCTATATAGGTCAAACTACCAGTCTTACTTGAACCAACGACTGATCCCGAAATTCTTCGTTTATGTTGAGACAAGACCGTCAAAACACGACGATCATTGATGTACGTTTCCTTTGTTTCGCCTAGAATATTGTCTTTTAAGAGTCTTCTTGCTTCTTTATCAAAATTCCGATTGATCTGTTTCCGTAAAGAACGAATCGAGTTACGGATAGAGGATAGCGCAATAGAAGCATCATCTTTTACTTGACCATGTTTATCGAAGACCTTTTCAATCGCCTCAATGAGTTCATTGGTAAAAAATGCTTCCTGGATGATTCCACTTAGAAGCGGATATTCTCCTTCCCGTTTATCGAAAAAATAGAGTAAACTATTTACAAGCGTCGAGGCAAGATGAATCCTCATAAAACCTTCAAGTTGGACGGAAGCATTGTGAATAGGGATTAACTTTATCTCGTCCTGTAACTCTTCGAATTCCAACCGCGGAAAAGTTTCCCCTTCTGTTTTAATAGAGGTAAGTTCATTTACACGAAGCAAAGCCTCTTTGATTTCTTCCGTCTGATTAGAAGGGTAGAGCTGATCTAATCGTTCATGAGCCGTTGGGCCTACAGCAAAATCAGATAACCACTCACGTATGAGATGAAATTCAAGATCTTTTAGGGTTTGCGAATCTGCTGCTGTGTTTGACATCTATTGTAAAAGAAAGCAAAAGTACAAAAAGAATAGGCTACCATTGAAAAACAGTGATGATCGGATTGTGATCCGAAATTCGTTGGTTCTTTTTCTTGAGACGACACCTCGGTTCTTCGATGTGCGAAGATTTAAAGTTTACCAGATGTTCTTTTTTGAGAAGGATGAAGTCGATCCATTTTGATGAACCGCTGGAATTGGTCAACGAATGGTCGGTGAAGTTTGCCGTATTTTTTAACTCCCCTGAGATTTTAAAGTTCGATGCGTCCAAACTGGATAGCGCGTGCGTGTAGTTGTTTAGCTGTTGCGTAATGTTGAAATCTCCAGCAATTATGGACGTTGAAGAGTGACAATTGGCTAAAACGAACGTGCTCAATTCTGATAATTGATTCTTTCTGACTTCCGTGCGCTTATCGCCTCCTCCGGCTTGTAAATGGGTGCCAAAAAGTGCAAAATTTCTATTTGAGTGATCAATTTTTATCATCCAAACACCTTTTCGAGCCATTCGATCACTGCCTTTAGCATGACTATAGGACATTTCTTTTTCGATTAAAATGCTGTCCTTGGAAAAGATGCAAACACCGGATGGGACGCCAAAGAAACTTCTCTTGCCCATCGAGGTATGAAAAGGGTAAGTTGAATTTAACTGCTTAATTAATCTTTTGCGAGATTTTTTGTGGAAAACCTCCTGGAGAATAAGCGCATCAGCGTTTGAAGCCAATAGGTATTCACTGATACTATCCACTCGATTTAATTGCCCATCCGCAAGAATAGCAGGTCTTAAGAATACATTCCATGAAAGAACAGAAATTGAATCTGAATTTTGGGCAACTCCATTGAAGGTCAACGAAATCAAAAGAAGTGTGAGCAATTTTCTCATAATGTACGCATGCACCAAATGCCTTAGTAATTTATTGAATATCAGTAATTCAAAGATATAAGATAACATGAACTAGCCTAATTTTTGGCGTGAAATTGAAAATTGATCGGCCTTGGAATCGAATATAAAACGGGAATAGTTAGACTAAGATCTCAAGAATGTGGGATTTTACACAAAATATTAATTTGCCAACCGATGTACTAAACCGTATATTTACGGCAACTAGACTATTTAAGAACTATAAAAAAACAACTTCGTATGAAACGTCTTTTACCGATGTTAGTAGGGCTCTTTATCTCTTTTGCCTTCTTTGGAACATCACAACAAAAAACTCATTTTGATAACAAACCGCACGTAGAAGGTGAAATGTTAGTCAAAATACTCAATGGAACTAGCTTGAAGACATTGCTTCTTCGCGCGCCTTCTGACTATCAGTTAGAAATGATTAAAGAACTTTCTCATCCAATGGATATTTGGTTGGTAAGTTTTGATGATGAGGCAATAACGCATGAAGGAATTCAGGCTTGGCTATATAATCAACCTGAGGTTGCTGTAGCCGATTACAATTATTATGTGACAATGAGAGCTACAACACCCGGCGATCCTAGTTTTACGCAACAATGGCATCATGTAAATACGGGTGCTGGTGGTGGAACGGCAGATGCAGATATTGATTCTGATGAAGCCTGGGACATTACTACTGGTGGAACTACTGCAACTGGACACGACATCGTTGTTTGTCTTATTGAAGGTGGCGGAGGAAACTTGGATCACCAAGACTTGGATGGAAACCGCTGGGTAAACACTGGTGAAATTGATGGTAATAGCATTGATGATGACGGAAACGGATACATTGATGATTACAATGG
This sequence comes from Flavobacteriaceae bacterium, assembly GCA_047624355.1. Taxonomy (GTDB): domain Bacteria; phylum Bacteroidota; class Bacteroidia; order Flavobacteriales_D; family Crocinitomicaceae; genus UBA4466. Next base: position 4,542 of record JBLHPQ010000014.1, on the reverse strand, counting down.
ATGGAATACTGGTTCAAATGATGATGATTACGGAAATAGTGGTCACGGAACAAACTGTTTGGGTATGATTGGCGCCAAAGGCGATAATGGTATCGACGTGGTTGGTGCAAACTGGGATGTGAAATTAATGGTGATGAATATGGGAGGATCGTTGACACAAGCAAATGTTGTCGCGGCTTATACGTATCCTTTAGTAATGCGCCAACGCTGGAACAACAGCGGAGGAGCAGATGGTGCTTTCGTTGTTGCCACAAGTGCTTCATGGGGAATCGATGGAGCAGATCCAACGGCTTACCCAATTTGGTGTGATTTTTACGATACGTTAGGTGCTTATGGGATTTTGAACGTAGGAGCAACAACTAACTCAAACTTAAATGTTGATGTCGCTGGTGATATGCCAACTGCATGTGGAAGTGATTACATGATCGGTGTTGGTAGAACAGATAATAACGATGCAACAGCTGGTGGATATGGTGTAACAACGATTGAACTAGGTGCGCCTGGAATCGATGTAGTTACTACAAACGGAACAGCATTTGGAGCATCAGGAACTACAACAACTACGGGTACTTCTTTTTCTTGCCCACTTACAGCAGGCGTAATTGGATTGGCGTACTCTATCCCATGTGTTGACTTCATGAACGCAGTAATGGCGAACCCTCAAGCAGGTGCCGATTTGGTACTTCAGGCGTTGTTGGATGGAACGGATCCGAAAGCAGCTTTGGCTTCTAAATTTGTTACGGGTGGACGTTTAAACTCTTTCAATACCTTGAATGAATTGATGACGGTTGCGTGTTCAGGTACTATTTGTTTAGCTCCCGGAAGTATTTCAACGACAAACTTAACTGGGACAAGTGCTGATATTACTTTCACAGCCAATGCATCTGCAACTGCGACTAATTTTTATTGGAGAGTAGTAGGTGCTCCAACTTGGACAATGATTTCAGCGGTTAGTTCACCAGTATTATTGACTGGCTTGTCTGGCTGTACGGATTACGAATACTACATGCAAACGGATTGCGGTGGTGTACTAAGTAATGCATCTTCAACGAAAACATTCACAACACCAGGTTGTGGATCATGTGTTGATCTTCCATATTGTACGAATAACGCTACGGATGGTGTTGATGAGTGGATCGAGTCTTTCGTGATTGATACGTATACAAATAGCTCTGGTAATGATGGCGGATTTGGAGATTACACTGGATCAGCTTCTATTCCTCTTGAAGTAAATACAACCTATAACTTTGATGTTGATGTTGAATGGGGAGGAACACTTTATGACGAGCAAACGCGGATTTGGTTGGATTTAAACCAAGATGGAACGTTTGACGCTTCTGAATTAGTATTTGATCAAGGAACTCCGACACAGACAGATGTTACTGGAACAATTAATGTTCCTGCATCAGCTACATTGGGTAGTACAAGATTGCGTGTTCAAACAGCATACGTAGGAGGAACAACAACTCTACCATCGGAATGTGGAAGCTTTACGTGGGGAGAAGTTGAGGATTATTGTGTTAATCTAATTGCAGAAGGATCAACTTCATTGAATGAATTGACTGGAGGCACGGTGATTGCTTATCCAAACCCGACAAATGGAGTAGTCAACTTTAAAATTGAAAACATCTCAGCAACTTCTATTGAAATTGTTGACCTTGTTGGTAAAGTAGTGACTGCAGCTTCTGTAACTGGAACGTTTACACAAATCAATTTAGAGAACTTTACACAAGGGTCGTACTTCTACCGTCTTATTGACACAAAAGGAACTGTTCTTGTAACTGAAAAGTTAGTTCTTTCAAAATAAGCCGATGCGTTAACATCAAGATGTTGTTAAAGTAAATTTATTATCAGCCGTCGACTCGCAGAGTTGGCGGCTTTTTTATTCTAGAATATGTCTCGTCCTAAAATCCAAACCCCTATATCCAAATCCCAAATCCCAAATCCCAAATCCCAACATCCAATCTCAAATCTAAATCACCGTCCTGTCAGTTCGAGTTCACGATCAAAGGAAGTGAGTATGGAGAATGACAGGTTGTAATTAGAAGAACTATACATTCAAGCAGCCCGAGCCTGATTAAGTCAACGTTCTTTTAGTCTCTAATAAATTTGATGAACTGGCGCTTCCCTTCAATTAATAGGTCCACGTAATAAACACCACTCGCCAATGCTGATAAATTAATCGTTGCAATCTGTTCGCGTTCAACCTGCGTGATGACAATTCTACCAATCTGATCACGAATTTCCACACGGTAATCCGTTTTTTCCTCGAAAGCAATGTGTATCAAAGCTTTTACCGGGTTAGGATAAATATAGAAATTGTTCGCGTTTGTTTCTTCGATGCTCGTGTTGTATTCATACCTAAACCAAATTGGATTACTCACTGAGTGAAAAATGTCATAAGTTGTTCGGTACTCAGCTTCAAATCCCGTGTAATCAACTTCTGAAGTTAATTCTGCCCGAACATACATGTATTCGTTGAGCGGTGTATTTCCAATTCCAAGAATCGAATCGAGTAATACGTCCATTTGATAGCTCATGGAATTCGAGCCAGTAGTAGAAGTGATCGCTAATGGATACTTTGTTTCGCCTAATTCAGTGCCGAGATAGATCTCGATTCCGGTAATATCTCCAAATTCTGGAGTGGTTGTGTAATTCATATTTAAGTGAATCGACGCGGGTGATAGTGATCCCAATACTGCATCTTCTCCCATCAGGACTTCATTCGATGAGTTGGGTCCATCTTTACTGATTCCAATAGTGAGAATTGGCCCATCTGATAAGGTCGTATTTCCATCTCGAAGAGCGACTAAAACATTTTCTCCATTGGAGCCCATTCCATTTGGACAATAGGCAACTGTACTTAATTTTCCAACAGCGTTATTTGTGATTTTACCCGCACCTGCAAAGTCGTCAGTATTTGAGTTATTGAAAGATCCATGAGCATCTGTCCCTGCCGCGTAATACAATTTCCAATTTGTAGCACTGAGATCGTTATTCTTCATTTGTAAACCAAGCTGATTAATGTGGTTCACGACCTCTTGACCTTGGCTGAATCGTCTGAAATGAAATTCTTGACTCGTTGTGTCCATCTGAGAAAATGGAGTTGTGCCGCCTTGCACATCCCATGGGTCCAATTGATCTCCTGTAGCAATCAGGTTATAGCGAGCATTCCAGATTTGGCCGCCTTTAATCCCATTCTTCACTAATTCACTTGAATTTGATGAAAGAACGTCAGAAGGTAAAGTTAGGTCATTGCAAATAATAACACCCCCGTCAATAGGGAATGTGCTGGCGTTTATTGGGAAATCTGCGTGACCGTAATTCCAAATTCCGCCATTGACAGGAATTGCTGGGAGCTCGTCGCTCGTGGCAAATGGGTGAGCCATGTAGGCAAATCCGTTAAATGTCGCCATTGAATCAAGAACGTTATCTATTGTCGCTGAAGTGCCAATGAGGTCCCCGTTTCCATCACTTAAGTAGGGCATAGCAAAGGGTTGTGCCGGATTAGGGTAGGCTAACATATGAACTAGTTTTGAGTCACTATTATTAAGCGAAACTTCTAAGCCAGTGATGTAGAGCATGGAACTATCAGAACTGTTTAGTGCAGCTGCTTCATCGTGAATTCGCTGCCAGTTCGCTTGGATGGATGTGCCGTAATTATCAAAATCTGAGGTGTGATCAGTTGTTGTAATCCAATCTTGACCACTTAAAAAAGCGGCTTCTTTTGTTGCGCACATTGGTAAACCAATTTCGGCCTCACTTTGCGTATACATGGAGTGGAGATGAGTGTCACCACGGTAATAATTGTTCATAGAAGGCATGTCTTCAGCAGTTCTAAAAACACGTAACCCAATTTTATCATCGGAGAAGGTTAAATTGGTGTATTCTATCGTAACGAGGATGTCAATGATGTCGTTCATCCCAACTAAATCACTTGCAGGAATCGTGAAGGTGAAGTACCAATATTTTTCCGAGACCGAAAGAAAATCACCAAAGATGTCTGAGTCGATATCGAAATCAAATGTTTTACTAGTAGTTGGTGTGAAAGAGGCGAAGGAGAATTCTCTAATGTCTAAATCTGAATCGTCTGGTGATAAGCACGAGAAGAGCGCCTCAAAATCCACTGAATTGAGCGCGTCATAGGTTAAGACAGGACCAAAACTTGCATCAGAGGCATTCTTCAATTGAATATTGATATTGTCAATATTAACATCTTGAATAGGGTCGAGATCCGCATCGTGTAAAAAGCAATGTACTGGAATACCAACAATATTTCCAATTGAATCTGTTTTTTTCATTCGCCAAGGCGCATCAGCATAAAATTCTGAGAAAAGTGTATTCACTTGGCGCGTTGCAACTGGATTATCCCATCCTCCCCAATCTTTTTTTCTTCCAAATAGTTTGATGATTTCAATTTGAATTTTGTCTATTTCTAAGTCAATACCTGCGTCTAATTCCGAAAATTGGAAAGAACTAAAAAGTTGCTTTTTACTAATCTTAGCGATATCAATTGAAACTTGGTGGATATCATTCACGACA
>JBLHPQ010000013.1:0-59567 GCA_047624355.1 Flavobacteriaceae bacterium | reverse complement strand
ACAGCAGTCTTGGAAACAAATCAATCAAAGAATTTGAAAAATCAATTAATAATCACAATTTAGCCGCATAGCTTAACTCACTCTCCGTAATTCACGGGCAAGTCCAGGGTTCCAATTTAGCTCTTAACTAGTATTGAATTATCGACTTGGTTTTGGTTAGAAAAATTGATTGCCAGATTGATTATCAATTGCGGGGGAACTATATATTTGTAACAATGAAACGAGTTACACTAACATTTATCATCTCGAATATTATTTCTGCAATAATTCTAGTTATGGGCATCCCTATGTTAGCTTCTCAGAAGATTCAAATACTAAATAAGGAGAGAGATTTTTGGATGGGAACAGTGATTTTAGTAGCGATGCTTGTTGGTTTTATTGTCCGCATCGTTAAGGTGAGAGAGGTTGCTAATTGTCGGACAGGAGCGATGTCATTTTTTGAGAATTTATTCTTAGGACTTCTTCTGATTTTTGGCATTAATGTTAGTTTAAACTTAACAATGATCTCATGTATCTACTTTTTTGGGGCTACTGACACAGATAACGCGACGGTCTATATCGTCTCGTTAATGTCCATATCCATACTCATATTGTTCTATGAGGCAGTAAAGATATTTGCTCCTAATTCCTTCAAATCTTCGATAACAAGAAAAAAATGGCTGAATCCTTTCTACACTTATTATGTTGGTATGGGGATAGCCTTGTCTTGGGATATCTCAATTGTAGGCGGAAGCAGTGGGTTATCTTACGCGATGCATAATTTCTGGTCTGAATTTACAGCCAACATTTTTTTAGCATTAATGATGGTCGTTTCTGTCCAGCGTCTATTTTGGTTTGAAGTTTTTATCAACTCTGCTGGTTGGAAAGATAACTTAAAGGTCTTTGCATCCCTTATATTAGTTATAGCGAGTGCTGTTGTTCCATTGTTCTTTATCTAAAAACACTAAGTGGAATTTTCTCAATCGAACTTTTCATATCTTTGCAGTAATGAATATTTCATTCACTAAATATCAAGGGACGGGTAACGATTTTGTTATGTTGAATAACATCTCCGGGGTGTATAATGATCTCTCTGTAGCAACTATTGCGCATATCTGTGATCGGAAACTGGGTATTGGTGCTGATGGATTGATTCTGATCAATAAAAGTGAAGAGGTCGACTTCTATGTTGATTATTACAATGCTGATGGAACTCAAAGTTTCTGTGGAAATGGTGCACGATGCAGTGTTGCTTTTGCTAAAGAAATTGGGCTGATTAATTCAGATGCTATTTTTGAAGCTATTGATGGTCAACATAAGGCGAGTATTGAAGGTGCAATTGTTCGATTAGAGATGCTTCCAGTAGCCGAAATAATTAGTATCAATGATGATTATTTTTTAGATACTGGCTCACCACATTACGTGCATATCAAGCAAGAAGATGATGGAGGTATAGTTGATTATGGTAAGGAAATAAGATTTTCTGAATTATATAAAAAACAAGGAGTTAACGTTAATTACCTAATGCCTTTAGTTAATGATTTAATTGAAGTAGAGACCTATGAGCGCGGCGTTGAAGATGAAACGCTTTCGTGTGGAACAGGAGTGACAGCTTGCGCACTTGTACAGATGAAATTAAACGCTGGAATTAATAAAGTAAATGTAACTACCAAGGGCGGAAATTTGACGGTTGAAGCAATACGAAATACTAACGAAGGATATAGCGATATTTGGTTATCTGGTCCTACAAAACATGTCTTTGATGGAAGTATTGTCGTCTGATTATATCATCGATTCAATTGTGCCATATACTAATACGGTATTGGATCCAATAAAATCCTATCTATGGATTTGGCATGCAGATAAAATCCCGCCACACATCGGAATTTCAACAAATGAGGCGTATTTCAGCCTGAAATCGTCTGGAAAGGACATTGCATTGCCTGTATCGAGTGTAATCACGTTAATAGAGCGTAAGCAGATCAAAACACTTGTTGTTGAGCTGAAAGATGAGATCCCTATTAGTTCTATCGATAGTATTTTTTACGCCTATCAAAACGCTGAAGAGAACAAATCTACTTGTTTAACGCCAATCAAGGAAATACTTAATCGCCCGACACCAACAAAATTAGAGTACCTATTAACCGAGCTGGCTTCAGACAATCAGATTGAACGATACATCGGATTTAATCTAGGTGATTCATTTAAAGGAATTCCTTTTTATACAGAGGAGGATATTCAGCATCGATTGGCACTTTTGGCAGCTAATGTCTAGCGCAAGAATTTCGCTGAGAGAGGCAAAGTTAGAGGATTCTGAGATTATTTTAGATTGGGAGAATAATCTAGAAAATTGGGCAGTTAGCAACAATTCGAGTCACTATTCCTTAATGGATATCCAGCTATTAATTATTTCATTGAGAGATATTCGTAAAGCATGTCAAGCGCGCTATATGATTATCGATATTGCCTCTAATCAGATTCTCGGTAGCGTAGATCTCTATGAAATTGACTGGATAAAAAAGACTGCAGGAGTTGGTGTGCTTATTGCTGAAAAGCAACATAGATCCAAAGGATATGCATCTGAGGCACTATTTCTCTTAGAGAAATTAGCGCTTGAGGATTGGGAATTGGAATATTTTAATGCCGAAGTTCACACCACCAATATATCCAGTGCCAACTTGTTTGAGAAATGCAAATATCAAAAAAAGGAGGGCGAGCATAAAGCGAAATCTCCAAATGGTGATTATATTGAAACAATTTTATTTGAAAAATGGCTAAAAGAATAGTAGGACTCGCAGTTGTTATAGCGATTGGAATCTTTGGGTACTTGGGAAGACATAAGATCATGTCCCTTTTTGGCGAAGATACACGAACCATAAATAATTCGGAAGTTAAGCTGCTTTTTAGAGAAGACCCATCAGCGAATGTATTGGCCGCCAAGTTGGTTACAGAAGGGATTCTATCAGATGAGAAAACGTTTCACGATTTTGTAAAGAAGGAATCAATTGATTCGAACTCATTTGCGGCAGGAAAATATGTCATTCTCTCGGGAACTCACTTGGATGATTTAATTAATGGGTTTGTCAAGGCAGAAAATGGACATGGTAAATCCGAGGTTAAAGTCAATGTTACATTTAATCGTTGCATTGATATTCAAGATGTAGGGGCGAATATAGGCCAGTGTATCCTTGCCGATAGTGCTTCTCTTGTTAGCTATATTTTAGATCCTGCAACTTTAAAGAAGTATGGATTTACCAAAGAACAGGTGCCAGCATTGTTTATTCCAAAGCAATATCAAATGTATTTTGATACTGACGCAGCCGAATTTGTTGAGTTGATGGCCACAGAATTTCGTGATTATTGGAATGATGAAAGAATGGCTAAACTTAAGGCGAATGGGCTTTCGTCACCATCACAGGCGGTAACTTTAGCGAGTATCGTTTATAGCGAACAGTCGCGTGTTTCTGAAGAGTGGCCAACAATTGCAAAGCTCTATTTGAATAGAATTAGACGAGGAATACCACTGGAAGCTGATCCTACATTCAAGTTTTGTTGGCCAGACCGCTTGAAAGGTGTTGAACATTTATTAGATATCCACAAGAATAAAGATTGTCCCTATAACACGTACCTTCACAAAGGAATACCTCCCGGGCCTATCTGTCTTCCGCCTTATGATGTGGTAAATGCTGTCTTAAATCCAGCAGATGTAGACTATATCTTTCTTTGTGGAGACGGTACAGGGCATCACAATTTTGCGTCAACGAACTCGGAACACAACAAAAACGTTGCTGCTTACCGAATTTGGTTAAAAGAATACATGAAAAACAAGAATAAATGAGCGACATAAAAAGAAGAACCTTTTTCAAATTTGGATTGTTAGGCGCGGCATTAAGTTTGGTGAAACCATCAAAAGCTGCCAATATGCTAGAAGAGGTTACTGCATCTTCTAAATTGGTTAAAAGTCCAGTGAAAACAGTTATCTCAACATGGAGTCATGGAATGGCCGCGAACAAATCTGCATGGGAAGTTCTTTCAAACGAGGGGCGCGCATTAGATGCTGTTGAAAAAGGAGTAATGACTACTGAGTCTGATATTACCAATAGAAGTGTTGGGGGTGGCGGTCGACCGGATCGTGCAGGGCACGTTACGCTAGATGCGTGTATTATGGATGAGAAATCTCGCTGCGGTGCTGTCGCTTATCTCGAAGGAATCAAACATCCTATATCCGTTGCGCGTGGAGTTATGGAGAAAACGCAGCACGTAATGTTGGTAGGAGATGGAGCTCGGGAATTTGCATTGGATTACGAATACGAAAAAATGAAGACCCCGATCAAAGAAGTCAAGAAGGATTGGAAGGCATGGAAGAAGGAAAACAAAGAAGTTTTTAAGAAGCCAGAAATTAATCATGAGAACCATGATACAATTGGATTACTGGCGCTTGACGCCTATGGAAACTTAAGCGGAGCCTGTACTACGAGTGGTTGGGCATATAAAATGCCTGGGCGAGTAGGTGACTCACCAATTATTGGAGCTGGACTTTTCGTTGATAACGAGGTGGGAGCGGCATGTGCAACAGGAATGGGAGAGGCAATTATCCGAATAGCAGGTAGTCATACCGTTGTGGAGTTAATGCGACAAGGAAAATCACCCGAAGAGGCATGTAAATTAGCCGTTGAAAGGATTATTTCAAAGCACGATGATATGACCAATTTACAATGCGGATTTATTGCATTGGATAAATTCGGAAATTACGGTGGCTATTCCGTTTATGATGGATTTAACTTTGCTTTAAAGACCGAAAACGAAGAGAAAATGGTCGATGCAAAGTCAAATCGAAATTGGATGTAAGTTTCTCTGTTCATTGGAGCAAATTGTTGAATTATGAAACTACTTAAGCTGGTTGTGGATTCGCCTGATATAGTTCCTTTCGCAAATCAAGTAAAAAAGAGCTTCCGGCTGGATTATATGAATCAATCAGCTGATATGCTCTTGATGGCTTCTGAGGTCTATAAATTTCGAAATTCGGCTACCCAGATGAATATGGTCGTGATGAAATTTGTAGATGGAAAGATTCACGTTGATATTATTGGGGCAGCTGGAACTGCTGGGTTTCTAGGTGTTTTAGGGATTAGTTTGTGGTCAGAATCTGGTTTTGTGAAAAGTATGAAACGAACAATGGAAAACATTTGCGCGCTGAATAATATCGATGTAAAGGAACGGTATGATAGAGAGGTTTAATCATTTATTTTTCTGAATTTGATCGGATCGTTTTTTGGAACTATTTTTTTTTGATAACTTTTAAGACGAATAACGCTCTACTATATGAAGTATCTAATTTATAGCATTTTCTTAATCTTTATCAGTTCATCCTTCTGTAGCTGTGAAGGATTTCGTGTGGCTGAAGGTACCGTTGTCGACGCTTCTTCAGACGAACCTCTGGATAGTGTGTTAATTGAAGTGTTGAGTGGATGGCATCAAGGGTATACAGATTCTAGCGGATATTTTTCAGTCCAAAACGAGCCAGCGATTTGTTCAGGTGAGTGTCCAAATATCGAAGTTAAATTCTCTAAAGATGGCTATACCTCACTGATTTTGACAAACGAAGAATGCAGTGGGAAAATTGAGCTCAAAAAGTAGATTGAACCTCCTCAAACTTTTTCGTTAAATATCCATAAGGAAGCTCCTTTTCCAGTTGATACCATCAGATAATCCTTAACTTGGTATAGATATGAAGTTTTACATTGCCCTTATTGCACTAATCATGACGCTAAATTCTTTTAGCCAAACTATGGCACCGCGAGTACTCGAATGGTCCTACCTTCATCCGATCAAAAAGTCTTGGCAGGAGCTAGGTCAAAAGGGTTCAGTTCAAGAAGCATTAATTGCCACTGGAGAGCTGCCAGATCCTTTCTACGGTACAAATGAGGAGAAGTTTGGTTGGATTGAGGAGTATGTATGGGAGTTTAAAACGCTCTTCTTTGTGAGTGCTAGTGAGTTGGAGAATGAGTACATTGAAATTGAGTTCCCATCCATTGATACGTACTCCAAAGTATATGTGAATGATTCACTACTGATGGAAACGGGAAATGCATTTATGCCTCACCGCGCTCAAATCAAAGATTATTTAATAAGTGGACTCAATGAGATTCATGTGTTCATTACTCCGCCAGTCATCTATCATAAGGATACCTATAAAGATATGGGATATCAACTGCCCGCGCCGAATGACGTTCATGAAATAGCGATAGCTCCGTTGACGCGAAAACCACAATATCAATTTGGATGGGATTGGGCGCTGCGAATGAATACCATTGGTTTTAATAAGGCGGTAAACATTTATAATTATGACGTTAATCGGATAATAAATTCTTCTGTGAATACTGTCATGGTGAGTGAAAATGGTGTGGCTGATATAGATTTATCCATTGATTTCGCTGTGAAGTCGAACGATGAAGTCCTTTGGAAGAGTGAGGTTTTTGGTGAAGCTATAGTGATGATTACTGATGGGAAAGGTATTCGTCATGAAAAAATGGAGCAGCCAAAGCTTTGGTGGCCGAGAGGACAAGGAGAGCCTAACCTCTATGAAGAAAATTGGCAATTTGAATCGCTTAGTAAGGAAATCGATGCGAAATCATTTAAGTTTGGTGTGAAAACATCAGAGCTTATTCAAGAGGAGGATGAATGGGGCACAAGTTATTTTTTCAAAATTAACGGAAGGACCATTTTTAGCAAAGGAGGCGATTATATTCCGCAAGATATTTTTCCTGCACGCGTGACGGATGAATCAATTGTGGATTTGGTCACTATTATGGCTGAGACGAACTATAATATGGTGCGTGTTTGGGGTGGTGGTTATTATCCCGATGAAATATTCTTCGAAACGTGCGATGAGCTTGGGCTAATGGTATGGCAAGATCTGATGTTCGCGTGTGCTATGTATCCTGGAGACGATGCCTTCATTGCAAATATCAAAGAAGAATTCGAATATCAAGTACCACGTATTGCTGCTCATGCTAGTGTTGTTCAATTTAACGGGAACAATGAAGTTGAAGTCGCATGGGGGAATTGGGGATTCCAAATTAAATATGGTCTTTTTGGTAAGAGCGCAAAGGAAATTGAAGCAGCCTATGATCGAATCTTTAAAAAGACTGCGCCGGATGTGATTCGCGAAACAACAAGTATTCCTTACATCCATACGTCACCATTGAGCAATTGGGGTAAAACGGAATTATATAATCATGGTTCACAGCATTATTGGGGCGTTTGGCATGGAAATGATCCAATAGAAGATTTTGGTAAGAAAATCGGGAGATTTAACGCCGAATACGGATTTCAAAGTTTTCCAGAGTACAGCACGATCAATACATTTGCAGAAGAGAAAGATTGGGACCTGTCATCAGAAGTAATGAAGCATCATCAAAAAAGTTATGTTGGAAACGACATGATTCTCAAGCATGCAAAAAAGCTCTATGGCAAACCTGTTGATTTCGAAGAATTCATTTATTTCTCGCAATTAACACAAGCCAAAGCGGTTAGTATGGCAGTTGCTGGACATCGAATTGATTTCCCACGTTGTGGTGGAACACTCTATTGGCAAGTCAATGATTGTTGGCCTGCACCCACATGGTCAAGCATTGATTACTTTGGCAATTGGAAAGCGTTGCAATATCAAATGCGTGAAGATTTTGAGGCAGTGTCAATTGTGGCGAATTATAACAGTCTCACGGATATCGATTATTACATTACTTCGGATGTCATCGATACGTTTATGTGCACAATTCAATGCGAGGTATACGACCTCGAAGGAAAGCTACTTACTTCCGTAGATCTAGGGACGATGTTGAATGGTCATGAATCAAAAAAAATGTGCGTCAAGCCCTTGAAGGAGGAGCTTGCACAAACAAATTGTCATATAATTTTTACTTATTTAGATCAGAACGGCTTCAAACAGAAACGTACATTTGATCATCTACCAGGGGAGAGGAGTTCGGCGAATCAAGGGAGCGTCAAAGTTTCAATTGAAGTTGATCCAGCCAATTTAAAGCAAGCCGTCCTGACAATCACGAATCAAGAATTTATTAAAGATTTGTGGATAACAGTCGAAGAACTATCCACGCATCTAGACGAGAATTTTAAGAGTTTGCTCCCAGGAACGCATTCTTTTACGGTTGAATTTGATCAGCCCATAGAAAGCGAAATTAAGCCCTCACAGATTAAATTGAAGTGGTTGTAAGTTGATTTATAGTTCCAGCAATAAATGCTTTCATCTGAGTCAGTGTTCCATTGAAAACATGGAAATCATTAGTGATATTTCCAATTTTATATTTAAATATTTTTTTTACCAAAGCTTCCATCCCGTTCCTTTTCAAGCCACTGGCATAGAAGGGGCATCAGCATTTGAGTAGTTCGCAATCCATAGTGGGTATCTCTTGAAAGAACCATCAAGGTAGCTATTACCAATGTTTGCATCAGTATAAATAATTGGTAATCTTCCTGTAGATTTCTCGATAATAACGAGAAACGCTAAAAGTGTTTTGCGCACTTCATCCTTTGGAGTTGCTGTATTAACACCTAATTATTCGAAATCTACAACTGGTGATAAATCTTGGTCATCCAAATAACTAATTAGACCGAGGAAATGAGTTGCCTGTGTTTGTGGATCATCATCGGATACATAAAAGTGAGATGCTCCACGAATAAATCCTTTCTCCTTAATCATCTTCCAATTCGCAGAAAATTTGGGGTCGGTATATGTGTTTTCTTGCCCAGATCTGCAAATTATAAATCCAAGACTGTCAGTACTCTTGTCAATTAAAGACATTTCGTCGCCCTGATACTTAGAAATATCTATGCCATATGCGAAGGGGGCTATGGATGATTCGACATCTTTCGGAATTGTATCCGTTGGTGAAACCTCTGAATTATCTGATTGCTGATCAGTGTCAGTAGTGCTTGAAGAACATGCACCCTATAGAAATACTCCTGCGAAAATTAAACTGAAATGGAATTTCATAATTGACTAGTAATTTGGTTATTTCCGTCAATGTAGAGATAAAATATAACTATCGAACTTTAAGAAGAACAGGCGGGTTAACAATTAATTCAATCTCGTTTCCATATTGGAATGATAAGGTAATTTGAACTTTTTGAGGAGCTTAATTATTTGGACAGACGATTCCATCAAATCCATTATAATAGTGTTCATCAATTTCATTGATTTTCGAGACAAATCAGTTTTTTTTAATTAATAGCCATCATTGAAGCTATAATTTCATGATTAATTGGTGAAGACCTTGATTTAGTGTCTCTCAAATTTTGTACCTATTACCTAGGTAGTTACTTTTGTACCATGAAAATAGATCAAGAGATTCAAAGCGAATTCAAAAATTCGATGCATCGAGCGGTAGTCAATGTTCGTTATACTTCCAATGTACTTGCTTCTCGACAACATAAGTACATGAGTACATTTGGCCTAAGTTTACCGCAGTTCAATATCCTGCGCATCCTTCGGGGGGCAAAAAAAATGATCTCAGTAAATTCGATCAAAGAGCGAATGGTGGAGAAGTCTCCGAATACTACGCGTTTAATGGATAAGTTATTAGAAAAAGAACTGATAGTGCGAGAGCGCTGCGAAGGAGATCGAAGAATTGTATATGCCGAGATCTCAAAAAAAGGTCTGAAATTATTGAGCCAAATTGACGATGCTTTCTCTAATGAAGATGAAAACATTGAAATGGTACCAAAAAGTTTGACATCTGAAGAGGCTGACCAGCTAAGTGATTTGCTTGATAAATTAAGATCTTGAAACAGCTAATTCTCCTTCTTTTCCTTGTTTCCTCTCTCAACAGCTTTGCACAATCATCCATAATTTCCGGATCCATTGTCTTAGACGATTTTGAAATGTTCGACCTCACTAAAGTCTTGCTATTAAATCCATATGATTCAACTGTGATAAGTGGTGTCGTTCCAAAATCAAATGGCTATTTCCGTTTAAAATCGGAGCCAGGATCGTACTTAGTGAAAGTAATATGTGTCGGATTTGAAGATTATTTTCTTGATATCTACGAGCTTAAAAACGGTCAAACGTTAGCTCTTGACCCCGTGGTTTTGAAATTGGATACCTTATTGGACCTTGACGAAGTAGTGGCTACTGGATCACTTGATGTTCTTAAGGCGGGAATTGACAAAAAAATCTATACTGTTGAAGAAGATATATCTGTACGCGGTGGTTCTGCAAGTGATGTTTTGAATAATATCCCTTCTATAGATGTTGATCAAGATGGCAATATCAGTTTGAGAGGTGATGGAAACGTAACTATTCTTATTGACGGTCGGCCAAGTGCTTTAGTCGCTGGTGATGGTCAAAACTTATTGGACGCGTTACCTGCTAATTCCATAGAACGAATTGAGGTTGTTACGAACCCGTCTGCGAAATATGATCCTGATGGAACTTCGGGAATCATCAATATAGTGATGAAGAAGAACAAACTGAAGGGAATGAATGGGATCGTTTCAGTGACAGCAGCAACAGGAAATATATTGAATGGTAATCTAGGGTTGAGTTATCGGAATAAACGCTTTAATGTCTACACGAATTACTCGATGAACTATTATGAGGGTTATCGAAACAATTTCAGTGATCTATATCAAGATTTCGGAGCTGATTCTAGCAATTTTTTAGATCAAGATAGGATAGGAGCAGATTTGAAAACTACTAATACGCTAGTTCTTGGCTCAGATTTCACAATAAACAAACGCAATGTTATTGGCTTCTCCCTTACGGGAAACCTCCAAGAACGTGTGAGAACAGGAGACCTTGTCAGCGGACTATACGATCAGAATGATGTGTACTTGGCTGGATGGAATAGATCATCTCTTGACCCAACAATTTCTCGAAATGCTGATGTAAACCTAAACTACACACACACACTTAAGGATAGGAAAGGGAAGTGGTCGATGAATGCGAATCAGTCATTCGGAGGAAGAAATATCGAGGGGCATTATGAAGAGCAACTGTTAGATGCAAACGGTATTTCATTAGGCGTGGCTCCTTTAAACCAGCAACTATTTAATACTTCTACTTCAAAAATTACCACGGCCCAAACCGATTTAGAATACATTATCGCGAAAATAAGTGCTAGAATCGAAGCTGGAGCAAAAATGATCTTGCGTGCAGATGATATCATGACGTTTTCAGAACACATTGACACCTTGACAAATATTTTTGTTTCCGATTCTTTGGCAAACTTTGATTATGCGTACGATGAACAGATTTATAGCATCTATGGCATTTTTGGACAACAACGTGGTAAGTTGAGTTATCAGGCAGGTCTAAGAACAGAGTATGCTTTGCAGATTCCAAACCTAATCTCAACAGGTGAAGTTACTAGAAATGAATATTTCAATCTCTTTCCTTCAGCACATCTGAAATATGAGCCGAAAGAAGAGATCGAATTTAGTTTGAGCTATAGCAGGAGAATCAATCGTGCAAAGTCGCGGCAACTCAATCCATTTACAAGCTACGCGAATCCATTTAACGTACGAACGGGAAATCCTGAGCTTCAACCCGAATACATTGATTCTTATGATTTAGGCTATGCTTTGACGAAGAAAAAAATCATTCTTTCGATCAGTGTTTTTCATAGAAGAACAACAGACGTAATCAATCGAATCAAATCTTATCGCCCTGATAATTCATCAGTTGTGACATATGCGAATATCGATAAGAGTGTGAGCACAGGTGTAGAGTCAATTATTATATACAAACCAACTGCATGGATGAAAAATCAATTGTCCTTCAATGGAAATTATATTGATTACACAAATTCTGATTCTACGGTTGACTGGAATAATGATGGATTCAACTGGAATGTGAAATATGTCTTGAGTATTGATTTCTGGAAGAAAACTGCTTCCTTTCAATTAAACGGCAACTATTCGGCGCCACGTGTAACACCTCAAGGGATTATTTTGTCAAGAACGCAGATTGATGCATCAGTAGAAAAGCGATTGTTGGATAAAAAATTGTCTATTGGCTTCCGTGTGACGGATATCTTTGATACGAAAGGGTTTAGGATTGACTTGGATCAAGAAGGGATTCAACAAGATGTTGTCTACAAATGGTTGACGAGAAGATTCTATGTAACGGCCTCGTACCGTTTTGGAAAACTTGATCAGAAAATTAAGGCGCCTAGACTTGATCAAGGAGGCGGGATTTAAATAAATATTAGTAGGCGTGAATAGCTAATTAACTGACTTATTAACGTACGGTTTTCTTAGCATCCTTTTTTCTCAATTTGCGCGCGACACCTAAACCAATTAATCCAGCATCAAAGCCAGTAGCTTTCACCTTATAATCCTTCTGTTGTCTCTGTAACATTTTTACAATTTCTATTGACGTAATCATAGTATAAGAATTAGTTGTTGCATTAAGTTACGCAAATTGCGTACCACTTTTGTACGCCAATTACTAAACTGTACCAGTTATCGATTGATTGGTTCAAACGATCGCACTTCTCCAGACCTAATTCCAGTTATGCTGTGAACGTCCATTTTTACTCGGATGAGACGTAATGTAGGGAAGCCAACAGCAGCTGTCATTTTTCGAACTTGACGATTTTTTCCCTCAGTTAAAGTAATTGATATCCAGCTCGTTGGGATATCTTTTCGGAAACGAATTGGTGGTTCTCGTTCTTCAATTTTTGGAGTTTTTATCTTCGAACATACTGCTGACTTCACCCTATAGCTATCTCCTTTATGCGAAATTGAAATTGTTCCTGCAGCAAGTTCGTTAAGAGCACTTTCTGTAATTTCACCTTCTACTTGAACCCAATACGTCTTAGATTTATTCGATTTCGGATCGAGAAGCATTGTTTTATAAGTGTTGTCATTGGTAAGAAGCAGTAGCCCTTCACTGTCCTTATCTAGACGGCCAACTGAATAGACATCCTTTGGGAAGTCAAATAAGCTACCAAGAAGTAAATCAGAAGTTTCTCCAGAGAACTGACAGAGGTACCCGTAGGGTTTGTTAAGAAGGTAGTAATGGTATTTTCCTAGCCCTTTTGACATGAATAGACAAAAGCAGGAGGGAAGTTCTTAATCGTAAAAGTCACTTTGACATTCTTGTAAACGGATTCCAAAAACTTCTTTGATTGAAGTGAATATTGGAATTGAACATATTTACCAGTAGGCTTTAATGATTTATAAGAAGCATCAACAACTGCTTTTCTTAAGGGAGCAGAGAATACCATCAATGGTAGCGATGAAATTACCGCATCCTGATTCTCTTGTAATTCTTCCGCTAAGTATTTTGAGATGTTTTCAGCTGAATCGTGAATCACCTGTACACGGGGATCATCGATCCGTTTATCTAATTTAGCGTAGAAATCATCGTGTAGCTCTAAGACTAATAACCTCGCGTCTTTATGCATTCTTTGGATAATGATATCTGTGAATACACCAGTCCCAGGTCCCAATTCAACAATGTGACGGACGTGATCAAAATCAATGCTAGCGAGCATTTTTTCTCCAAGGAATTTGGTGCTCGGACTTACAGCTCCTACCACCTTTCGGTCTTTAAAGAATTGCTTAAGAAAATTTCGTTTGTTCGCCATTAATTAATCTTTCAGGGCTAATTTACCGTTATTTAGTATACCTAAGATAAATCCCTTTAGCTCTTTATCCACATATGGACTGTTAAATGTATTTGAGGCGATATCCGCTTTGCTCAATGTCCAAGTTTTAGTAGGGTCGAACAATGTAAGATCAGCATTCGCTCCTTCTTTTATTTCGGTTTTTGGAAGACCTAGTATTAATCTTGGGCCAATTGTTAGTCTAGAAATGAGCGTTTCCAAGTCAAATTCCGTTAGTTCAGTAAGTGACGCAAATGTGGACTGTAGGCCAATGTTTCCAAAGCTGGCATTGTCAAATTCCACGTCTTTCTCCTCGGCGTTATTTGGTCGATGATCAGAAACAACTGCGTCAATCGTACCATCCTTGATTCCTTCCCATAATCCTAAGCGATCATCTTCAAAACGAAGTGGAGGCATGAATTTATACAGTGAATCAAATCCTAAAACCGCGTGCTCATTAAAGATCAGGTGAGAGCTATGAACATCTGCAGTTATCGATAAACCGTCTGCTTTTGCATTTCTTACAAGTCTAACGCCCTCTGCTGTTGATATTCCCGTGCAATGGAGATTTCCGTTTGTATAGGCTAATAATCGAATATTTCTTTCAAGTTCGATGATCTCTGAAATCGATGGGTCAGCTTTCAATCCAGTTCTTGTGGATGCAATTCCCTCATTGACCATTCCTTTTCCTGCCAGTGAACGATCTCGATTAAAGGCAATAATCTTTCCTCCAAAATTTCGAGCGTACAATAAGGCTCGGTACATTATTCCTGAAGATACCGGAACAAGATCATCAGAGAATAGTGTTACCCCAGATTGGTGCATATCATACATCTCCGAAAGCTCCTTGCCATGCATTCCTTCCGTAATAGACCCTATTGGATGAATTTGAGTCACGTGATGCTCTCCCTTTCTTCGGATGTAGTCAATTTGACTTTTACCATCAACCACTGGTTTAGTAACGGGGAGTACAGCAACATGGGTATATCCACCATGAGCCGCAGCATCGAGTCCTGAGAGGACAGTTTCCTTATGCTCATAACCTGGGTCGCAAAAATCTGACTTCAAATCAACCCATCCTGAAGAGATGTGTAGATTATCCGAAACGATCTCTTGTTCTGATGTTTCTGATAGATCGTCGCCAATCTTTTCAATAACTCCGTCAATAACAAGAAGGTCTTTGGTTTGCCCATGAAATGAAGATCCAGGGTCAATAATTTTCGCTTTCTTAATGAGAACTTTCATAATGCATCAGTTTTCACGATTTCAAGAAACGCACAAGTAGCATTTCAGCGAGCACAAAAATAAGAGTTAAAACAATACAAAGTTTCCAATAATCAAATGGTTTTTCAATTGCTATTTGTGAAACAGGACTATTCATGCCATCCATTGTTGCAAAAGAGGCGTTTAGAGCACCGCGATTACTGAAAATTTCTAGTACCTCTTCTTCTCCGAAATAGTTCAATTGTGACTCGCCACGGCTGTAGTTCAAGGAGAGATTACCAATCGATTCACTCGTTTTTATATCGTAATTCCCTGCTAGCAGCTGATCGAACTTATCTAATTGATTGAGTGAGATGTAGCTCACACCAGATCGCTCGGTATTTTGTGGGATGATGTCTAATTGATCCTTTTGTAGGTGAATTACTTCTTCCTGATCAAATGATTTGTAGATTGGAAATACGCTCTGATTTCCTATTGTCATCGCAATTGGTTGAGATCGTTGACTCAATTCACTCATTCTAAGTACGCAGGTAGAGAATAATGCATCTTTAGAGAAATTTCCCCAATCAGGATGGATCGCACTATAAAACATATAGACATTTCCTTTTCCAGTTGAATAGGCGAGAAGAGGTAGTCCATTTTGCATTGTAATGAGCGTATTATAGTTTGTGGCATTACTCACAATTGGTCTAAATGAAGTGTTTACACTCGGTAGATTGAGTCTATCAGATCGATCTTGAATGATATCTTTTATGAAATCGTCATCGTAGTTGAGTGATTTGATTCTGGTTCCTGAGGAAATTCTTGATCCAAGTAATGGAAGCTTCACCTTCGCTAGAAGTCTATTCCAAGAACTAACTATGGGGTTCTTTCCAGGAAATAGTGAAAGTGATCCTCCATTGTCATAGAAATCCAGAAGATAATTTTCAACACCACTCGAGAGTTTATTTACTCCATTCAGAATAACCATATCCTTATCCTTAAAATTATCGAGCGTAATGGCAGTGATTTCATTTTCCTCTACTACATAGAAATCCTCGAGATCCAGGACAATTCCAACATTATCTATTGCGTCTTCACCGTTTAAGACAAGAACGTTTGCATGATCCTTTACTTCATAAGAAATAAAGTAAGTGTCATCGAAAAGTACATGATCATCGGCGACAGTGATTTTACCCGTCTTAAATCCTTTTGTCTTGTCCGTGTATGTTAGAGAAGTTGATTTTTTCCCGTTTGCTGGCAAATCAACATAGAACGATTTTTTGTACCTATCGACTGCTACAGTCACTTCTATGTTTTGAAGCGCTTCTTTACTCGTGTTTACAATCCGAATATTGATTTCATTTTTCTGACCAATTTTCCTTATTGGCGTTGAAAACCAAGCTGAATCAATGTAGATGTTCTCTTTCTGTTCTGGAACTAACTGGACGGCATGAAATTCAAAATGAGTTAAATTCAATTTTGATGCTTTCGATACTTTGTGCCGTTGAAAATCACTTAGGATGATGCTTTGTACTAAGCTACGAGCAGCATTAATATCTTCACTGTTCACTGTTCGTTCTTGCCAATCAATGATTTCATCCAATGTTCTCGTAAGGGGTGAATACGTGATTTTGTCAAGTTTTTCTAGCGCATCAATTTTTGAAATTTTTCGCTGTTCAATACCAGACATTTCATTTGTCCCAATAATAAACTGTGTCCCTTGCGGTGCTTCCTTGACAATTGCCTCTGCTGATTCACGGGCTTCTGAGAGAAGTTCACCTTCAATTCCGCGCGCCTGCATGGAAAATGAATTATCAAGGTAAATGGCCAAAACGGTTTCTTTCTGCAAGTCGCCACCGTCTGGATTACTAAAGTAAGGCTGCGCGAATGCGAAAACCAACAGGATGAACGCCAGGAGACGCGCAAGAAGAATTAAAATGTGTTTTAGCTTTTGGGTAGATCGCGTTTGTTGATCGACATGTTTGACGAACTGTAAACTCGAAAAATAGTGAGTTTTATACCGCTTAAAATTAAAGAGGTGAATGACGATGGGAATCAATAATACTGTAAAAGCCCAAAGAAATTCAGGATACAAAAACTTCATGCACCAAAAATAAGATTTAATCGTAATTAATCCCTACTCCTAAGATTGAATTACACAACCAAGTGTAAGTTCTTGTGAAATAATAACATTTAGATCTTTGGTTTTTTTTTTAAAAGCCTTGATGCGGATCTAACTGCCCTTTTGGAATTTCTGATAATTCTTCAAATTTCAGAGCGGTTTTAATTACACCCATATTATTGTACTCGAGATCAATGCCCTTCCAAATCCAACCGATTATATCATTTGACCTACTTTTCCAACCAGACGCCTGCTTTCCAGCCTTCATGTCATCACCAATTTGGGAATAATTTTGAGCCAATTGTGTCGCATCACCATGAGCAAAGAGTGATAACTCTGTGTCTTTAGGTCGCATAAACGCATTGGCACTACTGTTCGTTTCTTCTCCCATCGAGATATAATTGCAGTTGTAAGAAGATTCTTTATCGCCTGTCCAAATCATTTTTGTCTTGTTATGATTTCTTGCTGAATGGTAAATGTCCTGCTCAATTACAACGCGTTTACCATATTGATCAAACCAAACTGTTTCGGTTCCTGTCCACTTTCCAGAATATTCAAAAGTAATTTTCCCCGATTCAACTTCAAAGATTTTATCCTCTTCGCTAATCTCAATGAGGGTATCATCAATCATTTCTTTGGTTTCGTTATCGATAGAATCAGAAATGTCACTTGTGGAATCTTCACAGGAAAACAAAAGTAAAATCGAAATTGAAAGAAGAATTTTTAGAGTTTTCATAGCACGCTCATTGGTTCTCTATAATATAACAAATATTCTATGGATTAGAGCATTAGTAGCATTCAATATTCATGTCAAATGAATCATTTGCTGTTGTGTACCATCGTTAGCGGTAAATAGGCGCTGGAAAAAGTGGGTGTTTAGCAAAATTAAATTCATTCTTGAAATCCTGAGTCTGTGTTTCATTGTAATCTTTATACTAAATTCGTGTCATGAAAATTGCCCTCTTTTCGGCTTTCTATCCTTACCGAGGTGGAATCGCACAGTTTAGTGCAATGCTTTACCGTGCATTGGAAAAGGAGCACACTGTGAATGCATTTACCTTTAAGCGTCAATACCCTGGTTTTTTATTCCCGGGTTCTTCTCAATATGTCTCTGATGATGATAGTGCTGATTCCATAGAAGCGTTACGAGTGCTTGATTCAGTGAATCCGGTTACCTTTACGACTGCCGCTAAGAAGATAAATGAAACGCATCCTAGATTGTATATTGGACAGTATTGGATGACATTCTTTGGGCCAGCAATGGCTGGAATGCAGAAAAGAATCACAAAAAGTGCGAAGCGAATTAGTATTCTTCATAATGTGATTCCACACGAGAAACGCTTCTTCGACAAAAAAGCAAATCGTATGTTCTTGAAGCAGAATGATGGATTTGTGGTGTTGAGCGATGTCGTTTTGAGAGACCTACTCTCGTTGAAGCCAGATGCGAAGTACCTAAGGATTGATCACCCGATTTACAATCAATTTGGCGAGGGGTTAAATAGGGCAGAAGCGCTAACGAAACTTGGACTTGATTCGAGTAATAATTACTTGCTTTTTTTTGGGTTCATTCGTGATTACAAAGGATTAGATTTATTAATCGAGGCATTAGTAGATCTTCCCTCAGATACCCATGTCATTGTTGCTGGGGAGGTGTATGGATCATTTGAAAAGTATCAAAAAACAATTGACTCACTTGGTCTTAATGCAAGGATTCATCTTTTTACAGAGTATATTTCAGACAGCGAGGTAAGTACTTATTTTTCTGCATCAGACGTCTGTATGTTACCGTATAAGGGAGCTACTCAATCTGGGATAACTGCAATTTCTCACCATTTCAACTTACCGATTATCGCAACTGACGTTGGAGGGTTAAAGGAGAATACACGGCACGATGAGACGGGGTTGGTTGTAAGTCAGCCTGATTCCAAATTGATTGCTGAAGCAGTAGATCACTATTTCACCGCAAAGTTAAAGCTGTCTTTTAGTAAGAATATTGAGGCCGAAAAATCTGAGAATTCGTGGGAGAATTTCGCTCAGAAGATTGTCGAATTTTCACATAGCTTGTAGGATCAATTAGCTTCTTGATTATCTATGCTTTCAATGGATCGCCCTCGAAGGCACCAATACCAAATAGTGCAAAATCGTATTTAGCTGGGTCTAAGGGGTCTAATGCGCGAAGATTCGACATCAACTCTTCTAAAGCTTTCCAATCGTCTTGTTTTCGGGTAATCAAACCAAGGTTCCGCGCATGTCGACTTGTGTGAACATCCAATGGTAGGTATAGTTCGGAAGGAGGTATCGATTTCCAAAGCCCGAAGTCGACGCCTTGCTTGTCATCTCGAACCATCCATCGGAGGTACATGTTCAAACGTTTTGCAGCAGAGTTCTTCTCGGGATTAGAGAGGTGCTTTTCAGATCTTTTATCGTGATCGATCGAGAGAAATTTTTCCCGAAAATTGATGATTCTTCCTTTAATGCCGGGGAATTCGTGATTCTCTGAAAACGCAGCTTCTAATCCGCCAGTCTCGTAAATGTTTCGAAGAGAACGAAAAAAGAAATCTAAATCGATAGAATTGAAGGTTCTGTGAACAAAATCTAGTGGTCTGGAGGTGTAATTCTGAATAAACTCATAAGGAGAATGATCCATGATATCTAGTAGTCGACCACCATTTTTTATTATCGTTGGGCGCTGACCCCAGGCGATTGTGGCGACTAAAAAGCCAACAATTTCAATATCTTCTTTTTTTGAAAACTGATGAGGAAGCTGAATAGGATCTGTGGCAATGAAGGATCGTTGGTTGTACTGTTCTACTTTAAAATCAAGGTATTCCTTTAGATCGGTCCGTTTCATCTTTAATTATTGAACGATGAGTCCATCTCTAATTTGAAGTTTTCGATCTGTCATATTCGCCAATTCTTCGTTATGCGTAACAATGATAAACGTTTGCTTGAATTGATCTCTGAGGTCAAAAAATAATTGATGCAGCTCCTTAGAGTTTTGTGTGTCTAAATTCCCCGATGGTTCATCAGCTAGTATAACCTTGGGACGATTGATCAACGAGCGTGCTACAGCAATTCGTTGTTGCTCCCCACCGGAAAGTTCACTAGGTCGATGTGTTGCTCGATCTTGGAGTCCAAGTAGGTCGAGTAATTCCATTGCCTCAAAATTAGCCTCCTTCATAGGACGACCTTGGATGAGTGCAGGTAGCGTAATGTTCTCTATTGCACTGAATTCCGGCAGCAATTGATGAAACTGAAAAATAAACCCAATCGATTGATTTCTAAAAGCTGATAATTGCTTTGGACTTAGATGGAATGGATTAATCCCGTCCAACATTAATTCACCTTGATCAGGACGATCGAGCGTGCCAATAATTTGAAGTAATGTCGTTTTACCAGCTCCGGATGATCCAACGATCGAAACCACTTCACCTTCTGGAATCTCAAGGTCGATTCCCTTAAGTATTTCCAGTGATTCGAATGATTTAGTTAACCCTTTCGCCGTCAGCATTTATTTATCCAATTTTAATTCATGCCCCATCTTATCTCTCTTTGTCTTTAAATAGGCTTCATTGTGCTGATTCGGCTCAATCTCCAAAGCTACATTGTTCGTTACCTCAAGTCCATATCCGACTAAGCCAGTACGTTTTTTAGGGTTGTTAGACATTAATTTCATCTTCGTTACGCCAAGCGATCTCAAAATTTGAGCTCCAATGCCATAATCTCGCTCATCTCCTTTGAAACCAAGTTTGATATTTGCTTCTAATGTATCATATCCTTCTTCTTGAAGTTTGTATGCTTTTAGCTTGTTTGTAAGACCAATACCGCGTCCTTCTTGATTCATGTAAACGATAATTCCTTTACCAGCTGCTTCAATCATTTGCATTGATTTTGTGAGCTGTGGGCCACAATCGCAACGGCATGAGCCAAAGATATCTCCAGTCATACATGAAGAATGCACGCGCACCAGAATTGGCTCATCTTCTTCCCATTCGCCCTTAACAACAGCCAAATGTTCTTTTCCAGTATTAATTTCTTGAAAAAGGTGAAGATCGAAATTGCCTTCTTCCGTAGGCATTTTCACATCGATAATCTTTTTAATGAGCGTTTCTGTTCTAATTCGATATTCAATTAAATCTTCAATTGATATGAGTTTCAGGTCGAATTTCTTCGCGATTTCTGCCAATTCGGGGAGACGTGCCATCGAACCGTCTTCGTTTAGAATCTCTACGATTACTCCCGCAGGTTGAAATCCGGCTAATCTTGCGAGATCAATTGCTGCTTCAGTATGTCCTGCGCGTCTTAGAACACCACCTTTTTTTGCTCTTAAAGGAAATATATGACCAGGTTTCCCTAGTTCTTCAGGTCTAATATTCGGATCGATTAATGCTTTAACTGTCTTAGATCGGTCGCTTGCGCTGATACCTGTTGTACAACCATGACCATTCAAATCTACAGAAACGGTAAATGCGGTTTCATATGCAGCAGAATTGTTTTTGACCATCAGCGGCAGTCCAAGCTTATCACAATGCTCTTCAAGTAGGGGAGCGCAAACCAAACCTCGTCCATGGGTAGCCATGAAGTTGATTATTTCCGGTGTTACATTATCGGCTGCAGTGAGAAAATCTCCTTCATTCTCACGATTTTCATCGTCCACGACAATTATCACTTTACCATCCTTAATATCCTGAATGGCCTCCTCAATCGTGTTTAATTTAATATCCATACGTCCTAGTCGGCATTTTTTTACAAAATTACGGGAAATATCCAAGTTCTACCTCTTGAAATGAATAAACTTTGAGTCTTAATGGGATGGCTATTTAGCGTGATTATTAAACAAGGCGCTAAGTTCTTCTGAAGTCTTGCCCCAGCTGTATGCAGCCTGTACAAAGTTCCTTGCATTATCACTGATAACTTGGTAAAGATCAGGGTCGGATAATAGTCTATTCACAGCAGTTACAAACTCCTCCTCGTTTTGAGCCACAAGAATCTCCTTTTCATGAACAGTTTTAATTGGACTGTTGGCTAGAGGCGTCGTTATACATGGTATCCCAAGTGCCATTGCTTCAAGTAGCTTATTTTGCATTCCCGTGCCAATCATCATTGGGGCCAGAAATATTTTACCCCGTAGGTAAGAAGTGCGAATATCATCTACCCAACCAGTTATTTGGATCTGTTTCGAGTTTTCCGCTAATTTAAGCACTTTGGCCGTGGGTGATGACCCGGAGATAAGTAGGCTTGAGTTGGGGAATTGAGGAAGGATTTTGTCATGAATATAATGGACAGCACTAATGTTCGGCGCATAACTCATATTTCCTACGAATACAAAATCGTGGGTTTTATTAGTAGGTATATTTTCGAAGAAGGATGCGTCAATACCATTCGGGATACAGTGAATTTTCCCTGCCTCTGGATGAAGTATTAACTGTCGATCTTGGGCACTGATTATTGTATGGTTTTCAAAGAAATCGAACATCCTACTCTCGTAGGATCGAAGGCGTTTAGCTTCTGATTTAAATAACCATTTTTTATAGAATGGCTGTTGATCAATACGGCGCTGTATCCCAACACTTAAGGCATCCATATAATCTAGCGTCTTCGGGATAGCGTGTTCATTTTTCACATATTCTGACACTCTAAGTAGTTGACAATAAATATGATTGAATGAATTATCTTTAATTAATGATTTAACCTTCTCGTGTGCCGCTTTGCTATAGAAGTATCCGACTTGAAAAGGAAGCTTATTAAAAAATGATTTGGCAGTATTCCAGCCTTTTTGTAAGCGTGTTTGGCGATGAATAATCAGTTCTGAACAGTACTTTTGAACCATCTCGATTTCTTTACTCTTCAGTTCAGAATCGCTAAGCGCAAACAAAGTAATGTCGTAGTTTTTATGTAATTCTTTTAGCTGATGAAACGCGCGCAGTTTGTCCCCTTTATCCAGCGGAAAGGGAAACCGCGAGACGAGCATTAACAGTTTGTCTTTATGTTGCTTTGAGGATTTCAACTAATTTTTCACTTATCTCCTCAATAGTATGGTTTTTTCGAATATAATCAATTGCATTACGGCCAATTTTTTGTCGAAGCCCTTCGTCCTTAACTAATCGAATCATTGACTGCACGAAATCCTCATCGCTGTCCGCTACTAAGAGGCATTCAGAATCTTGATGGTTAATCCCTTGAGCACCAATTGATGTGGTTAACACAGGGATGCCAACGGCCATTGCTTCTAAGATCTTTATACGAATTCCCGACCCGGATTGGATGGGTGTCACAAGAATACCATGGTCGATTCCAAAGGAGATGATTTTTTGCACAAAGCCATGGACTTGGATACCATTTGCTTCGTCCGAAGAGACGTACTTATTAGCGTTTAATCCAGCAATGTGGATCTCGGTGTTTGGAAGTTCTTTCCTCACCTTGGGCATTAGAAACATCAATCGTTGGACGGCTTCCTGATTTGGAATCCAATCCATAGCGCCAAGATGATACAGCCTGTTATTGCTGTAATCGTGCTTTACGTCTGGAACTTGAACCGCCACAGAAATATTGTGGATTGGCACTGAAATCCCGTTGTTTCGGAAGACGGTTGAATCCATGCTCGAGATGGATAGAATTCCGTCACATTGCTGAAGCGTGATAAGCTCGTAAATTTCTATATCTGCGGCTAATTTATTCAAGTACCATCGCTTAATTCCTTTGGCATCTTCAGCATAGCCCTTCCATAGGTCGAATTCGACGTTATGGGTTCGAATAAATATTTTCCCTTTAAATTTTGACCGAACGGATTCTAAATAGGAGGTAGTGAAGAGACTGTCAAATATTACTGCATCAAAATTTTCCTTTTCCAGTGAAGAATGAATCAGCGTCTCCATGCGTCTATCGTGAAAGCGATCGACGTTGTAGGAGCCAGACTTAAAGAGGTTCAGTAAGGCGCCAAGGATCGTTACTTTAGTGTTTATTCTGATACTTTCTGGATTAGTCTTCTGGTAGAATCTATCCGGATATGCGCCCTTATTAAATTTGTGCTTGTGGGTTTCTATAATGAGATGCTTAACGCTTAAGTCTGCTTGAATCAATGACGACATAAACTTCTCCATGGCAACACTGCCGCCATCTACGGTAGGGAAAATCGGCTTACTTGTTATGTAAAGTGCTTTCATCGTTTTTTAAGTCGAAAGAATTTAAGCCATGCCTCTTTACTGAAAACAGGAGAGTCATTTGCTGCCGAATGCATTAATAATAATGCGACAGGTGAGAGTATCATTGGGGCCATCCACATTCCTAAGAACGGCGATATGGATCCTGACTGCGCCAATCCATCGCCAATCGTTATAATTACAAAGTAGACCATGAAGATTAGGGCGGCAATCACCACGGGTGCACCAAATCCTCCTTTCTTCACAATAGCGCCAAGTGGAGCACCTACAAAAAATAAGACGAGAATAGCAAAGGTCAAAGAGAATTTTCGGTTGAACTCAATGAGGTATTTTTGTTGATCCCGTTCCATGTTATTGAGAAAGTCATTCTGGCTTGATAATTTTTGATTTTTATCTCTTAATTCAATTTGCGCCCTCTTGATGGTCGCTATTTTCTGTTCGTTAGATAAGTCATTGTAAACGAGCAAGGTATCCATTGATTTAGTGATTATGTTGGGGTCATTCTTTACGTTCGTCATCTTTTTTAGATGATCGTAAGAATTAAAATAGGGATGATTTTCCTTTAATTTCAGCAAGAAATTATCGATTACACCTTCTGCATTCTTTTGAATCGAATCCAAGGTGTACTCGATCTGGAATACATTAAGCATTTCATGCTTATCCTTAAACATATCCTCATCAGAACGATTTAGATCGAATCCTGCTAGGTCAATTTTATAGGTCGCTTGTGAGAAACTCGATCTTCTAGCTGGGCGTGTATTTGGGGTTCCATGAATCTCTCCGTCTGGCGTAAAATGAGGCGTTTTTGAGGATAACTCTTCCATGACCGTGCCATTGACCAAATCAAAGAATAGAAACTTCCCATTTTCAGACTTATAAACCTTTCCACTCTCTGCACGAACTGATTTGATAACTAACGGATCTGTGTGATCATGAATTAAAATGCCGGTAAATGTGTCGTCTGTTCCTTCATCAATTTTTATCGCGTACCCGTCCAGTTCTTCGCTATAAGTCCCAGGGGTAAGAATAGATGAAATCTTGGTTTGTTGAATGTCCCAAATTAATGAGTGCCATTTCAGATTGGATACAGGAATGACATAGTTCGCAAAGTAGAAAGTACAAATAGCTATAATGATCACGATGCCAGTTAAGGGGCGTAAGATCCGGTACAGTGATAGACCACTTGATTTAAGAGCAGTTAGTTCATTGTGCTCGGAGAGATTTCCGAGTGTCATTATAGAAGAAAGTAGAATGGCTAGAGGTAAGGCTAGCGGAATTAGACTTGCAGAGACGTAAAAAAGAAGTTCCAGAATAACGGAAATAGACAGTCCTTTCCCCATGAGATCGTCGATGTATTTCCAAAAGAATTGCATGACGAGAATGAACATGGAGATGACAAAGGTAACCACAAAGGGCCCCGCAAACGAACGTAAACTGAATGAATATAGTCGTTTCAAACCAACCGAATTAATCGTACTGTAAAATATAGAACGACAGTTGTCTGTTTATATTTTACGCTCCTAACATGCGCTTGAGTGTACCAATTTGTTTCTCCCAAAGACGCTGAGCTTCTTCCATCTCATCATCTTCCGCGAAATCAGTAACCGTTAAGATTACAGACTTAGTCATTGGGTCAACTTCATAGCGAAATTCGAAGAAAGTATCTTCTCCATCTTCTTCAGCTTCAATCCAGCGCCATTTAACGCGTGCATTATTCTTTTTACTCAAAAGACGTGCTTCTTCACTAACCCCCTCCCAATAAAATGAATAAACATCATCTTTGATATTGACATCATCTGCAAACCACTCACTTAGCCCACTAGGAGTGCTGAGCATTGTATCTAGTGACTTCAATGAAGTTCGTAATAAAAACTCCATCTCAAATTTTTCCTTCTCTGCCATTGTAGTGATCTAATTCTATTAACTTCGTGTTTCGAATCCGGTAATATACATATTCTTTTTCAATGGCTTTGAAGCACTCCTTCGAAAAAAAAGGCAATCAACTTTTTAAGTTTAGAGGACAAATACCAATGATCTTGTTTTTATGCGCTATTCCGGCCATATACTGCTCGGAATTGGAATTCATTGAGTCAAATTCATGGTTCAAATACCTACTGCTATCGATGTGTGTCGGAATCTCTTTTCTAGGTCAAATTATTCGATCTATTGCCATAGGGAAAAGTTCAAAGCAGACATCTGGAAGAAACGTATGGGGGCAAGAAGCAGAGGCGCTAAATACGACGGGGATTTATTCGATGGTGCGGCACCCATTATACTTAGGGAATTTCTTTCTTTGGATGGGAATTGTTTGTTATTCAGGTAATTATTGGTTTATCTTAATTGTCTGTCTACTTTTCTGGATTTATTATGAAAGAATTATGTTCGCTGAGGAAGCGTTTTTGGAGCGACAGTTTGGTGACACATATCTTGAATGGTCTAATAAGACGCCAGCGTTTATCCCATCACGCAAGAACTTTACTAAAACGGAGATCCTATTTTCAATGAAGACTATTCTTAGAAGAGAGTATCCTGGAGTCTCGGCAACTATTATAGGATTCGTCTACGTGGACTTTATCCGAGATTGGATTATTGCAGGAGAACCTCTTTGGAGCTTATCACATGGAATAGTTGTTTTGATCGCATTGCTAATTTCTTTAGTGCTCAGAACTTTGAAGCACCATACAGAGATACTGAAGGAAGAGGATAGGTCATAGGCACAGAAATTAGTAGACAAAAAAATCCCTTCACTCGAAAGCAAAGGGATTTAAATTAATTATAGCTTAGACTACTCTTCTGAATGGTCATGATCTGAATGGTCGTGATCTGAGTCTCCTTCGTGATCGTGCTCAGCATGATCATGTGCTGTGCATCCATCTTTGCACTCATCACCACAAACGTGTCCATCAGCCTTCTTAGCTTTGCATTCTGCAGCACACTCTTCAGTGCACTCGTGATCTGCTTTGCACTCATCACCGCATGCTTCAGTGCACTCATGCTTATCTTTCTTACAACATTTTTTCTCACAGTCCTCACCACATTCTGCATCACCATCTGTTTGTTCTGTGTCTGTCGTGTCATCTGCAGTTACATCAACTTCAGCTCCACAAGAGATCAATGCAAGGCATAAAATTCCTGAAATAATAAATTTAACAAATTTCATAGTAAGTTTTTTTTGTTCTAAAATAGTCAAAATATGTCAGTTCAATTGGGATTATGATAGCTTATTAAGCTGAATATCAATGCTTAACTAATTGGACTCGCCTAGAATGACTAACTTCTGCCAGATTTTTCGGCTTAAGCCGGTAGTGAGGACTTCTATTTCATTTACCGATCGAACTACAACATCATCCGGTAAGCTTTGCGCATAGAGTACCGCCACCTTGCCAATCAAAGCCGTCGTTTCAGAGCAATAATCCAAGTAACGCTGTAATTCAAAATTTGTCATTGTTCGCTTAGGAGAGTGCTCAGTTGACGTGTACGTTTTCGTGATTATATTGGGATCCTTCGTTAACTGGTGCATGTCAATCACGTGTGCAATTACACGAAGTTCATTTAGCGCACGTATGGCCCTTTTACGCTTCAATCTTGATTCCGTGGTAACAAGAAAGAAAACGGCCGCACCAAGCAGGAGCAGGTCGTTGAATATTGCTTCTGAAAGTGTAATAATGCTTTCTAGCGTCGTGTTTTTAATGTGGATATCAATATATGTAATGCTATATGCTAAGCCTCCAAGACCAATGGCTATAACCAAAGTAGACAATACACGGACAGGAATGTTTGGACTCGATATCCGATCGACGTTTTTTTGAGTCTTGTTCGCTGTATCGAGAAATTGCCGAACAGTTGCGCCTAATCCAGAATCTGGAAAACGATCCGAAATACGCTTCTCTAAGAGGCTTATTGTCTCTATTATTTTTTTTGAATCTAAGCCCAGCATGAGTTATCTAAAATCATTCTGTTACACTAATTTTTACTTTGTACTCATGTTCTAGCGCTCCTCTGAACCAATCTTGAATTGTCACCTCCGTAGTTCCAACACTGAGCGCTTCAAATATGTAGGTTTCTTTGGCAGCATCACCGCCCGTTTCTCCAGGGACTTGGGGTTTATTGTATTTAAAGTCTTTATCGACGAGCTTAAGAATTTTTTCATCTGAAGACCAACATTCTTTCTGTGTTCCTACAGATCCATGCACACTGCCTGTATAGCTCGCTTTCTCACCAATCGTTAGTTCTAACTCGCCATGTAAAGGAGAAATATCTTTCATTTTTTTATCATTGTAAATCTCTTTGACTCCTGCACATGAAATGCATAAGAGAGCTAAGAAAATTAAAGACCCAATCGATTTTTTAGTTTTCATCTTTTCCATTTTACTAGTGTTAAATTAACAATCTTTCTAGATATTCTCTATCTATCTCTTACAGTCCTAAAATCATACCAAATAATATTAAGGAAGCATGATTACTCGATTTGGCGTTCCTTGTAACTTATTTATTGCTTTGGTATTATACCTATAATCAATCTCTCCAAACATGAAATCACTTACCCTTTTCACATTATTTTTAATAGCATCCATTAATGTCTCGGCGCAATTCGATTATACCCTACGAGTCAAGAATACTCAGGGTCGACCAATGCCAAATATTGTAGTGACAGCAACTAATGCAGATAGCGAGAGTTCACTGACAGCTACAACGGATCATGATGGGAAAGCCGTTTTCAAACTTGTCGAACCCGGGAACTATTCGTTTAGTTATTTGGAAATGAAAAATGTGGCTACCGCAGAAGTGAAAGCCGGGCGTTCGGGAAAGTTCACGCGTTCAGTGACGTATGACCCAAAAGGAGTTTTCGCTGAGAAGCCGAAAGCGGATCGAACAGGGATTTCGTTTACGAATGTTGAGCCGCGTCACCTACGGACGGATCGTTCCGCGTGCATGCTTAATATCTTGGTGAAGAAAACAAATCGATCATTAGTTCCACATGTCAATATATCTGTTGTGTCGATCAAAACGAAAACGATCTATAAGAGCAAGACGAATGCGTCAGGAAAAGCAATTTTCTATCTCCCAGTCAATGACCAGTATGAGATTGATGTGAATGACTTGAAAGCCTATGAACAGGTGACAATTAAAGATTATTCTGGAATGGAAATGACCGAAGTGGTCTTTTACGAGAAAACAAGAGTCAACGAAATTGTAAAAGGGGATACATTGATTCAGAATCATATCACGGAAACAGCTGGTACCTCTTCACATATCCATTACACATTAAAGCTTAAAGATTATAATGGGAATCCACTAGTGGATGAGCCTGTTTACATGAAAGCGATGGGCGCAAATCTTGTGTATGAAGGGAAAACTAACGATCAGGGTTCTTGCTCGCTAATGCTTGAAAAAGGACATAATTATGTATTGAATCTGAAACATGAAAGTGGTGTTCATATGGTTGAGGCTCCAGTCTCACAGGGGTTTAGAACTGAATCATCAACGCGAAGGTATAGAGGTTCTAAGCTCATCGAAAGATTAATTGAAGAGCAAAAAATAGAAATGGAGAAGGTTATGGCAAGGCTTACAGATCAGAAGGATCATAATGGTGAGACAATCACGTTTCACGAAACTCCTGTAGAGAAAGCCGCTGCTCCAGACAATTACTTATCTAGAACTCCAGAGGGGCTCGAAATCGATTTCAATGCAGTAGGGCCTGCAAGCACACCAACAGTTATTGGTAATAAAATGTTTTCTCAAGAAGGGTTGTATTCGTCAAATTACTTCTGCCTAGATGCGACCAGCGGGAAGTTTGTCTGGGGATTAGAGTTAGGTGAATCGGGTATTTCGCCAGCAGTCCATCATGACGGTGTTTTACTTATTAATACAGCCTCATGTACATTGTACGCAATTGATGCAGAGACAGGTGAGCTTCTGTGGAGTAGATGGTTAGCTAGTTATGTGTATTCGACGCCAACAGCTCACGGAAATAGTGTTTATGTAGTGTATAGTCATGGTGGATACCCTGTAACTGTGAGCTTTGATCTTAGAACGGGAAAGTTGAATTGGTTCCAGCCGGTGGATGCCGAAGCGATTGCCTGTCCTGTAGTTGCTGGATCAGAAGTGCATGTTGCGTCTCAAAACGGGATCTATTATGTTTTTGATACAGAAACGGGTGAGCCGAAGAAAACATCCTCAACATTCAAAGTAGTTTCATCGCCAACGATTACTAAAAACGAAATTTACGTCACGGCAACCTTTGGAGGGACAGAGCGATTGGTGGTATTAGATAGAGAAACGCTTGAGTTAAAAAAGAAATATCCAACATCACTGACCTCATTAAAAATATCTGGAGTGAGAAATGTAGATGAGACAGATCAGATGAATTTCAATGGTTCGCACCCGATTGTCTATAAGAATCAGGTGGTCATAATTACAGACTCGAAAACGATAAGAGCGTTTGATATCGCATCTGAAGAAATGCTCTGGGAGCAATCGATTGCAACGAACTCTGACCAATTACCGATAGTTGCGAATGAACGCGTTATCATTACATCTACCGATGGAAAGATTATGTCCTATAATATTAAAACCGGCAAGCCAAAATTAATAGAGGAGGTAAGTGGCGAGATAGAAGGGCAGCCTATTGCTAGAAATGGATTTATCTACATTGCTGCTGGTGGTATAATTAAGATAATTAAAACACTGCAACGTTACGAATGGAATCAATGGAATAAAGATGCCACGCACAATACTTATTGGGAATAATAAGAGGCTACTTCTGAAAGACAACTCCGAATTTTCCAATCTGATTAGCGGTAGGTTCAGGTATTTCATCAGTGTCCAGCATTTCGAGCATATCAATTTCTATTCCTCGACAAATGGCGCTGATTGGTATATCGGCAGCTCTCCCTTCAAACGGAGTTTCGGTGATCACTCCTGACTTATTCAAGATGTAAAAGGCAAAAGAAATGGCTACACTGATAGGGATTAAGATCCAGTTATCCATGGTGCTCGCAAGCGCAAAAGGCAAGCTCAGCGTGAAGAGCCATAGGAAGAAGAGCGTAAAGTAATTGTAATAATGGGGAAAGATTGTATTCTTGATCCGTTCCGCCTTTCCTTGATCATCATAAAACTTCTTAAGTGTACCAATTAAAGAGTTAAATCGAAATTCTTCAATCCATCCTTTTCTAAAGGCGTAATCAATTTCATTTCCTTGAACAATCATGAGTTGCGTTGGGATGTTTCTTTTCCCCTTAATTAGTTCCAAGTCATGTGCAGATAGATAGCTTGACAAATCAGCGTCCTCCTTTCTTAAATGAGCACTGAGGGCATGAACCCATCCAATATGTCTCAAAAATGCTTTCTTTCTCCATTTGGTGATCTCAGCTTCCTCTTCATTCGTTTTTCCTATTGGGTAAGTGATCAATTCAAGTCCAAGAGAACGACTATCATTAACGACAGCTCCCCAAATTTTACGCGCTTCCCACCATCTATCGTAAGCCGAACTATTTCTAAACCCTAGGAAAATTGCTAATGCTCCCCCTAAAATACTTACTGGAATTGCTGGAAGTTTGACGAAATCATTTTCTAGAAAAATGCAAAAGTAATACGCCGCACAAGCACAAAGTATGAAGAAGAAAAGTGCCGCTCGATTCCAGAAGAGAATACCGAAAATAGCCTTAACTCTGTTCTTGGAAAATTGGACGATCATAATAGTTCATTTTAGATGCGCCAAGATAGAAATTTGTTTCCTTAATCGATTGCATAAAATGAATTTTGATTGGGGATAACTTTAAGAATAAAGGCAGTTTGTGCGTAACTATTTTGTCTATATTGGATCAACTGACTAATTCGCGCTACATGAAAATTCTATTCAAAATTATTCCGTTATTATTAATTACACTACTTGTTAGTTGTTCGGCGAATCCTGCTGATTCAGAAACTAACTCAGAAGACGCTGGAGGAGATGGTAAAGCGGAGGCAAGTCTATTTGACGATGTTGTAGAATTGGCGTCGAAGTCCGAATTGACTAATGTCGAGTTTAACCGCGTTGTAAATTTCATGGAAGGGCAAGAGGTTACGTTGACAGGATATCCATATGCCTATCCACTTGGAATAGGCACTGAGGTTGAGTTTAAACCAAATTCTACTGATTTAATTGATGGAACCGATAATTCCCTTAAAACCTGCAGTATCTCTGTAGATTTCGAGGACGAAACTGAAACTAAAGTAATGCATATCGGTGATTTGTTTGCGGTAAAGGGAAAATTGAAAATTTCGCATTCGTCCACTGGAACGAGAATTACACTTCAAGACGCCGTTTATGTAGACAGCGCAAAAGAGAAAGGGGGGACACTGAAGTCGGTTGGGGCTATTGATCCATCTAAAGAGATTTTCTGTGGTGATCTGTATACTTTGCTGCATGCACATTACACAAACCTTGCGAAAAATAAGCTTACGATAACTGGAGAGTACATCTCTCAAACAATATCAAAAAGTACAGAAGGAGAGATTCTTGAAATTCGTCTAGACATCGGGACATCAGATAATAAAGTTGGATGTGAAATGATCGAGGAACCGAATGGAAATCTGCTTGCATCCAAACGGAACAATGGAACACCTTTAAAAATTCAGGGAACTTTCTCTAGAATTGTATTTGGAAGTCCTAGGATCAGTGAATCGATTTTGAAATAACTGGAACTAATCTGAAATCATTACACAAGCTGATGCTAAGGGGTTGCTTGAACTAGTTTTCGCACTTAATTTGTGATATTTTTATGGAAGATCGACATCCTCACCAACGTAAATTGTTGGAAGGAATTTTATTAGAAATGAAGGGGCAGGAGGCAAAGTATTCTCTTGGTCCAGAAGCAAACCTGAAGCAACTCAAAGCCAATGGAGTAGTTCTGCATCCGATCAGCGTAATTCGTAAGAAATTTGGCTATGCTGATTATCCTGAGCTTTCTTTTAAGCTGCCGTACGCAACGGATACATCGTCATTTCGAGATAACAGCGCAATCGAGTGTTTCTATGAGGACGAGGAACCAATCAAGGGAGTCTTAATGGGAATGAATGGAGCGAAGGGAGATTTCCGATTGTACGCGCCAGATTTCCCTGATTGGATTGAAGAAAAAGGAGTAGGTCTTAAGTTGGCGCCAGATCGTCGCACATTCGAGAGTATGCAGGCGGCGATTAAATCGTTGGATAAGCCTTCTATTCTGCGTAACCTTTTTATTAACATTCATGGCTCAGAAAAATTTGGAACTAAACCTAATGAATCAGCGGTTTGTGATTACCAAAATGGCTCGTTAAATCAGAGTCAGCGCACGGCGGTTGATGCCTTGGCTGAAAATAAGGAATTAGCTGTTCTACATGGACCACCCGGGACAGGGAAAACGACAACGCTCGTTGAGACTGTCTATCAAAAGGTAAAGAATGGGGAGCGTATATTGGTAACAGCTCCGAGTAACGCTGCTGTCGATCATATCGCGGCTTGTTTACTCGAAGCAGGGATAAAAATATTAAGGGTAGGTAATACATTGAAGGTGAATCCCAAGATTTATCCGTACACACCCGAAGGCGCAATTATAAACACGAAGGAATATAAAGAGATAAAAAAATTAAAAATTAAGGCGGAAGAGTTGAGAAGGATGTCTTTTCAATATAAACGTCAATTTGGAAAAGCGGAGCGAGAACAGAGATCACTCTTGATTCGTGAAGCGAAAAATACGCGGCGCGAGATTCGTACTCTTCGTAATTATTTTGATCAAAAACTTTATGAGAAAGCCGATGTCGTTCTGGGAACACCTATCGGATTGAAAGGATTCTTAGCCGATGACGCTGAATTTGACACTTTGGTTATTGATGAAGCTGGTCAGGCAATTGAGCCATTAGCATGGGTTGTTTTTCCTTATGCGAAATCTTGGGTTTTGGCAGGAGATCCCTATCAATTACCGCCAACAGTAATTTCGAAAGAAGCGGCAAAACATGGATTGAATATTTCGGTTTTAGAACAATGTTTTGCAAACTCACGCGCAATCTATTTCTTAGATACGCAATACCGAATGCGACCATCTATCGCTGAATTTTCCAATCGCTACTTTTATAATGCGGCATTAAAAAGTTCTGAGAAGCTGAAAGATGCTGATAATGGCCTGCTGTTTTTTGATACTGCTGGAACCGGCTATGAAGAACAGCGAGGAAAAGATGGGGTTAGTTTGATGAATGAAGGTGAGATCTCTCTACTTGAAAAAATCATTGAAATGGAGAAGATCCAAGCAGATAAAGTTGCGATTATCTCTCCCTATTCTGGACAAGTACAGCTCGCTAGAGAATCGCTAAAGGATGGAATAACAATTAATACGATCGATAGTTTTCAA
Organism: Flavobacteriaceae bacterium; assembly: GCA_047624355.1. Lineage (GTDB taxonomy): Bacteria > Bacteroidota > Bacteroidia > Flavobacteriales_D > Crocinitomicaceae > UBA4466. Next base: position 25,105 of record JBLHPQ010000013.1, on the reverse strand, counting down.
GGGCAAGAAAAGGAGATCGTGCTGCTATCATTGGTGAGATCAAACACTGAAGGAAACGTAGGGTTTCTGAAAGATTACAGAAGAATGAATGTGGCACTTACCCGCGCAAAAGAGCAATTAATTGTAATTGGTGATAGCTCTACGATAGGGCAGGACTCGTTCTACGCTTCGTTCTTGGAGTACATTGAAGAAATTAATGGGTATCGGAGTGCCTGGGAGCTAATGGATTAAACACAAAAAAGCCTATCAATTAAATGATAGGCTTTAGTATAAAAAAATTATGTTGCGAAGATTAAATTACTTTAACATTAACAGCGTTCAATCCTTTTTTACCTTCTTCTAATTCAAATTCTACATCGTCACCTTCACGAATCTCATCGATCAAACCTGATACATGTACGAAGTGCTCTTTTCCAGACTCATCTTCGCTGATGAAACCAAATCCTTTAGTTTCATTGAAGAATTTTACTTTACCTTTACTCATTATAGTGTGTTTTAATAATTGCTGCAAATATACTATAAGAAATCGACAACTCAACCAATTTGCTATAATTTAATTAAAATATTTGTTTTCAACAGATTATATCTTCTGACAGAACATATTTTTTCTATAATTCATGTCTTTTTCATTAGGATTACGTTATTTAGTGTGTCTAGGTGATAACCTTCTCAAGTAAAATGGAATATGTTAAAATTCTAGAACGTGATGATCAACCAATCAACCAATCCACTAATTCAATTTCATAACCTTTAACGGTTTTACTCAGATTGCCAACAGTAATTCTCTCGAGATAAATACCTTGTTTGCCTGCTAATTCAAGGTTGCCATCGCCAGACGGAACTTCTCTTACTTGCTGAATGAGCACCCATCAGGATGAAAGATTTCAATCAAAGTGCTTTCATGTGTGTTTAATTCAACGACTACTTCTGCAGATGTAGGATTTGAATAGATGCTGATCTCATTTGTAAAGCCTGTTTCATCCTCAATTCCTAGGCTTACTCCAGCAATCATTCTTATTTTTCCTCTTCCATACTGAGTGATGTACATGGTATCACCAGCTGCATTTGCAACGATTCCATTTGGTTGGGAGAAAGTGAATTCCCCACGGAAGCTATAAAACCTAAAGCTCCACCACTTAAGGTCCCAGGTGGCGTAGCAATGTAAATCAATGTGTCTGGTTCAACGCGATATATTTCCGATTACTGAAATTCCCAACCTATAAATCATTCGCGATATAGGCTAACCTAACAATGGGTTTCCTGCGTGGAATGCAGGTATAGTGCCATCAGGAGCCAATTTATTCAATTCGTGTAGCACGGAATAAACAGTAAAAATCATGGTATCACTCGCTACATCCTTTATTATTCCCGATGGAAATGATGTTGGGAACGAGTCCAAAACAGCCCCGGTCGGCCTCAGTTTATAGATAAGACTTGCTTGATTGTCGCACATGAACATGTTTCCATTGGCGTCAAATGCCATTCCATTCGGAGTATTAAAGCCGGTTGCAAAAGTTGTAACTGTTCAATTTGGTGCTCTTATATAGATGGATGCCCCAGCATAATCAGCGCAATAGAGGTTTCCATCGCCATCAAAGATCAAAGCATCTTTAAATTTAGTACTTGGATCATAAACTATCGTTAAACAGTTTCTGAAAAGAGTACTGCGGAGTAAAAGAGTGTTGTCGTTAGCAATAAAAGTTTGATCATTACTTAAGGTTTCTGAAACGAAAGTAGCAGACTAGTGTCTATTAAATCCTCGTCAAAAACTAAAGTGCTATTATTACTTGTCTAAATTGTCAACAGGGCAATGGAGTTAGGGATTTTACTATTTTTTTTTCTTCAAGCTATCGACTGCGCTAGCTATACCATTGATCGTTAATGGAAACATCTTTTTTTCAGTGAATTCCTGAATAATTTGAATGCTTTGCGTGTATTGCCATTCGTGTTTAGGAAGCGGGTTGAGCCATGCAATATTGGTGAATTGTTTTTTTAACCGTTCCAACCAAACAATTCCAGCTTCTTCATTGTAATGCTCAACACTTCCGTGCTGGTACATTATTTCATAAGGAGACATAGATGCATCTCCAACAATGATCACTTTATAGTCACTGTTGTACTTGTTGAGTACTTCAAAGGTAGAAATACTGTCTTTTGCTCTTCTGGTATTGTCCTTCCATAGCTTCTCGTATAGGCAGTTGTGGAAGTAATAATAATCTAATGTTTTGAACTCATAGCGCGCTGCCGAGAATAGTTGAGAGCACAATTCAATGTGATCATCCATGCTGCCACCAATATCTAGTAACAAGAGGACTTTGACGTTGTTTTTTCGTTTGGGAACCATTTTAAGTTCCAACATTCCTGCATTGTCTGAGGTCTTTCTAATCGTTTCGTGAAGATCAAGCTCCTCTTCGCTGTTTTCTCTAGTTAGCACACGGAGCTTTTTGAGCGCCAACTTCATGTTTCGCGTTTCGAGCTCGACATCGTCCTTAAGGTTGATAAATGTTCGCTTGTCCCAAACCTTTATTGCTTTTCGATGTCTGCTTTCAGGCTGTCCAATTCTCACTCCTTCAGGATTGTAACCATAGGCACCAAATGGGGAGGTGCCGCCAGTTCCAATCCATTTGCTACCGCCTTCATGACGTTCTTTTTGTTCGTCAAATAATGCTTTGATGCGCTCTAATAACTTATCAAGCCCGCCCATGGCTTTGATATTTTCCATTTCCTCAGGACTCAAGAATTTTTCTGAATTCTGACGCATCCATTCCTCGGGGATATTAAAAATGTCCTCATCGCTGATTGTTTCAATTCCCTTGAAATACATTCCAAACAACTGATCAAACTGATCTAAATGCTTTTCCTGCTTGATTAAAACTGTTTTACATAAAAAGTAGAAGGCTTCCACATCGCGATCAATAACCTCCTTATCAAGTCCTCCAAGAAGGTCCAAATATTCTTTGATTGTGACGGGAAGGCCTTGATTCTTTAATAAGAGGAAGAAATCTAAAAACATTAGTAGCGTTGACTTTGGATAGTGTCTAGATCTTGCTCATTCTTAATCATCGCGCCAACAAATGGAATTTCATTCGTTTTTCTGTTACTCAATTCTTCAGCGCTAATTTTGCCAACAACAAGCAGCTTAATCCAATCGATCAATTCACTGGTAGACGGTTTCTTCTTAATTCCTCTAATGGCGCGAAGTGAGTAGAATTGATTCATCGCCGTGTCAACTAAATCACCCTCAAGTGTAGGATAGTGGACATTTACAATTTGCTGTAAGATATCGCGTTCAGGAAAAGAAATATAATGAAAGAAGCATCTACGTAGAAAAGCGTCTGGAAGTTCTTTCTCATTGTTAGACGTAATGATGATAATCGGGCGAATCTTGGCTTTAATGATCTTTTTTAGCTCATAACAGTAGAATTCCATCTTGTCTAATTCCAACAATAAATCATTTGGAAATTCAATGTCCGCCTTGTCAACTTCATCTATTAGAAGGACAACTTGTTCATCTGATTCAAAGGCTTCCCATAGTTTTCCTTTTACAATGTAGTTTGAAATATCATTTACTTTTTCATCACCGAGTTGAGAATCTCTTAACCTAGAAACCGCATCATATTCATACAGCCCTTGTTGTGCATTAGTCGTGGATTTAACATGCCAAGCGTATATTTTCTTATTCAGTGCACTTGCAATTTCCATCGCTAATAACGTTTTTCCAGTACCAGGTTCCCCTTTGATTAAAAGCGGTTTCTCCATCGTAATAGCTGCATTCACAGCTACCTGCAAGTCGCCTGATGCTACGTAGGTTTCAGTTCCTTTAAACTTCATATTATCCATTTTCACCAAAGTTCGCAAAATTGGTTAGATATGCCACTTAATCATAGGAGTGAGGTGAGTTCTTTCTACGCTCAGTAATACATGACGATCCCAAATGTTGTCAGTAGATAACCCATTTATAACGGTTGTACGTCAAATCGTGTTCTTTGATAAAAGAAAGGCTGTATTATCTGAAGTGATCGAGCTGAATTAATTTCTCACTCAAATAGCGAAAATTAACATTTAAGCCGTCACAAAATTGTTACCTTTTCAAAGATTGGACATATATATATACTAAACAATTCGCTATGAAAACATTTGTAAGTTCCTTACTTCTAATAATTATCGCGGCTTCGTGCAGCACTGAATCTGGTCAACTCAATAATCCAATAACTACCCTAAAGGAAACGGTAGAGGTTGCTGAAGACCTCCTTTCCGCGTTCATTGTGCCTGTTTTCGATACCAAAATGGAAACGTTTTCACTGAACCTATCGAGTGCTCAAACACTATTGACTAGCAGTGGGACGCGCCTTCATATTCCTGCTGATGCTTTTGTTATCGCGGCTACAGGTGTCGCTGTAACTGGTGACGTTGACGTTAAATTTGATGAATTTCATTCCCAGGGAGAAATCCTATCAAGTGGTATTCCAATGGTTTACAAAACACGGGCTGGGGAAGAAGTGAATTTTGAAAGCGCTGGAATGTTTGAAATACGTGCGTCAAAAGGTGAGGAGAAATTAGCACTTGCAGAAGGCAAGGAGATTAAAGTGGAGTTGGCTACGGAGGTAGCAGGTGCATTTGAATTTTATCAATTCAATGAAACTTCTGGGAACTGGGAACTCAAAGACACAGAGTGCCTCCCAAAGAAGAATCCTTATATCGCTGAACAACAGACGGAAATTGATGCGCTAGAGGAGAATCTACCTCCAAGGCCTAAAAAAGTGGTGACTTATAAAAAAGGTGATCGGCTTTTTGATGTTAAAAGGTACGGCGCTCGTCAAGAAATTTTAGATCAGCTAAATGGCGTATTCTGGAAATTTACTGGTGATTCGTCCCAAATTGATCCTTCGCTTAATCCACAGGCATTTGACAAAGAATACAAGTTTGTGAAACTTGAAACAATTAAAGAGTCGGATGTTGTTGAGTATGCGCTATCATTCACTAAGAATAAAGAAACCATCAAAGTAAGAGCTGTTCCTGTATTTCAAGGGAAATTACTGACGCGGGAAAACAAACGAATGCGGAAAATTCTCGATAAAATTGAAGAGATGATTGATGCAAGGGTTCGAGCAGAGAAAGCGATGGCTCGAGAGAAATCATTGCTGCGAACCTTTAACGTTGACGAATTGGCTATTTACAATTACGATCGTCAGATGAAAGATCCTGAAGCCGTGCCATTTTTTGCCATTATTACCATCGACGGTAGCGAGCCGTCAGACGGCTTAACGGTCTACTTACTTCCAGCGGAAAAAGCGGCTGTAATTAGATATCCTGGACCGAGTTATTCAAATTTCAGAATTAATCCTTCCGAGAATAACCGTCTTGTCGCGATTACCTCAGACGACCAAGTTTATGCACTTTCCAGTAAGGAACTGCAGCAAATGAAACTTGGGAATTATTCCGAAGGTGCCAAGGTTAAATTCGATCTTAAATTCCGAGGTTCCGGACTGAAAACATCAGAAGAATTGGATGAACTGATTGCTCAACTATGATTAGAGTTCTTCTTGTACTCCTTTTATTATTGGGAAATGCTGCGCATGCTCAAGATAGTTTGGCTATCGTGACTGATGCTGTGGATTCTTCAACCATTGATACTTCGGAAGAACCTACAATCCTGCCGATCAAAACAATCAAAGGTTGGCAATTGATGAATCCGAGATTAGCAACAATTGATGCGTCTAGAATCTTTAGCGAGTTTCAGTGGCCAACATCAGGTGTTACGGATTATTTCATTCTTAAGAAAGATAATTACTGGGGCGCCATTGATATGTGGGATTATGAATTATTGCCATTTATCTACGACACAATCATTGACAACAAGGGGAACTGGTTAGCGAAAAAGGACAGCATCTGGGAATACCATTTGCCAGGGGAAACGCTTCTAATAAAAGCAGACTCGATTTTTCTTGATGATCAATTGCTCTATTATTTCTATAATGGGAAAACAGGTCTTTTCAAGGAAGCTGATCATATTTCTAGTCCCAAATATGATTTGATCCATCCGTTCAAATGTGCCAATCATCTCAGTAGTCAGAAACCCTATTACCTGGTGAAAGATGGGGGCTTTTTTAATTTACATAAGGATTCAAGCCTTTGTCTGCCTTCAGGGGTTATTGATGTTAGGTGTAATGATTTCGAGGTGTTCGAGTTTTATCGAAGCTCCAAGGTCGAATACTTTTTCTCTAGTACTGGTGAAATCTTAACTCCAGACGGAAGAGAGGTCGTTATCTATAATGATTCAGAGTATAAGATCTATGATGAGCGTGGAAAGATGGCTGCGTATCACCAAATTGATGGAAAGGTGCTCGAAGGTATTTACGAGGACTACTTCCCATTAACAAATCGACATTTGGCGGTAAGGAGGGATGGCAAGATCGCACTTTACGATCAACTTAGCGATCGTCTGTTAACACCCTTTAAATATGATCAAATCACGCAAATTGATCAAAATTATCAAGGTGAAAAGATTCACTTCAAGTTCTTTATTGGCAATGATTGCGGTGCTATGGATGCGAATGGGCGAGAATTGTTCGAACCACACTACGCGAACATTATGTTTTCTGGATCCAGCAAATTTTTCAGAGTCATTAAGAATGAAAGAACGGGCGTTATAAAACGGAATGGAGAAGTGGTGATTCCTATTTCTTACGACTATATAGTCTATTACCCATTAACTAATTTCTTTGTAGTTCAAGACAATCAGAAGTATGGAATTTTCAAAGCTACCGGTGAAGAGTTGATTCCTATCAATTATCACAAACATCGATTTGAAATTGATAATTCTTCAGCGAATCAAACCGCCGTTCATGTTTTAGGTAATGGCAAGGATATGTTTTTTGTCGGGCAAATGGGAATGCTCGATGGTAAGCCATATACTCATTATGAAATCACGTCAGATGTCATTAAAGCCTATGGAGCTGATGCTATAACTGTTTTTCTTCTGGATAGAGATGGTAATGTAGAGGAAAAAGAAACCTATCGAGGAATTAAAAGTGTTGTAGTCAGTAAGAATTTCAAGCCGATGATTGAGAATTATGCAGGCTGGCCAACATCTTACTTAGAAGAGAATCAATTAACAGGGAAATTTGGGCTTCGCTGGTTCGAGAAAGCGGGAATTGCAGTCAATCCAAATTATCGGCAAATTCGAAAAACCTATTTCTCCCGATTGCTTGGCGAAGTGCCATATAAGACGAGTAGTGCACCGTTCCTTAAAGAATTCGACATTAATGTTGTGCGCTCCTTTAATGAGCTTGGACCAAGCAGCGGAACAATAATAAATTATAAGACCTATAACACTGAATTACTCCAGGTTTCTGAGAGTAACACCTATGAATTGATACATCATAAAACGGATCGCTCACAAACAATCGATCATTCGGGTAATAATGAGCTCATACCTGCGAAATACCTTGAAACGAATCGTGTGCATTATTCTGACATTTTGCAGCACTCCTTAAAAAGGTATTATATCGGTGGCGAAGCAGTCTTATGCGACATAGATACAGCAGATGTGTCTCTTTTTGATTACTACATGTATTGGAATCTGACAAGTGCTTGCCGACTCCCGGGAGATAAAATGTCCTTAGTTTTAAATCCTAAACTTGGAGTGAAATTTGTCGACGCCACTCAAAAAGTTTTTGAGCTGTCTACTAATTTAGAGCGTAAGGGGACTGTGCGTTACGATAAAATATCGGATTATACTGATTTTCAGACTTTTTACGGGGATTTCATCTTTGAATTACGCGGCAAACATGGTCGTTTGCTCAAGTATCGATACGACGAAAAAAGAGGCGCAATTTCAATAGGCCAAATAGAAAATCCAGAATTGGTCTATACAGAGGGAGGGGCAGCAGTGGTTGCAGTGATTGAAGAAAAAGTTCGAGGGAAGATTCATAAAGAATATCCGACATACAATTTTATCCAATCTGAAAATAGTTTTGCCTACCATTCGGGAAGGATAATTAAAAGCGTTGATTCAGTTTATACTCGACTCGTAACTCCTGAAGACGAAATCATAAGGGATAGCGCGCTTCGAATTACCTACCTAGGTGAAGGCTTTTTTGGTATCTATGACTCACTCGGAGTTCAAGTGATTCATCGCTCCGGGCGTAAATTGAGACCAGAACATTACATTTCAGTGATGGAATTTAGCCATGGAAGAATTCAGGTTCGAGATTCGAGTGGTTATAGTCACATTGTAGATACAACGGGGAAAATACTAAAATCGAGTTTGGACTCCTTCAAAAGTTTGGATGAACGAAAATACATTGACGAATCGAATAAATCTATTATCTATGATCGGTTAACGAGTGAAGTAGATACCTTGAAAGAAGGGGAACGCTACTACGGTCATGGGTTCATCACCAAGAAAGTTAACGGTGTGTACTCAATAAGAACGTTTGGTGCGCAAAAATCCATTGATGTTGATTTACCCGGTAGATTGCAATACTTTCGGCATCGCCTATATTATCAACTGAAGAAGCATTTTTATACAATCGATTCAAGCCTTGTTATAGAACAGTTTAAGAAAGCCAGCAAATTTCAGACGATAGCCCCGAATGTTGGCTGGCTCGAAGGGAAAAAACTAAACTTCCTGATTGATACTAACTGGAACATACTCTACTCACTCAATTCGAATGAATCCTTCAAGATGGTGGAAGATCGTCCAATGATAAGAACTGGAGGTAGATTAATCCCTCTCTTCAAGGCGAAGAAAGATTCCGTGGAGATAGTTGAGTTAAATAAGGCCAGAGTGCAAATTTTCGAAAAAGATGGACGCTACGGTTTACAGCTTGAAAATAGGGTTTTGCAATCGGCTATTTATGAATCAATTTCACCTATTAATGTAGATGAATTCCATACCGTTTTACCTATGACAAAGAAGGTGTTCTCGAGTGAACTAACGTCACTCTTCGAATTTCCATTTGACACCTTTGTGCAAACCTACGATGGGGATGTATTGGTGCGCTACAATGGTGAAGTTATGGCTTATGATCGCGATGGCAATAGGATCTATTAATTTTAATTTAGCTTTCCTCTTTGCTTACTTGAAGTAAAGCCGCCATTATCACTCAGCGTCAATAGTAATCATTCAGACTTCCTGAAAATTAACTATTTCATATTTAACACAAGCTGTTCAGATGGTTCAATAGGTATATGCCCCAAATAAACGCGCGCAAATTGTATGTTTACCAAGAGAAACTTGTCATTCACAACAGCAGTATGCTCCCTATATAATTTACATGATTATTTCTGGGGGAATTACCTACTTTGCATGGCTATAAAGCTAATAAGTACATGCCGAAAATTAAAATTGTAATCATAGAAGATGAATTCTTCGCAGCTGATCACTTATCGGGTTTGCTAGAGGATTTCGGTCATAAGGTTGCGGGTGTTTATCATAGTGGAGAAGATTTCTTGAAATAAACCGATTGGAATTTTGACATTGCAATTGTTGATATTTTTTTTATCTGAAAAGATGTTAGAACTCGATGTTGCGGAATATTTACAAAAATGGCACAGGCCATTCATTTTCTTAACCGAGAATCAGGATTCTTCAGCGTTAATTTGTGCAGCACGGCAGAATCCCAAAGGATATATTACAAATCCGTTTAACCCGAATGATGTAGAAGTAATACTCGAGATGTTTGCCCATCAACATGCCGAGAAAATAGAATTACGTGGAGCTCGTGGTATAGAAGAAATCAATCCGAATGACATATCAAGACTTCCTATTGGGAAGTCTTGAGTAGCGAGAAAAGCCGATGCAAAAGCATCAAGACCTGTTTAAATATCTTGAAAGCAAAAATGGACACCTGATAAGGTGTCCATTTTTAATGTAGCGAGAAGGAGATTTGAACTCCTGACCTCCGAGTTATGAATCCGGCGCTCTAACCAACTGAGCTACCTCGCCATCTTAAAGTGGAGCCATTTCCTTCCTTGGAATGGACATCCGTTGCAAATAATTAGAGCTATTTGCGGGTGCAAATATAGCAGGAATTTTAGTTCTTACAAAGGTTTTCTAAAGATTGTGAATTACAATTTATTTAACTGCTCCTGTATAAAAACAGCTAACTTATTGATATGCGCCTCGCTAAAATTAAATTCAATTCCTGCGGTGCTATAAATTTCTGGAATTGTTTTCGTGTAAGCCAGTGATAAAGCCTCTTTATAGTTAGAAATTGCCTTTTCCTTATCATCTAAACTATTCTTCCAGACTCCAAGGGCTCCAAGTTGCGCAATGCCATATTCAATATAATAGAAGGGAACTTCAAAAATATGCAACTGTCGTTGCCATGATGTTGATTTGATATCCTCATAATCGGAATAGTCTACTAATCCTGATCCATATTCTGAAGATAATTCATTCCATTTAGTTGTTCGCTCATCTGCTGTGTGCGCATGATTCACATAGAGCCAATGCTGAAATTCATCGACCTGTGCAATCCAAGGAAGAAGCACGAGTGTAGTTTCTAATTGTTCTCGCTTTGCACGCTTAAAATCTTCCTCATTTGTATAGAATTCGTTCCATTCCTCCATTGAAAGAAGCTCCATCGACATGGAAGCTAACTCCGCAACTTCAGAAGGAAGGCTTTTGAACCCTGTTAGTTCTAGTTCTCGACTTAAAAAAGAGTGGACGGCGTGACCGCCTTCGTGCACCATTGTCACCAAATCTCTTTGAGATCCTACAGCATTCATGAAAATAAATGGAACGCCTATTTCATAGAGTGGGTAATTATATCCACCTGGAGCCTTTCCATTTTTAGATTCAAGATCGAGGTGTTTCATCGTATCCATTGTTCCGAGACAATCAGAGAAGTACGGATCAATTTTATCGAACATTTTCACTGTACCTTCGAGTAATTCACGTCCAGTATCAAAAGGTTTTAAAGGTGATTTCCCTTCTGGATCGACGTCTAAATCCCAAGGACGAAATGCTTCTTTTCCAAGTTTCGCCAATTTCTTAGCCTGAATTTCGCGGACTATCGGGACAATTACTTTTTTTACTGAATTATGGAAGTTTTCACAATCTGATACAGAGTAGTCAAATCTCCCCATTGACGCCATTTTGTAATCTCTGAAATTTTCAAAGCCTGCATTTTTCGCAACTTGATGTCGCTTTTCTAGCAATGTTTCGAAAAGAGAATTATAGGCATCAACATCTTCTCTACGACGATTAGCGATTTTATCAAACACCTCTTTCCGAACGGATTCAACCGTTTCCTTTAGAAACAATGACGCTTTCTGCATTGTCAGCGTTTCGCCGTTATGTTCAATGCTCTGGGCCGCGGACATCGCGCCATATTTTTGGCTTTCTTCAGCAAGTTCTGCCTCAAGTTTTACATTTTCTTCTCTGTATAATTCAAGTGCTTTTCTAACACTTCTAAAGAGAATAGAAAAATCACTAGATTTCTCAAGCTCCGCTACAAATGGACTATCAATTAATTTTCGATTGAGCTGGTCTTCAAAGGGCGCAATTTTTGGTTGAATTTCAGATACGAAAAAGGTATAAGCAGTACTTAAAGATTCATCTGTCGTATCAATCGTCATCTTGATGTAACGCCATGCCGCATCTTCTTCAAGGATAGCCTCTAGCTCGCTTTGATCAAGGAGCCAAGTTTTAAAATCAGCTTCCGATTCAATTTTTCGGTTGAGTAAGTCTTTATAGTAACTCTCTATGGATTCCCATGAATCAATCGTCAAATTTGCTTCTACAAATTTACGTTCAGGTCGAACAATATTCATAAACGATTAGGATTAAAAAATCCCGATCTGAATAATTCGGATCGGGACTGATAGTATTATTTCTTAGCTGCAGTCTTTGTTGGACTTTTCTTAGCAGGTGCTTTCTTCTTAGCAGGTGCTTTCTTCTTAGCAGGTTCTTTCTTTTTTGCTGCCGGTTTCTTCTCGGTAGCTTTTTTAGGCTCTTCGTTTGTTTTCGGCGCTGCTTTTTTAGCTGGCTTCTTAACTTCTTCCTTTTTTGGTTTCAAATCACCAGACTTCAATAGCATGTTATACCACTGAATTAATTTTTTGATGTCAGAAGGGTAGACACGCTCATCGTCATAATCTGGAACTATATCCAATACGAAATCTTGCAACACGGATAAGTCTTCTTTGTGTGAAGGCGCCGCTTTTCCTTCTTGCTTTGCAAAGATCTTAGTGAAGATTTCCGTTAAAGGTACGTCTCCATCATGCGTGTAGATACTTATATCTTCAAGTGCCGATATACGATCTGTTGCATAGGCAGGGAAGCGTTTTTTTTCTGTTAAGGATTCAACAATGATGCTGTTCTTTCCTTGTGCAATAACCTTATACAGACCCGGTCGACCTGAAATTGAAATAATACCTGATAAATCCATTTTCTATTATTTGATAGCCCAAAAATATAAATTCTTTGTACTATCTGTTAGATTCTTGTGATTTTCGATTGATATATTCCTGCTTCAGTCTGAATAACAAGTGTATATGTTCCTCTAGAAATCTCTCTCATATCGTAAGAACCACCATTATTAGCACTTAAGTCGATAATTTTGCCGTCCAAAGAGATCAGAGTGACACGTTCAATGGCCTCTTTAGAAGTAATATTTAATAAATCAGTTACTGGATTTGGGTAGACATGAATATCAGCGGCAACTAATTCATCAAGCCCAACGGTTACCGCAACAGTATCACTGTAAGCAATACATCCCTCTGCATTAACTGTGTAGCAGGAATAACTACCGAAAGGGCTAACGATTGTCAGCGTAGGATTTGTTTCTCCTCCCATATCAGTGCCATTCAGTGTCCATTGATAACTGTCAGAAGCTGTTGCAGACAGGTTATCGCCTAATTGAGTGATTGCAGTAATAGTCGGGATAGCGTACTGTATTAGTGATAGCGTATCAGAATAAGATTTACATCCTCGATCATCATAAACTACCGCAGAATAATCTCCAATAATAGTAGTGGTAATAGGGGAGACGTTGGCTCCGTTTGACCAGCTGATGGAATCAAGAGCCACGGATGATGTTATATCCAGTATTGCATCTTGACACATTCCTGATGGGCCAGTGATTGTCGATGTGAAGTTCGTTGAAAGTAGTAGGTCTAAGGCGTTAATTTTCCCTGCTCCGAAGCCATTATTTGGCACAATTCCTGTGTAGGAATCTGTAAATGCAGTACTAGTGATGTCAGCTAGAAAATCAGCGTATGTAGCCTTGGGACACTTTTCTAAATAGAGGGCTGCAATTCCTGCAACTACCGGAGCAGCCATTGAGGTACCACTGTTTTTATAATGCCATAAACCAGAATCGAGTGATGGGTAATAGGCTGGAAGGCCTTGCATCCATGCCAATGCGGCTCCCATTGTTACTTCTCCAGAGGCAGTAATGTCAGGCTTAATGACATTTACCCTACTCGGACCTTTACTTGAAGATGGACTTAAGGCGCCTGATGGCGTGCCACTTGGGTCTGTCCATGTATTCAAATTGCCGTCAATAAAACTCGTTCGGTTTTGTGAATTGGCCACAGAAATCACCTTCTCAGAGCAGTTCCAGGCGGAGACAATTGTTTGTAGCGTATCGGGCATTACATAATCAGCGATATCAGGCATTTGACCAACGGTGGGTAGGGTAGTCTCAAAATCATTTAATCCCAACCACGCACCGCTCCACATATCATATTCTCCTGTTCCGGTTGTCCTGAATCGGTAGAGATAGTTCGTTGAATCAACATTCGAAAATAGTACTTGCATATTATAAGCACCACTAATGATATTCGTATAAACTTCTAACGTCGCTAATCTGTTGGAGCCGCTCCAAATGGTATCATAGATTACTGATCCCAGCGATGACGTAGCGCCATAAAAGTTTGTTTCACCTCGCAAATCCCAACCTGGAGAAGGTGTGTCAGCAGCGAAACCAAAGTTAAACGTAGCATCTGCAATATCTGACCAGAGATCGAAGAAAATTGTGTTCGCTCCAAAAGCCCCGCCAGAATTATTTTTCAACCAGATAAATGAGGTGTCAGCATTCACATTCGTATGTTGGTGATAAGCTCCATCATTGCCTGAGTTCCCTGCCGCAGCGATAATAATTCTTCCTGGCTTAGCATCCAACATAGCCTCCATGGCAATACTTGCAGGATCATTTCCATCATGACTTCCAAGGTAAGTGCCTAGGCTCAAGTTTATCACACATGGCATTCCTAACGAATCAGCAATACTAAAAATATAGTCACATGCATCGGCAACAGTCAATGTCCAGTTTGGAAGACTGAAATTCGTTTCAACAATGACAATCTTTGAATTTGGTGCCATTCCCTTATTTGTTCCATTGGCAAAACCATTTCCAGATCCTACGCCAGCTACCGTACTACCATGTACGTTATTATCTATGCTCAATATCGTCTGATCATCAATTGATGCGCTGTCGCCTACAGATCCGTATCCATAAGGAAGAGGAGCAGTTCCAGCTGAGACTGAATGGTCCCAATAACGATAAACGCGTGTTGTACTGTCTGGGTACATGAAATCTGGGTGAAGCCAATCAATTCCTGTGTCCACATATCCAATGACAACGTCCTTTCCAGTATACCCCATGTCCAAACCGCCTGAGCCTGCATGTACTTGATCAACGAAATGAGTCACTCTAGAAGTATCTGTGAGCAAAGAAGGAGGAGCGTATTCGAAATAAAAATCGCTAATCGTTCCCGATTTAACGCTAGCATCAATCCATCGAGGGCTGACCGTGATAAAATGCCATTGACCGCTGCTGAATTTAATTTTCTTATTTTCTACAGAAAGGGTAGTAGTGTTTTCGGGCGTATTTGGAACACAGAACGTGGTTGGACTATCTGGATTTTCCAGAAGCAACTTGTTGAAACCTAGTTTCTGACTATGGGCTGTACTCAGAAGGAGTAAAGCGAAAAGAGAGAGAACTAGTTTTAGTTGTAATAGTTTATTTACCATTTGTCATTGTTTTATACCTTATAGCTGTAAATATCGACCAAAGTCTTAAATTCTCCTAGCGATTAACAAGATAAATTCTATTTTTACAATTGAATCAATTTATCATTAAGAAATTCATTATGAACAAAAATGTCATCAAATTATCTTTAAGCATATTTGCTTTTGGTATTACAAATATTCTCTTTGCACAAGATGTAGACGAGGATGTACTGAACTGGTACAATGGTACTGGAGCAGGGATGCATACAGAAAAAGCTTATAAAAAGCTTAAGAAACGAGAATCTAAGACGGTAATTGTTGCCATTATCGATTCTGGTATGGACATCGAACATGAAGATCTAAAGGGAAAGATTTGGACGAATACGGATGAAATTCCAGATAACGGTAAGGATGATGATAATAATGGTTATATCGATGATGTACATGGATGGAACTTCTTAGGTAACTCTAATGGAGATAATGCAAATTCTATGCGTCTTGAGCGTACAAGAATTCTGGCGCAATTGATTCCTAAGTATAGTGAAGTTGACGAATCTACTTTGGACAGCGATGAGCAGGTAGAATATGCACTTTACCAAAAGGTAATGACTGAGGTTGAAGCTGAGCGTTCTTCGTTTGAGGGTTATATGTCTTATATGGAAATGATGCCAATGATTATGGCTGGTGTTCCTGCTAAAGTTGGTGAAGTTCTTGGAGCTGATTACACGTTAGAAGATTTAGAAGCTTGGGCTCCAGAAGATCAAGAAATGCAACAAATGCGTGGATTAGCAATTGCTATGAAATCTGGAGAATTAACGGAAGAATCAATTGCTAAACAGGCAAAGCAGATTCAAGGAATGTTAGATACACATCACAACGTTGATTTTGACGGTCGTGCTGTAATTGGAGATAATCCTGACGATTTTTCAGATGTGAATTATGGAAATAATGACGTTGAAGGACCTGACGCATTACATGGAACTCATGTTGGAGGTATCGTTGGAGCGGTTCGAGGAAATGGCCTTGGTGGTGACGGTGTTGCTGAGAATGTTTTGTTAATGTCTTTGCGTGCTGTTCCTGATGGAGATGAGTTCGATAAGGACATCGTTTTGGCAATTCGTTATGCTGTCGACAACGGTGCAATGGTAATTAACATGTCTTTTGGTAAAGGTTATTCGCCGCATGCTAAAGCTGTATATGAGGCATTCGCCTATGCTGATTCTAAAGGTGTATTATTAGTTCACGCTGCAGGAAACGATGCATCGAATATTGATAATGGAGGAAATTTCCCAACATCAAAGTACGAATGGCAAACGAAGCGTTTGGATCATATCTTAGAGATTGGTTCATCAACTAAGATGAGTAAAATCAAAAAAGAAAAAGGTGTGAAGTACGGAGCAAAGAAAATGGCATTGCCTTCTTCTTTCTCTAACTACGGGAAATCAAATGTAGATGTATTTGCTCCAGGATCTGAGATTTACAATTCTGTTCCACAAAGCGAATACCAAATTCTTCAAGGAACTTCAATGGCTAGTCCAATGGTTGCTGGTGTTGCGGCAATGTTGAAATCATATTTCCCTGCACGTTCAATGAAAGAGATTAAAGACGTGATTTTAGCTTCTGCGACTTCTTACGAAGGATCGATGCAACAAATGCCAGGTACACGTGATGATGACACGACGAAAGAGAAGGAAGATCAGATCGACTTCGCTACGTTATCTGTGACTGGATCTGTAGTAAACGTTAAGAGTGCAGTGAAAATGCTTCTTAAGATGGAAAAACAAGGAAAGTAAGACTTTAATATAAGTTAGAACAAAACGTCCCATCCGATTTATTCGTGATGGGACGTTTTGTTAAACGTAGAAATTGAATCCATGAGAAATTTAATATTATTCGGCCTAGTGCTATTTTGTGCATCAGCGATCAAACCGAAACCAAC
This sequence comes from Flavobacteriaceae bacterium, assembly GCA_047624355.1. Lineage (GTDB taxonomy): Bacteria > Bacteroidota > Bacteroidia > Flavobacteriales_D > Crocinitomicaceae > UBA4466. The sequence goes on along the minus strand of JBLHPQ010000013.1, from coordinate 8,198 downwards.
AGAATCACTCAACCGCTTAATTGATAATTGGCATCTAGCAGCTTCAGACGCTAATTACATGGATTATTTCGGTGCGATGGATAATTCATTTATATTCTTAGGAACAGCACCAGGTGAAAGATGGACTAAAGGTGAGTTTGCCCTCTTCAGTAAGCCCTATTTTGATAAAGGGAAAGCCTGGTCGTTTGACGCATCCAATAGAAATTGGTCCTTCTCAAAGAATGGAAAGATTGCATGGTTTGATGAAGACCTTGATACATGGATGCGCGATTGCCGAGGAGCTGGTGTTCTAGTTAAAAAGAAAGGTGAATGGAAGCTCGTGAATTATAATCTTACAGTTCTCATTGAAAATGAAAAAATTCAAGCGTTCATCGAATTACGCGATGCACCAATTATGGAAGCTGAATAATCGAGATCAAATCTCGTGAAATCAAATTACGTTAGGCGTTTCCTTTCGAATAATCTGCCAGGAAAGTTTCAAGTCCTGATGTCGTTAATGGGTGATTTGCCAATGCTTTAATCGCTTTTAATGGGCAAGTTGCTACATCTGCACCTATTTCAGCGCAGTGAATGATGTGCATCGGATGACGAACAGAAGCAGCAAGAATTTCCGTTTCAAACGGGTAGTTGTCATAAATTCCTCTGATTTGAGCAATTAAATCCAATCCACTAAAAGAAATATCATCTAATCGACCCAAGAAAGGGGAGATGTAGGTTGCCCCGGCTTTTGCAGCTAACAATGCTTGTCCTGCCGAAAAAACGAGCGTACAGTTTGTTTTAATTCCTTTAGAACTGAAATGCTTGATCGCCTTAATTCCTTCTAAAATCATTGGTACTTTAACGACAATATTTTTGTGCATTGCAGCCAACGCTTCTCCTTCTCGAACAATTCCTTCATAGTCAGTAGAAATAACTTCTGCACTTACAGGCCCGTCTACGATTGAACAAATCTTCATGTAGTGATCAAGAATGTTTTGTTCTCCAGTTATTCCCTCAGAAGCCATCAATGATGGATTCGTCGTTACCCCGTCAAGGATTCCGAGATCATTTGCCTCTTGGATATCGTTCAGATTCGCAGTATCAATAAAGAACTTCATAGGAATTGTTTTTTCAAAAATAACGAACATTTGGCGATGATTGGATTCATTGAAGGAAGACTTATCCATGGCTTTTGAACAATTCTAGTTGATGTCGAAGCACCTTAGAAGTGTGGAATCGGAGCTAATTTTGATTTAATTGCTCATCTGATGATTAAAGAATTATTATCTGGTCTTTTAAATACTATTCAATACTCAGAGGACTATATACGGATTGAACGCAGCGTTTTATTCATTAATTGTATCTTCTTAGTAAGTCAATTTATTAAAACATGAACGCAATCTACACTGCCACGATCAGCTTGCTCTTAGTATTTGCAAGTACATTTGCCACTGCTCAATTAGCAACCTACAACGATAATGCTGGGAATTTACTTTCGCCTTCGTTTTTCGGGCCGGATGTTGCGATTTCAAATATCACCTACACTGGACATCCCGGCGTGCTTGGTTCATTCCTTTCTGACACGACGAATTTAGGCTTGACTAAAGGCTTGGTAATGACCACTGGTTCTGTTTTACCACCATATGGTCCTCAGGGGCCAAATGATAATGGTGGTGAAGGTATAGACAATGGTTTCGCTGGCGATAGCCTTTTAACGATAGTAGCAGGAGCTCTAACCTATAATGCTGCTATCTTAGAATTTGACTTTGTATCAGTACTGGACACATTCAAATTTAGGTACGTCTTTGGTTCTGATGAATATCCAGAATATGTAGGATCGCAATTTAACGATGCTTTTCAAATTTCAATGGTAGGTCCAGGAATAGTCGGTTCTGAAATTTTATCGGTAATTCCTAGTGGTACTCAAGTGAGTATCAATAATGTGAATCAAACTAATAATGGCCTTTTCTATGTGGCTAATGGCGATGGAAGTGATCCTCCCTACAATTCGTCAGAATATTATATTCAATATGATGGGTTTACAGTCCCCCTTTACGTTAACAAGGCAATAATTCCAGGCGAAACGTATCATTTAAGAATAGCCATTGCCGACGCTGGTGATGGCATACTTGATTCGGGTGTCTTTCTTGAAGAATGCGAAGGGTGCGGTTATAATGTCGGCCTTGATGATCAGACTTTTGACGATTTTGTATGCTTTCCAAATCCCACGAATGGTAATGTCAGCCTAGGTTTTCCTGTTCTCAAAAAAAAATATTGAGTTGAATGTGTATAACCTATCGGGGAAACAAATACAGACAACTCAACTTCAGAGTGGGACATCTGAAATAAGCTTTAATCTATCAGAACCAGGGGTTTATATTGTTTCGATAAACGACGGAAAGAATTCTTGGAATAAAAAATTGGTGGTCATCGAAAAATAGGGCATAAAAGAGGGGTAAGTTACTCAAATCGCACTGCTCAACCTCCTACCCTTGCTACGTTCCCGTCCTGGGGGGTTCAGAGGGAGCTAGTCGGAAGAGACTTACCCCAGCCGCAAAAATAGTACTTTAATTAGATTGAGGTATCAATTGTTCAGGATTTATTGAAATAAAAAAAGGATGCCAAAATTGACACCCTTCACTATTGGGTTTGCATTGTAAATCACAAGTGCATAAAATCTTTCTTTGCTAATAGTTCATCAACAGATTCTCTGAAATCAGGATCGTCTATACAACAGTCAACTGGACATACAGCAGCGCATTGTGGTTCGTCATGGAATCCCTCACACTCAGTACATTTGTCAGAAGAGATGTAGTAAACATCCATATCAACTGGTTCTTGTACATCATCTGATTGTACTTCTTCTCCGTTTAACGTCGTGATCATTCCTGTAAGAGATGTCCCGTCAGAATATTTCCATTCTGCTCCACCCTCATAAATTGCTGTATTTGGACACTCTGGCTCGCAAGCTCCACAATTTATACATTCATCTGTAATTATTATCGCCATGATTTGATCTGTTTGATTCCGCAAATATACGGAGGATTGTGCGAAAAAACATCTCTCAGATTGAAAAATTGCGATTGCAATTGCCAATCAATTTGAATGAGCTACTTTTGTGTCGTGAAGCAGGAAAATATAGTAAATGGATTTACCCAATTAGGCAAGCTAATGCGCGCACTAGGGGCTAGTGATTCTTGGTCAGACTTCTCGATTGGATTAACCCAAGAAGAGTACACTGATCTTGAAACACTTATAAAAGAACAACACCATGGAAACGGGTGGTTCACAGAAGACAATGTTCGAAAAAGTTTATCTGCGATTGGAGACCAGTTAACGGCTTCTAATCTAGAGCAGTGGCTTGAAGGGCATACGTACACAACTTCTCCAAAAAAAGTTGGGGTCATTATGGCTGGTAACATCCCGCTTGTAGGCTTCCATGATTTTCTTTGTGTTCTTGCTTCTGGAAATAACGCCCTCTGTAAACTGAGTTCTACTGATAAAACGCTCCTGCCTGCAATGGCCAAACATTTAATACAATTCGTTCCAGAACTATCAGATAGGATAGAATTTACCGATTCTCGCATGGTTGGTATGGAGGCAATTATTGCGACTGGAAGTGATAACTCTCACAAATACTTTGAACAGTATTTTGGGAAATATCCACATGTATTTAGAAAAAACAGGACGTCTATTGCCATTCTCGATGGCTCAGAATCTAAGGAAGAATTGAAATCCCTTGGGAGCGATATCTTCAGTTATTTTGGTCTAGGATGTAGAAATGTGTCACATTTGATACTTCCTAAAGGATATGATCTCGATCAATTTTTCGGTGCAATTGTTGATTACTCAGGAATAATCAATAATAATAAATACGCGAATAATTACGACTATAATAAAGCAGTTTACTTGATGAATCTTCACGATTTATTAGATAATAACTTTGCGCTGCTTCGTGAAAGCGATGAGCTCTTTTCGCCATTGTCGATGATCCATTATCATTACTATGATGCACCTGAGGATGTTGCGGGATATTTAGCAAAGCACGAAGGGGATCTTCAAGCCATTGTCGGGAAGGCATACTTACCTTTTGGTGCGGCTCAATGTCCTCAATTAGGTGATTACGCAGATGGAGTAGATGTACTAGAATGGCTCTCGAACTTGTAGTTGTTCAAGGGCTTTATTATATTGCAGTTAAGAAGTCACCTAATTGTGAATTTCAATGAAGAACCTGTCTCGCCAAGAGCTCTATGCCAACTACCTAATAAGCAATTCACTTGACTATATCTGTGCATCGGACACTCACGGGGCAATCACTGAATTCAATCCATCTGCCGAGCGTGCGTTTGGTTACACCAAAGATGAGCTTATCGGCTTAGATTCTGATGTAATCTACGCGAACCGGGCAGAATTTGAGCGTGTTGGCAGAAGTTTAGATGCTACGGGCAAATACTCAGGAGAAGTCGAAAACATCCGGAAGAACGGTGAATTATTCACCTGCTATCTCTCTGCAAATAAAATTTTTGATAACAATGATGTCGAGGTAGGGATTATGGGAGTCTCTCGTGATATCACAAAAGAAAAAAAACTCATTCATGCCCTAGAGGTTCAGGACGAAGAAAAAACAGAACTTCTCAAAGAATTCAGGAGTTTATCACAAATAGCAACCTCTGTTATGAACGGAATTGTGATTACAGATGTATCTGGAAGAATTCAGTGGAGCAATGATAGTTTTACCAGAATTACAGGCTATGAGCGGGAAGAAATGCTAGGATATTTGCCTAGTGAATTATTCAGAATTCCGCACTTCTTTCAGGAGGAATTTCTAAAATTTTCCGCTGGAGGCCCAAACTTTGATGAAGCAATACAAGTCCCTTACTATCGAAAAAACGGAGAACTTTATTGGATTATCGTAGAATCCACACCTGTATACAATGATGATGGTGAGCTGAAAGAAATAATAGAAGTTTGTACTGAAATTACAGATCAAAAGAACGCTGAGTTGGCACTTATAGAAAGTGAAAAGAACTTTCGTCAGATCTCAGAAACGATTCAAGATGTTTTCTTCTTATACAATAATACGGATCGCGACTACGAGTATATGAGTCCTAATGCTTTTGATATATTAGGTATGGAGCCTGATCAGTTCTATGATAATGAGCCGTTTATAAATAAGATGATTCTCGAGGAGGACCGTCATATCATCCGTAAAGCGAGACTTGACAACCTGAATAATAAGGCATACAATGTTGAGTACAGGATAGTAGTTGAGGAAGAAATTCGTTGGATTAATGAACGTGCGTTTCCAATAACAGATAATGACGGCTCAATTAGTAAGTCATCGGGGGTATGCTCTGATATTACTGCAGCAAAAAGAGATAGAGAATTGATTGATCTGCAGAACAAGGATATCAATGAAAGTATTCAGTATGCAATGCTGATTCAAGAAGCAACATTGCCGCAGAAGAGTGATATGGATGAGATTATTCCTGAGAATTTCATCTTTTATCGACCTAAAGGTATGTTGGGCGGTGATTTCTTTGTTGTTGACCATATTAAGTCAAACCAATCGCAAGAGTATACGGCATTTGTTGTGGCAGATTGCACTGGACATGGAGTCCCAGGAGCCATTTTAAGTATTCTTTGTAGTAGCTTAATCAAACAATCTCTAACGAACCATGAAGTAGACTCCCCTTCAAAAGCACTGGATGTTGTTCGTGGGCAGTTAGCCAAACTCTTCATGTCACATGATTCTAAGCAGATGAAGGATGGGATGGACGTAGCATTCTGTGTCCTGAATCCAGCGAAGAATATACTATCCTTCGCTGGAGCAAATCTTTCGTGTCATATTCTTAGAGACGATAATTGGATAGAATTAAAAGGGGATAAGCAACATGTTGGCTATTCTGATATCAATATAGATTTTAACTCGCAGGATCATCCCTATAAGACAGGTGACTTGGTTTACTTGTTTACTGATGGCTTCGCAGACCAATTTGGTGGAGATAAGAATAAGAAATACATGCGTAGAAAGTTACTGGCCTTCCTTAAAACAGTGAGCCAGGAACCCATGAACGTTCAGCAAGATTTGCTGAAATCTGAATTCGATAAATGGAAGGGCGATGCAGAACAAACTGACGACGTATGCGTGTTAGGCGTTCGAATAGGTTAATAAAGGCGTAAGTTGCGCTACATTTGATATAGATGATCTCAAAAAAAACAAAGTACGGATTAAAAGCTATTAGTTTTCTTGCGCGTAAAGAAGATCGAACACCTGTGCTCATCTCGGAGATTGCTAAGGAAGAAAACATTTCTCAAAAATTCCTTGAGGCCATCTTATTAGATCTAAAGAAAAATGGAATCTTAGGATCTAAAAAAGGTAAAGGGGGAGGTTACTATTTATTATCGGATCCTGAGAAAATTTCAATAGCCTCTGTTATCCGTGTCCTGGAAGGACCGATTGCGCTTATACCGTGTGTGAGCCTCAATTATTACGAGAAATGTGATGATTGTGTAAGTGAAGAAGAATGCTCGCTTCATGCCTTAATGATTGAGGTTCGAGATAATACGCTCGCAGTTTTAGAGAACAAGAGTATCAGGGATATTGCATAGTCAACTACTTGATCTTTTCTAAATATTCGTAGGCCTCTTGAACCACTAGAAATCGATCATTTGCCAGTTTTTGCTGGGCTTTTGATTTATTAGCAAAACGGTCTGGGTGATGCAATTTAACCAAACTTCGATAGGCTTTCTTTATCTCAACTATTCCCGCTTGCGCAGAAACACCAAGAATTCTTGAATACTCCTCAATTTTTCGTTCACTCTGTGATTTAGAGTACGTTTTTGCACGTTTAGATTGTTCTTTTTGACGGTTTTTCCATTCGTAGCTGGCATACATATTCAAAATGCTGTCTAGGTCTTTCCTGCTAATAGTGAGTAAATTACTCAATTCTATAATTACCACCTTTTCCTTTGGATTAAAATCTCCGTCAACGACAGAAAGCCCTGCAAGAAAGTACAATACTTGAATTCGTTCTGCACTGGAAAGATGTTTCTTAAGCCATTTAGCAGCACTGTTTAATTTAACGGGATGTCGATAGGCAGCATTCAAGATTTCTTTAAAATCAATTACTTCTTCCGGGAAATGCTTCCTGAAATAGGAGTGTACAAAGCCAATTTTTTGACTAAAATCCTCCTTATCATGACGCATCATCATAGCCGCCAAGCGCAAGTATGCCTCCATAAGGGTGTCTCTTGAGTAGACGTATCCTTCGGGAAACAAACCATCTGCCCATTCAATATCGACCCCTTTATACTTGATTTTGTGATGAATAAAAACCAATGACCAAAAGGCTAAAGAACATAGGATAAAGGTAATCACGACGAAAGATTCATCGTCTTCTTCCTCCTGATGTTTACTTCTTAAGTTCTGTTCTACTCTTCGCTCTTCATCCGCCAATCGAAGATATTCGTCCATGTCGACTCCTTCAAAATATTCAGATTTATCTTCTTCACTTCCTTGAGTTTCGTCAGTTTCACCCTTGTCATGACCAACGATTGAGTCCTGCTCCTTTGAATCCTCGACAATCATCCCGTCGATAAATTCATTTCCGTATTGAGCAAAAGAGAGTGGTGTAATAAAAAGAAGAATTGCTACGTATAAAAGGGTACGCGGTAGCTTATCAAATGTGGTATAGTTTGAATAATTCAATTATTTTACTTTTTCTAAATATTCATAGGCGGATTGAACAATGATAAATCGCTCTTTAGCTAACTCCTGTTGTTCTTTCGACTGATTAGCAAATAAATCGGGGTGATGCAATTTCACAAGATTCCTGTAGGCTTTCTTAATTTCATCCATTTTCGCACTTATGGAGACACCTAGAATTTTAGAACATTGTTCTAATTCACGTTGACTTCTCGATTTTGCGTATTTTCTCGAACGCTCTGATTCTTCGTTGCGCCTATTTTGCCATTCGTAGCGAGCATACATACCAAGCACGCTGTCAAGTTCCTTTTTACTGACACCAAGTTGTTCAGCGAAACGTGTAATGATCGATTTTTCTCGCGGGTTAAGATCTCCATCGATCACGGAAAGTCCAGCCAAGAAGTAGATCACTTGTATTCGATTTGGTTTTGAGAGGTTGCGCTTGAGCCAATTGGCAGCGAGTTCTTGTTTAACTGGATGTTGAAGTGACAATTTGAGGACTTCATTGAAA
>JBLHPQ010000012.1:0-68930 GCA_047624355.1 Flavobacteriaceae bacterium | reverse complement strand
CGAGCCTCACCACATTGCTCGACATGCTTGCACTCAACAACTGCTATCGCTGTCAAATCCAATACGACCCCAAAGAACTATTACAAAGGTAGCAATAATTAGACCTATTGTCGTTAGAAAGTTTACACATAAAAAAAGCCCGATGTACATCGGGCTTTTTAATTCAACTCACGTTGCTTTTATTTCTTTATCACTTTGAACGTTGTTCTTCTGTTCAACTGGTATTGTTCATCTGAACATTCACTACAAACAACCGCTGGGCTTTCTTCACCCAAACCTCTTGCTGTAACACGTGATGGATTTGTGATTGATTTTTGAATGTATTTCAATGATGATTTCGCTCTTCTGTCAGATAGACGTTGGTTGTAATCGTCTGTTCCTCTATCATCAGTGTATGAACTAAGCTCAATACTTAAAGCTGGATTATCATTAAGCAATTTAATCACTCCGTTCATGACCTCATCTTCTGAACTACGAATTCCTGATTTGTCATAATTAAAGTAGATAATGAACGCTGCAAGTTCTGCATCTACACTAGCAATAACCGTAGTTTTTACGAGATCGTAATCTACCGTCAACTTACCATCTTTTCCAAGAAGTGTACTGAAGTCAACAGATTTAGCATCATATCCTGGCGCACTGATCGTGAATGAAACATCCATATTATCACCTGGTTTGAAATCTTCCAATTTAGGCGAAACAAATTTTCCTCCGGATGCTGAATTCATGATACAAATGTCACTACCAGTCGTTTTGTTAAACATCTTGATCGTTGCATCGTTAATTGCGTCTTTGCTATCAGCATCTGATAAAACTCCTTCTAACCAATATTGACCGTTGTAATAGTTGCGCTCAAGGTGAGCTGCTTTCTTATCACAGTTTGTAGAGATTTCTTCCGTATAAAGAACATCTCCCGTGAGCTTATTCGTCATTTCAAACGAGTAGGTTGCACAATCATCTAAGACTTGGAAGAATGATTGACGCTTTACAAGCACATCAACAGGCTTATTCGTTTTTGTATTTATTAGTGTAACTTCTAAATCAATCTCTGCAGCGTCATCCGTTAAATCGATCACCATCCCAGAGAGTGCAATTACATTTGCTTCTTTATTAGCAGCACTATTATCTAAGTGATAGATATCGTTGTCTCCAGTTCCATTCTTTCTAAATGAAGAGAAATAAGCGTCTGTTCCATTACCCGTAATTGAGAAGAAAAGATCATCGCCACCAGAATTAATTGGGTATCCCATGTTTTCTGCTCCGCTTGCTTGACCTAAATCGTCAATCTTCGCGTGCATGATATCAAAACCACCCATGCTCTTTTCACCGTTAGTTGCATAGTAGAGTTGCTCACCATCCAAAGATACAAATGGGGCATCTTCGTCTTCCGAAGAATTAATTCCAGCTCCTAAATTGATTGGCTTCGACCATGATCCGTCAGACGACTGACGCATTGACCATAAATCACGTCCGCCAAAACCGCCTTTACGATCCGAAGAGAAAATGATTAGTGATGAATCTTCAGTACCAACATAATGAGGTTCCCATGACTTTGAATTCAATTTATTATAGCTTAGTCCAGTAATAGAGGCGAACTCATCCTTCGTAAATTCACTAGCGAATAAGTTTCCGTTTCCTTCAATATCACTATAAACAAATAGTTTGTCCATATTTGAAGTAAGAGATACACTTGCTTCGTTATAGGCCGCCGAACAAAGTCCTAAGCGTTTTGGCTCACTCCAGTTTCCATTACTTTCTTTCACACTCAGGTAAACATCTTCAGGGAATGAATTATCAATGGGGAACATGTACTTAGTCTGATCTTCATTTGCCCATCCTCTGCGAGAAGTAAAATACAACTCACGTCCATTTGCTGATACTACCGGGCTGTATTCTGCCAGTTCCGAATTGATTGGACCACTGATGAGTGCAACCTTCGCACTGTTTAAATCCTGCATCATTTTAGTTGCAACATCACATTGCTTTAAACGTGTCTCCGCTTGACCGAAAAGAATTGAGCGCTTATTAGATACATTAAGAAATGTTTGATAATACTTCTTTGCATTTGGAATATCTTCTAGGAAATGATAAGCCACCGCAGTATGGAAGTAAACGTCCTTCGTAACATTCGATTCTCCAGAAAGTAAATTCAATTTCCCTTGTACGGGATCAATCGTCTTCAAGAAATATTCAATCGCCGATTTATGATCTTTAGCACAATAGAGGGTGTTAAATCCTTTGAGGTAGTTGTAATAGACATTCTTTGCATCCATTTTTAGGAGATCATCCACAACCTTGTCTGCGTCGTATAAATATCCATCAAGGATTAATAGAACAGCAAGTTGTAGCGCCTGCTCTTCATCATCGTTAGGATTGTCCGGATTGACACTGTCCAAGCTTTGTGAAAAAGATAAAAAAGGAACCATGATCAGTCCTAATAATATCAGTGATACTCGTTTATTGAGGCTCATAATGGGTGGCATTTTTTTACTATTCCCGCAAGGTAGGCAAAAGTTGGATGCGGTAAAAGGATTAGGTGCCAATTAATTGCGGAATTACGTGAAATATTTCACTATTCATTAGAAAATGTATATTTAAGCTGTTATTCAATGAGTTTATCACTTTTACTTGTCTCTATATGAAACGATTATCGGCCATATTGATTTTGATTCTCATTTATTCATGTACTTCAGATCCTATTCCAGAAAAGATTGAAAAACAGGAACCTAAACTTGTTGAGACATTCATAAAAACATTCGAAGGCTCGATTGATGGAGCGTATGATATTGTCATGAAAATTACCTCAAACGCTGGAGCGATCACAGGGAAGTATTTTTATACTTCTGTTGGAGAGAATTTGGTTTTGAAAGGTTCTCTGGATACTGCCGGCATAATTTTATTTGAAGAGTATACAACAGAAGGAAATCGAGTCGGTAAATTTGAAGGTGCATTAATGGATGATAAGCTCACCGGAGAATGGACTAAGGGTGGGGAAATTAAATCTCTGTCTTTCGAATTAGCTGAATCTGATGAAGATTATACCTTACTTCAGAATGAAACTAAAAATCGAATTGATTCGGAAAAGAACCTTGTAAAAACAGGGCGTTATTATTCCAGAAAAACATCTAACATGCATTATGGATATATAGAGATCACACGAATTAACGAGACAGTTTGTGATTTTAAAATGAATGTTGGAGGATCGGGTTGCGATGGTTCGATCTCAGGGCGACTTAGATTGAATGAAAAGGGTACCGCAGCTTTCTCAAAAGAGGGGTGTCGTATGGTTGTCTTTGAGTTTAGATTCGGTGCGATAAGTGTGCATGAAAATGTGCCATGTGCGGATCACGGCGAGGGCTGTGACTTCAATGGGACCTATGAAATAGGGGACTAAAAAAAGAAGAGCCCCTTAGATAGGAGCTCTTCTCACACGTATTTTGTTAACTACTATTTCTTTAATAAATCGCGAATTTCTGTAAGCAACGCTTGATCCATTGTCGGACCAGCTGGAGGAGCAGGTGCTGCTTCTTTTTTCTTTTGAGATTTCTTGTACGCTCTAGAAATCATGAATAACACAAATCCAACGATTAATAAATTGATAATTGTATTTATCCAAGCGCCATAACGGATCTCATTGACTGGAATCAACTCACTAAGTACTTTGTCTCCATCCATAACCGCTGGAACTGCTTCTGAAAGTACGTAAGTCATATCTGAGAAATCTGCGCCGCCTGTGAATAAACCGATAAGTGGCATCATGATGTCATTGACAAATCCTGTGACTACAAGTCCAACAGCGGCAGCGAGTAGAAAGGCGATTGCAAAATCGACCACATTCTTGGTCAGTATAAATGCTTTGAATTCTTTTAACATATTTTTTTTTTTAGTTCAATCAAACTTAATACTTGAATTATAAATTAACAAGAAGGGGGCAATTTGTTTTAAACAGAGAATGGTTGACGGTTCAAAAGTGATCGACTTAGCGTTACTTCATCCGCATACTGTAACTCTGATCCAATGGACACTCCACGCGCAATACTTGAAATAATTACATCGTGATCTCTGAGCTTCTTGTAGAGATAGAAGTTGGTCGTGTCGCCTTCCATGGTAGCGCTTAATGCGAATACAATCTCAGAAATTTCACCTTGTTCGACGCGATCTAGCAATTGCTGAATGTTCAAATCCGAGGGGCCGATACCATCCATTGGTGAGATAATACCGCCAAGAACATGATAAACACCCTTGTAGGTTTCTGTGGATTCGATAGCAAGAACATCTCGAATGTCTTCAACGATACAAATTAATTGGTGATCTCTATTCGGGTTAATGCAAATAGAACAGATTTCTTGATCTGAAACGTTTCCGCAGGTGCCACATTGCTTTACATGTGCCTTCATTTCAACAAAAGCTCCTGAAAATGCAGAAATTTCATCATTCGATCGATTCATCAACTGCAAAACTAGCCTTAATGCTGTTCGTCTGCCAATACCTGGTAGTGAGGACATTTGCTCTACAGCATTCTCAATATGTTTTGATGGAATCTTCACGTTGTAAAGTTACCCAATTCAAGCGTATTCTTTTCGCTAAGAAGTATTACTTTTACATATAACAATCTTAACAAGTGCATCAGAGGATTAACATACAGAATAAGAAAGCGCGTTTCGAATATCATTTAATTGAGACCTATACTGCTGGAATTAAACTTACGGGGACCGAGATCAAAAGTATTCGTAGCGGGAAAGCAAGTATAATGGAAGCGTACTGCGTTTTTGTGAGTGGTGAAATATGGTTGCGTAACATGAATATTTCAGCCTATACCAACGGTTCCTTCAATGTTCATAAATTGCGACGGGATCGAAAACTTCTACTCAATAGACAGGAAATAGACAAAATCGAAAAGTTTCTAAAGGACAAAGGAAACACATTGATTCCTGTTAAAATGTACATTTCTGATAAAGGTTGGGCAAAGATGAATATCGCATGTGCAAAAGGTAAGAAGCTGCACGATAAACGTCAGGATATGAAAGATAAGGATGATAAGCGTGATATGGATCGCGCAATGAAAAGCTTCTAGAAGAATCCTAGACTAAGGAAATGCGCCCACCGATCATCCGTAAATAGAACAAAAAGCATCAAGCCATTCACGCCGTAATAAGAAACGTGGTACACAATAGTGAATCCGACTGTTCGTCGCTTATACTTCAAAGCAAAAATAGGGAAGAGCAGCACTATGATGAAGAGGACAAAGTTGCTAAAGAGTGTATAGTGCACTTCATAGTACAAATTCTGTGTCTTATCATTGGCAATAACGTGGATTGGCTGATGAAAAATCCAACTTTTCTCTACTGTGATCGAAGGAGCTCGGCCATACAGTGCATAGTTGATTCTTGAAACCCAATGATAGGCCCCCTGTTCTGTTTTAATGACGCTAATAATTTCATCTCCAACAGTGGTTAGCCCTTGATTTAGTGCGTAATGACTGACTTTGTCTTCCTCGAAATGGTGAGGTAGAAATTGATCAAGGAGCAGACCAAATGCCATGAGCGCACCCAAAACTGCAGATATGCGCATGATTTTCCAGCTCATTCCACCGGTTAACTTCTTGTAGTAGCGCTCGTTTTCAATATTCTCTTGCTCCTGTTGAGTTTCATATCGTTCTTTGGCCTCTCGAACTCGTTTCTCATGTTCTCTCGCTGCGCTTTTTTCGTTTGTAGCGGGCGGTTGAGAACGATTAGATGCTGACTTTCTAGGAAGTATTGGGTTCGGTCGCTTCCCGCAGATTATTTCATAGGCCTCAGTAATAACTAAGAATTTTTTGGCAGCCGAAGGAGAGGGGTTCTTGTCCGGATGATACTGCATGGCAAGTTTTCGAAAGCGCTTTCGCACATCGTCGGATGTCGCCGTGATTGGCAGACCAAGCCTTCTATAGTAGGACCCTAGTGACACTTGGAAGATTGTTTAGTGTTGCTGAGCGATCAATTTTTCCGCTAGAGGTGTAGTGAAAATTAGCGTGATAATATACTTCCTTTGGTGACTGAAACTTACCAAGGAGTAATGTGAAATCTGATTTTTGATAAGATCCAGTTCCTTCAATATGAAGTACGAGTTTTTCCCCAAGCAGCGAATCTTGAAGGCCACTGACGAAAAATGGAGGTGTAATTAATTCACTTAAACTAGATTCAATGGTTTCAGGATGGAGCTTTATTCCTCCGCTATTGATGACGAAATCACTGCGTCCCTTCCATATAAATTGGTGAGGAGATGTTCGCTCGATTATATCATTGGTTGTTAACTTTTCCACACCAAGTTCAGGCGCTGTGATTACCATCTGTTCATTATCGTTGACAGTAATGGCAATGTTTGGAAGTAATTCGAACGCTTCTTTCTGCGGTTGATTCAAACTACGCATGGCAATATGAGAGATCGTTTCCGTCATCCCGAACGTATGATAACATCGACAATCTGCATGCTGAAGTATAGAAACCAAGCCGTTACTTACGGGGGCACCGCCAATAATTAGTTGATCAATACAATTTAGGCTTTCTGAATTTTTTAGCATCGAGTTTTGGGCCTGCAGTGGAACCATTGCTGCGAAATTAAACGTTTCCTCAATTCCATCTAGAGGAGACGAGCTGATATCGACTACAAATAATTCTAGTTCTAAGATCAGAGATCGCACGATCATCATCTTGCCACCAATCGTGTCGGGAGAAAGACAAAGTAGGGCCTTCATGCCTTTACTTAAATTTAAATAATCTCCCGTCGCCCTTGCAGAAGCGATCATGTGCTTTTTCGAATGGACAATCGTTTTAGGAATCCCAGTTGAACCTGATGTTTTCACCTCAATTGTTGTCCCTTCAGCGTACCATTCATTGACGAAAGCTTTGACTTTTTCTATGACGGGGGCGCTATTGGTGAGATATTGAATCGGCATTCTGTTTTGGAATGAATTTTGCCTTAAAAGTAACAACTTTACAACATGTTAGCGATTTTAACTCTTGGATTGAAAATAGATGTTGTAATTTAACAGGACAATATGAAAAGTATGAAAAAAGTAGTAGGACTTCTAGCGATTGTAGCTGTGGCGTTGATCGCGATGACATCATTTTCTAGTTCGAAAGTTGGGAAAGGAATCGAATTTACGGATATGAGCTTGAAAAAAGCGAAGGTGAAAGCTGATAAAGCAGAGAAGTACATCTTCATCGATGCTTATACTGATTGGTGTAGACCGTGTAAGAAAATGGCGGCTACCACTTTTAAGGATGCAGAAGTTGCGGAGTTCTTTAATAGTGAATTTATCAACCTCAAAGTTGAAATGGAAAAAAATCCAGATGGTGTAGATATTGCGCGCAAATATGGTGTTAACGCGTATCCAACATTGCTGATTATTGATTCAGATGGAAATTTAATAAAGAAAACAATCGGGTTTAAGAGCAAAGCTGCATTGATGGCATTTGCGGGATCTGTGCTGTAATCGAATTATAGATAGTTAAATCCCTTATCATTTGATGAGGGATTTTTTAGTTATAATTGTCCCGCTTTATTACGTTTAATCAACTCGTCAATGGATGAATTTGCCGTTGATGGTCTGTTTCCAGTTTCATTAACTGGTTTAAATTTTGGCAGTTCTCCTTCTACAGTGAGGTGCTCATTTAATGGCTCTGTGAAATTCAAGTTGCTGAAACACGTCGAAATTACCCATCATGGTTCTAGTTTTAAAGGCATTCAGATCTAGCGTATCCAAGACAGGTATGGTATAAATGAGTGTATTGCCAACTACCTCGTTTTCGGGATCATCGAAGGTTAGTTTTATTCCGGGATACCTAACGGGAACTTCAATTGTTCTTTCGATGAAATGGTTCATTGTGAAATTAGTGATGGTATCGTTCCAATGTGCTAAGTCCGCTTGTCGTGTTTGAAATTTTTCTAAGTAGTCCGTTTCAAAGCTCTTCTTGGCTTCTTCGAATAAATCTTTAGGAGTGTCGATAGCAATGACTTTTCCTTTTGGAGCTCGAACGGGCTCAGTTGCCAACTGGAGATGCAATGAGTAAATAACATCGAAATTAGGGCGAGGGATACGAGAACGGATAATTTCATTATTATTTTTCCTTAAAAGACAGATTTATGGCACAAAAAAAATCCCTCACTCAATAAAGAGCAAGGGATTTCGATATCAATAGGGGAGTGAATTATTTCCCTCCTTCCATTTTCTCTTTCAATGCAGCCAAAGCATCCAAATCTCCTAATGTAGATTTTTCAGTTCCTTGGTTAACATTCTTAACAGCAGTAGCTGTAGATCCACCACCACCTTTAGTAGCTCCACCAGATTTGGCTTTACTTCTTGCTGGTTTATCTTCAAGCTCTTCGAATGTTTGAGTATGTGAAACAACGATCTTACGAGCGTCTTTGTTGAATTCGATTACTTCGAATTCTAATGTTTCCTCAAGCAATGCGTTAGATCCGTCTGCTTTACGCATGTGACGTGCTGGACAGATTCCTTCTAAACCGTAAGGCAATGCAACAATTCCAGATTTATCTTTATTGTCAACGATTGTTCCTTGGTGCTTAGATCCTTCAACGAATGTCGCAGAGAATACTTCCCATGGATTTTCTTCAAGTTGTTTATGTCCTAAAGAAATACGACGGTTTTCACGGTCGATGTCCAATACAACAACTTCCATTACGTCGTCTACTTTGCAGAACTCAGATGGATGCTTGATTTTCTTTTGCCATGAAAGGTCAGAAATGTGAATCAATCCGTCAACACCTTCTTCTAGTTCAACGAACACACCGAAGTTAGTGAAGTTACGAACCTTAGATTCGTGACGTGTTTGAACAGCATATTTCCCTTCAATTGCTTCCCATGGATCTGGCATCAATTGCTTGATTCCTAAAGACATTTTACGGTCTTCACGATCTAAGGTCAAAATAACTGCTTCAACTGAATCTCCTACTTTTAAGAAATCCTGCGCAGAACGCAAGTGTTGAGACCAGCTCATTTCAGAAACGTGAATCAATCCTTCAACTCCAGCAGCAATCTCAACGAAAGCACCGTAATCTGCCATGACAACAACTTTACCAGTTACTTTGTCACCAATATTCATTTCTGTATCCAATGCATCCCACGGATGTGGTTGCAATTGTTTCAATCCAAGTGCAATTCTTTTCTTCTCATCATCAAAGTCAAGGATTACAACATTTAATTTCTGATCCAATTCAACGATTTCTTCAGGATGATTAACACGTCCCCAAGAAAGGTCTGTAATATGGATCAAACCATCTACACCACCTAAATCGATGAATACTCCGTAAGAAGTGATATTCTTAACTGTACCTTCAAGTACTTGACCTTTTTCAAGTCCAGAGATAATTTGTTTTTTCTGCTCTTCCAATTCAGCTTCGATAAGAGCCTTGTGAGAAACAACAACGTTTTTAAATTCTTGGTTGATTTTAACAACTTTGAATTCCATGTTCTTTCCAACGTAGATATCGTAATCACGAATCGGTTTAACGTCAATTTGCGAACCAGGTAAGAAAGCCTCAAGACCGAATACATCTACGATCAAACCTCCTTTTGTTCTACACTTAACAAATCCAGTGATAATCTCACCAGTTGCAAGTACTTCGTTCACCTTGTTCCATGCACTATGTACACGAGCAATTCTGTGAGATACTACAAGTTGTCCGTTTTTGTCTTCTTGTGTTTCCACAAAAATTGGAACTGTGTCCCCAACTGCAAGTTCTGAGTTGTAACGAAATTCACTTGCTGCAATAACTCCTTCGGATTTAGATCCAATGTTTACTACAACCTCTTTTTTGTTCATCGAAACTACTGTTCCTTCGATAACTTCACGTTCTGCTACTGAATTAAGAGTATCAGCATACGTGTCCGAAAGCTCAGAGCGCTCAATAGCTGTATAGCCATCCATTGCTAATGCGTCCCAATCAAACTCTGCAGTTCCCTGCGTTCTTTTTTCTATTGCCATATTGGCTTAACTGTTTGTATTCCAGATGATCCTGTCTCTGGAAGAATATAAATAAATACCGCGTTTGTTTTGGATCTTGCGGTATGTTGTCCTCTAAAACTCTTTTAGGGAGTGCAAAAATAGGGAATTTAAATCAGAAAGCCTTGCTATGACTCCTTTAATTACGTTGAGATACAACTATTTACTATCTGCGCTGTCTTCAACCAGCTTGTCTCAATCAACTAAATTTAATTTCTGATGATTCTTGCGTTTTAGTTGAGTTCAATATGAGACGATATGATCCCGTTAAATGAATCGTTATTAATACCTTAGCCAGACGATAAGACTATTCATTCCAAATTCAATTTCCGATCAAACTCATTCTGAAAATAATAGGTGTAGCTCTTCTTCTCGCTGGTGGCGTGCTAATCGTTTCCAATGCGGTTTAATATGGGAATTACGCTTTCGCTTATGGAATTGGAGGCTTTTATCTCTTTCTCGCATCGCTAAGCTTCAATGATTACCTAAAAAAAAAAGGAAGAAACGCATCAAAACATTTCTTGCTATTAATGATGCTTTTATAGTGGCTTTCTTGCAGCTTGTATCATTGCTGATGAAAGCGGATGGTAAGAAGAAAGAAGATGAATACGGATACGTTTGGAAGTTTTTGGATACGCAATATTCGGATAAGAGGCGCAAGTCGTACATCGCGTAACTCGAAGAATAATTAACCGATGATGCGCTGGATTATCTGGAAGTTGGTGAAGTGTTCAAGCGTGAATTTAATGACGTCGATCGAGCTCAATTGCTCTATGTGATAATCGGTGTTGCCACGGCCGATTGGCTTTTTGGGAAAGAGGAATTTGATTTAATCGAGAATATTGCTCGAAAGTTAGAAGTCCCAGAAGTAACTGTAATCGCTCACTTTGCAATGTTTCGTTATCAAAAACAATGGAGGGATAAATGGGAAGAGGAAGAAGATACAGGAGAATCTTGGCGCTTTGGAAGTTCTGGACAGGAATTTAATCCGAAATCGTCCTTCTCATTGGAGGCAGCTTATCAAATTCTTGAAATGATAGCTTCAAATACGGATAAAGAAATCAAGAAGGCTTATCGAAAATTAGCGCTTAAATTTCACCCTGATCGAGTCTTGCATTTAGGGAAAGAGCAACAAAAAATGGCAAAAGAGAAGTTCTTGAAGGTTTCTGAGGCGTATGAGTTGATTGGAAAAAGTAGAAGGGACTCAGGTAAGGTGTGATTGGCTGTCTTACGCTTTAGACCTAGAAATAATCTGTGACCGATCGATGAAGTTCCGTTTCTATAGTCGAGCAGGCAAAACTTAGGGTGCTGAAATATATTTTATTTCGAGAAAAGTACAGGATTCTTTAAAGGTAGCTATTGACCCATTTTCAACTATTCCCATATCGAATTTCTGCAATTCATTACTCGTAAATACGGCTTCGCCAGAGACAATGAAAAAGTATCTTATTCCAGAAAAGGCTTCCATTTTTTTTGTGGTGCCAGGTGATATTCGATGACATTCCACAGTTGCTGAGCCATTCTTCCACATGACATTAAAATCGCGTACCTTTCCTTTGCTCTTTGTTGTCCAGTCGCCCTGAAATCTATCTTGTTCATAAGGGCCTAACTTTACTGTATGATGTCCTTCATGAGTTAACATCAATTTACCTTCTAATACTGTGAGAATGCGGTTTACTCCGGGAAGTGAAGTGAAAGTTGTTTCCTCGAGATTGACAGTTGCGACGCTCATGCGTAAATCATAATCACCAGATTTGAAATTGGAATTTTCTGGATGGATCAAAAGTTCATGTGTCTTTCCACCAGACCATTCTGTGACCTTTGCATCTTCAAAGTGAATGACTTTCATCTTAACGATTTTTCAATTGATTTAATGTCGCTATAAAATCTGATTTGATTTGATCGTAGGCAGTTGATTTTCCATTCTCCATATAAACGCCATTGGAAATAGTTGCAGACTGCTGTGCTGCATCAGAAGTATATAAAATTGTAGATGCAAGATTCGTTTCAGAACAAGAAGCGAGAAGGGGAGAGCGCTCATCAACAACAGATGCGTTTAATGCTTCTCCAACCTTAAAGTATGCTGAACTAAAGTTATTCATTGCTTTTCGTCCAGCGATTGTTGCCATGTCAAGTGCATATTCGCCACTGTTTCCTGTTAATTCTGAAGTGAATGTATTTCGCTTATGCGTAATTAAGCGTTGACCGTAGTCCAATATTCTCAGTTCTTCTAAGGGGTTTAATCCAACATGACTATCTGTACCAATGCTCCATTTACCTCCAAATGCTTGATAATCTCTGAGTGGAAAAAGACCATCACCAAGATTTCCTTCTGTACTTGGGCAGATTACGACATTTGCTTTACTATTTGCTATTCCTCTTGTTTCCGAAGGAGTTAAATGGGTTGCATGCACGAGGTGATAGCGGTCATTGAGCGCTACATTATCCAGAAGCCACTCAACGGGGCGTTTTCCTAAATAGGCAATAGAATCTTCAATTTCCTTAAGTTGCTCAGAGATGTGAATGTGAAAAGGAATATCCTGAGGTCCAGATTTAGCAATTTCTGCAATATCAGTTGGTTCTACGCCTCGCATGGAATGAATTCCGAGTCCAATATTTGCGTGTGAATACTCCTTGCAGGCATGCTTGCTCGCTTCAAGAAGCTTCAGGTAAGCATCGGTATCAGGAGAAATGAAGCGACGCTGTTCAATGGTCGGTTCTTTGCCAAAGCCTCCTTTTTGATAAAATATTGGAACAAGCGTAATGCCTATTCCAGCAGTTTTAGCACCTGCGATCATTCGACTTCCCATTTCTGCAAGATTTCCGTAGGATTGTCCATTCTTATCGTGATGCACATAATGGAACTCAGCGACATTGGTATAGCCATGCCTTAGCATTTCGGCATATAACATGGCTGCAATTGATTCCATATGATCAGGCGTAACGCTCAGCGCTAGCTTATACATTGCTTCACGCCAAGACCAGAAATCATCCGATGTATGTGATACATTGTGAACTTCAGCCAATCCTGCCATTGCATATTGAAATGCGTGTGAATGTGCATTCTGAAATCCTGGAATCGCAAAACCTTTTATATGTTGACCGCCAGCATTAATTACGTTTTCCTGAATGGAATTTATTCTTCCATCAAGATCTGTTGAGATTAAGACATTAGATTTCCATCCATCATTCTGTAAGAGCTTATCAAAGAAAAACTGTCCCATATTAAAGTTGATCTAATTGAATGATGAGGCTTTCGAATGTTCGTTTAAGTACCACTCTCATTTGATTGGCGCGTTCTTCATGGAAAGTTGTTTCCAAATCATCCATGTACAAGATCTTATTCATCTCTAATTGAAGTGCGTGTTGATTTTCTTCTGGTTTCCCAAAGTATCGTGTAATATGTCCACCTTTGAAGGGGGTATTATGATTGACGCCATAATCGCCAGATTTCAAATTATTCAACGTAGCGTTGATCAAGAGTGGATCGGCAGTTTTGCCATCATTGTTTCCGAGAATCATATCTGGAAAAACGTCTTCACGAATGGTAGGAACCAAGTGTCGAATCGAATGTGCATCCCATAATAATACTTTCCCAAAGGTTGCCTTCCGTGCATCAAGGAGTGATTGAACCTTTGAATAATAAGGCCAATAGTAGGTTGCTAATCTCCGCTCGACTTCTTCCTGATCTGGGATAACGTTTTCTGAGAGGTAAATCTCTTTCCCAAAGAAATCTGTAGTCGTTGTTAGTCCTGTTATTATTCTTCCATCATCATAAAGTGGAGCACTTTTCGGATCTCTATTTAGATCGATCACCCATCGGCTGTATTTAGCGTGAATGATGGTAATACCCATTTCAGAAGCGAAATTGTATAGGTCATGTACAAACCAATCAGTGTCGTCTGGAGCATCAGCCATTGCAGGAACATAATTCTCAACGATCTCTGCAGGGAATTCAATTCCACAGTGTGGAACACTCAGAATAATGGGAACCTGCTTTCCGGATGGCTCTATTATATTGTATGGATCAGACATTGATTTGGTTTGTGGTAAAGGTAGCATTGTTCAATAAAAAAAGCATCCACTCTCTAAAGAATGGATGCTTATCATATTTTTCATTAGGTCTAACTAATCTGTGATTGCATCAGCACGTTTTTTGTATTCTAACGCCTTCTCAGTGTTCTTTAAGTTTCTCTCAATTTGGAATAAAATGGTCAATACTGATTTATCTATAGGAAATGCAGCAATGTATTTCTCCAATGGAACGAGTGCTCGCTTGTAAGTAGCTTCACCACGATCTTCTAACAGCTGGTAGCTAGCATCTCCATACGGAAGTTTACTCGCTTCTGTTTTGATGATTCCTGCCCACGTTACCAAATGCGCTCCTTGTTGGTATTGTGCATCTACGTAATCAGGATCAATTTCCAATGCTTTGTTCAATGCTGCTTCTGCCTTAGTATAGTACGATTCAGATTTTTCTTTCAAAGCTAACTTCTCGTCAAAAGATCTCGCTACACTGTCACCGTGCATCGCCAAAGCTCCACTTCCAAGGTCGATCATGATTGTTCCGATCGTGTAGTGTAACTGTTTATTTAACGGATCATTTTCAATAGCACCTGCGAGCGCAGATTCAGCTGCGGCAGCATCTCCTTCTTCGATACTTGTGTTAACTACCTCTAACAGTAAGTCCTTATCAGTTGGGTTCTCTTCACGGGCTTTTGCAATAAGGGCTTTTGCTTTCGCAGCGTCTCCTGCCTTACGGTAAGAAGAGGAAGCGTAAACGTAGCATTTCGTTCCCTTATACTTGATGTCTGCTAACTTCAAATACATTGGTACTGCCTTATCGTATTGCTCAGAGTAATCATAAGAAAGCGCTGCATTGAAGATTGCGTTCGTGTCCATTATTTGAATACACTCTCTGAAAGCTGCTTGACCTGCATATAATTCAGCAGCTTCTTTGTAGTTTCCATTACCATAACTTGCTCCAGCCATAGTGCTCATCATTGCACGGTTACGGTCTACAGTAATAATAATGTCCTCAGCATGCTTTTTTCCTTTTGGGAAGCCTTTTTTCAACGCTGCTATTGCATGTTCCATTGCTTCTACAGAGCCACCAAGAGATTCCAAAAGTTCTTTATCCTGTGTAGTTTCTCCTAGCACCACAAGATTCGAATAGATCTCTCCAACCAGCCAAAGTGTTTTTTGGCGCTCTTTAGTGTCCACATGAGCCTCTGCCAAATCAATGAATTCTTTCGCAGATAAATAGGCTTTCTTAGCACCCTCTAGATCTCTTTGACCCATTGCGTTTCCAGCGCGTTGGTTTTCAACCGCGGCACTTGTTTCGTTTTTCTTTTGTCCAAAAGCACTTGTTGATAGTGCGAAGATGCTCGCTACAAGTCCTAGGTTTCTAACTAACTTATTCATATTCTCTATTTTCTGTTAATGATGCTTCTCTTTAAAGATGCAAAATATTGATTATTCCACAGATTCGTTGTCAACATCCGTGCCATTATCTGTATCAGAGTCGTTTTCATTTGAATCATTCGTGCTCTCATCAGTACCTTCTTCACCATCGATCAGCTCTTCATCTTCGTCTTCACTTCTCGGTACGCGCGCCACAGCAGCAATTTCAGCTTTCGCTTTCAAGTTAATTAATTTAACCCCTTGCGCTGCTCTTCCCATTGTTCTGATAGAATCAACATGCATTCGAATGGTAATTCCTGAACGTGTGATGATCATCAGATCTTGTTCGTTCGTTACATTCTTAATAGCCAGAAGCTTTCCTGTCTTTTCTGTGACGTTAAGCGTTTTGACACCTTTTCCACCTCGATTGGTGATTCGGTAAACTGGCTCGTGATCTTCAGGATCGTTAATGTATGTACGTTTACCATATCCTTTCTCAGAAACTACCATTACAGTAGAGTAGACGTCTTCCACGCAAATCATACCAACAACTTCATCTTCTGGACCTGCTAATGTTACACCACGAACTCCTGCAGCGTTTCTACCCATCGAACGAACTTTCTCTTCATTGAATCGAATTGCACGTCCAGCAGTTGTTGCAAGGATGATCTCATTAGATCCGTTTGTCAATTTAGCTTCGAGTAATTCATCTCCCTCACGAATCGTAATGGCGTTAATTCCATTTGTACGCGGACGTGAATAAGCTTCAAGCGATGTCTTCTTAATAACACCACCTTTCGTAGCCATAACAATGAAGTTATTTTCTACATATTCTTTATCAGTAAGATCTTGTACTCTTACATATGCTTTAATCTTATCGTCTTGACCAATGTTCAACAAGTTTTGAATAGCTCGTCCTTTACTGATCTTGCTTCCTTCAGGAATTTCAAAGACACGCATCCAGAAACATTTTCCTTTCTCCGTGAAGATCAATAAATAATTATGGTTGGTCGCAACGAACAACTCTTCTAAGAAATCTTTATCTCGTGTAGTTGAGCCTTTAGATCCCATTCCACCACGATTCTGCACTTTGTATTCTGCAAGACTCGTTCGTTTGATATATCCAGCATGAGATATTGTAACGATCACTTCTTCGTCAGGAATTAAATCCTCGATACGCATTTCACTTGCAGAGTACTCTATAACAGAGCGACGCTCATCTCCATATTTTTCACGGATGTGGTTAAGCTCCTCTTTGATAATGTCTCTTCTGCGCGATTCGTTCGCAAGAATATCTTTTAAATCAGTGATTAAGATCATCAATTCATCATATTCTGCACGCAATTTGTCTTGCTCGAGTCCTGTCAAATGACGAAGTCTCATTTCAACAATTGCTCTCGACTGAATCTCCGAAAGTTCGAAACGTTCGATTAATTTATCTCTCGCTTCATCCGGGCTTTTCGATGCACGAATTAATTTAATTACTTCATCAATATTATCTGATGCAATAATTAACCCTTCTAATATATGTGCTCTCTCTTCTGCTTTACGCAATTCATATTTCGTTCTACGTACGATTACCTCGTGACGGAACTCAATAAAATAAGAGATAAGTTGCTTTAAGTTTAAAAGCTCTGGTCTTCCTTTAACTAAACAAATATTGTTTACTGAAAATGAGCTCTGTAACGATGTGTATTTGAATAGTTTGTTAAGAACAACATTAGGGATTGAATCACGCTTCAGTTCATAAACGATACGCATACCGTTTCTATCTGATTCATCGCGAATATCAGAAATACCATCAATCTTTTTATCATTAACAAGATCAGCAGTCTTACGGATCATGTCCGCCTTGTTCACTTGATAAGGGATCTCAGTAACGATAATCACTTCACGACCACTTTTCGTCTCTTCAATTTCAGCCTTTGCACGCATCACAATACGTCCTCGACCAGTCATTAATGCATCTCGAACACCTTCGTAACCGTATATAATACCTCCGGTTGGGAAATCAGGCGCCTTAACGAATTTCAATAATTCTTCAATTTCAATTTCAGGATTATCAACTACAGCGATACATCCATCAACGACCTCAGATAAGTTATGAGGAGCCATATTTGTAGCCATACCAACTGCAATTCCACTGGCTCCATTTGCAAGGAGGTTAGGGATTTTAGAAGGTAATACGGTTGGTTCTGTTAAACTATCATCAAAGTTTGGAGCGAAATCTACCGTTTCTTTATCCAGGTCAGAAAGCATTTCTTCAGCAATCTTTCTCAAACGAGCCTCAGTATAACGCATTGCTGCTGGACTATCTCCATCGATAGAGCCAAAGTTACCTTGTCCATCTACTAAAGGATAGCGCAATGACCAAGGTTGAGCCATACGAACCATTGTGTCATAGACTGAACTATCACCATGTGGATGATACTTACCTAAGACCTCTCCAACGATTCTTGCCGACTTCTTGTGCGCTCGGTTTGAATATACACCTAAGTCCTGCATCCCGTAGAGTACTCTTCGGTGAACAGGCTTGAATCCATCTCGAACATCAGGCAACGCCCTAGAAACAATTACCGACATCGAATAATCGATGTAAGCCGATTTCATCTCGTCTTCAATGTTAATTTGAACTATTTTCCCAGCATCTGCCATCTTGTCACAATATTATGTTTAGCACGATTTGTGCCTATTATTTGCAAGAGTCGAAATTAGTTATTTGAAGCGACAATCCATCGTGTTAAATTCTATGAATTACTAACAAAAATCTGTGGAAAATCGCTGATATGGACGACTTATTAACAATTTTATTCGTTATATATTTGTAAGTGATGTAAAATGCCCATTTTTACTTCGTCTTATATAAAAAGATATCAGATAGTATGGAAGCAAAGTTTTCGCAAAGAGTAAAAGATGTAATCAGTTTCAGTCGAGAGGAAGCTCTTCGATTGGGGAATGATTTCATTGGTGTTGAACACCTCCTACTCGGTTTAATTCGCGAAGGTGATGGAAAGGCAATATCAGTTCTACATGAATTCCATTTGGATTTAAAAATGATCCGAAAGGAAATAGAACAGAATTTAGCAGGAACACCTTCTGTGGGAGATAAGAACCTCTCGAATATCCCATTGGTCAAGCAAGCCGAACGGGTATTGAAATTAACTTATTTAGAAGCAAAGTTGTATAAAAGTCCAATGATAGGGACGGAACATTTATTACTTTCGATTCTTAAGAATGAGGATAATGTTGCATGCAGTATTTTGAACAAATACGGCGTGATTTATGAAAATGTAAAAGACGAACTAGAGGCTATGAAAGATGATGTAATTATTCCTAAAGCTGAATTCCCTGGTGGAGCAGAAGAGGAAGGGGCAGCTGGAGGTGAAGAATCCTTTTCAGCAGGTCGTAAGAGCGATCCGAAATCTAAAACTCCAGTACTGGATAATTTTGGACGAGATTTAACGAAAATGGCGGAAAGTGGTCGTCTTGACCCAATCGTTGGTCGTGAAGATGAGATCGAACGAGTGAGCCAAATTCTTTCTAGAAGAAAGAAAAATAATCCAATTTTGATTGGAGAACCTGGAGTTGGTAAAAGTGCTATTGCTGAAGGCTTGGCGTTATTAATCGTTCAGCGTAAAGTTTCACGGGTCTTATTTAATAAGAGAATCGTGTCGTTGGATTTAGCTTCTTTGGTTGCTGGTACAAAATACCGTGGTCAATTTGAAGAGCGAATGAAAGCTGTCATGCAGGAGATCGAAAAGAATCCTGATGTGATACTCTTTATAGATGAGATTCATACAATTATTGGTGCAGGCGGAGCTTCTGGTTCTTTAGATGCATCAAATATGTTGAAGCCAGCATTAGCGCGAGGTGAAATGCAAGCTATTGGTGCAACAACATTTGATGAATACCGTCAGCACATTGAAAAAGATGGGGCATTAGCACGTCGTTTTCAAAAAGTCATCATCGAACCAACTTCGCAAGAAGAAACAGTCGTTATATTAAATAATATTAAGGAGCGTTACGAAGATCATCACTCTGTTAATTACTCAGATGAGGCAATTGAAGCGTGTGTTCGATTAACGGAGCGCTACATTACAGACCGTCATCTTCCGGATAAAGCAATTGATGCATTGGATGAAGTTGGATCTCGCGTTCACTTAACGAACATTACAGTTCCAAAAGCGATTCTTGATATCGAGCAGAAAATCGAAGACCTCAAAGAGCAAAAGAACGATGTCATTCGATCTCAACAGTATGAGAAAGCTGCAGAGCTTAGAGATAGCGAGCGTAAGCTGCAAGAAGAATTAGAAGCTGCCAAGAAAATTTGGGAGGATGAATCAAAGATCAATCGTGTCAATGTTACAGAAGAACATGTAGCGCAGGTTGTGTCAATGATGTCTGGAGTGCCTGTGACACGTATCTCTGAATCTGAGATTGGTCGTTTGGCTGTTATGGCTGATGAGATCGAATCGAAAGTAATCGGTCAAAGTGAAGCAGTTCACAAGGTTGTGAAAGCTATTCAGCGTAATCGTGCTGGACTTAAAGATCCTAATAAGCCAATCGGCTCATTTTTCTTCTTAGGGCCAACAGGTGTTGGTAAAACGCAATTAGCGAAAGTGTTAGCTAAGTACTTATTTGATTCTGAAGATTCGTTAATTCGAATTGACATGTCAGAATACATGGAAAAATTCTCTATTTCAAGGCTGGTGGGAGCCCCTCCTGGATACGTTGGATATGAAGAAGGTGGACAATTGACTGAGAAAATTCGTCAAAAGCCATACTCGATCGTATTGTTAGATGAGATTGAAAAAGCGCATCCAGATGTGTTCAACTTGTTGTTGCAAGCACTTGATGATGGTCACATGACTGATGGACTTGGCCGCAAGATTGATTTCAAGAATACAATTTTAATCATGACTTCAAATATCGGAGCACGTCAATTGGCAGACTTTGGAACTGGTGTTGGATTTGGAACAAAAGCCAAGTCTGAGCAGAAAGATGATCATGCTAAGACGGTTGTTCAAAATGCGCTTCGTAAAGCATTCTCACCAGAGTTTTTGAACCGTGTAGATGATGTTATTATGTTTAAATCATTGGACCGCGAAGCTATACATTCGATTATTGATATCGAGATGGAAATATTGTATGTTCGAATCCGTGGGCTTGGTTATGAGATTTCGGTTTCAGATGCTGCTAAGGACTTTATCGTTGAGAAAGGATACGATGAGAAATTTGGCGCACGACCATTGAAGCGAGCAATTCAAAAGTATGTGGAGGATCCATTAGCGGGAGAGATTGTAAAGTCAAACTTGAAAGAGGGAGATACAATCTTTATCGATCTTGAGAAAGATGCTACAGAGCTTTTGGTAAAGATTGAAAAAGGTAAAAGCAAAAAGGCAGAAACAAAAAAGGATTAACTTTTTTGTCAGCATAGTATAAACTAAATAGTGGGAATCACTACTTGCACTTTAAGGAGCTCGTTTCGATAATTATCGAAAGGGCTCCTTTTTTTATTGTGGGGTATTGCTGTAAATCCAAAAGTCGTGTTCTCTTTCAATCTGCTGCAAACGGAAATCCCATCCGCTTTCATTCGATTCAAAAGGTCGTTTCCCATGAATGCTTGCCTCGTGAGTTGCGTGCCACACGTAATCACGAAGGTAAAAGAGGTCATCTAAATTTTTTGAAGTTTCATTTTGTTTCTTGTTTATCAAATATTGACGCGTTGTCGATCGATCAGCAATGCATCTAGATGCGATATATGACTCAGATAAGATCTCTCTGATTTCTGGGAAATAAAACCAGCCCATTGGTTGAAGAGTAGTGTCACCATCGCTGATTTTTTGTGCCATTGGACATATTCCGATAGGACGAGTATCAGCTGTTCCTCTTTCAATGTCCATAAAAAAGTCCTCTTTAATTGCATAAGCAACAACTGGGCCTGAACGATTAGAACTAAATTCTTCAAACGATAGCGTATCTCTAAATTCGTCTGTTGCCGGGCTGTAAATGGTTATTCTATTTTCGTGTGCTGAAAGTGATAGGAGATCAATCAATCGATCATCTTTGAATAGAATACCGTTGTCTTCCTCGGTAATCTGTGTCCAAAGTCGTTGGGACCATATTACCACGCGCTCTTCAATAAAATGGTAAGTCAAATTATTGTTTTCGTCGCGAACAACTGGCCTCGTTCTCTTAGCTCTCAACGCTTCCGCTTGTGGATCATCTAATTCTGGATAAACTTGAAGATAGTGCTGGGAATTCGTGTAGATGCGTTCTAGTAATTTGTTTCCTAAGCTATCCCAAACAATCCAGCTGCCTACACGCTGATTTCTATAAAAGTATCCTTCTGCCTTTGTCTGGTCGTTCGAATACGTTGATTTATATTTTCCGCTTAAACGATTATGATTGAGACTATAATTGATGAAGAGGTCATCAAGGATTGCCGTTTTTCCATAGCTGAGGTAGTTGTAATCAAGGTAAGGCGTAAAGAGTTCTGAAAGCCAATCATCATAGCAATCAATCTCTCTGAATTGACAAGCACGTTTTACTAAACGGAATCCGATATGCGAATAGCTTGAATCCTGATAGTAACTCTGAGTGTAATCTCCTAAATAGGGAAATTTAAATTTGAAAGAAGCACCGATGGCAATCTTGCGTTTCATAGAAGGCGGGTCATCTGGTAGTGCATCATAATGGTAATCAACTTGTGCATTTGTAGTTGTACCAAAGTTGTACATCGATTCATCTTTTGTAGCGAGTGTCCAGTCTGCGTAGTTTTTATTTAAATCGTGCTTTTTCTTTTTTGATTCAAGTTGATAAAGTGCAGATAGCCAATCTGATCTCCTTGGAAGGTCATAGGTGAATTCAATGGAGTGCTTATTATCTTTCAGGGTTTTCCAGCGTGCAAATTCTCTGGCAGCAGTCCACGAGACACCAACAGCGGGCATGTCATCAAATTCAACTGTGTTGAGTACTCCTTGGATATGTTTGCTATTCAACTTTGGTGTATAGCGATTAGCGATACGATCTCCTTTAATTTTACGGGTATCCTCAAGAAATAGTTTGAATTGTTTCCAGGTAATAAGATCGCTCATTTCAAAGGCGTCGACGTTAATTGGCCTAGGCAGTTTCATTTGAGAAGTGGGTGATTGAAAATTATCCAGCGGAGAGTGAAACGTTGGGAAAGAGGTGAGTTTCAACTCTTGTCCAAGCCCAACGCTGGCAATAAGTAATACGAACCAAACGAGTGTAGGTGTTTTCATATGCTATTAACGCAGGTATTCCAAAACGTAACAAATCACGAATGATCTAGCCATCCGTGATTTGTTTAGAGGGAAAAAGTACTCTCTTATAGTCGGCCGCCGAATAGGAAGATAAGCGCAAGTACGGAAATCGAAACACCAATAATCGCACAGACCCTACCAGCCTTCATGTTTTTGTAAGAACCCTCACGGTATTCTCCTGGGTTGGCCTGGTATTCTCTTTCGGCTTTACCAGAAAGACTTAATGCGATAATCGCAAGGATGATACCAATTAATCCAGCCAGGACAATTGATATAATTCCCATTGCTAAAATTCCGCCCGAACTTGGTAACGTCTTGTTTCCTTGTTGATTTGATGGTTGAGGGCTAGCCTTTATTCCTTGATCTAGAGTTTCGTCAGTCATTGTAGTTGTTATTGGTTGTTTGTATAGTAGTCTGTAGCATTTCTTACGCTACCATGTTTTTCTAAGAGTTGTGCGGCTTCATCATAACTGATATCCAATACTTCTTGAATCATTTTGGTTCCTCGATCTACGAGTTTATTATTGTTCAATTGCATGTCTACCATTCGATTGCCTTTGACATGACCTAGCTTAATCATCAAGCCAGTACTTATCATGTTTAGGATAAGTTTTTGCGCGGTACCCGATTTCATTCGTGTGCTGCCTGTCACAAATTCGGGACCAACAACCGCTGTCATTGGATACTGTGCCTCTCCTTCAACGGGCGATCCGGGATTGCATGAAATAGATCCCGTTAATACGCCATTACCGTTGGCTTCTTTCATCGCGCCAATGACGTACGGAGTAGTTCCAGAAGCCGCAATTCCTATTAGCGTGTCATTTGAATTGATAGTGTATTCAGCTAGATCTTTCCATCCTTGGGTAGTATCATCCTCCGCAAATTCTACAGCAGTGCGAATGGCTTCATCACCGCCAGCCATCAGGCCAACAACAATTCCTTGATCAACACCAAAGGTCGGTGGACATTCACTAGCATCTACAACTCCAAGGCGTCCGCTCGTTCCAGCGCCAATATAAAATAACCGTCCACCAGCTTTCATGCGGTCAAAACATGCGTCGATGAAGGCTTCAATTTTCGGAATTATTTTTTCTACGGCAAGGGCCACTTTCTTGTCTTCAGTGTTGATGTTTTCCAACAATTCCTTCGTGGACATTTTATCCAAATCATCAAAATTCGATGTTGATTCCGTTTGACGATCGATCATACTAAGTACGCTTTTTCTTTACCAATCGTGAGGTCTACTTCGACACGCTCTTTTAAGGTAGTCGATAAACTTAATCCAACGAAATTTGCTTTGATGGGAAAACGACGATGTTTTCTATCGACTAAGGTGACCGTTTTTATGGCCTTCGTAGGGAATTGCAACATTTCGACCAATGCGAATTGCAACGTTTTACCGGAGTTAATGACATCATCGACAAGTATAATATATGCGTCTGTTAATTCTTCTTTCGAAGCGCTAACCTCAATTGATTTATTCCAGGGCTCTTCCTTATTAATCTTAATCTGAAAGAGGTTCACGCTTATTTCAGAATTTTGGGTGATAACTTTCGCAAGGCTCTCGGCTAAAACACTTCCGTTCCCTTCAATTCCACCTAGAAAAATTTGTTCTTCTTCAAAGGTGTTTTCAATCAACTGATGCGCCATGCGCTCAATCTTTTGATGAATTTCCCTACTTGATAGTATTTCTTGCATAATATGCGGCTAATCGATCTTATGCGAAAATAATTGAAATGAACGGATAATTGCCCATCGGAAACCACTATTTCTCGAATGGCTCATACTCGCGTACAGATAGTTCGTAATCTTCAATCGTAAACTTTTTATGTCCTGGATTCCAGATGTAAACATTAATGAGGTTTAAGTTGGTTCGAGGATTGATGAAATATTCTTGTTCAATGACCTGCTCGTAGGAATCAGTGCCGCCTTCCTTTATATACTCGTACATTGGTCGTGCCTGATATTCACGATGATTGCTAGTAGTGTCATAAGCATCAAAAACTACAAACACATTTTTATAGTCTTCTTCAGGGTCAAGTTTCTTGGTAATCTCTAACTGGAATAAGTAGCGGTTTAATTTCGCATCAGCGGGAAACTCAAAGGTTACTTCGCGTCCGAATTCTCTATTTTCATCAAATCTCATTGGAAGATCGCCTTTCGGCTTTGTCGGAATACTTCTTGTGAAATTCCCAAATGGCTCGCAATCGCGGTTGAACATAAAGTCTGCAGAGTGTTCTTCTCCGAGAACGAGGATTGATTTAAAATACGTTGTGGCCGTTAACCTATTTGGGATAATGTGTTCAACAAGCTGATATGCTCGCATCCACATAAAAAGCATGCAGATGCTTGCCAATGAAACCCCGAGCCACTTCCAACGAATGCTCTTGATGAAATAGGCGAGGGGAACGGCGAAAAAGACCATGTGCTCTATATAGACGCGGTTCCCATAGAAGCCACCGAAATCCCAACTCCACCAAGAGGAAATTAAAAAGGTGATTACAAAGAGGTAGCCGAACCAAAAGATTACAGCTTGTTTTTGTGTCTTAAATAGAAAGAACAAACCGACAAGTGACAGAATTAATAACGGGATATGAATAAACACTCCTATTCTAAAACTAAACAGAACATCGAGA
Organism: Flavobacteriaceae bacterium; assembly: GCA_047624355.1. GTDB lineage: Bacteria > Bacteroidota > Bacteroidia > Flavobacteriales_D > Crocinitomicaceae > UBA4466. The sequence goes on along the minus strand of JBLHPQ010000012.1, from coordinate 43,601 downwards.
AAGTGGGTGAATCCAAAATTGAATCCCTCACCTTCATAGGACCAATTCATCCAATCACCTGTTTCTCCATAGTTCAATATGAATATTGGACTGATAGCGATTAGGAACAATACAAAGGATCCTGCTAAATGACCATTTTTTAAAATAAGTAGTTTCCCGAAAAATAGTCGAACGTTGTTCCAGCTGCCAAGTAGAAATGGAATTGCGAAGATGATTACAATATTCAAGGGGCGCACCATTACAATGAGTCCGAGAAGCGCACCAATTAATAAGACTTGTTTTAACTTGAATTCTTTAAAATAGCGATGGATTAAGTAAGCAAACGCCGCAAATAGGCAGAAAGAATAGTGATGCGACATACTTGGTCTAAAAACCGTCTGATAGAAAATGGCGGTTCCGAAGAATAGTAGAATGGCGGTTACTAATGCCAAGCGCTTATCATCTAAAACTAGTCCCAAATAGCGCCTTAGAAAAAAGAAGCCCAATACGCCAAAGAAGAGTGCTCCTAGATGGAAAAATTTCAGAAAGGCAGTGGAATATCCTGTGATATTCGATTCTCCGGATTCATAGAGCGTCGCCATCAAGAAGAAGGGAAGTTGCATTGTAGCTACTCCTGGATAGCACTTATTAAAAGATTGTCCTTTCTTGTTGACTACTAAATAATGGGGATCGATACTTTGATCATAGCTGCTAATTTCCGCTTTATGTGTTGATTTAAATGTGAGGTCTTTTTGAATGAGTACAGCAGGTAGAAATGCGTAATACCCTCTACCATCCGAATGTACAATTCTGTATTCATAGTTTTCTGTCCCCCAGAAAAAACCCGCGGTCATGATAAATAAGATCAGTCCTACGGCGAGTTCTGGGAGAATAGATTTTATGCGATTCACAATGAGTCAACAGGTTTACTGAAGGATTTTCGTTTTGGACTGAACCACCCGTATTTCACAATACAGTAAGTTGCTCGAACACCGTCTTTCCAACCAATCTTCTTTCCAGCATCAGTTGTTCTGGGGATATAAGTAATTGGAATTTCCTGGAACCTGGCAGATGGTATTTTTGCTAGTTTGGCAGTGATTTCTGGCTCAAAGCCAAATCGATCTTCCTTCAAAATCATATGTTTGAAAAAAGAAGATGGAACCAATTTATAGCAAGTTTCCATATCGGTTAATTTCGTCCGAAAGGCTAAATTCGACAATCCAGTTAGAAATTTATTCGCTGTTCGGCTCAAGAAAGATCCTTGATCAGCTTTGTTGTTATTCAAGAATCTAGATCCAAAGACAATGTTCGCTTCTCCTGATAATATTGGAGCTATAAGATTGTTGTATTCATTGGGGTCCAGTTCTAGATCGGCATCTTGGATGATTATATAGTCTCCAATACAAGCGGATAAAGAGCTTCTGATTCCAGCACCTTTACCTTTGTTTACTTTATGCTCAAGAACCGTGATAATCCCTGGGAAGTCACGGTCATAATCTTTGACTCTAGTTAAAGAATTGTCCGAACTCTGGTCATCAACAACCACGATGTTTTTAGTAATTCCATTCGGTAGTTCAACGGCATTCACCTTCTCGATTACCTCGTAGATGGTAGTTTGTTCGTTATACACTGGAATAATAATAGATAAGACTTTCATGAAAAAGATTGGATGGCTAAACTAACTAATTATTCGCAGTTAAATCGCTGTCTTTTGTTGAAATTCATCATGAATATTGAATGATTTATTAACGGCCAAAGTTTAAAACATCTTTCTATCTAAGTACCGCATGAATCTAATTTTATCTTACCTTTAAATTTCAACGATAAAACAATAAGTAAATGAAGAAATTAGCATCGATCAACCTTTTGATTATTCTGGTATTGATACTTGGAGCGTGTTCGACCTCGAATAATGTGGTCAATAACAATTTGATATCCAAGAGAAAGTATACGAAGGGTTTTCATATCAACAAGAAATCAAACTTATCTACAGATAAAGATAAGATCGCAAATAGCACAGAATTAGCGTCTGAGGAGACATTTTCCGTTTCGTCTTCCGAGAATATTTCATTTACTCATATGGAAGCGAATGACGCTAGATCCGTATCGAATTCTTCAGAGTTAGGCATCATCTTAGAAGGTTTTACTTTTGAATTAGCGACACCAAATGCAGTTGTTCCATTTGATTTAGTTGTTACTACTGAATCGGATGCCCCGGAAACAGAAGCTTCGGAAACGGAGAATTCTATTGAGACGAAAGATTCAAAAGTAAATTCAGAAAAAAATGAAGTCAAGAAGAAGCGTAAATCCACGAGTAGAAAGCAGAAAAACAAAAAGAACCAAGGCAGTGGAGGAGATGCAATTTTCATTTTAGCCGTGATATGTGCAATCCTGCTTCCGCCACTCGGTGTTGCTATCTACACAAACATCGATTGGGTGAAAGTGCTCATCGCATTAGTTTTAATGTTACTCTTTTTCCTGCCTGGAATGATTTACGCATTGTTAGTTGTATTTGACGTAATTTGACATTTTTATATCTCCGTCGCAAGCGGAGTTGAAAGGATACGAAATTTGATATCTAGATCCCCAACATTTGTTGGGGATTTTTTGTTTCTAATTCTTAGAACTTATGCACAAGATATTTACCTGAGATGAAACAGTTGTAAATAACAGTTATTCAACTATGAGTCAGTTGAATGTTGAGTTTATTGTGCGAGATATTCGTGCTAATCATTCATGTTTTGGTACTTATCCACGAACTATGTTCAAAACATCTTCAAAAACGATTTAGCAGTACACTATTTTTTGTATAAGTTTGCCTTCGATTTGTCACTAATATTGGTGCGAATTGAACCTTGAAAAGCGCAATAATGCCAAAAGACAACGCTATTAAGTCCGTACTGATTATCGGTAGTGGACCAATTGTTATCGGTCAGGCCTGTGAATTCGATTATTCTGGATCACAAGCCTCAAGATCACTTCGAGAAGAAGGTATCGAAGTAACCCTCATTAATTCTAATCCTGCAACGATCATGACCGACAAGGTTGTGGCGGATAATGTCTACTTACTTCCATTGGAAGCAGAGAGCATTGTAGAGATCTTGGAGAAGCATGACATCGATGCCGTTTTGCCTACCATGGGAGGACAAACAGGATTGAACCTTGCCATCAAGTGTGATGAAATGGGGATTTGGGAGGAGTTCGGTGTTGCTATTATTGGTGTCGACATTAATGCGATAGAAATCACAGAGAATCGTGAGGCATTCAAAAATTTGATGGCAGAAATCGATATCCCGATGGCGCCTCAAAAATCAGCTAAATCATTCCTTGAGGGTAAAGAGATAGCACAGGAATTTGGATTTCCATTATGCGTGCGTGCCTCGTTTACTTTAGGTGGAGCTGGTGCAGCAATCGTTCACGACCCTGAGGAATTTGATGATCACCTAGAGAATGGCCTTAAAATATCTCCTATTCATGAGGTAATGATCGATAAGGCATTACTCGGTTGGAAGGAATACGAATTGGAACTGTTACGCGATGCAAACGACAATGTCGTAATCATCTGTTCAATTGAGAACTTCGATCCAATGGGGATTCATACGGGAGACTCAATAACTGTGGCTCCTGCAATGACGCTCTCTGATACTACTTTCCAAGAGATGCGTAATATGGCGATCAAGATGATGCGTTCGATCGGTAATTTTGCCGGAGGATGTAATGTTCAGTTCGCTGTATCTCCAGATGAAAAGGAAGATATTATCGCCATTGAGATTAATCCACGTGTTTCTAGATCGTCAGCATTGGCCTCTAAAGCAACGGGGTATCCAATTGCAAAAATAGCCGCTAAGCTGGCAATAGGTTATCACCTTGATGAATTGCAGAACCAAATTACGAAGACAACATCTGCTTTATTCGAACCTACCCTCGATTACGTAGTTGTGAAGATTCCAAGATGGAACTTTAATAAATTCCCAGGAACAAACCGTGAGTTAGGTCTGCAGATGAAATCCGTTGGAGAGGTTATGGCGATTGGTCGCTCATTCCAGGAGGCATTGCAGAAAGCATGTCAATCACTTGAAATAAACCGAAATGGTTTGGGAGCTGATGGACGCGAGCTAACGAATCAGGATGAAGTGCTTCATAGTTTAGAGCATCCGAGTTGGAATCGTTTGTTTCATATTTATGACGCGATTAAAATGGGAATTCCATTCAAAACGATCGTCGAAAAGACACGCATTGATATCTGGTTCCTGAAACAAATAGAAGACTTAATTAAACTTGAGGATCGCATTGAAAAGCATCACCTAGGCACGATGCCAAAGGAACTGATGTTTGAGGCTAAGCAGAAAGGTTACGCGGATCGTCAGATAGCGCATTTATTGAGTTGTTTGGAGTCTGAAGTTCACTCGAAGCGAGAGGAATTTGATATTCGAAGAGTATTCAAACTCGTAGATACGTGTGCTGCAGAATTCGAGGCACAAACGCCTTATTACTATTCTACATTTGAATACGAGAACGAAAGCGTTGTATCTGAGAAGAAAAAAGTGATTGTTCTTGGTTCCGGCCCCAACAGAATTGGACAGGGAATCGAATTTGATTATAGCTGTGTCCACGGAGTTTTGGCCGCGAAAGAATGTGGTTTTGAAACGATCATGATTAATTGTAATCCTGAGACGGTTTCTACTGATTTTGACACTGCAGATAAATTGTACTTCGAACCTGTTTTCTGGGAGCATATTTATGACATCATTAAACACGAGAAGCCTGAAGGTGTAATTGTTCAGTTAGGTGGACAAACAGCATTGAAATTGGCCGAAAAGTTAGAGCGCTACGGAATTAAAATTTTCGGAACGAGCTTTGAAGCGTTAGATTTAGCGGAAGATCGCGGGCGATTCTCAAAATTACTCGAAGACAATAATATTCCTTTTCCAAAATACGGAATTGTTGAAAGTGCAGAGCAAGCCTTAGAATTGGCGGATAATTTAGGCTATCCTTTGTTAGTGCGTCCTTCGTATGTTTTAGGTGGACAGAAGATGAAAATTGTTATTAATGACGACGAATTAGAACATCATGTTGTTGATATCATTCGTGAAATGGGTAACAACCAAATTCTTCTTGATCATTTCCTAGGTGGAGCTATAGAGGCCGAAGCAGATGCGATTTGTGATGGTGAAAATGTTTACATCATTGGAATTATGCAGCACATAGAACCTGCAGGAATTCACTCGGGCGATTCATATGCATTGCTACCACCTTTTAACTTGGGTGACTTCGTAATGCAACAGATTATTGATATCACTACTAAAATTGCTGTTGAATTGAAAACAGTTGGATTGATGAATATTCAATTTGCAATTAAGGACGATCTTGTCTATGTAATTGAGGCAAATCCAAGGGCTTCTCGTACAGTGCCCTTCATTGCAAAAGCATACGATGAGCCATACGTGAATTACGCTACGAAAGTCATGTTAGGTGATAAGAAAGTAACAGATTTTAATTTCAATCCTACGAAAGAAGGTTATGCGGTTAAGATTCCGGTTTTCTCGTATGAGAAATTCCCTGATGTTAAGAAAGAACTTGGGCCAGAGATGAAATCAACGGGTGAGGCAATACGCTTTATCAAAGACCTTCGTGATCCTTTCTTCCGTAAGATTTACTCTGAACGTAACATGCATTTATCGAAATAATGATAGCAGAGGCTTTCATACCGGGAGCGTTCCGAATGATAGCAATTATCATTGGAGTGTTTATTATTGTTCGTTATATTGGTCAGCTAATGAATGCCAAACGTAATGTGAACGAGCAGGCAGCAGATGCCGAACAACGCGAGAACATCAAACGTGCTCAGGAGCATTCGCGTCAAAATCTAGGAAAAACCAATGTCATTGGAAAGAATAAAGGTTCGAATGATGTTGAAGATGTAGATTTTGAAGAGGTAGATTTTGAAGAGGTAGATTAATGTACGCTATTTACATCTTTCACTCTCTAATAATCATAAGCTATTCAGTGATTGGTCTCTTACCTTGATACGTTCTTTGGCGTTATCAAAAGAAGCTTTGGAGCTAGACAGATCTATTAATAGTTAGTTTGGATGAATCCATTCTTATTTTTTATCAGAGCAGTTGTATTTGTCGCTTGAATTTAAATTGAGTTTTTCTGGTTCAGTGCTTATTTCAACTTCTTTCATAACGAAGGAAATTGTAGCTGATACTGCTAAAGCACAAACGCTCTAATCTCAATTTTGTGAACCTTTTGAGGAGTGTTAGCAGTAACCGTTACTGTTTTACGAATCTCGTTCTTTTGGCCTTCTTTCGGTTTGAATGTTACCTTGATTACATCTGTTTTTCCTGGAGGTATTGGCTTCTCAGGCTTTTGTGGCGTAGTACAACCACAGCTTGCCGTTACATCTTGGATGATTAATGGCATATTACCCGTATTTGTAATGACGAATTCAGTTGTGTTCTCACTATCTGGACCAACGTTTCCAAAGTCGTGTAAAATCTCATCGAACTCCAAAGAAGCCAATGTTGATTCCATTTCTGCTATGCGAATCGACTCTTCAGCTTCGAACTCTTTAAGTTCTGTGTCCAATTGTTTGTCCGTTTTATTACTGGATGAAACAGTTGAGACAACCTTGCCGTCAACAGCTTTAATCTTATTATCAGTGGGTTCACATGACGCAATTAACGCGCCGACAACAACTAGAGAAAGAACTGTTTTTTTCATGGGATCTATTGATTTTTGATAAAAATAAGAAAAACTAAAGACTAATTATTCGATTGTAAATTGGATTCTAATGCTTTCGTGTAATTATCAGATTCAATTAGCTTGATTGCATCTTGTAGAATTTCATTCGTTCCGTTGTAAACCTGATAGAATTCACTGTAGCCCCACAGATCTTGTGCAAGCATCGCTTTGATTCGGATCTTGATTAAACCAAGGCTAGTGTTGTATTCTTCCTCGTTGAACTCAAGCTCTTCGTCTTCCTTCTCAGCGAATTTTAAAAATTTCTTCAAGAATTTATCATCAACGTCAAACTTCGCATTGAATGCCGCAAAATCAGGATACTTTTCTAGTAAGTTGTCCCGATTGTCATCAACATACGTCAATGAGTATTGATTAAATAATCCAGCTCTGTTTAAATCAGAGTAATAATCGCTCGTTTCTGAAGTATCTAAGGGCACAAATTGATCCGGCATGATTCCACCACCGCCGTAAACAATTCTACCGCCGTCCGTTTTGAATTTCAAAGAATCCGGTAATTGAATAGAGTCTAAGCTCATGAATTCACCATTTTCATATCGATTCGTTAAGTCATTTCTGTACGCATCAAGATCTTCATAAGATTTTTGGATGAATCTCCCGCTTGGTGTGAAATACCGCGCAATTGTCAATCTGATTTGCGATCCATCTGTTAAATCGATTGGTCGTTGAACGAGTCCTTTTCCATAGGTGCGACGACCTACGATCAAACCACGGTCCCAATCTTGAATTGCTCCTGATAGAATTTCGCTTGCCGAAGCGGAGTATTCATTTGTCAACATGACCAAACGTCCTTCTTCCCACAATCCTTTTTTTCCTGCGCGTAAATCTAAGCGAGGTTGTGAACGACCTTCTGAGTAAACAATTAATTTGTTATCAGATAAAAATTCATCCGCAAGGTATTTTGCAGCGTAGAGTAGACCACCACCATTTCCTTGAAGGTCAAAGATTAAATTCTCCATGCCTTCAGCTTTCAATGTTCTCAGTGCTTCCTGAACTTCTTTTTTAGACGAACGGGAAAAACTATTCAATTTGATATACCCTGTAGTTGGCGTAACCATATAGGAAGCATCCACAGAATTTAGTGGGATTAAATCACGGGTAATGACAAAACTAATAGGGTCTTTTTCTTTTCTACGTTTGACTTCGACCATCACCTTAGTTCCGCGATCTCCCAATAATCGATTCTTAACTCCGCTGTTTTTTAAGCCTATTCCAGCTACATTCTCATCAGCTATACTAATAATCTTATCTCCAGGCTTTAATCCCAACTTCGCAGAAGGTCCACCCGGTATAGTTGCTACAACCATTAGCGTGTCTCTTAGAATTTGAAAACGAATTCCAATTCCAACAAAATTCCCATTGATTTGCTGATTAGCGTCGCTGACTTCGTCTTTTGAAATAAACGTCGAATGTGGGTCAAGTTTTTCTAACATCGCTACTATAGCAGCGTCCGCTAGTGCTTCCGCGTCAACATCATCAACATAGAGTTGATTAATATAGGTCAGTACTTCATCAAACTTTTGAGTTGTCGAGATCTTTGAAGAGTCAACTTGTGAAAATGAAAGTAGCGAAGCCCCTAAGAATACTGCTATAGAAAGAATTTTTGTCATCATGTCGTTTTAGAATCTTCCGTACACTTGAAATGCTGTACAGTTTAATAAAGAACGCGATTTATGATGAAAGTATCATACTAATAATCGTAATTATTGTTAATAAGCCTACCAAATCGCCAATAAACATTGGATTGTGGACGGAATATTTGGGCAAGATGAAATGAACGGCATATTTTTTGTTCCTTCGTTAAGGAAATCCACGCCTATGAAAAAGTATATCGGATCATTAGTACTAGTTATGTTTTGCGGAACACTGTTGGCGCAGAACAAGAAGATTGATAAGTTGGAAGTCAATTTCTCTCAAGGGCATTACAAGAGAACGTACCGACTTTCAAACCGCTTGCTGGATAAACCTGAGTATGATTTCTCAATGCTTCCTACATTTTACAAGAGCATAAGCATGTTTGAATTATGCCAAAATAAGCACTGGGAACTTCGTCACGATAATCCGCTAGTGGAAGCAGAGAAGTTGTTTCTTGAAGTGAAATATTCGGTAGAAGGAGATAAGATTTTCAATGCACATATGTATGAAATTTCATGGTTGCGCAACGATATGGTGTCCTGGGCAGCGGATATGAAGCGAATGGGTTACACTGAAGCTTTTGAAGAGGTTGAAGCGGTAATTAATCGAATTTTCGATGGTGTACCAGCGATTGATGCAGGTAATTCTTCAAATGTTGTTGCCGAAGTTCCTGATGTTCAGAATAGTTCGAGTGCGAAAAATGGATCGCGCGAAAAGATTATTTCTTCGGCTAAGAAGCACATTGGAACACCGTATGTTTGGGCTGGGAGTGACCCTAACGGATTTGATTGTTCAGGATTTACGTTGTATGTCATGAAGGGAGAAGGTGAGGCTATTCCTCGTACAGCCGGAGCACAATATGAGAGCTCTCGAAAATTGAAGGCTAAAAATGTTCAAAAAGGAGACTTAGTGTTTTTCAATAATGGGTCGGGAATTTCGCATGTTGGAATTGTTGTTTCAGAGCTAGGAAAGCCCTTGACGATGATTCATTCTAGTTCTAGTAAAGGAATCACAATTACCAACGTTGAACAATCTAAATACTGGACACAACGCTTGCACGGGTATGGAACATACGTTAACTAATTGGTTCCGCAGATCTACTTGTTACTAATGCACCAATACTTGATAGCGTTAGTAGGACAAAAGCAATATCAAAAAAGATTGGGGTCCGTTCAGGAAGCAATAGGAGCAGAGCCAAATAGGTAAGTGTTCCAAAAAAGAGTATTCGAACAGTTCTAAAGAACCTACTTGCTTCATTCAACTGGGTAAAAAGCGACAAGCCAAATAGTATCATTAATAAAATCAATAGATAGGCTCCAAAGGATTCTAAAAGCATACTATCCATCCACTGAAAGGCAGACAGCACAATAATTACAAACGCTACAACAAGTATTTTATAGTTTGGTTTAACTGCACCTATCATCGAGATGCGCAGAGATAAGAACGAAACGAAAAGAACAAACGCGAATAGGCAATTTAGTCCGCGCTCAATCGAAACTTCTTCAGACTTTCCGAAAAGAGCGAAGTAGCCTGCAGCTGCTAATGCAAAAGCCGATAGAATAGATGTTAGAAGACGCAGTTTCTTCATGAACCCCGAAAATAAGCATTACCGATGAGATTAGTATACCGAGTCCATCATTTTGACATCGTAAACACGTGCTTTTTTCTTAAACATCAAGTTGGTTGAAAAGAGAAAAATCTGTTAGTTCGAGTGTTTTTAGGTGCGGAAAATGTATCGAGAAAAAGCTTTTTTGTTCTTGATACATTTCGATGAAAAATCGAAACACGCGAACTGACAAAAGCTACTAAAGAAGCATGTTTAACTGGCTCTTTTTTAGATTTAGTCACGAAAAATAAAAAGTATTATTTTGCCTTGATCATTTTGCGCTTTGTCAGTCTAGCCCAAAGGCAAGGACGAACAGTATCGCTAATCTCTCATTTCACTATCCATTTCTGGTGATGGCACTTGCCTTATTTCTTTAATAAATGGATTACCTGTACTGCTATTTCTTGGTTCAGTCGGTAATTCTATTAGTTGAGCCTCTTGATTTGATTCTTCTTGATTGAGGTTACTGGCCGTGCCTGTATAAGCTGAATAACATGGGAAGATGGTTTCTTCGACACTTGCTCTAAACGTTCTCATATCTTGTCTGCGCTTCTGCTCGCGGTAGTTATTCGATTCAGCACGCACCCAGTCAAGCTCACCAAGTATGGGAGCAGGACGTGAGATGCGTTTTCCATTCAGCTGACGAATACTTGCCTCTAAATCTCTTTCGGTTAATTGTTCCATTTTTACCGTTCCTAAGTCACCACCATTTAGGGTCTGTTTCTGGAAATATTCATAGCCATCCTTAGTGATTCCGACAATGCACACATCGTAGATGATATTGCCATTTAATGATTGTTTGAAATCTCCATTAGCGCAGTCAATTAGCTGATAGCTATTGATCTTATTAGGGAAGAGATAACCAAAAAGCTTAACATATTTTTCTGGATTCGGAACCTCAAAAGTGAAATCTTTGTAGAGAATTGTTGATGTACGTCCATTCTCCGTGATGGTGACTGTTTGCCTTTGATCCGATGCACTACCTGAAATAGATTCTATCCTTCGCTTTGATTGAACTTGAGATTGGTCGAGAAGTTGCGCATCTCTTTCTGCTAGAATTTTCGCAAACGCTGGCGGTGAATTGAAGCGTGATGGGCGATCAAGATTATGCGAACCAGATCTTGTCACAGTAAAAGATGCTGTTCGATTAAATTGACCAAACATTGCGGCCGCAGAAGGTCGAGCTGTTGGTGATTGACGAATGGTTCGATTTGGCCCATTTAGACGTGTCTCTTTCAATATTCGTTTAGTATTCAGGGCTTTTTCGTCTGCACCTGACGCTCGCTTATTTTTTATAGTTCTTGCTGAGTGTGCATTCCGTTGTTTTGTCAACTCTAGGTCCCTTTGATTACGTAGCTTTTGTTCCCAATCATTACTTTTCTTCGCTTCTTTTCTAAGCGCTTTAATTCCTTGATCGTAAAACTTCTGTAAGTTGATAAGATGCGGATTACCCGGGTTAACGGCACCAATTTGCTCTGCTGCAAATGCATCAAATACGCCATAACCCATAGCGGAAACTTCTCTATCGATTTCTGAGATTGGCTTACTTAATTGACGCGTGTATTTCGCTAAAACGGCATCGCTACACGTAGAATGAATTGCCTTCATACGTCGTTCGAATTCACGTGTGGCCAAATTAGTTTTATTGAATTTTGAGTTCCACAGCGCAAGTACTTTTGATGGTGACACGAATGGGTAGCGGTCAATTGAAGCATTGGTATCTGAAATATCAGGAGAAGTTAATTGTCTATGCGGCTCAACTTGAGGATCAGGATATATTGATGCCACTGAAACGTCTTCAAATTGTGGAGAAGAGACTGATACCACTAAATTATTATATGGATTTTGATTTTTTTGGTCACCTTCTAACATAAATTTGATTGGGATTCGATGCATCGCTCGAACAGGCATAGCGTTTTCTTGAGCTGGAACCCAATTCGGCATATTGTTGACCAATCGTAGGGCTTCTTTATCCAATGCAGGACTCACCGACTCTTCTACTAAAGCATTTTCAATTTTACCACGCTGATTCGTTGTGAATGAAACGTACACTGTGCCACTTTGCCCTTGCAATATCGCATATTGAGGATATTTAGTATTCTTGGCTATATACATGCGCAAAGCCTTCGAGCCACCAGGGAATTGTGCTTCTAGCTCTGGAAAGAAGACTACGTTTGGGTCTGTATTCGTTGCTCGGTCTGAATTGAGTTCGCGGAAAGCTCCATTTGGATGAGTGGCTGCTGCCCTCGGATTAATTACTGCATTAATTGGCTCCGCTACATTGCCATGATTCACTTCGAAGCTCAAGTAGAGGCTATCTCTTGATTGTTTGTTCTTTTTCCATTTCGTTTCATCCAATTTTGCTTCATAGCCAACAGGGTAGAAGTCAAGTTCATTCATCGGTATAGAAAGCGGTATTTTTTCCAGTGGAACAGGATTCTGCCAGTCAATCGTCCCATCTTTCAACGCAACACCTTCGTAGAGTTGCATGCCAGATTTACATTCGTCAACAGGGACTTGCACATAAATTCCAACAGATGGATTCACCTGAAGTTCCTTGCCTTGTGGTGTATATGCCTGGATAGAGAACATGCCTTGTGTTTCCAATAATTGATCTCCGGCCATTGTATTTAGGTTGCCTTTAATAATCGTTGCAGCATCAATCGCTTCTTGGTATTGAAGAATGCTCGGACCTGAGTAGGGAGCACCATTAAGTGTAAATGCATTTTCAGGAACAGAGAGTAATACTCCTTCTTCTGAGAGCTTGAAGTCTCCTTCTTCTGGAATTGAAAAGTATTGAACTGGAACATTATCGAACTGTACAAATTCATTGAGCTTCTCGGCTTGTTCCAGTGCGATCTCTTGAGCAGTAGTGGAATTGACATCAGTAGAGTCATTTAAACCGTTCTGGATAAAGTAGCCGCTCATCGCAATTATGGCTATGATACCCAGTCCAGTTGCGCTCATCTTTAGAATTCGATTGAGGCGATAGCGTCGACCTACATGTTTTATATCTGCTCGAAACGACGCTCGTTGTGCCGCTTCATGAATGTCTTGTTGTAGTGCTAATTCTTGGCGTAATTCTGGATTATCAGCCAACCTCTCTTCGAAAACAGTTTTATCGTCAGCAGAAAGTTCGCCGTGTAAGTATTGATCTATTATTTTAGTAATGTTTGCTTGCATGGCTTAGTTTTTAATGTTCACTGTAAAAGACTGAGACTGTAGCTTTCGGACTTCATCCTTGGCTTTTGCGAGACAGCGATACTTCTGTACTTTGGCAACTTTATCGTTCCTAAGACCGATTTTCTTAGCGATGTCAACCATCGACCATCCTTTTCCGTAGAAAAGTTGAAGAAGTTCTTGGCATTGCTTTCCCAATTTCGAAAGTGCCTTCTCAATCAATTGCAGCTTCATTTCTTTCTGAAACCACTGATCATCTATTATTTCTGCATTCTGATCTGATAATTCCACCTTCTGGTGTTTCGCTTCTTTACGCGATTGATTATACCAAATGAACTTACAGGTACTCTTCACATAATGAAAGGGTGCTACCGTTAATGTAAACGTTGGATCTGCCTTCTTTCGTGAATAAACCAGTAATGCTTCTTGAAAAATATCTTCCGCATCTGCTGAAGGACATCCGATCGAGCGCAGGTATCGTTTGATATCTGGCCACTTCTTGTAAAGCGCCACTAGTTCCGATGAGCTGGAGCGAGAGGACTTTACTTTATTGGTGATCTTTGTCATGTACGTCTTTTTATACAGATGTGGTAGTTACTGAAAGGTAAACAATGTATTTGAATATTTATTTCATAATGTCACAGACATCTGGATCCATTCTAATATCTAATATGTGACTTCGAGAGCTTCAGCCTACCTATTGTATCAATGATCTAATACGCCCACTAGTAACCCATTTGTAACAATTGGTGCACATAGATCACGTCTACATCCTTATATTTGTTCTACAAAATTGAAAAATATGGATTTTACATTAATTGATGTTCGCTCAGTTGGCGAGTTTACCGGTGGAAATGTTGCAGGCTCTGTTAATATTCCTTTAGATGAAGTTGTAGCAAGAGAAGAAGAAATAATGGCATTGGCTCAACCTGTTGTTTTTTGTTGTGCAAGCGGAAATAGAAGCGGTAAAGCAACTGATTACTTTAAAGCGAAAGGTCTAGACTGTGAGAACGGTGGCGGATGGATGGAAGTCAATGAGAGAGTGAACGGCTAAGCAGCGTTTTTTTACTTGTTTTGGATGTGTCATGTCTTAATAATGTGTTAAATGCTAGAATATTAGACGTTACAAAGCGGACATTATTATCTTTAGATACACTAAATTGAAAAAGGAATGAAAAAACATATTATAACGGCCTGTCTATTTATTGCATGTGCCTACGGAGTGAATGCTCAATCGATTTATACTGTTGAATACGAATCGCAAGCGGACGTAAAAGTATATGTTGTTGATTACGAGTCTCAATCTGACCTGTTGGTTTACAAAGAGGATTACGAATCAAGCGCGGATGGAAATGATGGCCATTGGTACTTCGTAGATTATGAATCGCAGGCCGACGTTAAAATTTACTATGTCGATTACGAATCGCAAGCCGACGTAAAGATTTATTTTGCGGATTATGGATCACAAGCTGGATGGAAGAATAGCTCAAAGAAACATTTATTTTATTAGTCAATATCAACATTAATATGAATCCCTCATCATTCCATTGGTGAGGGATTTTTTCGTTAACCTTTTTTGAAAAAGGACATCTCTGCATAGTTATTAACGAAACTTAAAGCTATGCTACGTATTCTTCTTCTGCTCACTAGTTTATTTACTTTCTTCATCTTGGCTGCTCAAAATGACAGCTATATCGTTCATTTTGATGTAGATAAATATTCAATTACGGCATCGGAAAGCGAGAAGCTGTCAGAATACCTGGAATCCTTAGATTTTCAGAAAGTAGAGCGAATTGCGTTATTTGGACATACAGATTCCGATGGAAGTAACCAATACAATGAAACTCTATCTCGAAATCGAACAGATGAAATCGCGAAAAATATTCTTGATGCAAATTTTGGATCTGCGCTAGACACATCATCGTTCGGCGAATTAAAACCACTAAACACGAATAAATCCAAGGGGGAGAAGACTGAAAATCGTCGTGTTGAGATTCGTGTATATTTCATCCCTGAGATTATTGAAGAAACAGGAGATATCCAAGAACTTTATGCCCTGTTAGAACAAGAAAAAGAGGAGTTCTGTATCGCGAACCAGAGTGATACATTCATTGTTCTTAGACAAGGCACAATTATTCAATTCCCTAAAAACGCTTTTGGATCTGATACCTCAGGTTGCATTACGATCAGAGCCAAAGAGTGCTATGAGATGTCTGATATGGTACTTGAAAATTTATCAACCACCTCTAATGGTGCAATCCTCGAAACGGAAGGGATGATCTATCTTGAGGCTCTTACACTTACAGGAGACACAATTGGACTCGCTCCAGGTAAAGAAATAACGGTATTCATGCCGACAGATGAAATCAGAGGTGATGTGCGTATTTTCGATGGAGCACGCGATCCGCATACGAATGTGATGAACTGGACATTGAATAATTTATCTGCAATTTCTGGGATCCCCGCTTCGGCAATGAATGATTGTTTTCGTATGAATGATTTAGATGATAGAATGAGCTGTTCAAAATGCAATTTTTGGTGCAGATTAGGTAGGTTTGGTAGGCCATTTATGGGAATGATCGATCGTGGAACTCGATCTGATAATCGCTCTTTCCGTCGCTGTCAAAGAGCTTTGAGAAAGAACGGAGGTGTGGTTTCGCCGCCTGGAGGATTTAATCCTGATGGAACTGTTTCCGAAGTAGATTGTGCAAGCCTAGATTCTTTACTTGAAGCTTATGGAGTCGATAATCAATCTGATCTCGTCATGGCGATGAATAAGCCTTTAATGGATAGTTTAGGAGTTAGCACGTTAGATGAATTAAGAGTGGCGCTAAAAGAAATAAAAGATCAGAAGTTAGCATCTGATTTAGAAGCGGGAGGAGGGACAGTCACCGATCTACAGTACTATGTTTTCAATCGAGCAAAACTTGGATGGATAAATATCGATGCGTTCTCAAAATTGGACGGTAAGCGAATTACCATGACAACTGATCTTCCTGCGAAATCTGATTCAGATTGTAAAGCGGTTTTTAAAAGAGTAAAAGGAATTCTACCGGGGCAACATATGGGAGATGTTTTCGGTTTCACGAATGTACCGAGGGGAAACTCAATCTGGCTCATCGGCCTGAGATATAAAGGTGGAAATGCCTACTTATCCATGGAACAAACGACTGTAATGAAGATTACTAATCCTATCAAACTCAAAAAAGTATCGATTCAGGAATTAAAAGCTCAACTGAGGAAAATCAATCCTTAGTGCATGGAGACTAATCAATAAGTCGAGCGAAGACTCTTCCCGTATAGCTTAATTTACTTATCGCTAGATTATCAGGAATACTCGAATGTTCTGCGGGAATTAACATTAGATAGATTTCGACTTTGTCCATCGTTAAAGCTTGGCTTGTAGATTTTGTTTTGATAAGCACCTGATGTTGGAGGTGACCGGCCATTCCTATCGACTTACTTAGTTCAAAAACATACCATCCCTCTTGTCCATTCACAGAAATATGGCGCGTACAACTCCCACTAATAGGAAGTATTGAGCCAATATACCGATTCGATTTTGCAGTGAAAAGTTTTAGTTTCAACCCTAAATGATCCCTGCCTTCTGGATTAGCGATCGAAGTATCAAAGCTGAGAACTTTTGAGATTAACATCCAATTTGGCAACCTATACGCATGCCATATTCCTTTTTGCGGTTTAATATTCACGACTAAAACAGCAATGTAAACCATGAATATTACAGGCATTACCATCGAGTGGCTAATTGAGAAGTTTGCACTTTGTGCTCCAAATTCAATCGAAATAAAAATGAACTGAAGCATCATTATGGCGATGAATCCATAATTGAGGATGTCAACGGTTTTGTGCGCATTGACTAATCGTCCTGAGAAGAATTGTGAATGATTAGTCGCATTATTTATCATGTAAAACCAGACGTGTACAGAAAGAATAAAAAAGACAGTTGTGATTAACGCGTATTCTTGAAACGCTGGGCTAATTAGCCAAAAGTCATAGAATCCATGTGCTAAGCAGGCAATTATAAAACCAGCAAGCGGTAGGAGGATTTTATAGACTGGTTGAGTGTATTTGTATTTTGCCAAAATTACTGCATACGCTATAATTGTAGCGAAAAACATATGTCCCAGCGTTGACATAATTGATCTAGGGACAATGTTACTGGTGTTTTCGAGGTACATTAAGTTTTCTGCGAAGGCAAAACCCAGCGCCGATACACTTGCGTATAGAATGTAGTCGAAGGGTTCGTTGACGCGCTTACTTAGCAATACAAAAATCAACCAGGGAATCAACTTTACAAGTTCCTCTCCAAAACCAATAACACCAGAACAGTAGAGGAAATCGTTCCATCCTTCTCCATTTATTGTTAGACCAAGATTTTGTTGTGCATATGAGTACACAAATAGACATAGATGTGAGAAGATGGCACCACCAAAAAATACAAGGAGCATATCGAACCACCTTTCTTTATCGAAAAAATCTGTTTCTCTCAAAAAGTAAAGCCAAACGAAGGAGATTAAGAGACCAGCGAGGAGAGCCATTATGCTCAAATCGACGAATCTGTCATGGTAGATTACTTCAAAAAACAATCCGTATTCTCCGAGAAGGAAATAGTCTCGACGTAAGTTCTGACTTGCTAAATGTTCTGCAACATTTGAGTTCGTAATGAAGCGCTCGAACTTATCCGAATCTCGAATGTAATAATAGTAGTAAAGATTCTCATAGGATGGAGAGTAGCTAGGGTTAATTTGAATTTCATTCAACCAAAGCAGTTCGGCTTTTCCTTCCTTGGGATTTTGACTATTTATTGCATACGCTGCGAGCACATAGTTATGGAAGCGAGTAGTACCGTTCAGGTCGATCTTTGGAATAGATTCGACTAAAAGGCTAGTGGTATCTTTAAAACTAAAATCGCTGCACAGTGCGTCGGCATACTCCATGGCCAAACCTTGGGTTTTAGGGTCATTGGAAAAAACTTTATCTAACAAATCAACGCCATCAAAATTGCCATAAGCCACGAGCTGTTCAATATATTCGAAGAGCAGTGGAATACTGTCTGGATACGAATATGCATTGTACTCATAGGCGTTCAATACTTGATAGTCTGTGCCCTGTGCCTTCTGTAAATCAACTAATTCCCCGGGATCAGTGACGTGGACAACTGGTCGGAAATAATTCAAAAGAATGATCGGTACAGTGACTAGTATCACTACAAAAATAAGTGCTCTGTGTTTTTGGAAAAAGGAAACCTTTTTTCCTGAGGGCTTTGAATTTCGCTTTCGCTGAGTTATCCAAACAATTACAAGCGCGACGATTAGTGTTATCAGCATAGGTGCCGCTATTATAGATATTATTAGTGAGATTGCCTAGGCAGTAGATGTGATTAAATTGGAACCGAAAATTTTGATCTGTCCAAACGGACCTCTTGAGAAGCTAATTGCTGGAAAATGAGTTGGATTTAATTAGAAGAATAAACAATTAAACATCATCCAATAGATCATGACCAACTGAGCGCCTTTTCTTTTTTACATTTTCGGCTGCGGATGCCTTGGCTGAGATTGCTGTAATGACAATTCCGAATACAATTATTAGCACCGTCCAAAATGAGATGACTTGGAAGAGGTAAATTACTACTCCAGTACTAACAAAACCAATTGTAATCCAGATAATTCCGGCGCTAACACCATTCTTTACACCGAGACTTGACAGGCCGTAAGTGCGTTCAATAAGTGCCGTCTCTGCTTTGGCCTTCTTGCTCAATTCAACGCGTTCTGTCAATTTAGCATCCTCCACAAAATCCTTGCACGTACCGCTAAATTTTGCCTGTTCATTTGTCAATGCACAGATGATTCCGCTCTTTGGGGAGAAGGCTTTATTCTTACATCGTTCACAAAATTCTATTTGATGATCTCTGATCATTAAGCTAGTTTAGTTGGGAGTCAAGCAAATCGTCATCCTGTGCCTGATCTTTTTCATACGTGACCTTGGTGATAGATTTCATATTTCCATCAACTTCTTTCTTCGTGACAGCCTTGGTATATTTAGTCTTAAGTTTCATCGGAATGATGATGCCTAATACTATTCCCGCAAGAAAGGGGAGATACCCAAGAAGAAGGATAGGATCTTCAAAATTTGGTTCATAACGTACGGATCTAAAAATGTTCAGTGCTAGTACCGCGGCAAGTGTAGTGTAAGATTCTACTCTCGCAGTGAGCGCACCGTAGATTCCATAAATTGGAGCAATTATTCCCAGCAGAATAAAAAACAGGAGTCCCTGCTGGTTAATTCTAGATTCTTCAAAAAATGCCATTCCACCGAGGAGGCGCAAGGTTATGATCAGCGCAAGTATTCCAACATAAGCATAGATGAGTCCTTTAAGTTTTGCGCGTTTATTCTTGGATGGGATTTTTGAAACCTCACTCGCTAATAAATCTGTTTCGGTATCAGTAGCTACCCGAAGGTCATTGTAGGTTTGTTGATGAGACTTCCCTTCATTGACTATATGTCGATATGCTGTTTTTCTAACCTCGCGTTTTGTCATAGAGTAGATCAAATGAGCTGCTAAATTAGATAAACAAATGAATTATCCTTCTTTCTGAAGTATCCGAATATCATTGATCATTTGCTGCACCGAAGCTTTACTCAGGCCATTATAGATCCCTCTAATACGTCGATCTTTATCAATGATAACAAAGTTTTCAGTATGGAGAAATTCGTCTTCAGTTCTTTCCAATCCTTGACTCTCTTCAATGAAATACGATTTTCGTCCTAGATCGTAGAGTGCTTTTTTATCGCCGGTAAGCAGATGCCATTTTCCGGAGTGTACATTATTAGCAAGAGCATAGTTCTTTAGAATGGGAACAGAATCTTTGAGTGGAGTGACTGAATGAGAAAGAATTACAACGTCCTCATCCTTCATGAACTCGGATTGAACGGGCACCATGTTTTTAGTCATTTTCGCACAAATCCCAGGACAAGTCGTAAAGAAATAATCAACAATGAAGATCTTTCCTTCGAGTGATTGATTTGAAACTTCTTCGCCATCTTGATTAGTGAAACTGAAATCAGGAATACGATGAATGTCAGATGCCTCTGCTTCCTCACCAGTCATCCAAACTGGCGTAAAACTTGCATCCACGTAATAAGGGATTCGATCATCAGTTTCGTCCTTTACTTCTTGATTACTTGTTTCCTGACTGCAGGAGAATAAACCCAATATCAATAGTATATAAAAGTGCTTATTTTTCATCGCTCTGTACTTTTTCGTCTTTAACATCATAGCACATGTTTGCCTTGCGCATGCCATAATTCCGACCGTTTTTTGCTTCGTAATTCACATAGAGTGTTCCATTTCGTCTCCATGCCTTTTGCATTCCCTTTTCTCGTCGATTTGAGATGTTCTTTGACGTAAATTTCTGACCTTCTAGGTACCATTCCTTTTGAGATCCTTTTGGGATGCCTTTCTGAAAATGACTGATTGAACGTAGATTTCCATTGATCCACCATGATTTTTCAGTGCCATTTAATCGACCATTGGAATATGACGCCTCATAACTGAGGCTCCCATCTTCGAACCATTTTTTCATTTCCCCATGCTTCTCTCCTTTATTAAATTCTGTCGTTTTAGAGATCTTCCCATTTGGATATTTCTTTACACCAACGCCTGTAAATAATTCAGCTTTGTAAGAATGAGTGCCCTCGTTTTGATCCAAAATCAGATCAGAGAACGAAACACGTCCCATGTCCGCAGGTGTTGCTGATTCATCGCAAGAAGCGAAAAATAGAACACCTGCGAATGCCAGCCTATTGAATAGTATTTGGAGTGCCTTTGTATTCACCTGAGAAAAGAATATAATATTGATTTAAATAGAGCGAATTTTGAATGTGATAGTGGTATTCTCCATTGGAATTGTGTTGCGTTGTGCTCGTATGTCCACCTGAAGCATCAAGATCGGATGGGTAACCACCCGATGACGAACATTTTCTTCCGTAGAGAAAAAGGCCATCCGAAATCACGCCAATCAAATTAGTGTCATCTTGAGAGAAAGCGGTTGGCTCTAAATGATAATGATAGCTATTTGGCCCAGTGTGAGCCCCACAATAATCTAGACTCACTAGCGCATCGTCAATTGGAACGCCTGGACCTTCTTCGTCATTGTAAATAACTGCACCTGTTACCGAAATTCCAATCGGTCCGAGGCCTGTAGTTGACGTACTACTCGCGATCTCTGGAGAAGTTGAGATGCGAAGTGTATAGGAATCATTGAAATCATCAATATACCCTGGAGCAAGGGCATTTGTTGTTGTAACGGTAGGAGCACTATATAGCGCATGTGAAGGTGACCAGTAGGGCGAAGTGTGATTGGTGAGTCCATTAGTTTCAATGACTACTTCATCGTCCTGAATATAGATCTCACAATTATCTGTATCAAATTCCGCAAATGCATCGTGCAAACCATCAGTACTTTTTTTGTTACATCCTGCTGAGATCACAATGATTCCGAGCGCGATGAATGAGATTGTCCTGTTTTTCATACTACTAAAATTTAAGGGTGCTACTACCGAGAACTAAGCCTCAGTTATTAAGTAGCCCTATGCATGCATAACTTGCGTATAAATCTTAAAATAGTTGGGAAACGGGTTATTTGCGTACGACTTTATGTAATGAAGTAGGTGTGTGGAGTATATATAGTCCAGACTTTAGTCGGCTTGTATTGATTTCAAGAGCGTTATTGTTTTTAGATGTAACTTCAATCAATTTTGAACAATCTTGCCCCGCTACAGAAATAAATCGAATTTCCTCAAGTGAACTTACCCCAGAAATGGTGAGCGTGATTCCAAAGGGATTCGGATAAAACTGAATTTCGTTAGAAGCACTATAAAGTACGGATTCAACCCTTGATAAGTACGTTGAACCATCGTAATCAACCTGTTTTATGCGGTAATATGACTTTCCTTGAGTAGGAGAAAAATCTACGGCGTCGTATGTGATGTTTTGGTTGGAGTAACCAGCGGCATTGAGTTTGGTGACTTCATTCCAGTCTATAAGGTTTTCGGACCTCTCCACAAGAAAATAATCCGACGACTGTTCAGAAGCGGTCAACCATTTAAGTTTGATGTGCTCCATTTCAGGAAGAGCAGTAAACGAAATCAATTCCACGGGCAGCGCAATTAAGTTGCAGGGCGTTCCCAGTTCATCTCCCCAAACAAAATTCACCCAATTCGGATTGTCGATATAGGGGTTTCTATTCCCTTGAATGGCATATACAGCATTGTTGTGATCGATCTCCTTTTGACCAACGGGATCCGCAGCGTGCCATTGTAGCATTAACGCCAAACCCCACGGATCAATACTAGGATAAGTACTGGCGTCAAGAAAACAGTCACCTCTCGCATTGATTGGTGCCCAGGCTACCATATTGTGCTCATAACGGGTCACGAAATAGAAGAAAGTTCGCGCATAATCACCTTTGTATTCATCGATTGGTTCAAAATAGCTAGTTGATACGCAAGGATGGGCCGGATTTGCGCCAACCATATAGCCATTTGAGCCTGTATTAGATGGTGCCGTCACTATTCCCGGCGGGTAATTACTCTTCAAGGTATTCATCAATCGATCCGAAGCATATATATGATGCATATCAGTGTTTTGTGTGTCAGCAAGCGTGGTTCCTCCTCCCCACCAAGAACGAGGAAAAGTATGTTCACGGTTGTAGCATACACCTTCTCCAGCCGCACATGAACCTCCATCTCGATTCGCGCAATGATCAAACTCAAACTCACCCGTTGCTGCAGGAATATCTGTAAACATGTCCCAAACGATTGTTGCGTTGCCTGCGTCATTTTGTCGCGTATCAGTATGTAGAATTGCGTCCCATACGTCGTAAAGAGAAGAAGTATAGCGAATGACGTCTTGTGTCCTGATTAAATTCCGAAGTTCTGATTTTAACGATGCACACTCAGTATTGGTAATTCCCCCATAGTAATCGGTATCGATATGCACATCGTCAATTCGATAATTTTTGGAAGAAGCAGCTAATCCTGTGTAGTAAAAGGCAAAATATACGCTAGCTCCATTGATCGTACTAATGTCTATCGCTGGGTGCCGTTGAAAAGCAGAACTACTGCAGCTAGTTGCGTCGAAATCAATAACGCTTATCGAAATCGACGTCCATACAGCGGAACTAACATCTGCCAATGTTCCACCTCCATTGTAATCTGTTGAGTAATAGAGTTCGATGAGGTTTCCTGAAAAATTATCGAAATAATCGAACATGAAGTACTCATTGGTTTGAGCGTCAAGATTGATGCTTGGAGAAATAAGCCAATCGACATCATTTGAGCCACCAAAACCATTGATCTCCATATACCCTGTAGTGGCGGTCCATTGATCGGTGGCATCACTCTCGTCCAAAGAAGACCATGATCCAATTCCCGCATT
Source organism: Flavobacteriaceae bacterium (assembly GCA_047624355.1). Classification (GTDB taxonomy): domain Bacteria; phylum Bacteroidota; class Bacteroidia; order Flavobacteriales_D; family Crocinitomicaceae; genus UBA4466. Next base: position 19,977 of record JBLHPQ010000012.1, on the reverse strand, counting down.
AAAGTTCTCTGAATGGATGGTAATTTGCGAACGTACCCCAGAAGATATAATCAGGAAATAAACTAGAACAATCGAAGCGTGAAAACGTAGCATATTTAGGAGTGTTTGATATTTAAAGTTCTGTTATTTCCTACCTAATTCAAATAAATGAGCCATGTATTCGATGAGTTTTTGTTATGATTCTTAGCGGAAGTTTTTCTAAATCGGTTTATTAATGTTAGTGTAGGGCGTTTACATAATTGCTCCTTTAGGGAATTTAGGTTCTTTTTATCGACGAATCGTCAGTAGGATTGCAAGGATTTACGAAATTTGACACGAATAGACTAGCTGAATTTTCGTATTTTCGACCCGCTAACTTTCATGTGCGTAAGCTCGAGGTAGATTTTTCGTCACAGTTTAGGCAGCATTACGAATTACTTATCTGAATATGAATATGAAAATCATAACGCTTCTTTTACTAGCCTTTTTGTCTACTTCTGCAGTTAATGCGCAGGTAGATACAGAACTTCGCATCTATCATATGTTAGGCGCGCAAACGTTCCAAATGAATACTAGTGCATCTAATAACCTTACGCAAGACTTTAAGGTAACACGATTGTCGTACTATATGTCTGAAGTAACAGTGGTGCATGACGGTGGACAAGAAACTGCTGTTTCGATGGACACAGTTTCGTTGCTTCATGCCGAAGCATTAGGAGGCTATACCACAGTGCAGCTTGGAAATTTAAATATTACCTCTGTAGAAGGGGTTAAATTTCATATCGGGGTGAAAGCACCAACTAATAATGGCGACCCAGGATTATTTCCATCGTCTAGTCCGTTATCCCCACAATCTCCATCAATGCATTGGGGTTGGGCTTCAGGTTATCGTTTTATCGCCTACGAAGGTGAAGGAGGGCCTGGATTTCTTCAAGTATTCCAATTGCATGGATTATTCAATGAGAATTATTTCGAAACCTCCGTAACTACTTCTGCACAATTAGTTGGCGGAACATTAATCATACCATTGGATGCTGATTATGAGCGTGGGTTGGAAGATATCGATGTTTCAGCAGGTACGATTGCTCATGGTGTGAACTTGGAGGATTTGACGACAATCGAAAATTTTAGAGATTACGTATTTACTGCCAGTTCTCAGACGATCACAGCTGATATTTCAGATTCAGAATTTCTCAATAGATGGAGCGTATTCCCAAATCCTACTTCAGGTGATAATATCAATGTAATGTTGGATGCGAATCTAGAAGTCGATCAGGTTGTATTGATAAATCCACTTGGTCAGAAAGTTGATGCTATAGATGTTAATTCTGGAGAATCGCATGCGTTGAATACAAATGAAGCAGGTGTTTACTTCGTTCAATTAATGAGCAATGGAAGTGTGTTGAGCGTTAAGCGAATTGTGAAACAATAAGGAAATGAATCGATTATTGGTTGGTCTATTTATTCTGACAGGGGTACTAATATACTCTTGTACGAAAACTGATCTAACAGGTGGGAGCGGCATTGAATATGATCCCGCGCCCTATACTATCCAGTTCTCAAGTATGACGCTACCACCGGTAACATTTCCAGCAGATAATCCACTTACAATAGAGAGAGTTAAGCTTGGAAGGATGCTTTTCTTTGAAAAGATGCTTTCCTCTGATGAAACCATAAGTTGTGGCAGTTGTCACATTCAAGGGGATGGATTTTCAGATCGGAATCAATTTTCGACAGGAGTTGGAGGTGCGAAAGGTGGAAGGCAGGCAATGCCAATTTTCAATTTGGCTTGGCATTCCAATGGTTTTTTCTGGGATGGTCGTGCTAACCTTTTAAGAGATCAGTCTCTTGGCCCTATTGAGAATCCATTAGAAATGAATGAGACGTTGGAGAATGTTGTGAAAAAGCTCTATACGAGTCAGATTTATAAAAATCAATTTATTCGTGCTTTTGGAACATTCGAAATTACTCCAGAGAAAATGTCGCTTGCTATGGAAGCGTTTATGCTTTCAATCATCTCAGATGATTCTAAGTACGATAGATATGTGATGGGGAATGCAACGCTAACTGATAGCGAGCAGCGAGGAAGAGTATTGTTTTATACAGATTACAATCCCTTTTTTCCCGAATTATCAGGTGCGGATTGTGTTCACTGTCATGCTGGAAATAATTTTGAAAATGACCTGTATATGAACAACGGCTTGGATACAGATGCTCAATTCATAGATTTCGGTCGTGAAGACGCAACTGACCTTGTATCGGATCGCGCTAAGTTCAAAACACCATCACTTAGGAACATTGCAGTGACGGGTCCATATATGCATGATGGAAGATTTGATACATTGGAGGAAGTGATAGATCATTACAACTCTGGAATTCAATCTTCATCTACAGGTGATCCTGCAATATTAGCCACGCAATCTACGGGGTTAATGTTGTCGAATGAAGACAAACAGGATTTATTAAATTTTTTACATACACTTACAGATTATACTTACTTAAATAATCCAGATTACAAGAATCCATTTTAAGGATATTCTACACTTATTAAATACAATAGAATGAAAAAAACAACGAGAATATTAGCTGCATTGTGCTTGGCCTTCAGTGGACAAGTAAATGCACAATGTCCGGCTGGCCAAGATGAAGTTACGATCGATGTGCACACTGATGCATATGGATATGAAGGTTATTGGGAGCTTGTTCCTGCTGGAAATGCATGTGGCGTAGGAACAATATTTGCCGGTGGAAATGTCGCAGTAGGTTGCGGAGGAGCTGGTGCACAGAATCAAACTCCCGGAGGATATGGGAATAACCTGATCATTCCTGAAGGACCTTGGTGTTTAACAACAGGAGCTCAGTATAGTATTATTTTTGTAGATGATTGGGGTGATGGAGGATTCTTATTTGATGTCAGTGTTAATGGTTTTCAAATTGAATCGTTCTTAGGAATGAGCCTTGGAGGAACCTATACATTCACTGTTGAAGAACCACCAGCATATGATTTGAGCGTTTTTAACTCGAATTTATATAGCTATGTGTCGACAGGATCGTTCAATATCGAAGCAAGTGTTTTTAACGCTGGAACGGCATTCATTTCATCGTACGACTTGAGTTACGCAGTAGATGGAGGTGCAGCAACGACTACAACAATAATTGGGTCTGCTTTAGCCAATTTTGCTTCTGAAAATGTTATGCACTCGATTCCGCTTAACATTCCTACAAATGGGGTATACACAATTCAACTATGGGCTGGAAATATTGAAGGATCTAATCCTGATATGAATAACGCGAACGATACCTTGACAGTTACTGTAGAAGCTGGACCTGGACGTCCAAATTACATTGATGGATACATTGGTCAAACGCCTGTTGTAACAATGGAAGCAGGGCCTACAGAGCTAATTAATGATCCTACCGATCTTGATTTCCATCCTGTCCTTTCTAATAAAGAGTTATGGGTAGTGAATAGAGGTACAGAGGCTTCTGGAAGTCCTACAGTAACAATTTTCGACGCTGGTGAACCTGGTCAAACGAGTATTCTCAAAGAGGATGAAAATAACTGGCATTTCATGTCCTTAACAACAGGAATTGCTTTTAGTCAGAATGGAAACTGGGGGAGTTCTCCTGGAGTTTTTGATGCGAACCACAATGGTGGTGATGCGTTTACTGGACCTGCACTATGGTCGAGTGACCTGACTGTTTACGCTGAACCGTCTGGTGGAAATGGAAGTCATCTTGATATGTTACACGTGAGTCCTTATAGTCAAGGAATTGCAGCTGAAAGAGACAATGTGTTTTGGGTATTTGATGGTTTTACAAATGATTTAGTGCGTTACGATTTTGCAGCAGATCACGGCCCTGGAGGTGGAGATCACAGTGATGGAATTATTAGAAGGTATTCTGACGACGCCGTTGCAAAAGATCCAGCAGATATTATTGTGAGTCACCTTGTGATGGATGATGCTGGTCAATGGCTTTATGCAGTTGATCATGGCAACCAACGTGTTATTAGAATTGATATCACAACAGGTAGTGATATTGGCGGAGCTCCTAATTATCCTGGTAATGAGGCGGTAGCTGAATATTCTGAATATACAGGATATACACAAGAGACTGTAGTAGTAGGTTTGGCTAAACCGGCAGGAATTGATATCATTGGTGATCGAATGATTATTTCTGAACACGAAACAGGAGAAATTATTATCTACGATATCTCTTCAATGCCAGCCGTTGAGTTGGAACGTTTGCCAACTGGTCTGTCGTCAGTTCAAGGAGTTAAGATTGGTCCTGAAGGACGTATTTGGTTCGTTGATGCGAATTCAGATGGTGTTTATAAAATTGAGGCGAATGAACTTGGACTTGAAGAACAAGCAATCTCATTCTCATTGTATCCAAACCCTTCAACGGGTGATGTTTCAATCCGTCTTCCAACAGTAGTTGAAGGTACCGTTGAAGTGAGGGATATTACTGGGAAGATGATCGTTCAAAATGCAATTAATGGTCAAGATACATTGCTTCAAATAAATGCAGAAGCTGGAATCTATTTTGTAACAGTTACCGTTAGCGGTCTAGTTTCAGAATCGAAGAAGTTGATGATTAAATAAAAAATGCTAACCGATTTGGTTATAGGGATAGGAGGAACTAGTTTTCTTCTATCCCTTTTTTGTATCTATGCAGTGTTAACCAACTGGTGAAAGTTGAATAACCTAATAATTTAAATATCAAGTATGAAAATAGGATATAAACTACTCGTTCTTTCAGCATTTGCATCGTTCACCGCGAGTGCTCAACAAGGTGTTATATGGGAGCCCGCAATTTCGGTTGCTGATGGCTCGATTTATGGAAATGTTCGTCCTCGATTAGCCTTGAGTGGTGGAGATAATCCTGTCGTTTTATTCGGAACGAGTACAGGAGGAGAAATTTTTACTGCGCGCCTCAACGGTGCCTCGTTTGATACGCCAGTGGCGCTCTTGCCAGCTGGAGAGACTTCATACCACGCAAATTGGACTGGTCCCGATATTGCTGCGTATGGAAATACAGTGGTTGTTGTTTACAAAGCACAGCCTTATTCAACGGCGGACGTTTATACCGTTCGCTCTACAGATGGAGGAATTACTTTCTCAGATACAATTCGAGCAGATAGTCATGTAGATGAAACATGGATGCCAGCATTAACTATGGACGATAATGGTAACCCGATCGTTACCTACATGACCTTCAACGCTAGTGGTGGAGACGAAAGAATTGCCGTAGCTCAGTCGCTCGATGGAGGTTTAACGTATCAACCTCAAGTTACAGCTACCGCTAGCTCGCCAGGCGTTGCATGTGATTGCTGTCCGCCTGAGGTGCTATCATCAGGAAACTATCAAATGGTTTTGTATAGAAATAATATTTCCAACATCCGTGATGGATATGCGGCGCTTTCAGAAGATGGAGGTGCGACATTTACATCAATTGAAAACATGGATAACCTCGCTTGGAATATCGCAAGTTGTCCTTCGACAGGAGCGCATGGAGTGATTTTGGGCGATTCTGTTTACTTTGTTTCTGCATCTAAGGGGGTGACTGGCAAGTATAGAGTATATGTGAGTACCGCTGGATTGAGTGGTGGCATCAATCTGAACTCTGTCTTAATGATGGATCCGCCAACGGACGGTCCTGGTGATACACAAAACTTCCCGAGAATTTCTGGGGCCAATGATACACTCGTTATGGTCTGGGAAGAAAGATTAGCAGGTAATACGAATGTAAAGATTGCAGTGACAACTGACGGACTTGCAGAGTCGTTGGTTACCTACAAGTCAATATTCAACTCGGATGAAAGTGGAACCCAAGCAAAGCCGGATGTTATCTATAGCAACGGATATGTTCATGCAGTATTCCAAGATTACGCATCAGGAGATGTAATCTATAGAAGAGGAGTTATTGCCGATGTAGCTGGTATTGAAGAGAATGAATTGTCAAATTTAACGGTCTCACCAAATCCAGCGAAGGACATCGTTTTCGTATCAGGGATTGCTTTGAAGGATGTTCAATCAATTAGCATGGTCAATCTTCTAGGAGAAGCTATTCCATGTGAATACGAAGCCGTAAATGGTGGTGTTTCTGTTGATTTATCTCAGTTAGAAGCAACGGGAGTATACATTATTGAGGTGACTTCATTAAATGGATCTACCTACAATGAGCGCATTGTAGTTCAATAGAAATTTGAATACTGATAAATAGAAGGACTGCTGTGCATTGATTTTGCATGGCAGTTTTTTTTGAGCCATTAATGTTTTAGACTAATGTTTTCGCTGCCACCACTTTTTCTTTTCCGGAGCTTCATCCTCTTCGTTTCCGTTATCCATCGTAAAGGTTATCGGTAGCCTGCATCTCGTTCTGACGTTAACGTTTTTTGCACTTCCCGGTATCCAGTTGGGCATAGATCCAATTACGCGTAATGCCTCACTGTCAAGATGCTTACTGCCTGAGCTCCTTGCGATAGCTATCTCTGAAATAGCGCCATCAGCTTCAATAATGAACTGTGCGTAGACCTTTCCACTTTGATTAAGAAACATGGCAGAGTCAGGATAAATTACGGTTCGCTGAATGTACCTCATTAAGCTATCTGTACCACCGGGATATTGGGCATCCGTACCTGAAAAGTCAATAACTTCTGCTTCTTCTTGAGTAAATGCAGTCCCCGAAAAAAGTAAGAGTATGAGTAAGGTATAGTGCATGGTTTAATTTTTTATAGTTGCAAGGAGGAGAATTGTTTACGTGTTTTATTGAGTCTATCATCCGCAAACCTTCTTGAAGTATAGTTCAATTTGATCGATAAAAGCGCTGTCAATAATAGACGTCTTCACAGAAAATTCTTGTCCTTCCAAGCGTTTTATATCAATGTTCTGATTCGCTGAAATATAAGGGCAGTTTAAGGCCGTTTGATAGAGTGAATCCACGGTTTCATTAGCTCCGCCAATAACAGAGAATGAGTAGAGTTCGATATTACTCTTCTTTCTAACATGTCGAAGCGCTGAAGATCTCAATTGACTATTTGGAAGGTTCACCCGCTCACCATCATGATTAACGACAACAGATTGTGCTACACCTAAGGATTCTACGGTTCCAGTGATATCGCCAATTGCAATTGTCTCGCCCAGTTGGATTTGTCCACTAAGTTGGATGATAATGCCTGAGAATATGTTCTTCCAAAAGCTCCATCCTGCTAAGAAGGCAACAAGCACAATACTCAATGTGATGACTGCGTTCACACGTAACAATTCAATGAAAAGTATGAGTGAGAATGCAATCCAGACGAGTAATTGAACTTTCATCCACTTATTTTCGATCCGAATTCGATCACTAATGAGTGGTAGGATATAGTTGTTAAGAATGTAAAATCCAACAAACAAGATCCCTCCCAATGCTACTAGCAGCAGAAGGTAATAGATGTTGATGTCAGTTGTTCCTAGCATGCTTTTAATTTAATATTTTAATTCCTCTCAACCAATTTTCCACATGAACGCGCGCGCTATTCGTCACGACATAGGTTGATGCTGATCGTTTACTTATGATCGCTGCTTTCTCCAATTCTTTTAATGTCTCCGAAACCCAAGGTTCATCTTTGAACATACGCTCAAAATGTTGTTGTTTTAGGCGTCCATGGATCGTTAATAAGTAAAGTACGGTTTTCCATTTAGGATTGTCAACATCAGGGAAGTGGGTAGGAATAGGTTTAGCAATTCTTAACTCTTCGTCTTCTGTAGAGTTAATACTTCGAATCCATATATTCAGTGCTCTACCAACATTTCCATGAGATCTCGTTGAAATTTCACCAATCAGCGCATCTGTCTTTTTAGAATCTTTACTCACTGTTTGATTCATATAGGTGAGGTCAACTACAGCCGTTCTATGACGAGTAATTAGAATTTCCTTCAACTCGATCTTGCTAAGTGGCGGAACTAAAACCGTAGCGAGAAGCTGTTTACTGAGTGACGATGTTTTACGAATAATATCAAAGCTATGAATATTACACCCTAGGATGAAGTAGTGGTTACTTCCAAATTGTTCAATTAACTCAGTGATGTAATTGATTGCGCCGTTTCCATCTTCCGCTTTGATCCACCATTTCTCTAGATCGTCAAAGATCAAGGTCTTCTTGCCGTCTAGTTGACTGATTAAAAATTCTGCTTGACCCGTTTTTCCAAGAGCAATCTGAATGGCTTCTGTGACATCGCTTTTATCAAAATTTTGTTGCTCAGGTGGAGTGATGTAGATCTTTTCACGTTTCAAATGACTCGCTGCGATACTTTCTATGAAGTACGATTTTCCTGCCATCGCTTCTCCAAGAATCATGAGTGATCCATTTACGCCATGGTCTATACGTTGAATCGCCTGACTCGCTGCACCCAATTCCTTTGCTCTGAATTTAGGATTAACCGCTCCTAGGTGACTTCCTGTAAAGAGTTTTTTATAGTAGAAGGGAAGCGCTTCCTCAACTGCTGAATTGATGGCTAATCCATTGACAAACTGATTCGTTCGTTCAATATCATTTAAAAAATGACTGTGTTTTTCAATGAACTTGATATTGTCGACTTCTCTTTTTCGTTGAAGCACAAAATCATAGACACCGTTGTAATTTTTTCGAACCGATTCTTTTTGTTTATCAAACCAATTCTGTGATTTCGTTTTGATAATATGTTTTCCAATCTTCGAATAGGCCTCAAAGGAATCAATAATGGTTCTAATGTGCAGATTCATTAACGCATTATGAAGTTGTACGTCTAGATCGTACATAAATGTAGCCTTCATCTTCGTCGTACTCTGTGTAGATTTTGTTAATCTCTCTTGAACTTGAACAAGGTTTGCTTTGTATTCTTCCTTGTTGGTAGCATCAATGGGCTCATTCAGAATGTGCTTGGCCAAACTGGATGCGCTGTAGAGATCTTCTGCATTCTCTTCGAACATCCGTTCTAAATTATCTACAGCGGCTTGCAACGGCGCTAAATACGTTGTTCTTAGTATGTGACTTTGAATGTCTTCAAGTTTCGCTTCGATCGTTTCCACACCTTCATCTTGTACTTCATCAAATCGATTGAATGATTCTGAATTCATCAACGTTGTGACTGGCGGACCATTCTGGGCGATAGAGAGAATTTTATCCTCATCAACAGCGATTAAATCTCGAAAATCGATGTGGACCACACCTTCTGTGAGTTCATCGATGGTCTTATTCGTGTAATTCTCTAGTTTATCGGTGCCAATGTGTGTCGTAACATGTTCAACCGCTTCGATAAGTAACTTTAAATTTGCGCGTTGTGGACTAATTGCGATCCTGTCCAAACGTGTCTTAATTTTTTCATTCAGCAAGAAGATGGAGAGTCCTGATGTAAAAAGGTTCAAGCCAGTTTCAAGTTGATTATGAATTAAACCTTGATTTTTATTCCAATTTTCTGGCGTCGCTAGGATTGATTTAGCAATTTGCTTAGACGCATTGCCTTTCATTAAATCTTTCTCAATTTTTAACGCATTCAAGAAAGATGGGCGTTCACATTCTGAAATGAGATTGATGCAAATCGCTCGTTCGGAGTTATTCAAGCTAGTTTCAGTATGCGTTTCTAAATCACTTACCTTGAATTGGAGTTGTTCCAGTAATGTGTTTACATTAGAAATGAACTGCTGAATCGTCTTTGTTTTATCCTCTTTCCCTTTATTGATTTTCTCCACTAGAATGATCACTTGCTCCTCTAGTCCATCAATGAGCCCGTTTAATATAATATAGGATTGTACGCCAAACTCTTTTAAGGCTATCTCCGTATTGGGTTCAATTTTATATTTAAACTGATGGGAGACAGTTCTTTGCCAGTTGATCGTCTTTTTTCTGCCGGAGTCTTTAAAAGAAACGCGTTTGGGTGTTTGCTTCACTATTTGCTTCCGCTCGGCGATGAATTTAGTTAACCCAGTAGTGAATCGTTTCGTTAACTCAGGTAATCGTTCCTTTTTAAACTTAGCAGAGGATTGTTCGATATCAAGGATGTACCTCTGCAGACTTTTGATCACCTTATTCGTAGAACTTTCCGCATTGAGTGATCCAGCAATCGTATTAAAATTCTCGCGACAGTCATGCAGAAAATGATAGTATCCGTTGGAGATCGGTCGGAAGCTTTCCTCCCGTAACGAACTTAATGAATCGCTGAGCTGCGTATTGAATTTCCCTACCGCTTTATTAATTGAATCATGTTCTGAAGTAGGTAATGGAGGTAAGTCTGTTGTTTCCTCTTGGAGACTCGTCTCTTTTTCTACAAAATGGAGATCTAATTTATTAAAGTCGTTCGATGCCTTAACAAGTAGGGTAGAGCCAACTGTTTCAAATAATTCGTCTGTGTTAAGTATGAATTGCGCTTGTTTATCAGCTTGGAGATCAGGGATGCCCACTAGAATAAGATCCGTCTTCGCTGATTGTAGTTCAATAATTCGGTAGAAGGACTTTTGTTCAACGCCATTGTTGATAATCTTAATTTCAGCTTTCAGGCGTAGTTTATCAGCAAGTTTCTGAATTTTCGTTGTAATCGTGCTGTTATCGGCATTGTTATGGTTGACGAATAAAATTCGAACGTGAACATTTGCCCATTCTCTCGATTGTGAGATGAAACGAGCGATGCTGATCATCAATTCAGCATTATTACTGTCGGTCTCTCTCCACCATAAATCAAGCGTTTTATATTCGCCGTAGTGCGTGATAAGATCGAAGTCGAGGTAAAGTAAATTGTAATCGAGATGAATAAGCTTCTCGGTCATCTTGGTGAACTTCGCTGTGTCAGTCGTGTTCTTTGACCAAGTCATCATTACCGTATTCGGTTCTATTCCCGTGAATCCATAGGTTGACGCGATATTTTCAATTCCCGAGTAAGTATCTTCTACTGCTATTCGTTTGCCATAAATCCCAAGTTTATCTAGCAGATCATCCTTAAAGGATTGTTCGTTTTTCGATGGAGTAGAGGTGCCATTATCTACAGAAAGCTTGAAATCAGTCACAATTCCTGCCTGACCCGAAAGGGACTTGCTGAGTTCAAGTAATTGAGAGCGTTGACTGGTTTCATCACTAAAAACTAGCACGTTAGGGTTCCAAGTCGATTTTGTCTTCACTTGTGAACCCAATTTTTTCAATCCTTTAGTCACAATTTTACTCCAGACACTTTCCCAAACATCTGTTGTACCAATGTCGATACTGCGCCTAGAAAGCCAGAAATAGAGTAAAGCAACTACCCCGAATGCCGCGAACATTGCAATCATGTCCAATTTAAACATGACAGCGAAACAGGCGATAAATCCTATAAGACCAATCCAACGCTTAACCTTAAAAGTTGGTTGAAAATCTGGATTCGCCCAACTTTCTAGGAAGAAGGAGATATTGATAAATCCATACGCTGTTAAGAAGAACATGGATACAACACGAGCAATGACATCCAATTCACCAATTAAAATTCCAGCTTCAGCGAATATAAATACTAAGATTAATGCGTTTACCGGCTCACTATTTTTACCTCGTCCTTTCCCGAAAATGCGTGGCGTGACTTTATCAATCGACATTGCCTGTAAAATTCTAGGTCCACCTAAAATCCCGCCCAACGCTGAAGAAAGAGTAGCTCCCCAGATTCCTGCGACTACTAAGGGTGCGTATGCGGCAATCTTCATTAATACATTGTAATCTGACTTAAGTAAATCAGAATTTATCGTGAAGGCCATGAAAACAGCAAGACCTATATATACAATTAAACCTGTTCCTATAGCTAGTAGTGTTCCTCTCGGAATTGACCTTTTCGGATCTTTCAAATCTCCGCTCATCGCAATTCCGGCAGTAAATCCAGTAACGGCGGGGAAGAAAATTGCGAATACGACTTCCATTGATACGGAATCGGTAGAAGCGAAAAGCGCGACATCCTTGGGAGCGAACTCAGTTGTTCCGAAAAATATGGCTACTAACGAGACAATGATCGCCGCGAGAATGAAGAATTGAGTTTTTAAAGCTACAGAAGTACTTATGAGCGCTAGAATTGTAAGTGCCGCCAATGCTATGCTACCCGTAAGCCGCAGATCATTTATGGAGGTTCCAAGGCCCAGATAGCTATTAAAACTCTCCGCGAAACCAATTAAGTAAAGCGCAATGGAGAATGCGGTTCCTGTATAGAGGGCTATGCCAATGGCTCCACCAATGGGGACGCCCATACTTCGGGAAATAACATAGTAAATCCCTCCAGCACCAATCTTTTTATCAGTTGCCACAGATGATACACTCAAGCCAGTTGTAACCGCGATGACGTGAGCAATAAGAATGATGATGATTGTACCAATTAAGCCGGCATTTCCAACCACCCATCCTAGACGCATGTACATGATCACGCCCAAGATAGTTAGGATCGAGGGAGTAAAAACACCTGCGAAGGCACCGAACTTCTTCTTTCCTCCCATTTAGAGTATGTTGTTTTTGATCATAGTTAGTACACGCATTGGTCAATTGTCACTACTGACGAAAATACACTTATAAAGATCATTGCTCGACAGTTCATGACTATTATATAGTACATACGGTTAATAAATCCCGAGGTTTCAGAATTGGGCGGTGTTTTTTACTTAAAATTTATCTTAGGCTAGGGCTTTTACTATTTCTTATTTCTCAGATGAGAAGCAAATTTTAGTTTTTAACTACTATTAATTTCTGCTTAGACATTGACGATTGATTTTAGACGTACCTTTCCGATTATGATCGATTTATCTCCTTCTGAGAAACAAATTCAATATGTTGCGAATTTTCAAGACCTCGTTTCCACACGTTTTCATGGAGAGATGAATGCGCTTTGCTGGAATCGTAAGCTAATCGGTGATTTTTCTGAGATTGTCAATCTGCTAGCACTAGACGGTAAAATGGCGGAACTTGATCTAGCCGAACTTCGTGAACTTCAGTTGAGTGAACAGGGGCAGCTTGCGCGCGAAATTCTGTTCAATGATTTGAAGTTGTTGAAAGCGCATGGTGCATCTCCAATTCTTAATCTAATCGAGTGCTATGAAAGAGATGATGTCTACCCGTTTTTTCCAACCGATGTCTATTCTTTTCACGTAGATCGCTCACCCGTCCCAACAGACACTTTTTTATGCACGTATCATGGCGCGTCGAGTGAAATAGTGCCAAATTCACAGGCCATACAAAAAGTACTTGTTCCTGAAGTACGCGCTGAACTCAAAAAGCTATATGGCGGAGCAGGTGAAGGGTTTGAATCATTTTTAAGCGAATATTTCTTTGATCTACATTATCAAGTTAATTCCGAGGTACGGCCAAGCAGTTTAGGTGTTGGTAATTTGTGGAAGTTGGCGGTTGATCATCCTGAAAGTGTTGTTCTTCCTTGTGTTCACCGCGCACCAAAGGAAAAAACGGGAGAGAGGCGGTTGATGGTGATCTGTTGATTGGCTCTGCCGCTTCTGGGTTAGATTGGTGGGAGTCAACTAGTCCTGCAAGGCAGCAACTATGGTATGACGCGTTTTATGGGATCAGAGAATTCTTTAAGGATATTAATTTTGAACCAGTAAACTATTGTGATTTCCATTACGATAATGTTTTCGGATTATATTTTGCACAACGCCACCCTTGGAAGAGTAACACAATAAAACTCACAAACTACACAGGAACCACCAACTCAAAGGATTATCAAAATAGTGACGCGCTTGAAGGATTTTCTATGGTTTCGTCCTCTAAATTACAGGGATTTGGTTGGCTGCACAACCGCAGCCATTATTGGTCGAATTTAATCGACGAGAACTCGTGTACGAAATCTATGGTGGAAGGAACAGCACCTTGGGTTGACCCTGTGGTTATTCGTCCAAATGATGATGACCTGACAGCTTCGGTTCGCCCGATAGATTTGAACGATGATTATATTAAAGTTCGCCATTTAAAAAGAGGAAAAAGGTACATCATCCGGTACTATCATCCTCAGACAAACGATTGGATTGGTGAAAAGAAAGGTTCGTTGTTTCAGTTGGATTTAGATTTTTCCATTATAAAATGGTGCAAGATTCCGCGAGACCTACCTACGGAACTCAGAATTTCGGGTTAAAAACAAGTAAGTTCTCAGATGGTACGCCACTAATCCGGATAGGATATAGACAAAGTGTAAAAAACAATATTTCTCTTTATCACTATCTATCATTTGGAGCTGTTCGCATTATTAAACGATATACCGAGCATACCATTCCTTTTGGCCCTGCTGGTGAAAAAATTTGGAACGATCAAAACAATCGGTATAATGGACTCGGTTACTCTTTCAGATCTGACAAGTACTCAAGAAGTTTCGAATTAGGAACTTCGATTTCTTTCGACTTTAATAAGGTATCCCTTTTGGCAGGGCTAAAATATTTCTATTTCCGAAACCCTCCTATAATTGGACATCATGGAATATATTTGAATGTTGGGGCTTCTGTGAGGTTCTGAAATAAATCTGAACCTTATTATTTAGCGGTGGAACTAAACTGCTGTAATTGGAAAGGATAGATTCCCCAACCATTCTATCATCTTAAACGTTAGAAGAATATGAACACAAAACTGCTATTTACGATTGGTTCTATTTTCTTCTTTCAAGTTTTGGTGATCGGACAGGTCACAGTTGGCGGTGGGTTGCGTTATCAATTAGATGACAAGAAGAAGATCAAGCACTATCCAATTTCGGATATTAAGGAAAATTTCGGTGTTCATTTTGTTCCTAGCCTCGAATTTGAATATCAGAAGAAGCATTTTGTGATTCAGCTTGGTCTGGGTTATTTTAGAGGAGAAGATGCGATCTATTATGCTATCGATGGCCCACCAGATAATCACTTTGGTCCTGATTTTACTTACGAAAGATATAGTTGGAGGTATATGCAAGTATACACATACCTAACCCCAAGAATAGCAATTGGCTACCGTCTAATGCAAAAATCAAATTTCAATCTTGATTTTGGACTATTTTATTCAACGGATTTTCTGATTAATGAAGAGAATAAAGAACATGTTTATACTCATGTAGAGGGCACAGAAGCTTATACAGATGCTGCAGGTACGTTTCATCCCAAAACAGAGTCTGTAAAAACTTCTTATACTCCCTTTCAACTGTTGAGTTTCGCAGATATATATACCTATACCGGTGTCCGCATAGCACCTCAAATTAAAATTAAGCATCATCTGACCATTGGAATAGAATTAAATGTGAAGTTCCAATGGAATTATCGCATAAGCTCTAAAATGCAATTGAACAATTTAGGTTATTACGATAATGTCGCTTTAGACTATGCTATACGAATCGGTTATGTATTAGGGAAATGAATTACTGTAAAGTTGTTGGATATAGCATACTAATAGTGGATACATCATTTATGCTTTGAAGAACGAGCTTCTTCGAAAATGGAAGTGTTATGTTAAAATGGACATAGAGCTGGGATAATGTTGCTTGAACTTTAATTAGCGCAATTGTAAACAATTCTTTCATTCTTCGAGTAAATGTGAATGATCTCAAATGAAACTAACTGAAGAAAGGGGAGAGGGTTAGCACCCATTTTAGTACCCATAAAAAGAAAAACCCCCATAAATCAAAGATTTACAGGGGTTAATCGTGATCCCTCTGGGGCTCGAACCCAGGGCCCACGCCTTAAAAGGGCGTTGCTCTACCAGCTGAGCTAAGAGATCATTTTCTGCGCTAGCGAGTGCAAATATACCAGTTATATTGAGTACCGCAATAGTTTGAAATAATTTTTTTGAAATAATTTCAAACGAGCCATTTTAGAACTATTTCCCTCAACGCGCGTATACTTGATAAATAGACTAATAATCAGTACCTTTAAGGATATGAGACGTGTCATTTTGATAGGATTTATGGGCTCGGGAAAAACAACGCTCGGAAAGGAAGTTGCCAAACGAATGGGAATTCCCTTCATCGACTCCGATCAAGAGATTGAAACGCATTTTAAAAAATCCATTGGTGATATTTTTACCGAGAACGGTGAGTCCTTCTTTCGAACCCTTGAAACAGAATACATTGAGGCTTTAGATCTCCGTGATGATTTTGTTTTAGCAACCGGTGGAGGCATGCCTTGCTTCGGTCGGAACATGGAATTGCTAAACGAACTAGGAACTACCTTTTACCTTAATCTTTCTGCAAAAGAATTAGAACATAGATTGTATAACGCAAAAACACCGCGTCCATTAATAGAAGGATTGGATGAAGATGAACTTCTCCCGTTCATAGAGGAGCGTTTAAATAGGAGGGAAGAGTATTACCGTCAATCTACCGTTAATCTCTCACCAGAGGAGCAGAATGCAGAATCAATTGAGCACTTTACTGAACTTCTTCTTCGTCCTCTCCAAAGAAGCTGATACTTCCACCATTTTTTTCGTTGCGCATTAAGGCCGCATGGATTACCGTACTTGCTACGAGGATTAACACTAGAATTTTATCAAACGTCGAGGTGTCTTCGCTGAAGTACTGAAAATTCAAGTAGATAATTTGCATGCCTAGCGAGAAAATAATCCCTCCCAGGATGAAGTAGATAAACTGATGCCGCTTTCTATAGAGTAAAATCAAGCCAGCAATAACGAGTAGCCAGCAAATCACACTAATGCCATAGAGTGTAGCTAAGCGGCTAACGAAATCTTCTGGATGAAATCCCAGTTCTAGACCACGCGCATGAATGATGCTCTCTATTGGAACGTTTTTCATTTCTGTAAATAGATCGCGCAGCGAAATGGCAAAATATCCGATTAGGTTCCACAATAGAAATGAAAGTGCAATTACCCCGTTGATATAAAAGGTAATGCGCGTATGAATATCAGGCTTCTTCTTCCCAAAGACAAGGTTCCGGAAACGAATTAGCATCGGTACAGGACTTTTAAACTTAGTGTTACTTTCCACTTCTTCGACTTCCCCCTGCATCTACTGAACGGTTACGACTAAATACTTAGACACTTTCCAGAACTCAGAAACATCGGTGATCTTAATTCGGGTACGTGGCCCTTCTTCTGAGAGCGTATAGGATGCTGTTGGGTGAATCGTGACGAAATGAACTCCAACGCCTTCTATAATCACTTCTTTGTTCTTATTCGCATCGATTTTAGTGAAGTATTCATCGTTAAATTCATCCTTCAATCGAATCTTCTTTCCGATGCCAATGAAACCATTTCGCTTTTCTACCACACCGTTATCGCGCAGCTCTTTTGCTGATCCGTAGGCGTAATAAACGGTATTCATGTCCATTGTTAACGATTCGATCGTGATTTCTGCATCTTGGTAAGCACTAAACAACTTAGAGTACTCTGCATCAAGATCGTTTAATTCAGATTCTAATAATTTAATTTGTTCATCTTTCCACTGAATATCCTTTAATAGAGATTCGATCATGATTTCAAGTTCCTCAATCTTCAAACCATTGGTGCTCATCTGTTCGTTCAGTCGTTTCACCTTTCGAGCATTATCTTCTCGGAGGAAGTTAATTTGTCGGATTTGTTCTAGAATCCATTGTTTGTCAGTATTCGTAATTTCAGAATTATTAGATAATACGCGAATTTCATCCTTTCTAATTCCAATTGTTTCCAAATTCTCTTGAATTTCATTGAAGAAAAGGAGGGATTCATTAATTACAGAATCCTTAAGGGTATTTGTCAACTCCAATTGCTTGATGCGATTTTGTAATTCTGTTACATCCGTTGATTCTGAATTATCAACTGTTCCAGAGGTGTCTTCTTTACAACCAGTAATGAATAGTAGAGAAATAATGGCAATTACGGAGAACTTAGGCATCTTTTTTGTTATTAGTTGACTGCATTAGACAATGCAAATTTTATCTTTGATCGAAAATTACAAATTTATGTTGAAATATACGGTGTGTCTGTTGGTATCTGTACTGACATTTTATGGATTCGGACAAGAAATCAAGTATAACTTGAGAATGACGAAACCACAGAATCATTATTTTCAGGTTGAAATGGAACTAAAAGATTTTGATCAGGAGGAAATACTCGTGAAAATGCCAATCTGGGCACCTGGATCTTATTTGTCGCGCGAATTTGCTAAGAATGTTGACCTCGTTCATGCAACTGATTCAAACGGTAAAAAATTACCAGTAAAGAAAATAGACAAGAATACTTGGAGAGTCACTAAAGAAAAGGGTGCGGACATTAAAGTGAATTATGAGGTTTACGCCTTTGAATTAACGGTTCGAACATGTTTCTTAGACCTTACCCACGGTTTTGTGAGTGGCCCAGGGATGTTTATGCGCGTTGATGGTGCTGAAGCATTGGGTGGAAGATTGGCGATCTATCCATATGCTGGTTTTTCTGCAATCACCACTGCGATGAATAAAACAAAAGAGGGCGTTACAGCAGACGGTCATCAAACATTTGTATTTAATAATTACGATCACCTACTTGACTGCCCGATTGAAATAGGGAATCAAGTTGAGTTTTCATTTGAGGCTGCTGGGATTCCACATAAGGTTGGAATATATGGAGCTGCAAATTACGACATTGCTGCCTTGAAGGTGGACATGAAGAAAATTGTTGAAGCTGCGACAGGTGTTTTCGGACAAAACCCTAATAGAGATTACACGTTTATTATTCATTGTGTTGAAAACGGACAAGGTGGATTAGAGCATATGAACTCAACGACCTTAAGTGTGAATCGATTTACGTTCGCCGGTAGCGCATACAAAGGTTTTCTATCCCTTGTTGCACATGAATATTTTCACCTGTGGAATGTGAAACGAATTCGTCCTGTTGAATTAGGGCCGTTCAATTACGATCAAGAAAATTATACTTCACTCTTATGGGTAATGGAAGGATTCACTTCTTACTACGATGAGTTATTGTTGCTTCGTGCAGGTTATTATACAGAAGAAGAGTATTTGAGAAAGCTTTTTGGAACCTTGAATTACGTTGAAGGATCTGTAGGTGCGCGTGTTCAACCTGTTGCTCATGCTAGTTTCGACGCTTGGATTAAAGCGTACAGACCCAATGAGAATAGCAGAAATACAACAATTTCTTATTATTCAAAAGGTACTGTCATTGCCGCAATGCTCGATGCGAAGATCATCAAGAAGTACAAGGGAAAGAAATCTCTCGATGATTTCATGCAACACATTTATGCTGAATACTACGAAAAAAAGAACCGTGGATTTTCAGAAGATGAGTTCAAATCAGAACTAGAATCTTACTTGAAAGAAGACATGGACGAGTTCTATGCAGATTATATCAATGGAACTAAAATGCCGAATTACCATGATTTCTTTGGTGACCTTGGTTTGACAGTTAACTATGTTGGTGAAAAGAAAGCAAGTGTTGGGGTTCGTTTATCACAGTCTAGTGGGAAAACAATCATCAGTGGAATCAGAAGAGGATCTGCAGCTGAAGATGCTGGATTAAGTGTGAATGATGAAATTATTGGCTGTAACGGTTTACGTGCGAGTAAAAAATCGCTGGAAGATTTCTTTAAAAGCGTTTCAGTAGGAGATGAAATTCAATTACTAATTTCTAGGGATCAGGAACTCTATTCGCTTACAGTAGATGTCACTGCATACGAAATGCCACGCTTTAATTATTCTTATACAGAAGGTAAAGAATTGAACAAGCTCGGTAAATACTGGCTTAGAACGAATAAATAATGCGCATTCTATTCTTTGGAATTCTGATGAGCCTGACGTCTTTGTGTAGCGGGCAGTCCAATTTTACGTTGGTTCAATTGCCACTTCCGGAAGGTACTGAATATCGGTATGCTCAGGTAGAGCCGTCAATTGCTATTCATCCAAAGAAGCAAAACATCATGATTGCCGGATCTGTTCTGACGGATTACTATTATTCGAAAAATGGGGGTAAATCCTGGAAGAGCAAGAAGATGGAAAGTCCGTATGGAGTATATGGCGATCCTGTAACGATTTTTGACGAAGAAGGCCGCGTGTACTATTTTCATCTAGCGAGTTATAATAAAACGTCTCATCTAG
>JBLHPQ010000011.1:0-71281 GCA_047624355.1 Flavobacteriaceae bacterium | reverse complement strand
AAATGCATCCTGGATCTTTTTAAACGGCTAGAAAAACTCGATGGTAATTCTACTGCAGTAAAAGTGAATTGGTACTTCGAAAAAGATGATGAAGATATGGAAGAAGCCGGTGTTGATTATGAAGCGATTGTAGATCTTCCTTTTACGATCATCGAAGTTGATGAAATATAATTTATGCTGAAAATCGGCATAACAGGAGGAATTGGAGCCGGAAAGAGTATTGTGTGCCGCATAATAGAATCGCTTGGCTATCCAGTATTCTATTCTGATGCTGAAGCAAAAAAAATAATCACTAATGACCCTGAAGTTCAGACAAGGCTCATTTCGCGCTATGGCGATGCTATATATGAGTATGGCGAATTAAATCGCGCGCTACTCGCAGAAAAAATATTTCAAAATCCAGACGAAAGGATTTATGTGAATGACCTAATCCATCCGCGCGTGCGAAAAGGATTTGAACACTTTGCAACTAAATCAAATGCGCAATTCGTTTTTAATGAGGCTGCAATTCTTTTTGAAACGGGCTCTTACAAGCACTTTGACAAAACAATTTTAGTCATAGCACCTGAAAACCTAAGAATTGAGCGTGTGATGAAACGAGATAATTGTTCGGCTTCACTCGTGAAAGAAAGAATGAACAGTCAATGGTCGGATAAGAAGAAGACACCTCTTGCGGATGCTGTTATTGTTAATGATGGTGAGAGATCACTGCTTTCACAAATCGAGAAAATTCTTATTGAAATCGCTTAGTTCGAAGACGTGAAAATTAATCCACTTCTTCGTAATCTACAAACTCATCATCGCCATTTGACTGGTTCTCCTGATCAATTCCTTGATTTGGACCTCGTCCACCTGGTTTAACTTTCCCACCGCTGAGTAGAAACATTACAGCATTGATCATCTTGAAAATCAAACTCATCAAGAAGAAGAAACCAATTACCTTAAATATAAACCCAATAAGGGGCGTATCTTCAATCTTTAAAATGCTCTCATGAAACCAACGTGAAATACCATTCACAGCAAACGTAGGCTCAAACCAAAAGAAAGCAAAGAAAGCTAACGATGCGACAATTAGAACCACCTCCGCTTTCATATTAAAACCAGCCTGTGGCATTTGAGGTAATCCCTTCCCTCGCATCACTTGGAAGATTGCAGACTTATTCTGAGAATTCTTTAGCTTACCCATGAAATAAGTTAGTAACACGAGTCCAGCAACAATAACTTGACTTAGGACGATCATCTTAAGATCCTTATTCTCGAAACAAAAAAGGAACGTAACATCAACCAAAAAGAAATATTTCACTGCCTTAATAAGGTAGATTTCCACGGTAGATCTTGGTCGCGTTCCTGTAAGCATTCTCAACCCTAGATCGAAAATTCCCCAGATAAAACCGTAAATCGCGAATACGACACCAAGACGAAAGATAAAATCAAATAATTCCACAGCGCAAATGTAATAATTTCGCAGCTTGTTCGCCAATGAACATCAAGAACTCATTCGAATTGGTATCTTTAACACGCAATAAAAAATCGACAATGAAAAGAATCAGTTTAGTTACCATCGCACTCATATTTTCAATCTTTCGTGTATCTGCTGAAGAGGGAATGCTCATTCCATCTTTGATAAAAGCATTCGAAGACGACATGCAGGCAATGGGGATGAAACTTTCGGCAGAAGATATTTACAGTGTGAATAGCTCAAGCATTAAAGATGCTGTTCTCCATTTTGGAGGAGGCTGCACGGCGGAATTAGTATCAGATCAGGGATTATTACTGACCAATCATCACTGCGGGTTCTCGCAAGTTCAATCGCACTCTTCGCTTGAAAATGACTACATCAAATTTGGGTTTTGGGCAAAATCTATCGATAAGGAACTTACCAATCCAGGATTGACAGCATCGCGGATTGTGCGTATTGAGGACATGACAAAAATTGTTTTCGATGGTACGGATGGATTGACTGGACAAAAATATTCGGATCGAATTGAAAGCAACATTGCGACGCTAATTCGAGATGCAACAACGGGAAATCATTACGAAGCTGAAATTAAAGCCTTCAATTATGGGAATGATTATTACATGATTGTGAAAGAAGTTTTCAAGGATGTACGTTTGGTGGGTGCCCCCCCAAGCAGCATTGGTAAATTTGGTGGTGATACTGATAACTGGGTATGGCCTCGTCACACAGGTGATTTCTCAGTCTTTAGAATCTATGTTGACGCTAACAACAATCCAGCGGAATACAGCGCATCTAACGTGCCCTATTCGCCATTGCATTTCCTTCCTATTTCGATGAGTGATCGCGTACCAGGCGAATTCACAATGGTTTATGGTTTCCCAGGATCAACTGAACAACATTTATCCTCTGATCATTTACAATACATTATGGATACCGAGCGTCCTGCACGCATAGCGATGCGTGATAAATCATTAGCCGTTATTGACGCCGGAATGCGCTCTTCAGATCTTATACGCATCCAGTATGCTTCAAAACAAGCGAGAATTGCCAATGGATGGAAAAAGTGGATTGGACAAATCGGTGGATTGCAAACCGTAAATGCTATTCAAATCAAACTAGACCGTGAGAAAGAGTACAATGATATGGCAGCAACGAATCCAGCTTGGTCGGCCAAATACGGTGGAATCGTAACGGCCATGAATGATCTTGTTGCCAAGTATAAGGGAAGTGATTTTGCCTATGCGATGGCAGTTGAATACATGTACGTTGGGCCTGAAGTGTTCAAACGCACACGGTCAATGGATAAAATTGCAGCTGAGTTCGAAGCAATACCGCCTGAAGAAATGGCCGCAGAAATTCAAAAGCTAAGAGATGAGGCGAAAGGATTTTTCAAGAATTACAACATGGATGTAGACCGCAACGTCTTCTTAAAAGTGACAGAGGAATACATTAATCGTATGAAAGCTATTGGCATCATTGACGAATTGAATGGCTCCTCAGAAGCATTAGCGAAAAAAATCTATGAGGAGTCTGTTCTTATTGATGCAGATCGATTCGAAAATTTCCTTGTGAGCTTGAATGATTCAACGATGAATGATTTCATCAATAATGATCCTGCTTATGTTTTATGGACAGCCTTAAGCGCGAATTTTTCTACTAGTGTCATTCCTGAGGTGCGCACTTTTAAAGGAGAAATGAATTCATTATTAGCCGTTTATGTAGAGGGAAAACTAGAAATGTTTCCAGACGCAAAACATTGGCCAGATGCGAATTCAACCATGCGTATTAGCTATGGTAAGCTGGAAGGATCTGCTCCACATGATGGGATGGAGTATACAGAGCACACAACATTGGACGGAATCTTAACCAAAAACAATTCAGGTAATGCAGACTTCGAACTCTTGCCAGAATTCAGAACATTGGCAGAATCTAAAGATTACGGTGACTACGCACAAGAGGGCGAATTATGGATTTGTTTTACAAGTTCAAATCATACGACAGGAGGAAACTCTGGATCCCCAGTTATTGATGCTGAAGGAAACTTGATGGGCTTGAACTTTGATCGATCTTGGGAAAGCACAATGTCAGATTTCATGTTCGATGCCGATCGTTGTAGAAACATTACGGTAGATATTCGATACGTACTTTGGATCATGGACAAGTACGCTGGAGCATCAAATCTAGTGGACGAAATGACACTTGTAAAAAGCAAGAAAAAGAAGAAGAAACGCTGTAAGAAGTAGGCTGTTTTTTTAGCATCTTCGATCAGGTCACTTCCAAAGAATAAAAACATTGGTAAACTAAGCGTAGACGTGACGTACTATTGGTCAATTAAATACGATGAAGACTACGGTATCGTTCAGTGCACTATAGAATTGGTTGAGCTACCCAAGTTCAGATTTAGTTTCTCGCGCGGCGTAAATAAATCACATACGCGCTATCTTCATAACGCTATTAGGAAAAAGGATGCACTTGAAGCTATCACACCTAAGTTGGTTAGAGACGCAATAGTATTCGCAAACGCCAACCTACATTGGAAGCATAAACACGATAGTAGCATTAATTCCGACGCATCTGGGTTCAGCTTAATCCCTAACTAGGTTCAAAAAACAAGTCCTGATCACTTTTAACCTAGCAAGTCCAATTATCGTGAGAAGAATACCTCCTAACAATTAACAACGATCAACTGATCTCCTTAAACCAAATTAGCGAACACAAAAAAAAGGGCGAACAATTGATTGCTCGCCCTTCTTAATATAGTTTGAATATCTATCTCTGAACACTCAATTTCTTGCTTATCGAACCATTGTTAGCATTGATCATCACCGTGTACATTCCATTAGAGAATAAATCAGTATCTAAATCATATACTACTCTACCAGCTTCAACATTCTCCATTTGAGTCGTAAATACTACCTGTCCCAATGCGTTGATCACCTGGATCGTTACATCTTGCGTTTGCGCTGAGTGAAATGCGATTACTGCATTATCAGTCGTAGGATTAGGGAAAATTTTCGCCGAAGTAATTGAGTTTACATTTTCTTCAACAGAAGCCTGCCCTTGCATCGCGTAGGCAGCTTGATAAACTTCTTTTGTATTAATGTTTTGAAGCCAAATCGCTACACCTAGATCAGAAAACTCTTCTACCGTGTGCTCAGTAGCAAAATCGACAGCGTCAAGTGAACTCGAAGGAAGCGTATAGTTTCCATTAAACGTATATGAATACTCTTCGTGAGCCAAATCACCCATCGTCATTGAACCTAGGAAATGTCCTGACTCACTAGTCATAAACTTCTTAAGAACATGTTCGAATTGCGTTTCTCCATTTCCACCAGTGTTGTTGAATGTTTCGTATTCGAAAATTGCAACAAACAATCTGAATTGAACAGGTAGATCCACGAGCGCTTCAAAATCCACTTGAACGTCTACTGTTTGTGCAGCCTCATCTACTTGATAAGTTGCAGATAACTCTGCTCCTGGAGCAACTCCGTAAAACCCGTCTAATATTGATTGTGTCAATGATCCTGGATTTCCATCATATCCAGCATCTACAAATCCATTTGGCGCTGAATTAACACCATAGTAGTTTCTACGTGTATTCACTTCAGAAGTAAAGTACGGGTCTCCGTTTCCTGGCCAATTTACATTGTACTTCAAAGAGACAAACTTCCCATTATTTGCTGGTTGAGCAATAAGTGCTTCAAGAGCAGTATTCGCTGGCGCACAAGGCGGGCAGGTAGAAGACGTAAACGTCTCAATAAAAGACACACGATCCACTTGAGAGAAGGCGATTGTCGCGAAGGCGAGCATCGCGCATGCTAAAGCGTAATATTTTTTCATCGATAATAATTTATTAATTCCTTGGCAAGATACGACATGTGCAAACAGCAAGTACTGAAGAAGTAAGCGTAATTACAATTTGGCTTGTATTCCTAACTCCCTATTTTACGCTCAATTTTTGCACCTGAAATTGTAAGGGAAATAATCTAGATATGCAGCGGGCGATTGTCAGTAGCCGCAAGTGCAGCTTCCTTCACTCCTTCTGAATAGGTAGGGTGTGGATGACATATTCTAGCTATATCTTCTGCTGACGCGCGATATTCCATGGCCACAACTGCCTCCATAATCAAATCTGCCGCTCGAGGAGCTATCATGTGTACTCCTAATACTTCATCAGTTTTAGCATCAGCGATAATCTTAATGGTACCAAGAATATCCATACTTGCACGGGCACGACCTAATGCCTTTATTGGAAATTGACCAATCTTAATCTCTTTGCCTTCTTCTAATAGCTCATCTTCCGTTTTACCGACTGATGCTACTTCAGGCCACGTATAAACAACACCTGGGATTAGATTATAGTCGATATGTGGTTTCTGTCCAGCGAGTAATTCAGCAACGAACACGCCTTCCTCCTCAGCCTTGTGAGCCAACATAGCCCCTTTAATCACATCTCCAATCGCATAAACATTAGGAATCGAGGTCTGTAAATTATCGTTTACATCAATTTGACCGCGATTATTCACTTTGATTCCAACTTTCTCCAACCCAAGTCCATCCGTGAATGGTTTACGACCAACAGCTACTAAACAGTAATCAGCCTCCATGGAAACCTCCTCACCCTTTTTATTTTTTGCCGTCAACTTCACGCCTTTTCCAGTGTTCGTTACGTTTTGTACTTGATGTTGCAGATGAAATTTAAATCCTTCCTTCTTCAAAACTTTGGTAAGTTCCTTTGACATGGTTTTATCCATCGTTGGAATAATAGTTGGAGCAAATTCAACCACTTCAACTTTAGTTCCAAGTCTACTAAAAACAGAACCAAGCTCTAGACCAATAACCCCACCACCAATAACGAGCATTTTCTTAGGAATCTCAGCAAGATTCAACGCTTCAGTAGAAGTAATAATTCGTTTTTTATCTGGTTCCATTCCAGGGAAGAAATTCGGCTTAGATCCAGTGGCGATTAGAACATTCTTTGTTGTAAGTATGGTTTCAGTGCCATCGGATGCTAAAACCTTAACGGTAGTCTTGTCTACAAATGATCCCTCGCCATGAAATACTTCAATCTTATTTTTTTCCATTAAAAATTTAACACCGTTGCATGTTTGAGCAACAACATCATCCTTTCGCTGGATCATTTGTTTCATGTTTGCCTTGAGGTCCTTCAAATCAATCCCGTGCTCTGTAAAATTATGCGTCGCATTATGGAAGTGCTCTGAAGAGTCTAAAAGTGCTTTTGATGGAATACATCCAACATTCAGGCAAGTACCACCAAGTGTATCGTATTTCTCAATTATGGCTGTTTTCATACCAAGTTGAGCGCAACGAATGGCTGCAACATATCCTCCAGGTCCTGATCCAATAATCGTAATATCAAAAGTGCTCATGCTATAACTGTTTACTACAAATGTATGATTTCTCCTTAAATAAGGAGGTGCAATTTAAGTGTTAATCTGGCATTTCTCAGCATAAAAAAACCCTGATCCAATAATTTGAATCAGGGTTTTATATCGTTGAGATGTATTACATCTTCATGAACTTCGTTGTTTCTTTTACTGAACCAGCTGTGAATTTCACAATGTATGTTCCTGTAGCCATATCATTCGCATCTAGCTCAATCACTTGCGAACCTACTGCCATGTTTTTCTTGTTAATCGTTTTCACTAAACGACCAGCTAAGTTATAGACACGCACAGTCACATCCGAAGACGCTTCGAGCTCAAATGATAATGCAGTACTTGCATTCGTTGGATTCGGGAAAGAAAGAAGGTTTGTATTAAACGAAGGACCGTCAGTTCCGCCTGATGTATAATCATCATTCAAACTCAATACTGAAGATGAACTCCAAATACCACGTCCAAACGTTCCTACATAAATTTCACCTGGCCTGAAGTTACCTTCTCCCCAATCTCTCCATGATTGACGTACTTCATATACTGGAGTTCCGTAGAAACCTGCAGAAGCATCCTCCCATGAAGCACCACCATTTTCCGTAACAAATACTCCGTGAGAAGTAGCAACTACTATGATGTTCGGATCGTTACGATCGATAATCGCATCATAAGACGCTGGGTTTGGTGCACCAATTGAACCTAAGTTCGTGAATGTCGGTGTAGCGCTTGTAGCATTCAATGAACGCTTACTTGTTCCAAACCCTCCTAAAATTATGATATCATCTGCATCACTAGGGTTAACAGCTATGCCTTCCCCTGCAATTCCTGCAGAGAATGCTGTAACTGTAGTTCCTGTTGGAGCACCAGTCTTATAGAATGCTTTAGTTTCGAAATCGGGATCAGAAGTATAAAGACTTCCAAGGCCATCAACTCTTCGAATCGTAGATCCTCCTGTAGTTATATATAGACTATTCAAATCGCTTGAAAATTCAACATCAATGTTTCCAAATGAACCGCCGCCAATTCCTTGAGCAACAACTCCCCATTGTGGATCAGGAGCAGCGAAACGTAATGCGGCTCTTGTACCCCAAAGTTCTCCACCATTTGAATTCACGTACATTAGGTACCATGATTGGTAAGGATCTTGAACCATAACTGGGTTCCATGAAACACCGAATAAGATGGAATCAATTTCCATATCCCATATTTGACCATTTGCAGGATTCTGTGCGTAGTAGTGTGTATATGTCCCTACACTTCCTACTACAACTGTATCCTCACCTGATGGGTAAGTTACTAATAGTGAATCACCAACTAATGGCGGAGTTAAACCAGATCCAAATATCCCATAATGAACCCAAGGGTACAAATCAAGGAAAATGTTCTGACCAGTTATTGAGTTTACCACAGACGTTTCTGTCACAGATAACCCAGACGAATAGTTCAATGTATCATCATAATACAATGCTACCGGCGTTGTATAATTAATACTATCACCAGTCGATCTACTAGAAATTAAGATTTGATCACCGGCCGCATAATTTTGATCAGCGACAAACAAGACAGAATCTTCCGAGTTGTTATCGAAATACTCTGCTAAGAAAATTCGCGTATGGAAAGGGTGTTCTGTTGCATCCACCCCAAATGGTGCAGCAAAGCCAGTTGAATCTGGAAAGAATGAGTTCATAGTTGCTCCACGATCTGAAGATCTCAATGCAGCTCCAAATTGTACAGTTGAGAATAGTACGTCGCGGTTAAAGAATGAAATTTCACATTGGAATCCATCTCCACCACTCACTTCTCTGAACTCTTCCCATGTAGATAATGTATGATCGTTAAATGTTGTTCCGTTATCCTGAGCACCACCCATTACACTACCATGAGCATCAAATGCTATACCGTAGTATTGTGTGACATTATATCCTCTATTCGAAGGATACCAATTTTCATCAGGATCGTTCGTAACTCCAATACCTCCATCATTTCCAAGATACATTCTGTTTCCAGACCATTTCATTTCATGATTATCAGCATGAGCATATTTTGGCGATGATGGTGCTAAGAACCACTCCGTTAGTTTTTCGAATCCACCAGAAACCGGCGTACTTGTCGTTTGTTCCCATTTCCAAATATCGATACCACCGATAAGAATTTTCTCCGTGTTAGAAGGAGTAACAGATACTACTGTATTGTAACCACCTTGATCACGGTAGATATCTAAACTACTTGGCGAACCAGAAGCTCCAATGAACTCTGCCCATGTATTCCCATTATCATGAGAAACATTCATTCCTAATAAGTTACTATTAGTACGAACCGCATACAATGTATAATTTCCTGAACTATTTAATCCTTTAGAAACAGCATACTCAATACGAGAACCACCTTGTGGCACTTCAGTTGCACCCGTTCCAGAATGATCTGTAAAGCTTGCGCCAAAATCACTAGAAACCCAAGTTTTGTTAGATCCAAAACCAGCAACAAATACTTGTCCGTTATCAGAACATTTAAGCGCTACACATGCACCAGCGCCTGCTGTAACAGTTGTCATACTAGCATCTCCAAAGTTCCAAGAATTTAATCCTGATGGAGTTGCAAGCCACAATGTCGTTCCATTATCTGGAGCTACGATCTCTGTTACTTTAATACTTGACGTTCCTGGAACTACATCCCAAGAAAGACCTTGATCTTGCGTATACCAAACGCCATCACCTCCCCACGAACCAGATTCTTGATTAGAACCAGTAGCTACGAAAAGTGTTCCGTTAGTAAATTGACACATTGATGAAATAAATGGAATTGCCAATACATCATACGCATCAACGTGGTTCCATGTACCTGCTTGATCTTCTGACTTGAATAATCCACCAGATACACCACCAGCCCAAACAACGTTACTGTTTAGTTTATCCACTTGGATAGCACGTGTACGTCCACCTATGTTATCAGGACCTTGCTCAACGAAAGAAATTGCACGACTTTTCGCCATTCCTCTTACTGAAGCATCAATTTGACGAAGCTTTTTATCATCAATTCGTTCACCTGTAGCTGGATCAATGTATCGAGCATCCATCCATAACTGGGCATCAGTGGCCGAATTAGGTGTCAATGCTGATAACGACTTCTGTGTGTACGTTCCTTCTGAATCAACTGATTCCCAAGGAGAAACGACGAATACGGCTGCAGTGGCAATAATTCCGACGGCACCTAGTATCAAATTGTTACGCTTCATATTATGATATTATCAAGTAGTTTAATAGTTTCTCGCGACGGCCAAATTACAAATAATTATTGAAATATTAACATTTGTTAGGACAGTAATAATTTGGCTATCCTCTGTAAATTTAGTCCTTATTTAACTGCGAAAAAAAGCTAGAGGATAAAATTCAGGATAAAGTATACACGTCTATAATTTAAAAAAGGTGTTTTTCAGCATGATAAGAAGATCTAACTAATGGCCCACTCTCCACATATCGGAATCCCATCTTGAGTCCTGCCTCCTTATATACTGCAAACTGTTCTGGTGTTACAAACTCATGTATCGGTAGATGTTTAGCTGTCGGCTGCAAGTATTGGCCAAGAGTTAGTACATCGACATTTACGCTTCGAAGGTCTTCCATAGACTCGAGTACTTCATCCGGGGTCTCTCCCAGACCGAGCATTAATCCAGACTTAGTATTCATCCCTCCTTTTTTCAGCCTGAAAAGCACCTCTAGACTACGATCGTATTTTGCCTGAATCCGAACCCCTTTTGTTAATCTACGAACCGTTTCAAGGTTGTGACTTACGATTTCTGGCGCTTCATTAATTATTATCTGCAGGTTCTCCCATTTTCCAGCAAAATCGGGGATTAATGTTTCCATTGTTGTTTCTGGAGACTGCTTCCGAATCGCCCGAACTGTTTGCGCCCAAATATTGGCACCGCCATCTTTAAGGTCATCGCGATCCACCGATGTAATAACGGCATGCTTCACTCCCATCGTTTTCACGCTATGCGCAACACGACCTGGTTCGAATTCATCCACCTCATCTGGTCTACCTGTCTTGACAGCACAAAAACCGCACGATCGGGTACAGATATTACCAAGAATCATGAACGTTGCAGTTCCTTCCCCCCAGCATTCGCCCATATTAGGGCAGTTACCGCTCTCGCAGATAGTATGGAGCTTATGCTCGTCTACCAAACTTCGAACGCGTTTGTAATTTTCTCCTGTAGGCAGTTTTACACGAAGCCATTTAGGTTTCTTGGTTTTTATCGTGTTTTTACCATCCAATAACTCACTCATCTTAAATAGTTAATCGAACCATCGGTATATCAGCAATTAAAAGCTAATTTTACCGCTGTATTGTATTACAAATGTACTTAAAAAGGTAAGACATGGCAACGGCTGTAGTTGAATATTTAGGAGGATTAAGAACGAAATGTACCCATGTCAAATCAGGTACTGAAATTATTACGGATGCTCCAACGGATAACAATGGCAAAGGAGAGGCGTTCTCACCTACTGATTTAGTAGCAACAGCCTACTTATCCTGCATGATAACGATTATTGGTATCTATTGTAATAAACACGAAATCGCATTTAGTTCGGCGCGTGGAGAAGTAGTTAAATCTATGGCCACGGAACCAAGAAGGATAAATGGGTTGAATGTAATTATTGATTTTACCGGTAATGATTGGGATGAGAAAACCCAGCGAAAAATAACTGCGGCTGCTGAAACATGCCCTGTAGCGCAATCCGTAAATGGAGAAATGGAAATTAGCTTTAGCTATAAGTTTTAAGAAATGGAAAGAAAATACGACAACGATAATAGAGAGGATCGCCGAGAATACGAAAAGGTTGGTGATAGAGAAAATCGACGGAACGAGGGTACGTATGTTTTTGGCGTTCGAGCGGTGATTGAAGCTGTTAAGGCACAACGCGAGATCAACAAAATCTTCATTCAAAAAGGAATGAATAAAGAGCTCTTCATGGAATTAAAAGATTCCTTGGCGAACGAAAAGCACCAATTACAGTTTGTTCCGGTTGAAAAACTAGATGGTATCACCGATCAAAATCATCAAGGCGTAATCGCTTTTGTTTCTCCTATCACTTATTACAAGGTAGAGACGATTGTTGAAGAGTTAATTGAAGCTGGAAAAAAACCTTTCATCCTCGCGCTAGATAGGATAACGGATGTTCGAAATTTCGGAGCAATTGCTAGGACTGCGGAATGTGAAGGTGTAGACGCAATTTTGTTACCATCAAAAGGATCGGTCCAAGTAACTCCTGATGCTATAAAAACATCTGCAGGTGCGCTGAATCGAATAAAAATTTGTCGTTCTGATGACATGAAAGAATCTTTGTTCTATATCCAACAATGCGGATTGAGAATCGTAGGATGCACTGAAAAATCAAATACTCCCTTATACCAAACAAACCTTCGTGGATCGATTGCTGTAATCATGGGTTCTGAAGAGAGCGGTATTACAAGTGATCTTCTCAACTTGGCTGATGTCAACTGTTGTATTCCGATGAAAGGTGAAATCGCTTCCTTAAATGTTGGAGTTGCAACCGGGATGGTATTGTATGAAAAAGTAAGACAAGAACTCAATCCATAAAATAACAGAATGAAAACCGTACAGTGGTTCGTCCTTCTCCTTTTTCTCAGTGCGCTGCCTGCGTATGGGCAACTTCCATCAAAAGTTAAAAAGATGGCTGGTACATGGGAGTACAAGCAAGGAAGTGGCTTCGAATCTTGGGAACTACAGGGCAATGAACTTATCGGTCATGCATTCCGTGTTAACGTAAAAACCGGCGACACCTCTAAAGTTGAGGACATGACTATTCGAAAGCCGAGTAAACATCTTGTCTATGTAATTGAAACGATTAACTACGTGGATGATTCATTGATGATCCGCGCTCAGAATTTCATCGCAGATCGAAAAAAAATGAAGTTCTATAATATGACGGGGCAAACACCACATGCAATTGAATACTCGTTTGGATTTTTCTCGAAAAAAAAACTCAAGCTTAAGATTTACCATGGCCCATTCGATAAACCACTGAAACTGGTTCTTTTCAAAGTTATTTGATCGCTAAGATCGTAGCTCTCGATACAGATTTCTTCTACCGAATCGCTCAATAGAATTACATCCAAGCCAGCATATCAGGGATTTGATCCAATGCATGAATGTGCCATTTATGGGCTCCTTCGCGATGAATCCGATCAGGATCAAATAAAATTGATCTCATTCCTACATTTTCAGCCCCAACAATATCTGCTTCGTAACTATCACCGATCATGACACTCTGAGGTACAGAAGCCTTCGCCATTTCGAGTGCAGTATCAAAAACAATTCTGGCAGGTTTATTATGTCCGACCTCTTCAGAGCATAATATCACGTCAAAATAAGGCAATAAACCGCTCTTCTCCAGTTTAATAAACTGAACTTCTTTGAAGCCATTCGTTATAATGTGTAGTTGATAATTGTCATTCTTTAGAGACTCTAGCGTTTCAAGCGTATTTGGAAACAGTCGTGTCTGATGAGGAGATAAATTCACGTACCCATCCGACATTTTAAGCGTAAGTTCCTCGCTTCTCACTTCAAAGTGAGCCAAGGTATCTTTGAATCGTTTTGTTCGCAGAACGTCTTTCGTAACTCGCCCCTTAGCGCATTGATACCAAAGATCCGCGTTGATCTTTTTGTATTTAGTATAAAAGGATTGGAATGATCTCAAGTGGTCACCTAATCGATGTTCTTCATACAAGGATTCCAAGGCAAATTTCGAATTCTTATCAAAATCCCAAAGTGTTCTATCTAGATCGAAGAAAATGTGCTTCATGAGAACAGTAGAAATGATAAGCCAGTTGTGGCTAGGCCGTTAACAAACATCCCAAGAACTATCAATGGATATGTTCGTCTGTCGTCACCATAAAATTTAGCCGTTATGATACTTCCGATTGGCACTGAAAGCAAAAACGGAATAAAAAATGAGATGCCAACAATACCTAGTTTGAGCCTCAATTTAATTATAAATCGATTCATTTTTGTAAAGCGCTTTTTGACTTTATACGGAGTGCCATCGAGAAGAAATTTTTCCTTTTGAGCATGGTACTTCGCTTCAGCTCTATTGATAAAATAGTTTCCAGAAAAGAAGAAGACAGCAGCACCAAATGATCCACCTGCAACGCAAGCGAAATATGTTTCAAAAAAGGTCAGTCCAGCGGCAGGACCTCCAAGTGGTGTAAACATGAACTTGATGGTAGAGAGAAGGAAAAATCCTGATATAATTGCCCAATTCATTTTCTAACACTTTTTACCGTAAGCCAAATCCCCAGCATCTCCAAGACCCGGAACGATGTATGATTGCGCAGTCAATTCGTCATCAATAGCGCCAATAAAGTACTCTGTATTCTTTGGAAGATGTTTTTGACAATAATCCAATGCGTCTGGCGTCGCTATAGCAGCGACGATATATGTTTTAACGGGAGTTCCTTGTTGTAAAATTGCTTCATATACAGTTACCATAGATCCACCGGTTGCCAACATCGGATCACTGATTATTAATATGCGCTCGTCTATTCTTGGAGAAGCGATATATTCCACATAAATCTCAAATTCTTCCGCTGTTGAATGCTTACGGTAAGCAGAAACGAAAGCACTTTCGGCACGATCAAAATAGTTCAATAGTCCTTGATGCATTCCTAAACCCGCGCGTAATATTGTAGCCAAAACTGGCTGCGATTCTAGCACAGGTATGTCTGTTACTCCAAGCGGAGTGGTTACTTCTCGCTCGACGTACTTCAAACTCTTCGATAATTCATATCCAATAATCTCAGCAATTCTTTCCAGATTTCTACGGAAACGCATAGGGTCGCCTTGAATATCGACATCACGTATCTCCGCTAGGAAGGTCGAAAGAATAGATTCTGACTTAGAAAAATTGTGAATCATCAAATTGCTTTTGAGGTAAAGTTAATTCAAATTTAGAAGATTACGGTCACATGATTTGAAGTTTTTTTAATTCATTCTTATTCTTCTGATTAGTGTCTCCTAACAAGCCAAAATCAAGAAAATTTTAAGCCCCATAAATCTATCGTTCCTTTACAACACTTTGTTTCTTGAAGACTTTATAGTTTTACTTCTCGGCTTTAGTTACTTTTGCTAAAATGGCTAAAAAGAATAAGTTAAATATTGAAGTTTTCAAGCGATTGCTGTCGTATTGGAAATCTTATAAGCGCTTATTTTTAATTGCCGTAGCCTGTACACTAATTCTTGCCGTCTTGGGTCCAACTCGACCATGGCTTATTGGTCATATGGTGAAAGAGTATATCACTTCTAAAAATGGTGTGAACGAGAGCATGTTATTGACCTGGACTCTCATCATTGCAGGCTGGTTAGTCCTAGAGTCAATCTTTCAATTTATCGCAACGTATTTCTCGAATTTATTTGCACAATCAATCATTAGAGATCTTCGAAAAAATTTGATGGCGAAGATCTTGACCTTCAAATTGAAGTACTTCGATCGCACCCCAATTGGAGCGTTAGTAACGCGTGTCGTCCCTGATCTTGAGGCAATAACAGAAGTGTTTTCTGCTGGATTCATGGCAATCATGGGTGATTTACTCGCATTAGTTGTGGTTATCGGAATCATGTTTTCGGTCAATTGGCAACTAAGCTTAATGGTTCTAATTCCTATTCCTATCCTCATTATTGCCACTAGAATCTTTGCACGGGTTATTAGAAAAACGCTTCAGCAAGAGTCAAAGGCAATTACAAGACTCAATACTTTTGTTCAAGAACGACTTTCAGGAATGTCTTTGGTTCAGCTGTTTAACCGTCAAAAGCAAGAATATAAAGAATTTAAAAAAATCAATAATGACCATCGTCAGGCACATGTTAATGCTGTTTGGGCTTACTCAATATTCTTTCCAATTGTTGAATTTTTAAGTTCGATGTCCATCGCCTTGATGCTTGTTTGGGTTTCCATGAGTGTAAGCGGCTTGACTGAAGTTGAAATCAAAGGCAACTTCAACGAAGTCGTTGCCTTCACGCTTTGGGTGCATATGTTGTATCGACCTGTCCGACAAATGGCAGATAAATTCAACATCCTGCAACGAGGCACTGTTCGTGCTGAGCGTGTCTTTGAAATTATCGATTTAAAAGACAATATTCAAAACGAAGGTTCTCTTACGACGTGTGATTTCAGCCAAGAGATTTCTTTCAAAGATGTTTACTTTGCCTACAATGATGAAGATTGGGTTCTGAAGAATATAAATTTAGAAATTGAACAGGGATCTACCGTTGCCTTTGTTGGTGCCACTGGAGCTGGTAAAAGTTCCTTAGTTGGTTTATTGGGTCGCTTCTATGAATTTCAGAAAGGGTCAATCAACATTGGAAATGCTCCTTTAAGAGAGTTAGAATTGAGTTTTTTACGAAAAAATATTGCAATTGTTCTTCAAGAAGTATTCCTTTTCTCGGATACTATTGCTAATAATATTACACTCGGAGATAAATCGATTACTCGAGAACAAGTGGAGGAAGCAGCAAAGGCAGTTGGAGCGCATGAATTCATAATTAAACTCCCCGGTGGTTACGATTATCAAGTTGGTGAACGCGGCGGAGTGCTCTCCGTGGGTCAACGCCAATTACTTGCATTCATTAGAGCTTACGTCTATAATCCGCACATTTTAATCTTGGATGAGGCAACATCGAGTGTAGACAATGAATCGGAAGAGGCTATTCAAAAAGCCACTGCGCAGTTGACGAAGGGAAGAACAGCGATTGTTATTGCCCATCGTTTATCGACGATTCAATCAGCCGATAAAATTGTTGTTCTTGATAAGGGAGAAATAAAAGAACAAGGAAGTCACAGCGAGTTAATGAAACTCAATGGATTCTATAAAACATTGCACGACATGCAGTTCTCAGAAGATCAAGATACAGCTTAATACAATTAAATATGCTAGGATTAAGAATTGGCGGAGTACCTGAACATTTCAATTTACCATGGCGCATGGCTATTGAAGAAGGTAAGTTTCGTGAAAGCGACATCCAATTGCACTGGAGTGATATGGGTGGCGGAACGGGTCAGATGATTCGAGGTCTAGAAAATAAGACCTTAGATGTTGCCATTGTACTCACTGAAGGAATAACGCGGGCCATACTGCAAGGTTTGGACGCTAAACTTATCCAGATCTACGTTACGACTCCGTTGCATTGGGGAATTCATGTACCCTTTAAATCCGATATTCAGTCCGTTAATGAGCTTAAAAATAAAACCTTCGCAATATCTCGTGAGGGTTCTGGTTCGCATTTGATGACGTATGTCAAAGCTAGTCAAGAAGGATGGGATACATCAAACTTAAAATTCAATGTCATTGGTGATATTTATGGTGGATTATGGGCCCTCGAACATGATGAAGCTCAAGGATTCTTGTGGGAAAAATACACTACACATCCTTATACAGAACAGGAAAAATGTCGTTTTGTAGGTGAAGTTGTCACCCCTTGGCCTTGCTTTGTGATTGCTGTTCGTTCTGAAATTCTCGAGAAGCATCAGTCGAAGCTGCAAGAAATGTGTGAAATTGTCGCGAAAAAAGCGTTTGACTTAAAGCAAAATGAAAATGCTAGCGAAATTATTAGTTGGAGGTATAATCTTCGTCATAGACATGTTGTCAATTGGTTGAATGAGACTGACTGGAATTACGATGGAATTCAATATCCATTGGCATTTGAAAAAACGGTATCGTATCTTTTGAAACTAGGGCTTTTAACTGAAGAGCAGGCTGAGGGATGGAGAGAGAAGTTGTTTTAGATGTTGGACGCTGGATGTTAGACAAATACAAAGGGAACGCTGATAACGCAGATTTGGCTGATTTAGAATTGAGGTGGGAATATTGGATATTGGATAAAAACATAAAGCCAAATCGAGTGTTCTGAGGGGAAGAATGAACAATCAGAATTTATCGAGAGGGGACGTTGAATGAATGAAAAGATAACACTGATAACGCGGATCAAAAGGATTTAGAATTGAGGTGGGAATGTTAGATGTTGGATGTTGGATGTTGGATGTTGGGTGAATTGAAAGAGAACGATCAGAACGTATCGAGATTGGATAAAAAATTTAAAGATTAAGATGGTTAAAGAATTGAAAAAAAGAACTGGAGTATTGATAGTTCAACTTGGGACGCCGGATAGTCCAAAAGTTAGTGATGTGCGTCGTTATTTATCGGAATTCTTGAATGATCCGCGCGTAATTGATTTGCCGTGGCTTGGGCGAAAGCTCTTGGTGAATGGAATAATTGTTCCATTTCGCGCGCCAAAATCGGCAAAGATCTACCAAGAATTGTGGGACCTTAGTGCAGGAGTTTCTCCATTGATCACGCATACTGAGAATGTGGTTCAGAAATTGAAGGAACGCTTTTCATCTGATACTGTCGAGGTGCATATGGCGATGCGTTATCAAAATCCATCAATGTATGATGTACTTGAAGAAATGCGCAAGAAGAACTACGACAACATTGTTGTGGTTCCAATGTTTCCTCAATATGCAAGTGCTTCTTCAGGCTCAGCTGCAGCGCATGCAATGAAAATAATTAGTCGTTGGTGGGTAGTCCCTGAAGTAAACGTTATCAACCAATTTTGGGATGCGGACGGATACATTGACTCAATCGCAGAACGTGCTAAGCAGTTCGATTTATCAGAATATGATCATGTTTTATTCTCTTACCACGGATTGCCTGATCGTCATGTCGACAAGGTCTATGAGGATGACGCTCTTTGTGCTGAACAACCCTGTGAAACAGAAATCAACGATTTAAATAAATTCTGCTACAAGGCAACAAGCTATGCGACGACTCGTTTGATTGCTCAAAAATTGGGACTCAAAGAAGACAACTATACAGTTTGTTTCCAATCAAGGTTGAATAAGAAGTGGCTAACGCCATTTGCTGATGAAGTTGTACAAGAGTTGGCTGAAAAAGGGTCGAAACGCATTTTAGTTTTCAGTCCAGCATTTGTAGCTGATTGCTTAGAAACACTCGTTGAAATCGGCCGCGAATACCAAGAATTGTTTACTGCGAAGGGAGGTGATAAAGTTCAATTGGTTCCTAGTTCAAACGACCACCCAAGATTTATTGACTGTTTGGAGGAGATTATTCGTGAGAAGTTGTAGACTTCGAGAGCCTCAGTATACATCAACTATAAATTAACGTCGTTTATCAATTTGCGTTAGGGATAGTTGCGGCATCCTTTTTCAGTCTAGACTTCGAGAGCCTCAGCGTGCGTTGTGGAAAAGATAGAGCATATAGCCCGACCCGGCCAGATAGTTATCGGGAAGTGGGTAACGCCCAAAACTAAAGACTTCGCTTAATTCGTTGCTACTTGTGTAAAAATTAGCACATCAACTGCTGAACCACCATTGAGTTGCATCATAATTCGATCACTTGTGATTTCTATGATTTCCCAATCAGCATTCAGATGATAGAATGGCAAGAACGGTGTAATGGTAATACTCAGATAAGTTGGATTCTTTTCTAGTCCCGTCCTCCAAATTCCGGTTACCGTCGGATCTCCAAGAATGACGATATCACCATCCCCTTTGAACCTGAATTGATACGCTGAGTAATCCGCTGTTGCATTTGCATTGTCAATAAATGCAGAAGAGAGTGCCCATGTACCCTGCGTGATAATTCGCTTGACTTTTCGTGGACTTGAATACTTCTCACAGCTCGAAGTTCCAAAAAGGATAAACACGAGCATTAACGCACCAAAGACGGATCTGTTTCGAAAGGGTTTAGTCATACTTTAGCAACGTAGAATTTACGCTTGTGTTGTGGGCGTTCCAAAATTCATTGGTGGCATTGGAGGCATATTCCCTTCTTCAATTTTCCCATGAATATTCTCAAACTTCTGAACATTCTCAATAAGTGCAGTCATCAATCGCTTTGTGTTTTGCGGCGTCATAATTACACGTGAACGCACTTTACCTTTTGGCATTCCAGGCATCATTTGAATGAAATCTGTCACAAACTCAGTTGGAGAATGCGTAATAATCGCGAGATTGGAATAAACTCCCGTTGCTATATCTTCTGGTAATTCAATGTTTACCTGTTGCTCTTTGTTATTGTTATCTGCCATCTTATTGCTATTAATTTCTAAAGGGTAAATATAGTAAGAAATGAGAGCATCCGAAACCGAAACGACTACCGATAGATGTTAAACTCTAGTTCAGCTCTTATCGCCCAGGAAGACAATCCATCCGACCTGATATAATTTACGAATCTTAGATCCAAACTCTTCCACATGAAGACTTTATTCTTCTTGGTTTTTGCACGAGCAAATCCATACAATGGCGAAATATGTGTTCCTATTCCTACTTTGTGACTCGTGGACTCTGAGAGGTCGTAATCTGAGGTGAAAAAAGCTTCATCAAATAGTATGTGCTACGTACGCTGCAAAATATTTTGCCTGTGTCTGTACATAAAAGCAGTACAGCGGATATACATTAAATGCACTTCCAATCGTAAAAATCGTTGCAATTTCCGCCGTATAACTTTTCACATCCCAAGAATCCCAATAAGCGCTATTAAACGCTCGAACGATCACGTTAGATCATAGAAAAGCATTCAAGCGCAATCCAATTGAAACTTTAACTCGATCAGCCTTCAGAAATTTTAGCGATTCCATAAATCATTACCCTTTTTTATTCGCATTGGCGTTAAACACTCTGTTCCGGTACAGATTAACATCAACAGCATTCACCATCTCCTCTATATCCAACTTCCTGTTTAAAAATTCGGCAACGGACTCTGCCTGTTTTCTAGGGTCTTCGATGGTACCTGAATACGGCACTCGAAGTAATTCAACACCCGGCTCTTTCTTGTTCCACCGTTCGAGTCGATTTATCTCTTCTTCAAATGCTTTCTTAATCCCTTCCTTAGGTCTACGGCTATGATTTTTGAGCATGACTGCTTGAGACGCAACCACTTCGTTGATGTCGCGTGTCATGAAAATAACTTTATAGCGATACGTCGGTGGCAAGTGCTTTAATAATTGTGCAATCACTTTCATTGCCTTCCCCTCAGCTTCTTCAAGCCAATCGTTTGATTTATGCAGCGACTTAATCTTTTCGTACTCAAAATAACCTTTTGGATTGTCAGAATCTTCTATCCTAAGTCCATCGGTTAAAATAGGAACCTTTGCAGCATTCAGCATTTGCATCATCATGGATGTTCCCGATCGAGGCAGACCAGATACTACGATTATCTCTTTCAATTCTGACCCGCTCCTATGTGATTCCGATAGTTCTGGGTCAGCGATTTCAATATTTTCTCTCGCAATTTTAGCTCGTACTGCCTTTGGGCGAAGTTTTTCAGCCGTTGCATAGGCATTTTTAGCTTGCTCTAACTCTCCAAGTTGTTCTAATGCTTGTCCCAACGTGAAATGTGCATCTGGAAAATAACGAACCAGTTCTATACTTGTCAATGCATGATCAAGCGACATTTCTGGCTCATCAAGTCGCAGATAGCACGTTGCCAAAGCATGTTGGTATTTTGCATGATCCACATTAGAAGCTACAGCTTTCTTAAAGTGCTCAAGTGCCTTGGTATATTCTTCGGTCACCATGAGCATTTTGCCGATTTCATAATGAACAGGCCCAACCATAACAGGACGACGCGCCGCTTGCTCCAAAATCATTTTTGCAGGACCAGGTTGACCGCGGCCGATGAGAATTTTTGCCTCCATCAATTTTGTTCGGTTGATCGCCTCAGGATTTAGTTTTCTCAAATCACCGAGATAACCACTCGCCCTATCAAAGTTCTTCCTGATAATCATCAGTTGAATCAGGTCGATCAATATTGGTTCTAACTTTGCATCTTCTTTGAGCAGATCAACAAAAATTTTCTCAGCTTGGTCATATTCGCCCTTCCCCATATAAACGCGGCCAAGGTTAAATTGAATATCACATTTCGTTTGAGCAATGGCCTTTTCAATGTCGGCATCAGGTCGATCAACATATCCAAGTTCAATCAACTGTTCCATGGCGCTTTGTTCGCTGAGAACATCACCTTGAATAATTTTATCATGCTCTCCAAACTCTCCTTCAACTTGTTCCCAAGACGGAATCGATTTGGACTCTTTTGGTTCTGTGAAAATATCCTTCATCACCATCCCATCCATGTCTTCCCCAACGGGGATTCCAAGATATTCGAGAATAGTTGGAGTTATATCGAGCATTGAAGTACCAAATATTCGTTGACCTTGTTTAATTCCAGGTCCGCTCGCAACGAACATTCCGAATTCTCTATGATCTAATGCTGGGGCTGCATGAATATCAGGCATTGTTAGCATGCGTGTTTCATCAGAAACAAATCCGTGATCCGACATTACTATTACCAAAGCATCTTCACCAGCCAACTTTAATGTCCGCTCCAACATCATGTCTTGATAGCGGTATCCCGCCTCCACGACGTCCTTGTATCGATCAAATAAACCTTGTGGAACTTGGGGCATTTTTGGTGGATGAAACTTCATGAAGCCATGACAAATATGATCAATCATATCGTAATAGATGCCCATAAAGTCCCATTCAGTATTTTCCATTAACCAAGTTGAACACGCGTGTAGCGTACTGTTATCGGCAATAATTTTAGTCAGTATTTTTAGGCTGTTCTCTCTATCTTGATCAATTCCTTTCGCATCAGGTATAAACGGGAGAATATGCGCTGCAGTAAGTTCCATTGGATGGACGCGTAAATCCGCAATTTCTTTTGCGAGCGATTCTGGATGAACACTTCCTTTTGGCACTGGCCATTCTTCATCCAATTTTGCCGTAATTCTTGGAAACTGATCAGAAACAACAACTCCATTTATTGGTTCCGCTGGATGACTCGGCCACCATCCCACAAGATTTGATTTAAGCCCTTGATTGTGCAATATATTCCAAAGCGATTTCACCTTTCGCTGCGTCACAGTTACGGGTCGAATTTGCTGATTTTCAGTATCCAGCTCAAGAAATCCGAGAACGCCATGTTTATCAGGTGTTTTACCCGTAGCAATCGAAGTCCATAACATCGGCGAATACGGTGGATTCATCGTGCTCAAATTGCCGTGCACTCCACGCTTCATTAATTTGTCCAGGGCTGGTAATTTTCCAGCTTTTAACATCGGGTTAATTATTTCCCAGTCAGCTGCATCCCATCCAATTAACACTACTTTTTTCTTCATGACTTTTTATCCTTCTCTAGATCCCTCTTTTGTCTCCAAGCTCTTAACCCTCTATCTCCAGCAGCCAATAAGCCGAGTGATCCTTTTACTGGAATATCATATACTGAAGATGTCTGCGTCTTTCTAGCATCCTTTTCTTTTGCCATATGACCAAATATATTAATTTATTTTCACTAAATTAGTGCTTTGAAAAGAACTGCACTACTATGAAAAAAAACCCTAATAATATTCAAGAACGACTTGCAAAGTACAGCTTTTTAACAGCAGGAATTTTGGGAGCAACAAATGCCGATGCTAGTGTCGTCTATACGGATGAAGCTCCAGATTTCAATGGTGTTGTTGGGAGTCAATATTTCCTTGATTTAAACAATGATGGAACGGATGACTTTAGAATTTGGCACAATGGATCGAATAATTTGTACATCTCCCCTTTAGGAGCTACGAACGAAGTTCTGGGTTCTGGCGGTGCAACATTTGCGTACCCATTTGCACTTTCAAGTGGCGCTGCTATTAGTTCAGGAGCAGGTGCTTTTTTTAATAATGGCTTCGCAGGAGGATTTCAATCCTTGAATTATGGAAGCTGCAGCTTTGGAAACTGGTGTAATATTACAGATCGGTATATCGGACTGCGGTTTGATATTGGTGGAAGTATTCATTACGGCTGGGTAAGACTTGATGTAAACAATGCAGGTTCCATTTGGACAGTGAAAGATTACGCATACGATAATGTTGTTGGAGTAGGTATTAGTGCAGGTGACATGGCGACGATTGGAACAGCTGTTGGTCCAACCGTTATTCAAGGAACTGATATCGGAGATAATAACAACGGTACGGATATGCTCGTTGATTTCGTAGCTTCTGTAGATGAAACTTCGTTGAGTGAATATAGAATTATAGCAGTTAAAGAAAGTTCTTTAGGAACCTTTGATCTCTTGGCTGCGCAAACCACACCTAACTATACAGCAGTTACCCCAGTTGGAAGTCCAACCTATGTGAATGTGCTAGCTGCAGCTGATTTAGATTCTGATGGTGATTTAATCACTATCGCAGAGCCTTATAGAATTGTTATTCTAGGTGTTGCAGATGGCGTTGTTGCTATTGTTGATATCTTGTCGATGGCTGCCTCACCAGTTACGTTGAATATCACGGCTGCCGTTGCCTCCGGAATTACTGGAACTGATGTTGCAGATAATGCAGACGGAACTGATTTACAAGTAGATTTTAATGCGGCAGGAGCTGAAGTAGGAATTGCCGAATATCGCGTGATTGCTGTTAAAACGAGTGTTGCAGGATCTTTTGGAATAGCAGCGG
Source organism: Flavobacteriaceae bacterium (assembly GCA_047624355.1). Lineage (GTDB taxonomy): Bacteria > Bacteroidota > Bacteroidia > Flavobacteriales_D > Crocinitomicaceae > UBA4466. Next base: position 46,899 of record JBLHPQ010000011.1, on the reverse strand, counting down.
CTGACGGACTTAATGTTCCAGCTTACACAGCTGTGGTTCCCACAGGCGGACCGTATTCAATGACGTTAGCTACTGGTGACACCGATTCAGATGGTGATTTAATTGGGATCGGAATTGACTATACGTTATTCGTTCTCAGTGTTCCAGATACTATTGGAACGAACGTTTCGGACATGGCTATGGCTGGGACTGGAGTAACATTAAACGTCTTAGCAGATATCGCATCTGGAATTATTGGTACAGACATTGGTGATAATACGAATACTCCAACTGACCTCCAAGTTGATTTCGCTGCGGCAACAAATGAGAATAGCGTTTTTGCTTATAGAGTCATCGCCGTAAAGGCAAGTGCTTCTGCTGGATTTAATTTAGCCGCTGCTGATGCTCTCCCTGTTGAACGATTCATGCCTGTTTCAGCAACTGGTGGACCTTACGCTGTTATCTTTCATTCATCTAAGTTCGATTCGGATGGTGATGCAATCGTGAACGACGTGCCTTATTCAATTTTTGTGATGAGTTTCGCTGATGGTGTTACGGCAAATGCTTCAAACATGGCTCAATCGGCTGCGGATGTAACATTGACGTTCGATACTTCGGAGCTCTCTGAGAATGCACTTGACAATCTTAATATTTATGCAAATGAGGATGGAATTGTAATCAATACTCCCTCAGCGCTAATAGGATCAAATGTTCAAGCTGTAGTGACTGCAATGAGCGGTCAGCAACTAGCTAAGGCTAGCGTAAACAATCCAACGACAATGATTCCAGTTTCGAGTTTGAGTAGTGGAATGTATTTCGTACTTCTTACAGACAATGCTGGAAACAACCGATCTATTAAGGTATTTCTAAAGTAAACGAATATAATTTATGAATAACGCGGCTCTTTTATTGGCGTCGCGTTTTTTTATTGAATCATTCCAGCGGCCACCGTCGCATTCGAGATGGGATCTACTAATATAAAGCTCCCCATTATCCTATTCTCAGCGAATGAATCAAAAACGAGCTCCTTTTCAAGCTGTATTTCGACTTTACAGATGTCATTCATTCGAAGCTTCACATCATCAGAATAAAGGTTGAACGTATTGACGTCAACCTTATGAAGCACGTTTTTAATCTTGGCATTCACTGATTGAGTCGTCGACCGCAAAACGTATTTTGTTGTTGTTTCAGAGGAAACATCGTTCAGCCAACACAGCATTGCATTAAATGAATTGGCCATTTTTGGTTGATCGCTCAAGCGTGTAACAATCTCACCTCTTTCTATTGGTGATTTCGAAGTTATCTTAAGCGAAACAGACATTGGCGCGATCGCCTTATCCAGTTCAAGTTCACCAATCCGAATTGAATTAATTTTCCCATTGGCTCCAGATGGCAAAGCGATTATTTCGTCTCCATTTCTTAACGTTCCACTTTCAATTCTTCCAGCAACCGTATAGTTACTGCCATCATTGGCCAACAATAATTGAACAGGAAGACGCGCATCTATTTTATTAAGCTCACGACTAATAGGCATCGACTCTAATAAATGTAGTAGCGGTGAACCTTCGTACCAATCCATGTTCTTGGATGGATTGACAACATTATCACCTTTGAGTGCTGACATCGGAATGAACTGAATATCCTTCACGAATAATTTTGATGCCAATTCTCTGTAGTCTTCAACAATCGAACTAAAGACCTTCTGACTCCAGTCAACGGCGTCCATTTTATTAACACAAACAATAATCTGGGGTATCTCTAATAACGATCCTATGAACGAATGTCGTTTAGTTTGCTCTGTTATACCGTGCTTAGCATCAATCAATATGATCACCGCATTCGTGGTTGAAGCGGCTGTCACCATATTGCGCGTAAACTCCCTATGACCAGGAGCGTCAGCGATTATGAATTTTCGCTTTGGAGTTGCAAAATAACGGTAGGCAACGTCGATCGTGATTCCAAGTTCAACTTCATCGCGTAAACCATCTGTAAAGAGTGCCAAATTGAGGTCGTTTCCTTGTCTTACACTGGTTTTCTTTACAGAAGTTAACTGATCCTCGAAAATTGACTTTGTGTCATATAGCAGACGACCAATCAAGGTGCTCTTCCCATTATCAACGCTTCCCGCCGTAGCAAATCTTAATAGTTGACTCTTCATGCTAAAAATATCCTAAACGTTTCCGATCTTCCATGGACGATTCCGACCGCTTATCGTCCGCTCTGTTTCCCCGTTCAGTTACGCGCATTGCAGCAACTTCAGCCACTACTTTTTCAACCGTATCTGCGGAAGATTCAATGCCACCAGTAATTGTTATATCGCCAAGCGTCCTAAAACGGATTGTCTTTCGTTCAATAGTTTCCTCTACCTCTAATCTCAAAAACTCCGAAACTGGAAGCCATGAATCGTTACGCCTAATGACATCGCGTTCGTGTGCAAAGTACAATGACGGCAATTGAATTTCCTCCCGTTGAATGTATTCCCAGATGTCAGATTCAGTCCAATTACTGATTGGAAACACTCGGAAATGTTCCCCCGGATTATGTGCACTGTTGAATACATTCCATAATTCAGGACGTTGATTTCTTGGATCCCACTCACCTTTCGAATTACGATGTGAATAGAATCGTTCTTTCGCACGTGATTTCTCTTCATCACGTCTAGCACCGCCTATAGCACAATCGATTTCATTTGAATTGATTGTATCAAGAAGCGTCCGAATCTGAAGCGCGTTTCTGGATGCCTCCGATCCTTTTTCTTCCGTTACCCTTCCAGAATCAATTGAATCCTGAACGCTTCCGATTATTAGCTTAACATTTAATGTATCAACAAGCTTATCTCTAAAATTTAAAGTTTCTGGAAAATTATGTCCAGTATCTACATGCAATAGCGTAAATGGGATATCCATCGGATAAAACGCTTTCTTTGCCAAATGCGCGAGCGTAATCGAGTCTTTTCCTCCCGAAAACATAATGACGGGGCAACTAAAATTTGCAAAAACCTCTCTTAGAACAAAGATAGCTTCTGCCTCTAACTCATCAAGATAATCTACGTAAGCCTGACTCATTCCAATGCGAGTTTAGTCCTCACCTGAGTCACTATTTCGTCCGCTGCTTGCTCTGGATTAAGAAGCACTGTATTGATTTCAATGTCTGGGTTTGTTGGAGCTTCGTACGGAGAAGAAATTCCAGTGAAGTCAGTAATGATTCCGTCTCGAACTTTCTTGTAGAGTCCTTTAGGATCTCTTTGCTCACATACTTCCAAAGGAGTATTGATAAAGACTTCAATAAAACGACTTGTACCCACGGCATCTCTCGCCATTTTTCTATCTGACTGAAAGGGCGATATGAAGGATGTGACAACCACGAGTCCAGCATCCACAAATAATGCTGACATTTCACCTACTCTACGAATATTTTCAGATCGATCCTCTTTTGAAAAACCCAAATCACGATTAACCCCTCTCCGAAGATTATCACCATCTAGAATGTACGTATGCACACCCATTTCAAGTAATCTCTGTTCTACTTTATCCGCGATTACGGATTTACCAGCACCAGAAAGACCTGTAAACCACAAAACAAATGAATTGTGCTTTTTATGCTTCCTTCTTTCCGTTCGTGAAACTTCGAATAGCTGTTCTTTATTATTCTCCTTCATACTGGGATCTAATCCTGCTTCTTATAGACTAAAGATAATAGAATAGCGGGAAATCTAGTTCAGTAAAGGTGTGGGAAATAAAAAAGGTCGTCACAATTAAGTGACGACCTTTGAAATATAATTGATAGCTAATTACTCAGCTACTCCTTCAAGTTCTGCTAGTTTTTCTTTCGATCCAACTAGTATTTTCTGGAATTTACGAACACCTGTTCCTGCTGGAATTAAGTGACCTACAATTACGTTCTCTTTCAGTCCAAGAAGATTATCTTGTTTTCCTGAGATCGCTGCTTCGTTCAATACTTTCGTAGTTTCCTGGAAGGAAGCTGCCGAGATGAACGATTGCGTTTGTAGAGAAGCTCGTGTGATACCCTGCAACAATGGTGTTGATGTTGCTGGAACTGCATCTCTTGCTTCTACCGCTTTCTTATCAGTACGTTTCAATTGTGAATTCTCATCACGCAATCTTCGTGCAGATACGATTTGTCCTGATTTCAATGAATCTGATTCACCTTCATCAACAACAACTTTCATTCCGTAGATAGCATCGTTTTCTTCGCTGATATTTGCTTTATGCACTGACTGTCCTTCTAGGAAACGTGTATCTCCTGGATCAACAATAATTGCTTTCAACATCATCTGACGAACGATTACCTCGAAGTGTTTATCGTTAATCTTCACACCTTGTAGACGGTATACCTCTTGAATCTCATTCACTAAGTACTCCTGAACTTTCGTAGGTCCTTCAATGTTCAAGATATCATTTGGAGTAATTGCTCCAACCGACAATGCTTGACCAGCACGAACGAAATCGTTTTCCTGTACAAGAATGTGTTTCGAAAGTGGTACTAAGTACTTACGTACTTCACCTGTCTTCGATGTAATTTGAATCTCACGATTACCACGCTTAATCTTACCATATTCAGCAACACCGTCAATTTCTGACACTACTGCTGGGTTAGATGGGTTACGTGCCTCAAAGAGTTCTGTTACACGAGGTAGACCCCCTGTAATATCTCCAGACTTCGCAGCCTTACGTGGAATCTTCACAAGAATCTGACCTGCATCAATTGAATCACCCTCTTTTACAGAGATATGTGCATCAACCGGCAAGCTGTACTCACGAAGTACCTCTTTTGATTTAGGATCAATAATATGTATCGCAGGATTTTTCTTCTTATCTCTCGACTCGATGATTACCTTTTCAGTAAATCCTGTTTGCTCATCAACTTCTTCACGGAATGTAAAACCTTCCTCGATATGATCAAAGGCAATTTTACCTTTTACTTCCGTTATGATAACTGCGTTGTATGGATCCCACTTACAGATAACATCATCTTTCTTAAGTTTGTCTCCATTCTGAACTAGAATCTCAGAACCGTAAGGAATGTTTGCATTCATTGTCACGATTCCTTTCGAATCCGTGATTTTCAACTCAGCTGCTCGACCTACGACAACAAGTGATTTATTACCGTCTTTGTCCTTTCTTTCGATCGTACGTAGTTCGTCAATATCTAGATCACCTGATGTTTTAGCTTTCAAATCGTTCTCATCCGCAATGTTAGAGGCAGTACCCCCAACGTGGAATGTACGAAGTGTTAACTGTGTTCCCGGCTCACCAATAGACTGAGCGGCAATTACACCAACAGCATCTCCAATTTGAGCTCGACGATGTGTCGCGAGGTTACGTCCATAACATTTTGAACAAACGCCTCTTCTAATTTCACATGTCAGTACTGAACGTATCTCAACTTCTTCAATACCTGCTGCTTGAATCGCTTCAGCAATTTCCTCAGTAATAAGGACACCTGATTCAACGATTAAGTCATCAGATTCTGGTTTGTATACGTCAGCCACTGTTGTTCTACCCAATATACGATCGTACAATGGTTCAACAATATCATCGTTCTTTCTTAACGCTGTAGCCGTTAAACCACGTAGCGTTCCACAATCTGCAATATTTATTACAACATCCTGAGCAACATCAACTAGACGACGTGTAAGGTAACCTGCATCGGCCGTTTTCAAGGCAGTATCGGCAAGTCCTTTACGTGCACCGTGAGTCGATATAAAGTACTCAAGAATAGATAGTCCCTCCTTAAAGTTCGAAAGGATAGGGTTTTCAATAATATCTTGTGAAGATGCACCAGACTTTTGCGGTTTCGCCATAAGTCCACGCATACCAGACAGCTGACGAATTTGCTCTTTCGAACCACGTGCTCCAGAATCAAACATCATGTAAATAGAGTTAAACCCCTGCATGTCGTTTTTCAACTGCTCCATCAACGTGTTCGTCAAACGTGAGTTAGTGTGCGTCCAAATATCAATAATTTGGTTGTAACGCTCGTTGTTGGTGATGAGTCCCATGTTATAGTTATCCATCACTTCCTTCACTTTCCCTTCCGCTTTATCAACTAACTCAACTTTCTCCTTTGGTACGATAATATCGTCCAAGTTGAAAGACAGTCCACCAACAAAGGCCATGTGATATCCAAGTTCTTTAATTTCATCAAGAAATTGTACAGTACGTGATGTACCACAAACCTTCAAAACATGTCCAATCATATCACGAAGTGCTTTCTTGGTCATTACACCTTCGATATAACCTGCTTCTTCTGGCACTTTCTCGTTAAAGAGTACACGCCCACAAGTTGTTTCGATCATTCTTTTCTCAAGTTCACCGCTCTCATTTATGTCACTTGCCATGACTTTAATGCTCGCGTGTAAATCAAGTGCCCCCTCGTTATTTGCAATAATAACTTCCTCTGGAGAATAGAAAGTACCCCCCTCACCTTTCACGATATCGTCCTTCATAGACTTTTTCGCTTTGGTGATGTAGTATAGACCCAAGACCATATCCTGTGAAGGTACAGCAATTGGAGCTCCATTGGCTGGATTCAAAATATTATGTGAAGCCAACATCAAAATTTGAGCCTCGAGGATTGCTGCGTTACCAAGTGGTAAATGCACAGCCATTTGATCCCCATCAAAATCGGCGTTAAAGGCCGTTGTTACCAACGGGTGTAAGCGAATTGCTTTTCCTTCAATTAATTTTGGTTGGAAAGATTGGATACCCAATCTGTGTAGTGTTGGGGCACGATTCAGAAGAACTGGATGTCCTTTCAGAATGTTTTCAAGTATATCCCAAACTACTGGTTCTTTCTTATCAACGATTTTCTTCGCAGATTTCACTGTTTTCACAATTCCACGCTCAATCATCTTACGGATGATGAATGGTTTGTAAAGTTCAGCCGCCATTCCTTTCGGAAGACCACACTCATGCAATTTCAAATCTGGTCCTACAACAATTACCGAACGTGCAGAATAATCGACACGTTTTCCCAGTAAGTTTTGACGGAATCGCCCTTGTTTCCCTTTCAATGAATCAGAAAGTGATTTCAACGGACGATTTGATTCAGTTTTCACTGCTGACGACTTACGAGAGTTATCAAACAATGAATCTACAGCTTCCTGAAGCATACGTTTCTCGTTACGGAGAATTACTTCTGGTGCCTTAATTTCGATCAATCTTTTCAAACGGTTGTTACGTATAATAACACGTCTGTAAAGGTCATTCAAATCCGATGTTGCAAATCTACCTCCATCTAATGGAACAAGTGGACGCAATTCTGGTGGAATCACCGGAACAACTTTCACAATCATCCATTCTGGACGGTTTTCAATACGATTTTGAGAATCACGCATTGCTTCTACTACTTGTAGACGTTTCAATGCTTCATTCTTACGCTGAACAGAAGTCTCTGTATTTGCTTTATGACGCAAATCGTAAGACGTTTCCTCTAAGTTCATTGTTCTCAATAGATCGTAAAGCGCTTCCGCTCCCATCTTTGCAATAAACTTATTAGGATCAGCATCCTCTAAGTATTGATTTTCCTTTGGAAGAACATCTAGAATATCTAGGTACTCTTCTTCCGTAATGAATTCCATTCTTGTCAATTCTTCCCCTTCCGCCGATGTAGCGATACCCGGTTGAATAATGACATAACGCTCGTAATAGATAATTTGATCCAACTTCTTAGTTGGTAATCCGAGCAAGTAACCAATTTTGTTTGGAAGCGAACGGAAGTACCAGATATGTGCAACCGGAACAACCAATGAGATATGTCCCATGCGCTCACGACGTACTTTCTTCTCTGTAACTTCAACTCCACAACGATCACAAACGATTCCTTTGTAACGGATTCTTTTGTATTTACCACAATGACATTCGTAATCCTTAACAGGACCGAAGATGCGTTCACAGAACAATCCATCTCTTTCCGGCTTGTACGTACGGTAATTGATCGTTTCAGGCTTCAACACCTCACCACTTGATTTTTCAAGGATCATCTCAGGAGATGCCAATGAAATCGTGATCCTGTTGAAGTTAACCTGCTTCTTTTGTGTATCTTTTCTGTAAGCCATATTTCTTACTATTTCTTTTATTATCTTCAATGAGCTCGCAAGCCCGGTTCAACAACTGATGATTAGTCTAATGTAATGTTAAGACATAAGCCTCTCAACTCGTGTAACAATACGTTAAAGGATTCTGGAATTCCAGGTTTTGGAATATTGTCTCCTTTTACGATCGCTTCGTATGCCTTAGCACGTCCGATTACATCATCCGACTTAACTGTCAAGATCTCTTGCAAGATGTTTGCAGCTCCAAACGCCTCAAGCGCCCAAACCTCCATCTCACCAAATCTTTGACCTCCAAACTGCGCCTTACCTCCAAGAGGTTGTTGCGTAATCAATGAGTACGGTCCGATTGAACGAGCGTGCATCTTGTCATCTACCATGTGAGATAATTTCAGCATGTAGATAATTCCGACTGTCGCTGTTTGATGGAATCTTTCTCCAGTTCCTCCATCATACAAGTAAGTTTTACCTGAACGTGGAATTCCTGCTTTCTCAGAGTATTCATCAATTTCTAGAGGGTGAGCACCATCGAAAATAGGTGTTGCGAACTTCATTCCAAGTTTATCTCCTGCCCAACCAAGTACAGTCTCATAGATCTGTCCAAGGTTCATACGAGAAGGTACACCTAGTGGGTTCAAAACAATATCAACAGGTGTTCCATCAGCAAGGAAAGGCATATCTTCAGAACGAACGATGTTCGCTACAATACCTTTATTTCCGTGACGTCCCGCCATCTTATCTCCAACTTTCAGTTTACGTTTCTTAGCAACATATACTTTCGCCATTTTCACTATTCCTGCTGGAAGTTCATCACCAACTGAAATATGGAATTTCTTACGCTTATATGTTCCTAGAAGATCGTTCGCTTTAATGTTAAAGTTGTGGATCACACGTCCTACAAGTGCATTGATACCTTCTTCGCCCGTCCATTCTGTTGGGTTAACGATAGAATAATCAATTGCGCTTAAGTTACGAGCAGAGAACTTAGTTCCCTTCTTAATAATCTCTTCCTTAAAGTTATTGAATACCCCAGTTGATTTCTTGTCCTCAACTATGTCGAGTAACTTTTCAACCAAACGGTTTTTCAATTCTGCGAATTCTTTATCGTAATCAGAATCAAGGTTTTCAAGAACTGGCTTATCCTGTGCTTTTGCTTTTCTATCCTTAACTGCTCTAGAGAACAATTTTTTCTGAATAACAACCCCACGAAGTGACGGTCCGGCTTTCAATGATGCATCTTTCACATCACCAGCCTTATCACCAAAGATTGCACGAAGCAATTTCTCTTCTGGTGATGGATCCGTTTCGCCTTTTGGCGTAATCTTACCAATAAGAATATCACCTTCTTTAATCTCAGCTCCAATACGAATTAATCCGTTCTCGTCAAGATCTTTAGTTGCTTCTTCACTTACGTTAGGAATATCTGCTGTAAGTTCTTCCATTCCACGTTTTGTGTCACGGACATCTAATGAAAATTCATCAATATGTATTGATGTAAATACATCCTCACGAACAACTCGTTCAGAAATGACAATCGCATCCTCAAAGTTATATCCTTTCCACGGCATGAATGCCACCTTAAGGTTTTGTCCAAGTGCTAATTCCCCAGCTTGTGTTGCATAACCTTCACATAAAACTTGACCTTCTTCAACCTTATCACCTTTAACCACAATTGGTTTCAAGTTAATACAAGTTCCTTGGTTTGTTTTAGCGAATTTCACAAGACGATATTCTTTCACTTCTCCATCGAAGCTTACTAATTTATCTTCTTTCGACCAGTTGTATTTGATCGTGATTCTATTTGAATCGACGTATTCAACTACCCCATCACCTTCTGCGTTCACCAACGCACGAGAATCTTTCGCTACCAACTCCTCAATTCCAGTTCCCACAATCGGCGAGTTTGGACGAAGTAAAGGTACCGCTTGACGCTGCATGTTTGATCCCATCAAGGCACGATTGGCATCATCATGCTCCAAGAATGGAATAGATGAGGCTGCAATCGATGCAATTTGGTTCGTCCCTACATCCATCAGACTTAAGTCTTTTGGAGCAACAACTGGAAATTCTCCTTCCAAACGAGCTTTAACCGTCTCAGTTAAGAAGTTTCCTTTATCATCGACTTGGGCATTAGCCTGAGCGATTGTTTTAGAATCTTCCTCTTCTGCTGACAGGTAAATTGGCTCCGTTTTAGTGTCCACTTTTCCTTTAACAACAGGACGATAAGGTGTTTCTATAAATCCTAACTTATTCACTTTCGCGAATACACATAGTGAAGAAATCAAACCAATGTTTGGTCCCTCCGGTGTTTCAATCGTACACAGACGACCGTAATGCGTATAATGAACATCACGCACCTCAAATCCAGCTCTTTCACGTGAAAGTCCACCAGGCCCTAGGGCTGATAATCTACGTTTGTGTGTTACCTCAGACAGTGGATTCGTTTGATCCATGAATTGAGATAGTTGGTTGGTTCCGAAGAACGAGTTGATCACAGAAGAGAGTGTCTTCGCGTTGATCAAATCAATTGGTGTAAAGACTTCGTTATCACGAACGTTCATACGTTCACGAATAGTACGCGCCATACGTGCCAATCCAACTCCGAATTGAGAATACAATTGCTCACCTACAGTTCTAACACGACGGTTAGACAAGTGATCAATATCATCCACATCCGCTTTTGAGTTCACAAGTTCAATTAAGTACTTGATGATTGAGATCATGTCAGGTTTCGTCAATACACGTGACGTCTCATCCATGTTGTCGCCCAATTTTTTATTCAATCGGAATCGACCCACTTCACCGAGGTCATAACGTGTATCTGAGAAAAACAATTTCTCGAATACTCCTTTTGCCGTTTCGTAATCTGGCGGTTCAGCATTACGTAATTGGCGATAAATATGTTCTACAGCCTCTTTTTCAGAGTTTGATGTATCTTTTTGAAGTGTGTTGTAGATAATCGTGTAATCAGCACTATTAATATCTTCTTTATGGAGGATAATTGTCTTCGCTCCAGAGTCAATAATTAATTCAATGTGCTCTTCTTCCAAGACCGTTTCACGATCAAGCAAGACTTCATTACGTTCGATTGATACAACTTCACCAGTATCCTCATCAACAAAATCTTCTACCCATGACTTAAGCACTCTTGCCGCAAGTTTACGTCCAAGTGCTTTTTTAAGGTTTGCTTTTGTCGCCTTCAGCTCATCAGCAAGATCGAAGATTTCGAGGATATCTTTATCTGTTTCATATCCGATTGCTCGGAACAATGTTGTAACAGGTAGTTTTTTCTTACGGTCAATATAAGCATACATGACACTGTTAATGTCAGTTGCAAATTCGATCCATGATCCTTTAAATGGAATCACACGCGCGGAGTACAATTTAGTACCATTAGCGTGACGACTTTGTCCAAAGAATACACCAGGAGATCTGTGGAGTTGAGAAACGATAACACGTTCCGCTCCATTCACAACGAATGATCCCTTAGGAGTCATATATGGAATTGTACCTAAGTACACATCCTGCACGATAGTTTCAAAATCCTCGTGTTCTGGATCTGTACAGTACAATTTTAACTTCGCTTTTAGAGGGACACTATATGTCAATCCACGATCGATGCATTCAGAGATGCTGTATCGTGGAGGATCCACAAAGTAATCCAAAAATTCCAATACGAATTGGTTTCTTGTATCTGTAATTGGGAAATTCTCAGCGAATACTCTAAAGAGTCCTTCACTTTCCCGATTCTCAGGAGTTGTTTCCAATTGGAAAAACTCTTGGAACGATTTTAGTTGGATATCCAAAAAATCTGGATACGCGAACTGATTTTTGCTCGACGCAAAATTCACTCGTTTTGATAATTTGCTAGCTGTTGCCAAGGCCAAACGTTTTTTTAGTGAAATTCAAATGTGCTGTTTCAGCACCTCATGCGAAAAAACAGGAATAGGTGTCCGTCATTAGACGAACACCTTTCCTATAATAATTGTATTGAAATTACTTGATTTCAACTTCAGCTCCCGCTTCTTCCAAAGAAGTTTTGAGACCTTCAGCTTCGTCTTTAGAAACCCCAGCTTTCAAAGTTGCTGGTGCACTATCAACTAATCCTTTTGCTTCTTTCAAACCAGCTCCAGTTAATTCTTTCACTAGTTTTACTACTGCAAGTTTAGCTCCACCTGCAGCTATAAGAACTACTTCGAACTCAGTTTGTTCTTCAGCAGCTTCGCCACCTCCGCCGCCACCGGCAGCAACTGCTACAGCCGCAGCTGCAGGTTCGATTCCGTATTCATCTTTAAGGATAGTCGCTAGTTCGTTAACATCTTTAACTGTAAGGTTAACTAACGCTTCTGCCATTTCTTTCAAATCAGCCATTGTATTTTGTTTTAAAAAGTGTTCTTAATTAATAATTATTGTGCTACTCTAAGCTTTAGCTTCGAGTGTTTTCAAGATACCAGCGATTTTTCCGCCAGCACCTTTAAGTCCAGATATAACGTTCTTAGCAGGACTTTGAAGTAATCCAATGATTTCACCAACCATTTCTTCTTTGCTCTTAAGTTCAGAAAGCATTACCAATTGGTCATCGCCAATGTAAACACCTGCATCAATATAAGCGCCTTTCAGAATAGGCTTATCTGCTTTCTTACGAAATTCTTTGATAAGTCTAGCTGGAGCATTACCTGCTTCCCCGAACATAATTGAAGTTGCTCCTTTAAGTGTTCCTCTCAGATCACCAAAGTCTTTATCTTCAACACGATCCATTGCTTTTTCAAGAAGTGTGTTTTTAACGACACGCATCGAGACATTTGCATTGAATGCTTTTCTTCTAAGGTTGCTGACAACTTCAACTGTTAATTCCGCTGTATCCGTCAAATAGATAACATTGCTTTCAGCTAACTGAACTGCTAAGTCATCTACGTATTTTGCTTTTTCCTCTTTTGTCATTTCAATTAGTTTTAAGCAATTAGACCTCTACCATCTACCTGAATACTCGGGCTCATGGTAGAACTGATGTAAATCGATTTGATATACGTTCCTTTCGCCGATGAAGGCTTAAGTTTGACGATTGTTTGTAACAACTCATCCGCATTCTCTTCAATCTTATCACCGTCAAAGCTAGCTTTCGCTATTGCTGTGTGGATGATACCATATTTATCAACTTTAAAGTCAATCTTTCCGGCCTTTACTTCAGTTACTGCCTTACCAACGTCCATCGTTACAGTACCAGTTTTTGGATTCGGCATTAAACCTCTTGGACCAAGAATACGTCCTAGAGCACCTACTTTACCCATTACTGCTGGCATCGTAATAATAACATCAATATCAGTCCAACCTCCTTTGATTTTCTGGATGTACTCATCCAAACCAACGTGATCAGCACCTGCTGCTTTCGCCTCATCCTCCTTATCCGGAGTACACAAAACAAGAACTTTCATGTCCTTACCCGTCCCATGTGGCAACGCAACTGTCCCTCTCACCATCTGGTTCGCTTTACGAGGATCAACCCCTAAACGAACACTGATGTCAACTGAGGCATCAAACTTCATGGTTGAAACTTCCTTAACTAAATTACATGCCTCTGTTAAGGTGTACACTTTCTCAGAATCAATCTTCGAAAGGGCGTCTTTTCTCTTTTTAGATACTTTTCCCATAACAACAATTATTTAGTTACTGGTGCTTCACCACCTTTAACATTTACTCCCATACTACGTGCTGTTCCGGCAACCATGCGCATTGCAGAGTCAACGGTAAAACAGTTCATATCCGGCATTTTGTCCTCAGCGATGAGACGCACTTTATCCCAAGAAATATTACCGACTTTCATACGGTTTGATTCCGGAGAACCTTTCTTGAGTTTTGTTTGTTCCAAAATTTGGACTGCTGCTGGTGGAGTTTTAATTACAAAATCGAACGATTTATCACTGTATACAGTAATAACTGCTGGTAGAACCTTTCCTGGTTTATCCTGCGTACGAGCATTAAACTGCTTGCAGAATTCCATTATGTTCACCCCCTTTGCACCAAGTGCTGGGCCAACAGGAGGCGCTGGATTAGCGGCACCACCTCGGATTTGTAATTTGATCAAACCTGCTACTTCTTTAGCCATTTGTTTTCAAATTGTGTAGTCTGACATGAATACTTGCGGGAAGCTTTAATCGCTTTCTTCACTCCTACGGTTAATATACTCTTTAAACTTCTTTTTCTACTTGCATGTAGCTTAGCTCCAGCAAGTTCTTTCTACCAAATATCTTCACCATTACTTTCAGCTTTTTCTTGTCCTCATTGATTTCATCAACGGTTCCGCTAAAGTTGTTAAAAGGACCGTCAATTACTTTGACTGCCTCACCAACAACGAATGGTATTTTCATTTCTTCTTCTGACTCAGAAAGCTCATCTACTTTCCCAAGGATTCTATTCACCTCCGACATTCTCATCGGGTGTGGCTCACCTCCTTTCTCAGCACCAAGGAATCCAATAACGTTTGGTATACCCTTAATAACGTGAGGAACTTCACCAGCCAAGCAAGCTTCTACCAATACATAACCTGGTAAATATGCTTTTTCCTTACTGACTTTTTTTCCTTTTTTAATTTGGAAAACTTTTTCCGTTGGAATGAGCACTTGACCTACGTAGTCATTGAGCTTCAGTCTTGAAATCTCCATATCGAGGTATTCCTTAACTTTCTTCTCTTTACCACTGATAGCCCTTACCACATACCAACGTTGTATAATCTCTCCCATCAGATGTGATTGTTAAAACATTTTGTAAATAAACCCTAGGGCACCTTGCCAGAAAGAATCATTATCTCCTGAAATACCAAAAACAAAATCCATTACAAATATGGCTAATGATATAAGCACAGAAGCAACAACGACAATAATCGTGTTACTCTGTAATTCTCTCCAAGTTGGCCAAGTGACTCTGTGCAACATTTCTGTTGCTGTTTCACTAAAATATTCCTTAATCTTTGCCATTTAATCATTTTTTTGCACGGGCGGTAGGATTCGAACCCACGACCGACGGATTTGGAATCCGCAACTCTACCAACTGAGCTACACCCGTTTAAAAAGGGGAGCAGAACTCCCCTTTAAATTAATTATCGTGATCGGCGACTTATGATATAATCTCAGTAACCTGACCAGCCCCAACAGTTCTACCACCCTCACGGATTGCAAAACGTAGACCTTTGTGCATCGCAATTGCCACGATCAACTTAACGTTAATTGTAACGTTATCTCCTGGCATAACCATTTCACGTCCGTCAGTCAAAAGGATTTCTCCAGTAACATCAGTTGTTCTAAAGTAGAACTGTGGACGGTATTTATTATGGAATGGAGTGTGACGCCCACCTTCTTCTTTTTTCAATACGTAGATCTCAGCTTTAAAGTCAGCATGAGGAGTAGTTGAACCTGGCTTACAGATTACCATTCCACGTTTAAGTTGAGACTTCTCAATACCACGTAGTAAAAGACCAACATTATCACCAGCTTCTCCGCGATCAAGAATCTTACGGAACATTTCAACACCAGTACATGTAGATGCCAATTTCTCAGCTCCCATTCCTAGGATATCCAATGGATCTCCAGTATTAACAACACCTGTTTCAATACGTCCTGTTGCAACTGTTCCACGACCTGTGATCGTAAACACATCCTCAACTGGCATCAAGAAATCTTTATCGATTTCACGAGGTGGGATTTCAATGTAAGTATCAACCGCTTCCATCAACTCATCGATTTTTGCAGTCCACTCAGCTTCACCGTTCAATGCACCAAGTGCAGAACCTTGAATAATCGGAACATTATCACCATCGTAATCGTAGAAAGAAAGCAATTCTCTGATTTCCATCTCAACTAGTTCAAGCAACTCTTCATCATCAACCATATCCACTTTATTCATGAATACAACCATTCTTGGAACACCAACTTGGCGTCCTAAAAGGATGTGCTCACGAGTCTGTGGCATTGGTCCATCAGTAGCCGCAACTACTAAGATAGCACCATCCATTTGTGCAGCTCCAGTTACCATGTTCTTTACGTAATCAGCGTGACCTGGACAGTCAACGTGAGCGTAATGACGGTTAGCAGTAGCATACTCGATGTGAGATGTATTAATTGTAATACCACGTTCTTTTTCCTCTGGAGCATTGTCGATAGAAGAGAAATCACGTGTTTCTGCTAGACCTTGACTCGCCAACACACTAGAGATAGCTGCAGTCAAGGTAGTTTTTCCATGATCGACGTGACCAATAGTTCCAATATTAACGTGAGGTTTGGAACGATCAAAATTTTCCTTAGCCATTGTTCTTGTTTTTTGTTACTTATTATTAATAAAACCTTTTTACATACAAAAATCACCCTCTTAAAGGTGAAACGTAATTTACACTTTGCATATGAGCCAATGACGAGAATTGAACTCGTGACCTCTTACTTACCAAGCAAGTGCTCTACCACTGAGCTACACCGGCAACAAAACTTCTTTCAAAAAAAATAAGAGCGGGAGACGAGATTCGAACTCGCGACCCTCAGCTTGGAAGGCTGACGCTCTACCAACTGAGCTACTCCCGCTTATTTAAAAACTAATGTTGAATAAAAATTACTAGTGGGGAGAGAAGGATTCGAACCTTCGAAGGTAAAACCAACAGATTTACAGTCTGTCCTCGTTGGCCGCTTGAGTATCTCCCCTATTGAGCCGATGGAGGGACTCGAACCCCCGACCTGCTGATTACAAATCAGCTGCTCTAGCCAGCTGAGCTACATCGGCCTATAGTATTATTATTCAATATTTGAAAGAACTTTTAAAGTGTCCCCTCCGTTTAGGGAGTGCAAATGTATGAAACAAATCCTATGTAACCATGCTTTTTAAAACTTTTTTTCAAAAAAAAATGAGGGTGATTTTAAATCATCCTCATTTTCAGCTTTTTATTGTTTTCTAAGCTCCTTTTGCTTTGTGTTTTTCTACCTGTTTCTTCAAAGCTTGCACTGCTGAGTCGGCCGCTTCTTCGAAACTCTTACATTGTTTCCTTGCAAAAAGTTCATTTCCTGGAAGCATGATTTTAACTTCGGCTATCTTATTCTCTTTATCACCACTCTTATCAATTCTAAGAAATACTTCACTTGAGATAATCTGGTCAGCCATCAATTCCAGTTTTTTAACTTTTCCATGGACGTAATCAAGCAGTTTCTGGTCTGCCGAAAAGTGTATTGCATTTACTTTATAATCCATAGTGTATTAATTTTTCCGTCCTCTTGGGT
The DNA here is from genome assembly GCA_047624355.1 of Flavobacteriaceae bacterium. Taxonomy (GTDB): domain Bacteria; phylum Bacteroidota; class Bacteroidia; order Flavobacteriales_D; family Crocinitomicaceae; genus UBA4466. The sequence goes on along the minus strand of JBLHPQ010000011.1, from coordinate 29,595 downwards.
GGGACTGTGAGTAAATTGTTGTCAGCTCTGCAAACGAATTGTGCGTGTAAACTTGAGTCGCTGACAGATTTGCATGCCCAAGGAGTTCCTTTAACACCTCTAATCCAGCACCATTATTCAACATGTGCGTCGCAAAGGTGTGCCGAAGCACATGCGGACTCTTTTTCTTCATATCCGTTGCACTAGAAAGGTAGCCATTTATTCTCCTATATACAAACTTGGGGTATAGTTTTTTATCAGTTTTTAACACAAAGAAATGGTCGCAGACCAGCACCAATTCTCGCCGCTTGATTAAATAATCTTGAACAATATCATTCAACTCTTTAGCAATAGGAATGATCCGCTCTTTATTTCGTTTTCCGAGCACCTTTAATTGACTGGTTGACACATCGTTAATCTTAAGTCCGATTAGTTCGCTCAATCGCATTCCAGTCTGATAGAAAAACTCGAACATCAATCGATCTCGCACGCCTTCAAAGTCGGTTTCAAATAAAACATCTATTCGCGCAGGCTCGAGTTCTTTCTTCTGCACAAAAGAGGGAAGTCGTTTTGAATTTTTAGGCCCGGTTACGAGTTGCATAGGATTGTTCTCTATTACACCGTTCCGACGCAACCACTTAAAATAGGTTCTGAGTGATGAAAGCTTTCTATTGACAGTTTGAGAGGTCAAGCCTTTTTCTATAAGATAGACCATCCACCCCCTAACAACCCTCGCGGACACTTCTACCAATTCATCTTCCTCGCTAATTCCAGTAAAATCAAGAAACTGCTCCAGATCCTTTCGATAAGCTATGCATGTATGTTCCGAGAAACGTTTCTCGGCCATAAGAAAATCAATAAAACTATTGAGCATAAAAAAAGGAGCCATATAGCTCCTTTTACGTAATATTTTAAAAATATGTTACGGTCTAAATCTCTGCAGATGCCAAACGCTGAACGTAAGCAGCTTTAATTTTCCCTTGACGCTTAGTTATTGAAGGTTTTGTGAATTGCTTGCGTGCACGAAGTTGACGCATTACTTTCGTCTTTTCGAATTTCTTCTTGTACTTCTTAATCGATCTTTCGATGTTTTCGCCTTCTTTCACTGGTATAATCAACATATCTTTCTTCTTTCTATTATCTTAATTGCACATACAATCATCATGTATGGGCGACAAATATACTACTAATAATTCTAATTGCAATTATTGATTTAAAATTTCTCTAGAGATTACAATTTTTTGAATTTCGGATGTTCCTTCCCCGATTGTCATTAATTTGGAATCTCGTAAAAACTTCTCTGCAGGAAACTCTTTAGTATATCCATAACCGCCCATAATTTGCACAGCTTCGTTTCCACATTTAACGGCAACTTCACTTGAGAAATATTTTGCGAACGCTCCTTCTTTTGTCATAGGGAGCTTATTATTTTTGAGGTACGCAGCCTTAAACGTGAGTAACTCGGCCGCTTGAACTTCGGTAGCCATATCAGCCAATTTAAACGCTATTGCTTGAAATTGAGATATTGACTTACCAAATTGCTCCCTTTCTTTAGCGTACTTCACTGATGCCTCGTATGCTCCACGCGCAATACCACAACTAAGTGCTGCAATTGAAATACGCCCGCCATCTAGAATCTGCATCGCTTGTATGAATCCCATACCAACTTCACCGATTACGTTTTCCTCTGGAACTCGAACATTATCCAAAATAAGTTCTGCTGTTTCACTTGCTCTAACCCCAAGCTTGTCTTTAATCTTCACTGCTGAAAATCCGGGAGTTCCTTTTTCAATTAAGAAAGCTGTGATACCTCGACTATCTAACAGCTCACCAGTTCTTACCAATACAACTGCTAAATCTCCAGATAGGCCGTGTGTGATCCATGTTTTTGCACCATTGATCACCCATTCATTCCCCTCCTTTACAGCTGTTGTCTTCATACGCATCGCATCAGAACCAGTATTAGGTTCAGTAAGCGCCCATGATCCAATAAATTCGCCAGAGGAAAGTTTCGGTAAATATTTTAATTTTTGTTCTTCAGAACCATGATAATAGATATGTCCAGTACATAATGAATTATGAGCAGCAACACTAAGTCCAATGCCTCCACAAACCTTTCCTAGTTCAATTAGCGCTGTAACGTATTCATTATATCCAAAACCTGACCCTCCATATTTCTCTGGCACGTAAATACCGAGCAATCCGAGCTCCCCCATTTTTTTCATTACTTCCACGGGGAAATACTCATCCGTATCCCACTGGTTCATGTTTGGTCGAATTTCTTTCTCAGCAAAGTCACGCACCATTTGCGCAATCATTTGTTGGTTTTCATTTAGCTCAAAATCCATGTACTTCTGATTGTAAGTTGTCCATTATTAATAGGCAACGAAATTAGTAATATTGTTAGAGAAATCCTTTAGTTTATCGGCTCCATTTAAAAAATCAAGTGAAACTAGGAAATTAAACCCAGCCACTTCACCACCACTTTTGATAATTAACTGAGCGGCTGCATTTGCAGATCCTCCGGTAGCGAGTAGGTCATCATGTATTAAAACTCGTTGTTTATTCTCAACCGCATCTGTATGTATTTCAATTGTCGCACTACCATATTCCAAGTCGTAATCATGACTAATTTTCTCATAGGGAAGTTTCCCTTTCTTTCGAATGAGGATGAACGGTAGACCTAGTTTCATTGCCAAAGGATAACCGAACAAAAAACCGCGACTTTCAATTCCAGCCACCGCATCGATCTTTTGATCCTTGTATTGTTCGTAGAGTGCATCAACAATTTCATTAGACAATTCAGCATCCATCATGATTGGGGTGATGTCTTTAAATACGATTCCTTCTTTCGGGAAATCTATCACATCACGGATCGTTTTCTTTATTTTTTCTTCGAGGTTCATATTACAATGATAAATAGGGTAATAATTTTTGATAAGTAATCTCATCAATTAATCTTGATCTTTTGACTTGAGCTAATGCCGTATATTCTCCAATTTGATCTCTCATTTTCACGATGGAGTTAGCTACACTATAATCGATATAAGGATGTTCTTTTAATTCATTTATTGTTGCCTTGTTGATCGAAATCGTTCTCATTTCAACTTCATCAAGTTCTAGGAAGTTCCTTATCTGCTGATACTTTTCAATGTCAAATTTCCATATCTCAAGCAACTGCTCCTTGTTCGCATACCCACCAAGCTCCTCTCGGTAAAATATTATTTTCGTTGCAAAATACGGTCCAATCCCTGTTATTTGCCTTAAAGCTTCTTCATCAGCAGCATTGAGCGGGACAAGTAATTGTGATTTATCCTGCTCCGTGAACGCATCCTTTTCTCGAGAGTAAGAATAGCCCTCTGGATAATAGGTTGAGTCTTGAATAATATCGATAAATTCAGCTGGCAGTACGTATATCTTTCTCAAATCATCATCAGACTTCATTCCGCGTTCAGCGAAATGCATGACTACCTGCGCCTGCTTTTTGGAAATCCCAAGTTTCATCCAGTCGGCCTCACTGTATTGATTTGGATCGAATCTAGTTTCCGGAATAGAGAAACGCTTTTTAATTTTTTTTGGTTTCTTCTTTTTCTTCCAGTCGCGTTTATGCTCAATAATGTCACTCTCGACAACCTTAGCCTCCTTAAAGGAGATTATAGGATCATCGCTCTGCGCAAAGTTTGATAAAACTCTTGGCGTAAATGAAATCAGCACTCCAAGTAGAAGCAGGAATAGAACACCTCTTCTATTTCTCTTAGAGATTGGCACCTTTTATGCTTTAACCTTTTTCACGATCGCCGCCTTAAATCGTACTAATTCTTCCTTAGCTTTTGGAGCTAAGAAGAACAATCCAATCATATTTGGCACGAGCATAGCAAAAATCATTGCATCCGAAAACCCAATTACAGAACCTAGCTTTGCGGATGATCCAACCACGACAAAGGCGCAAAACAGTCCTTTATAGATATACTCAGTACGTTTAGATCTTCCAAATAGGTAAGACCAAGCTTGATACCCATAGTACGACCAAGAAATCATTGTTGAAAATGCGAACAGAATAACAGCTATGGTTAACACAACTGGGAACCAGGAAATATTAGAAGCGAATGCTTTAGAAGTCACTTCAACTCCTTCTTTCACCCCTTGCCCATAAGTCATAATAGAACCATCTCCATTACTGATAATTAGCACCAGCGCAGTCATTGTACATACGAGTACCGTGTCAATGAACGGCTCCAATAGCGCAACGAGTCCTTCACTTGCGGCATATTTGGTCTTAACTGCTGCATGCGCAATAGATGCGGATCCAATTCCTGCCTCATTTGAGAAAGCTGCTCTTTGAAAGCCTTGAATCAAGACTCCGAAAAATCCACCAGCTATACCCAGTCCTGTAAAGGCTCCTGAGAATATTTGCCCAAAGGCAGATGGAATTTCAGAATAATTCATTCCTAATATTATCAGTGCTGCGACAACATAAATCCCAACCATAAACGGTACAATCTTATCGGTTACTCTAGCGATTTTCTTAATACCTCCAATAATTACAATTCCAACAAAGACCGCCATTATCAAACCGAACAACCATCCACTACCAGACAGTGGAGTTGTTTTAGCACTTCCAATGAAATCTTCTTTTGCAACAGTCATCGGGGCCGCCCCATCACTAATCACGACTGAATCACCAGTAATTGACTCTACATAACCTTCATAATTTTCTGGACGAACGTAACTGATGTTTTGACCTATCAAATCCTTGTTAAAATCAGCCTCTGTTAGTCTTACAGAACCATTAAAAGTAACTGAATCAGCAGCTAAATCAGCTTTTAGAAATGCATCCACCTTTCTAGTTGACTCATTAGATTTAGCAAAAACAGAATCTTTTGAAACCTTAACTACTTCGTATGTCGTAGTTTGTTCGTAGCTATAATCCACCTTAGAGTCTTTTGACGCTTGAAGTTTTACATCATCAGATATATCATCCTGCGTATATGTATCTAACATTGCGAATGCCTGATTAGATTGGAACATGTTTCCACCTCCAAACGATCCACCAATACACATGATTGCGAAAACAATCGCAAGCCCTTTACCAAATCTCATGAAACCCTTCTCCTTCAGCCCCTTCGACAGGTAATACATCGGACCGCCATATACTGTGCCATCTTCACTAATCTCTCGATAGCGAACTCCTAATGTACATTCCGTGAATTTTGAAGCCATTCCAATTAATCCCGCTACGATCATCCAAAAAGTAGCACCCGGCCCACCAATTGATATCGCAACTGCTACACCAGCAATGTTCCCTAGCCCAACAGTGGCAGACAAGGCTGCCGTCAATGCTTGAAAGTGGGAGACTTCACCTATATGTTCCGCGTCTTGCTCAACTCGAATGGTATCAACTACATCACCATCCACTGTATGAACGCTATTCGATGCTTCCACGTGATCTGCACCTCCTGTTTCTATATCATCATATTTTCCACGAACAATATTTATTGCTGTTCTAAAGCCAGTTACGTTAATGAAACTAAAGTAAATAGTAAAAAATAATGCACCGACAACTAATACAATCAATACCCAAGGTACTTGAACTTTCTCAGTAAAAGGAATAGCATAAAAAATTGCATTCACGAACCAGCCTGTCCAATCTCCAAATTTTTCATCGATCAATTCATCGATTCCTTTGTCTTTAGCAAATTGAAAGAAAGGCAATAGCGTGGCCATGGCCCCAAGTAGAAATTTCATAAATAGTTTGTTTTAATCTTAATTTCAGAGTAGGCAAAGATAATAATATTCTTTACTAATAGAAGGCCCTGCTATTTACCCCTCTTACCAGTGTTATCAAACAAAGAGCGCATCTAGCGTCTCTTCCAAAGTATGCGGACTATACCCCACTGACTCACGTGCCTTTGTTAGGTTGAAACCAGTTCTAGGCGGACGTTTAGCAGCTTGATTTAGCGTGCTGCTAGAGATTTTAGCAATCTGTTCTGTTGGATACTCAAAATGGATCGCTATTCTGGTAATTAACTCATGTATAGACATTGTTTCAGGCCCGCACATATGATAAATACCCGTTTGATTTTTCTCTAGAATCGCCATACATCCATCAGCCAGATCTTCTGCCCAGGTTGGAGCTCTAAATTGATCATCAACAATGGTGAGCGGATCCCCCTTCTCTAGAACGGTCTTAGCCCAGAGAATAATATTTGATTTAGAAAGATTTTCAGCTTTACCATAAACGATTATTGTTCGAACAACAGACCAAGGGCACGTTGCCTTATCATTTACGATTTTCTCTGCATCGGCTTTTGACTTTGCATATGCGCTTAGTGGATTGACCGTGTCTTCTTCTACGTAATCACCTTTTTCGCCATCAAACACAAAATCAGTTGATAATAGCTGAAAATGGCTATTGATAACGTTACAGGCCTCAACGAGGTAATCGGTTGCGGTTACATTTATCAATTCACAACCCTCAGGATCAGTTTCACATTGATCCACATTAGTCATCGCGGCCGTATGAACAAGATGCGTCGGAGCCAATTCTGTAAGCACGTCCATCACTTGACTTTTGTTCGTGATATCTAGCTCTGTATACCTGTCAATAGGACACTTACTATTTCTATTTTCACCTTTTGATGTTGCAAAATATTCTATCGAATTCACTTGGCAATATTGAACAATTTTTTGACCAAGGAGGCCATTGCTACCGGTAATTACAATTCTCATTCACGCTTCAATTTAAAGTGGATAATCAATTTTTGAATTTGCTCCAAGTTGCCTAGAACGAATAACTTTGAGCCTTCATCAACGACTGTCTCGATCGGAGGATTGATGAGATATTCACCCTCCGTGGATTTGAAACCAACTATTGTTGCACCAGTAATTTGTCTCGATTCGAGTTCAGCGATGGTTTTACCCCTAAGGCTTGATGGCAGTTCAGAATACGAGATTGTCTCTACATTGGCTTCAGAATCGACACGGACACGAATCGTATCCAAGAATTCCATAACATCTGGATTTGCGATAAGTGAAGCCATATGTGAGCCACCAACGGCATCTGGCATTATAACATTATTTGCTCCGGCCAATTTCAATTTGGAAACTGAGGAAGGCGATGAGGCTCTACTCACAATGGTAATTTCTTTTCTAAATTGGCGTGTCGTTAACACAACATAAAGATTATCTGCGTCCTTTGGTAGACAAGTGATAACAGCTCTTGCCGATTCAATGGAAGCATTTTTCAAAACTTCGTCATCTGTGCTATCACCTTGAATAAACATGAGTGCATCCTCGTCTTCATGTGAAATAACATGCTCGGAGGTCTCAACAATGACAAACTTCACATTATTCGCTAATAGGTCTGACGCCACTTGCCGTCCAACTCTTCCATAACCACATACAATGACATGATCTTTCATTTTTCTAAGTTGCTTCATCATCTTATGCTCTCTCAAGTGTTTACGGTATTGACCACCTACAACATAGGTGGTGATCGTGGTAATCGCGTAGGCAAATGTACCAAAGCTCGAAATAATTAGAAAAGCCGTAAAAAATTTCCCGTGTACGGACAGTTCCGCGACCTCTCTAAATCCTACTGTGGAGACAGTGATAATCGTCATGTAGAATGCATCCACAAAACTCCACCCCTCAATTAATATGTACCCGATTGTTCCGCCCGTAATAATTACTAGAATCATTAGGACAAAGACATAAATTCGCGAGAACAATTTAGACTCGAACAACCCTCTCAAAGTTCCCATATCGAAATTCTCCGTTTACGCTGAAATTTGAAATAATGCTTGTGATCAAGGATCCAGGCCATTGCTAGATAAATAAGTAAGGGAGAACCAAAAGCGATGAAGGAAGCATAGATAAATCCTAGTCTTACCTTTGAAATAGAAATGCCCAGTTTTCGAGCCCACCATTTGCAGACTCCAAAGGACTTCATCTCAAAGAAAAAGATTGTTTTCTGAATCATGTTATTGCTCTAACCCTTTTACGCCGATTTCACAAGATAGGCATTTTTTATCACTACAATAATACCTGTTTAAGGCCAATAATCCTTGAGTATCTAGGGCATTCTTCACTTCAACCCCGAGTTTTCGCCATTTATTGATAATTCCATTTTTCTCAGCCGGGAGATTCTCCAATATTCTCAAAGCACGCGCATAGGCATGCTCATTAAACTGACGCTCACTCATCCTCCAAAGAAAAGGAACAAAGGCATTAATTAATATGGATTGAATAAGTCTTTCCGATACTAATATGCTCCTCTTTCCATCAAAGAATTCCCGACATAATTTCTGAAAGTTATCTGCAAAATTAGAATGACTTAGTTGATCCATCCAAGCTGACATTTCAAAATTCCCAACAAAAGCTGCAAATTGCGGCAGACGATTCGATGGAAAATTTGATGGTCTAGTTCCACGGAAATGCCATTGTACATCTGTACCGTGTCCATGCGTATAGTTGTTACTCATCCAACCACTAGTGACTAAAATTAACTGTATACGCTGGTCAGGAGACAAACAACTCAGTTGATCCCATGTTATGCTCTTTGCGAGTTCCACAAAAGGTTTTTGGTTAACTCCCATCCCAAAGGATGCCGCAATTAATAAATAGAGCGCCTGCTCATCGCATAGGTTTTTCGTTGGCCGAACTTTCAGACCAAGTTTTTGATGAAGTGCCTTCGTCTTCATAGATTCCCAATAAACCGAATCAATAGATGTAGCAAAGTGCCTACAGGGAAAAGTAGCGTTCAGTGAGGGCAATTGCATTGACGTTAAAATATCGTCTTTATCCAAGTATCCTTTCAGTTCTAGCGTAGGAATATAATGTCCGTTTTGTTGAACGGGAGAATCATCATTATATACAACATGGAGAACGACACTATTAAACGCATCATCCAAATGATGCTTATGCTTGTACCAATCCGAGCTATTCACATGAATTTCCACGGCGCCATGAAATTCCAGATCATCATAGGCGATGCATGCATTGAAGAAATCTGGGCCGCTTAATTGGACGTTATGATCTCCTGTTCGTTTGACGGTAAGTTCAGTTCCATCCGTCAATTTAAGTTCAGGCATCGGTAATCGCGCACGATCCCAAATTAGCTGTAGGTAATCTTCATTCATATCGAATAGGTTAGGTTCCTATTTAAGATACAAAAAAACGCTCACCTGAATCAGATGAGCGTTTTGAATAGGTTGTGATTTAACTAAGGATAAGCAATGTACTCACCATTTGCAGGGTCTGCCGCTGGAGCGGTAGCCTCATCAAACTCTAACGAGTAGATTGCACCTTCAGTACGTCTGTTCAACTGATGCAATCGCTTAAATAGTTTATTATCACTTCTTTTGAAAGTATTAATGTACTTTTCTGTCAGGATGACTTCTTCAAAATCAATACCCGCCTCTCCTTTGGGTTGTTTAGCCAAGTAGTTACCCTCAACAATGTACATTGTTCTAGGACTTTCCTCTCCCTTTCCTACTGGCACAATTCGTCTCGGATCAATTCCTTTCTCATCAACCAAGTACTTGTAACAAGCAATTGCTCTATTGATAGAAAGTTTTTTATTCCTATCGTTAGATCCACGCGCATCTGTATGCGAACTCAACTCAATCACCAATTCTGGTCTTGCCTCGAGTAGATCAAATACGAATAGCAATGAATCAGGTGAGTTAATTGTAGAATCAATAACGAACGTCCACTCGTTCAAATGATACTGAACCTCAGGAAGTCGAATTGGTTTCTTTGGGAACAATCCCATATCCACAACGAAATCCTGATCGTAATTCAATCCAGTGGTCGAAATCTCGTGTGCATTTGGATTTTCATAATACCCTTCCATGGATATATTCATAGAGTAACCTTGCTCTTCATTAATGTAACGATCTCCCGCTGGCTTTTTATCCCAGTATACCGTACCATTTTCATCCGTGATTCCTGTCCAAGCCCCTTCCGGTCCTGTTACTGTCACTGTAGCACCTTCTATCTTTTCACCTTCAGCAAGATCAGTAACGATCAACTTCAAGCTGAATACATTTGGAGGCATCTCGTATGAGTAGATATCTGGTTTATTTTCACCATTTGGTCCTTTTCGTTCAGATGTAAAGTATCCAAGACGATCTGTTTTTTGAACTAGTCCATAATCATTGTTCTCACTATTGATTGGCGAGCCTAAGTTTGTTGGCGACTCCCATTTGTTCTCTTCACCTACTTTCTTCGCTTTGTAAATATCAAGACCACCAAGTCCAGCCATACCGTCAGAAGCATAGATCAAATCACCATTTAAAGCGAATGATGGAAAGAGATCATTTCCTTTCGTATTAATCTCAGGCCCCATGTTTTTCGCTGCAGACCAAGTTTTAGATTTTCTATCGTACTCAGTGTACCATAAATCTCTTCCACCAAAACCTCCAGGCATATCTGATGCAAAGATCAAATACTTACCATCTGAAGTACATGGATGACCAACTGAAATTGAATCATGCATTTTCAAAGATAATTTTGTTGGTTTGTTCCAAGCTGTTTTACCTTTTGCCGTAGACATCCAGATATCGCATCCTAAGTTTTGCTTTTTCAATGTTGGACAGCGTGTGAAGAACATTTGCTTTTTACGATCATCGAAACAAACCGTTCCTTCATTTGCATCCGTATTGATGCTATCACCAATAATCAAATATGGTTTTGTCCAGTTACCCTTTTTATCGAGGTCTGAAACCCATATATCCATGTAAGCTTCACAAGACCTAGGGTCCAGTTTCTTTCCAGTAGAACCTGGCCGAGAAGATCCGAAATACATTTTAATTCCTTTACGATCACCAAACATTGGCGCCATATCAAATTCAGTTTTATTTATCGTTCCTTGGTTTTCAATTTTATGACGCGTTCTATCTGCTATGTATTGATCGTGTTGTTCACATGATTCAATTCCAGCATTTGCACGATCATCTCCAGGCACGAGGTTTTTGTACAATCCGTAAAGTTCTTTCGCCTTCTCGAATTTACGCATCTTACGCAGCATATCAGCGTTATAGAGAAGTACTTCTGGTTGGAACTGTTCATATTCCAATAGAATTGCACGATCATACCATTCGTTTGCCTCACGGTACTGTTCCGTCATACGATAGCTTTCAGCAGTCTTAAAGGCCATTTCACCCTTAGTCTTCTGAGCACCAGCTCCTTTACGGGTAAGCTTCGTGTATGCCGTGGCACACTTCTCTGAGGCGTCGCAATAATCCTCACGTTCATAAGACTCGTTCGCATCAGTTACATATTTCAAGTAACCGCAAGACACCATTCCAAAGGCGAGTAGCGTAAACGTTAATATAATTTTAACTTTCATAGATTGTACCTTTTCCAGTAGTTATTAAATCATCTAAAATGGACCTATTATTACCATATGGCTAGATTTCCACACGTAAAAGTAACATAAAAAACTTATTTTTAACATGTCTACTTAAACTTATTTATCTTTAAATGTCGGAATCTTAAAAAGGTTACACATCACCTCCGGTATATTTCTCCCATTTATCCAAAATAGCTTGAAATCCCTCTGGCAAATCAGAGGTCAACTGGATTGTCTCTTTCGTTACTGGGTGGGTAAACCCGAGTGTCTTGGCATGAAGTGCCTGACCCGAAATCAGGTTAAAACAATTATCAATAAATTTCTTGTATTTAGAGTTTGTTGTTCCTTTTAAAATGACATCTCCCCCGTATTCCAGATCATGAAATAGTGGATGCCCAATACTCTTCATATGGACTCTAATTTGATGTGTTCTACCTGTTTCTAATTTACATTCAACAAGTGTCACATATCCGAATCTTTGAAGAACTTTATAGTGAGTCACAGCATGTTTTCCATAATCTTCATCAGGGAAAATTGTCATAACCTTTCGGTTTTTAAGCGATCGTCCAATGTGCCCAACTACTGTCCCTCCTTCTTCTACATCTCCCCAAACCAAGGCCCAGTATCGACGTTCGGTCGTTCGATCAAAAAACTGTTTTGCTAAATTGGTTAATGCCCCTTCTGTTTTAGCGACGACCATCAAACCAGTTGTATGCTTGTCAAGACGATGAACAATTCCTGGGCGACCAAAGTAATTGTCTTTGTTCTCTGGAAGGTTTTCAAAATGGTAAGCCAATGCATTAGCAAGGGTCCCTGTATAGTTCCCATAACCTTGATGAACAACCATATTGGCCTCTTTATTTACAACGATTAACTCATTGTCTTCATAGGCAATTTCAATCGGAATATCCTCTGGCAACAGTTCTAATTCGCGCACAGGGAATGGCAGAACTATTGATACATCATCGCCTGGTTTGATCTTGTAATTCTGTTTAACCGCTACTGAATTAACTAGAATACTTCCATTTTTTGCGGCTAATTGGATTTTATTACGAGATGTATTGGGGATCCGATCCATCAGAAACTTGTCAATTCTAACGAGTTCTTGACCTGGGTCAGCAAGCACTCGGTGGTGCTCAAACATTTCACTATTTGACTCTTCTAATTCAGCTTCCTCTTTATCGCTCATTATCGCTTTATTACCTTCACTATTTCATTTATCCCCTTCAATTGGAATATATACATTCCATCTGGGTTTTGTGAAAGATCGACTTGATTAGCATCTGTATCAATTACCAATCGGCCCATTAAGTCATAGACTTGAACACCTTCGTAATTTGAGTTAGATACATTAATTGTAACTATATCGTTTGTTGGGTTTGGATAGACGCTAACTGTTGGTCCAGCGATCGCACTTTCTTCTCTGATACCCAATGATGCATCCATCTCAGTAGAGAAAACAGGGCGAATCATTACCGAACCAGATATTGGTACTCCGGGCCAAGTAACCTCACCATCGATGCTATAAAATATTTTATCCGAATTATCAATATTCTTGTCGAACCCAACATTTAAACGATCTGGAGAAAATTGTCTCCAACCAACATAAAACGTTCCTGTAACTGCTAATTTGAATGTGTCTATTAGGTTTGTCGGATCGAGCAAATAATAAGTAGTAAACAAATTACGATCAAATTCATATTTTGGCTGACGTGGGAAAAACAAAGAATCTTTATAGATCACGTCTCCCGGAACACCACCATTATCGTCCCAAATATAGAGAAGGAAAAGTTTGTTTGAAACGTCGACTACAGAAGGAACCCAATGAATATTTACTCCAATCAGAGAATCTGCCTCGTAAGCAGTATACTGTACCGCTAGTCTCGATTGAGGGCCTGTAACTCCAAACGCTTGCTCTGCTGACCCATCATCATATGAATAATAATTCTCAAAAACCTGTTGACTGAACGTCGAGTCATTCCCAGTAAAGTTTGGGAATTGCGCTGCTGCAACCGTTGTTATGTCGAACGTTTGACTGGCCCCTATTTTTGTTTCATCAAACGAATAGCCGGTACTGAAATCGTGATATGATTCTACGAATGTTTGAGCGGCGTAATTTGGACCATTAGAAAGTATTGCGTCTACTAATAAAAAGGGCGCAGCTTCTGAAGATCCAGCATAGAAAACCTCAGAGCTTCCATCAAGATTGTTTTCTGAAATATTACTTGAGTTCCGTACGGTCATTAGTAAATTGTCCGCCATCTTTCCAGTAAAATTATTCTTCCAGTGATCCCATGGAACCGAAGTGAAATCCTTGATCAGTGTATTGACTGGATAAACGATTGCAAAGTCTTTGAAGAGCGTATCTTGATATCCTGAAAGTGTTCTTAGATTGACATAATCAATATGGAAGTGGTCAAGGCTCCCTGATAATCCGCCATAATTTACGAACCTAAACTGAAAACCTTTTTTAAAGTAATCAGGGTTATCAATCAAAATATGACCGATTTTAAAACTATCTAAGTCTGCACCACCCGTACTCCATACTTGATTCCATTGTAGCAAGTCCTTCGCGAAAAATTCAAGAATAAGTGAATCTCCTGTTTCTGGTTCATCTCCAAATCCTTCCGTTTCATAAAGGAAACTGAAATAAACAGAATCATTTGGTGATGCCACGGACATGTCGATTGGTTTTGACGTTAAGTGATCTGCAAAATTAGTAGCTGCGGATCCAAAGTCATATGGAAAACCAAATTCATCTAATCCATCGAAAGTAACCACCCCAAGAGACCAAGGATTTACGGCAAAACGATAATTATGATATGCCTCGCTTTCAATCCAGATTAAATTTGGGTCATTCACAGGAGCAAAAAACTGTCTTGCAGAATCCTGGAATAAATCAGGCCCAATAATCCAAATAGTATCTGGAGAAAGGTCCGTGTCACCAACAAAATTTACGGTGTCATAAATATAAAATGGTGGATATCCTGTAGTCGAAATGTGCGTCACAGGATAAGTTGATAAATCTCCGACAAAAACTGTTGTATCGACAAAATCAGTATCTGTAGATGCGGAGGTTGAAATGACAAACGTCCTTTTAAAGGTGACCTGAGATGTAAAAGCAACATCAGCTGTCAAGGGAGTACCGCCAGAATCCTCCAATCTGTGCACTAAATCCGAAGTAACACCTACCGCAAGAAAATCTCCGGTATATTTTTGAAATTTATCCGTACTAAATTCATCGAAGACAGGAAGTGAAATCGTATCCTGCGTATAAATAAATGTACTATCGAATGTCCCTGCATTCACCTTAAGTATACTTGAGTTTGCCTTTTGTTGAAGTATTGGGTTTCCCATTATAGGGCCAACCTCTACTCCTTGAGAATATCCAAAGATTGATAAACATAAACATCCTAGAAAAGCAATACTCTTATTCATATTCATTTTCGTTTTATGGTTCTTGTTCTATATTTACTTTACTAGCATAGATCAGGATTGTTGACCCTGAAGCAACACGAGCATCTTCAGAGAAATCTGGAGATTGTGTTTCAACACGCGCCTCTAGAGAGTCACTTGCGGTAATGCATGTAGGACAGACAATCGAAAATTCCATGTCTACCATTTTAGCAACTCTTGCCTTCGCCTCAGCAATCGTCAAGCCCAATAATTCGGGTAGCACTTGTGGCACACCCGCCTGGTCACGACCTACAATAAGTTTAATTTTTGATCCAATTGGAATTTTAATTCCTTCTTTGATCTTCTTGTTTTTATAATATTGTTCAAGGACTGCTCCGTGCGCTTCTCGTGTGGGCTTATATTCAAGTGAATATCTGAATCCTCTACTTTTCAATATCGTTTCTGCAAATCGCTGAGATTTATCAACCAGGTTGGGCATCTCAATCAATTGAGAACGTTTGGATACACGAATTTTTATGGATCGACCACTTTTAACGTATACATCAGTCAGAGAGCTTGCCTCTGGGTCTTGGCTTAGAATTGTGCCCTCAACTTTTGTTGGATCATAGATGGTTCCCAACACTTCGAATTCTAGCGAATCACCAAGAATCTTCTTTAGGTTATTCTGATTCTTCCCTATTAAATTTGGCACCTCCAATTTTTCTCCATGATTGGTTCTACCCTCGAGACAACTTCGCAAACTTATGAACCCAATTACATAGACGAGAATAATCACACCAAGGTTGATTCCAAACTGCTTGCTCCAAATATAATTCCCTAATTTCTTAAGTGTTTCCATTTATGAGAGTTTTAGAAATTCGGCGCCATTTGATTTGACTTATAGAAGTCATCAATATAATTATATGCTTCCTCAGCAGAATCAACGACACTAAAGAGATTCAGGTCGCCTTCTGAAATATTTCCTTCCGCTTGCAACATAGATTGATTGATCCAATCAACCATTCCATCCCAATACTCTTTACCTACTAATACGACAGGTCTTTTGCTGATTTTCTTGGTTTGGATTAACGTGAGTGCCTCGAATAATTCATCCAGGGTACCAAATCCACCAGGTAATACAACAAACCCTTGTGCATATTTAACAAACATCACTTTACGCACGAAGAAATAATCGAACTCCAAGTTGTGTTCTTGATCGATGTATGGATTGTGATTTTGTTCAAATGGAAGATCGATATTCAACCCAACAGATTTACCACCGCCTTGCTGAGCTCCTTTATTACCTGCTTCCATAATTCCTGGGCCTCCACCAGTGATTACTCCATATCCACCTTCAGCTAGCAACTCAGAAACCCGTGTTGCCATTTTGTAATATTTATTTTCGGGTTTAGTTCTCGCGGAACCGAACACAGAAATACATGGTCCGATCTTCGCCATGCGATCGTATCCTTCAACAAACTCCGCCATGATTTTAAAAATGGCCCAGCTGTCGTTTATCTTTATATCATTCCAATCTTTGATTACCTTATTCATTCAGTCGTATTTTCTTCACAAACAATCATGATATGTATGCTGAAACGTAATAGGTTAATCAGCTGGTTCACAAGTTTGCGAATCTTTAGTAAGCGGCAAATGTAGTATAATTATAGGCTATAACGCAGTTTTGAATTCAAAATTGCAGACCAATTAGGATTCATTATGATTCTATTCATTTTAACTCTGTATTGAAAATCTAAGCTCATCTCTCGATGAATTGCTCAATTCAAGCATTTGACGTAAATTCGATCTATGCGGAAACTAATTCTATCGTTCATCCTTCTGTTTATTTCGGTGAATGTGCTATCCCAAGGATCGTTCTTTGAGCGGGCTGACACCCTGAATAAAGGCAGATTAATTGGGGTTTCTACTGGGATTTCTGCATTCTGGGCTGGCAGCATGATTGGACTCTCACAAGTTTGGTATAGTAAAGTAGAAAAATCTCCGTGGCACACATTCGATGATTCGAAGAACTGGCTCCAGATGGATAAGGTTGGACATTTTTACATTTCCTATCAAGAAACAGAATTTACCGCTGATCTTTTTCGATGGACTGGTCTAGCCGATAAAAAATGTGCATTAATAGGGGCTGGAGTAAGTATTGGTTATCAAACAACCTTTGAATTATTCGATGCTTTTAGTGCTGATTGGGGATTTTCATGGAGTGATGTTGCCGCGAATACTTTAGGAACTGCATCTTATTCACTTCAGTCTTATTTCTGGAATGAACAGCGGATCATCCCAAAGTTTTCTTATGCCCCAACTGAATTTGCGGCGATTCGACCATCCGTCCTTGGAAGTACGTTTACTGAGTCTCTCTTGAAGGATTACAATGGGCAGACTTATTGGTTAAGTTTTAGTCCGAGAACATTCTTTGAAAACATTCCGATTCCTAAATGGGCTTGTTTTTCTGTAGGTTATAGTGCGCATTCTAAACTCGTAGGAGCTGAGGAAAGCTATTTAGATCCTGCTACTGGTGTCGAATACAACTCCGAACGTGAATTGATTTTCTCTTTGGATATTGATTTCAGTAAACTTCCTATTAAGAAGCCATGGCTAAAGGCGATTGTCAAGCACTTGAATTACTTTAAGTTTCCCTTCCCAGCATTGATAATTCGGAATGATGGAATAAGTGGCTCACCACTTTCTTACTAATTTATCTTATAGAAAGTGTTCCTCTTACTTAACGAGCTCCACTTTAAATTCAAACGAGACCTCATTTCCTTGTCGCGTATCTGGTGCCATGCCAAAAAGCGTTCGGTCAAGCGCTCCTTTTCCAACTAAAAATATTCCGCTTTTATCATCCAAGCGCATGATTCTTACCGTCAATTCTTTACTCACTCCTAGAAGCGTAAATTGCCCAGTCAAGTCAAATTCATTCTCTTCGTTCGTCTCTTTTAGTG
The DNA here is from genome assembly GCA_047624355.1 of Flavobacteriaceae bacterium. Taxonomy (GTDB): domain Bacteria; phylum Bacteroidota; class Bacteroidia; order Flavobacteriales_D; family Crocinitomicaceae; genus UBA4466. The sequence continues at coordinate 11,904 of JBLHPQ010000011.1, read as the reverse complement.
TATTTGCACTAAAGGTCATCTTATCAAAGTTGTCGCCATCGAAGTACTCTGGCGCCATGAGTGCGTCATCCCTCATAGCATTAAAAGTAGTCAAGGTGCTTAGTGGCATCTCGATACTAAAGGAAGATTCAACGACATCTTCTTTAATCTCTACAGTACCCGAAAATTTTCGAATTGCACCTTTTGTTACCCCTCCCTCAGGTCCAAGTTTAAATGAGATCAATGACGACTCTTCATCAATTTTGTATTTCCCAGTGACATCAGACAGAGGCAAGGTCGCTATCTTAACTTCTTCCTCCGTTTCAGATTTAGAGAAAACCTCCAATTCCTTTTCAATTGCCTGTTGCTCTTCATTGATTAGAAATGGCGGGAAATAAATTCCTACTCCAATTATCAAACAGAGAATACTCATCCCGACTATTCTTTTTCCAATGAGTGCATTTGCGATAGCGAAGCCAACCAGTGCACCAACAAATGCTTCCATTCCACCGAATGAATTATGTTGCAATTGCATTAGTAACGCTCCAATAATAAATGAAATTCCAAGGAGGTAACTGATCAGCACTAGTAGTTTCTTGCGTTTTTTCGCTGACCATGAAAACTGAATAACTCCAACGGCAAACACACCAAAGAACAATCCTAACAATGTTTTTCCGACCTGCAGGTCAGTAGCGATTCCATCAGCATGCGAAGCAAACATCCAGACAAGGGATACTGCTAGCAGTGAATAAATAAGTTGCTTGCTACCTTTAGTTCTGTAGAAACTTGCAGCGAGATAACCACTCGAAATAAGTAGCACCCCGAACCCAAGTGCATTAAAGGCTCCAATCAAAATACCGACGCCTGCCATTAATGTTAGTATGATCTTAATTAAGGAATCATCCGTGGAGAACATTGATTTAATCACCTCACTTTTAGCGTAAGCAATTTCAAATGCAAGCACTCCTATGAACGGCAGCATTATTATAGCGTTACTACTCAAATCGAATGAACTATCCAGATAGGTTAGCTCTCCCTTTCCAAGAAAAATCCAGAATGCAATGAAAGTAAGTATCGGCGGGACAACACGCAAATATTTTTTTTGATAAGCTGTCCACTTAGAAAGGACTAAATTTAGTGCAACTACGCCAATTAATCCATAGGTGATTTGCGTGGCTAATTGATCCTCCGATAAATCATTTTTAATTAAAAGTGCTATGCTTGCAAAGAGCAATAGGTGAAGAATACCTGTTAAAGAATCACGTTTAAAGGCAAATGAAACTACCGAAACAATAGTAAGTAGAAGAAAGCTAATCAATTCAAGGATGTCCATATCGTAAGGGTTCAATTTTGTTATTAGTACAAATATAAATAAATATACCTAGGTAACTAATCAACGTGTTAATCCAGTAACTCTCGATTTTTGAGATTGAGTTCACCGAGCTTATGAATATACGGTTTATTGAGATTCTTTTCCAAGAGCATGAGGTGTTCGATTCGATGACAGTCGGTGACTGCGTAATCCAGGGCCTTTTGATCAACCAATAATTCGGCTTGTTTTCTCACTTCTGGCCCGTAATGTCCAGTCAGTGAATTCAAGTTCATTTGAATCTCCACACCTTTCTCTCTCCATTGGATCGCTTGGTCTACTGACCCATAGAAATATGTGTAGCGCTCGAAATGCGCCAGCACAGGCGTATAGCCTTGTGTTAAAAATTCAAATAGCAATTGATCTATTTGATCGGGTTTCGATAACATTGAAAACTCAAAGAGCACCTTATTATCACCAAATGTTAAGAGCTGTTCTTTACTTAACAAGCGATTCATAAGACTCTCATCAAAGTAGTATTCAGCTGCTGCATCAATTTGAATTTTCAATCCAACAGTCTTAGCTGCTTCACGCACTTTATCAAGTCCACTGAGAATAATTTCAGGTGTATTTTTATAGAAATCTCCCATGATATGGGGCGTCGTAATAAGCTTTGTATAACCTAGGCTTTCAAACTTAGCCATCATTGCGATTGTCTGATCCATAGATTGCGAGCCATCGTCAATTCCGGGAATCAAATGACTATGCATATCAGCGCCAAACTGCGATATATCGAATGGAGGTAAATTTTCCAGTCTCTTTTTTTCACGGCGCCGATCGAAAAACCCCATTATCTATCTTGATACATTTTCTCGTAATAATCACGATAGCTTCCGCTTGTTACCTCATCAATCCAATTAGAGTTCGCCAAGTACCAGTCAACTGTTTTCTCAAGTCCCTCTTCAAACTTCAATGAAGGTCTCCAGTTCAATTCTGACTCCAACTTAGAAGCATCAATCGCATATCTCTGGTCGTGACCTGCTCTATCGGTCACGTAGGTAATTAATTCTTCACTCTCACCTTTAGTCCTATTCAACTTCTCATCCATCAAACGACAGAGGTAATTAACAAGGTCAAGATTCGTCCATTCATTCAAGCCTCCTACATTGTAGGACTCTCCCACTCTTCCCCCATGAAAAATAGCATCAATTGCACTTGCATGATCTTCTACCCATAGCCAATCTCTGATATTATCTCCTTTCCCATAAATTGGGAGCGGTTTCTTTTGCAGAATATTATTGATCATTAACGGAATTAACTTCTCCGGAAACTGGTGACTTCCATAATTATTCGAACAATTTGATATTTTTATAGGCAATCCATAGGTATGATGAAATGCTCTGACAAAGTGATCTGAAGAGGCCTTTGAAGACGAATATGGACTTCTAGGGTCGTACGCGGTAACTTCCTCAAATAAGCCTTCAGCTCCAAGAGATCCATAGACTTCGTCCGTCGATACATGATGAAATACATGCTCGCCACCCTTCCAATTATCTTTCGCTTGTTGCAGTAGGTTTACCGTACCTACAACATTAGTCATTACGAATTCCATTGGGCCTTCTATTGATCGATCTACATGAGATTCTGCTGCGAGGTGAATTACATCTGTAATGTCATATTCTCTAAACGCGTCAGCTATGGCTTTTTGATCACAAATATCTGCCTTGACGAATGCATAATTTGATGCCGATTCCAAGTCGTCTAAATTCTTTAAATTTCCTGCATAGGTCAATTTATCCAGATTAACGATTCTGTATTGAGGATATTTATTCACCATAAGGCGAGCAAGATGAGATCCAATGAATCCTGCACCTCCAGTAATTAATACATTTTTTTCGTAGGCCATAAAAAGTATAAATTTAAGTCATGTTACTTACAGACTCCAATATTCTAAATCTTTGATTTGTCCTTTGTACATTCCTTTTACGTCAACTAAGACGCCGCTACCATCGCTCATCATTCCCTTGAAATCATCTTCTGTTAACTTGACGTATTCGGCATGATTTACAGCGACAATTACCGCGTTGTAATTGGAATCAGGATTTTCCACAAGAGATACACCATATTCACGTTCCATTTCATCCGAAGAGGCATGCGGGTCGACTAAGTCAACATGCACTTGAAAGGAGTGCAATTCTTTAATAATATCAATCACTTTTGAATTCCGAATATCGGTAACATCCTCCTTAAAGGTAGCCCCCATCACAAGTATTCTTGCATTTTGAATATCATTTCCTTGTGCAAGTATTTTCTTTACTGTTTGCTTTCCGATATAATACCCCATCGAATCATTGACGTAACGTCCGCTCGTGATAACTTTAGAATGATACCCAGCTTGCATTGCCTTATGCGTCAAATAATATGGATCTACTCCAATGCAATGTCCACCAACCAATCCTGGTGAAAACTTCAAGAAATTCCATTTAGTCCCTGCGGCTTCGAGAACATCGTACGTATTAATACCCAAACGATTAAAAATGATTGAAAGTTCATTTATCAGCGCAATGTTTACATCACGTTGTGTATTCTCAATGATTTTCGCGGCTTCAGCCACTTTGATACTTGCAGCTCGATGCACACCTGCGCCAGCAACTAGTTCGTATGTTTTCGCTATTTCTTCAAGCGATTCATCGCAGCATCCCGAAACGACTTTGATCACATTCTGGAGCGTGTGTTCTTTATCTCCTGGATTAATTCGTTCTGGAGAATACCCTACCATAAAGTCGTCTCTAAACTTTAGACCCGATTGCTTTTCGAGCACAGGAACGCAATCTTCTTCTGTACATCCCGGATATACAGTGGACTCAAAGACAACATAATCACCCTTTTTAAGTGCTCCACCAACTGTCGCTGTTGCGCCGAGTAATGGTGACAAATTTGGAAGGTTTGATTCATCGATTGGCGTAGGAACTGCTACGACAAAAAAGTTCACCTCATCCAGGTCGCTCTTATCTGCGGTAAATGTAATGTCACATCCTTCAAATTCTGAAGCATCTAACTCACAGCTAGGATCCATGTTGTTTTTCATCATATCAATACGTTCAGTGTTGATATCAAATCCTACAACCTTCATTTTTTTTGCAAATTCCAATGCGATTGGCAAGCCAACATACCCGAGTCCAATGACTCCTAATGTTGCTTCTTTGTTCAGTAATTTAGTGTAGATCGAGTTGCTCATTTCTAACTTTATAGATTCGTTCAATAATTTCGACAACCTTAAGACCTTCTAAAGCGTTTGTAGTTGCCGTGGTTCTACCTTTCAATGTATCAATTACATTTTTGATTACGTAATTGTGGTTTGCAGCTGACCCTTTGTAAGGACCATAATCGTTTGCAGGGTTCGAAGGAGCGAGAGTTGGCATTTCGTAATCTCGAATATTACAGATTTCGACTTCATTCATGTATTGCCCACCAATTTTAACGCTTCCTTTACTACCAATTATAGTGAGGGAGCTTTCCAGGTTTTGATTCGCAACAGACGTAGAGTAGTTGATACTCCCCATTCCACCATCACTGAAATCAAAATTTACAAATCCAGAATCTTCAAAATCCGTTATTCCTTTATGTGAAAAGTCGGCAAAGCGACCGTCTATATTTTCGATATCTCCAAAGAGCCAATACATTATATCGATAAAATGGGAAAATTGTGTGTAAAGTGTACCTCCATCGAGATCCCTTGTACCTTTCCATCCACCTGGTTTGTAGTAGCGCTCGTCTCGATTCCAATAGCAGTTCAATTGAACCATATATATATCGCCTAATTTCTTATCCTCCACAACAGATTTAATCCATTCTGAAGGCGGTGAATACCTATTTTGCATTACGCAGAAGACGTGTTTCGATTTCTGAAGTGATTTAAAAATAACCTTTTCACACCCCTCTTTTGAAAGTCCCATAGGCTTTTCGCAAACGACATGTCTGCCTGAATCTAGTGCGAGAATACTCTGATCCGCATGCAATCCATTCGGAGTACATATGTTTACAACATCGTATTCCAGATCTGATGCCAATAACTCCTCGAGAGACGAAAAGAACGGTACACCAAAATCTGCTGCGTTACATGCTTCTTCAGAGCGAATATCCACAAGGGCTACAAGCTCAGATTCAGGTTCGCGTTGAATCATTTCAGCGTGCCGTTTTCCAATGTGGCCAGCGCCAACAACTACAAATTTTATTGCTTGTTCGTTTGTTTCCATTCAGATTATACTTTGATTACAATTCCGTTATTCAATATGTACTTGTCATTATTCCCTGGACAAACTGCTGCACCATTCGCATCAAACTCCAGACGGCTTCCATTCTCGCTCATCCATCCTATTTGGCGTGCTGGGTTACCAACAACTACAGCATAATCTGGAACATACTTAGTTACGACTGCACCGGCCCCAATAAAGGCGAATCGTCCGATGTCATGACCGCAAATAATTGTTGCATTTGCTCCAATACTAGCCCCCATCTTTACGCGCGTTTCCGAATAGTCATTCTTACGAATAACGGCACTTCTAGGATTAATCACATTTGTAAAAACCATCGATGGCCCCAAAAAGACGTCATCTTCGCAAATTACCCCGGTATAAATCGAGACGTTGTTCTGAACCTTAACGTTGTTCCCTAGAACTACCTCTGGCGATATGACAACATTCTGTCCAATGTTACATTCCTCACCAATTTCACAATTCGGCATAATGTGCGAAAAATGCCATATTTTGGTTCCTCGACCGATTTGACATCCATCGTCAATTACAGCAGTATCGTGTGCAAAGTAGTCCATTAGCGTTTAATATATTTTTCAAAGTTAGCATGATCAGTTTCACGTAATTGCTCTTCAGATAAACTTTTGAAGTAAGCATATGTACGTTTTAATCCTTCTTCTCGTTCCACTTTAGGCGTCCAATCTAACAGTTTTTTTGCCAATGTAATATCTGGCTGGCGCTGTTTAGGATCATTCACTGGTAAATCTCGATACACTACCTTTTGGTCAGTACCAGTTAATTCCATAATCTCCTCTGCAAATTGGCTAATCGTAATTTCCGATGGATTACCAATATTAACAGGAAGATGATAATCACTCAGTAATAAACGATAAATTCCCTCAATAAGATCATCTACGTAGCAAAAAGATCTTGTCTGCGAACCATCACCAAAGACAGTCAAATCTTCACCTCTCAGCGCTTGACCAATAAACGCAGGTAAAACTCGACCATCATTCAGTCGCATACGAGGTCCATAGGTATTAAAAATCCGTACGATTCGCGTCTCCACTCCATGAAAAGTATGATACGCCATTGTCATCGCCTCCTGAAAACGTTTTGCCTCATCATAGACACCACGTGGCCCTACAGGGTTAACATTCCCATAATATTCTTCTGGTTGAGGATGAACTTCAGGATCACCGTATACCTCTGAAGTAGAAGCAATTAATAATCGTGCATTTTTTACTTTTGCCAGTCCAAGGCAATTATGAATCCCGAGAGATCCTACTTTCAAAGTCTGAATGGGAATTTTTAAATAATCAATTGGACTTGCTGGAGATGCGAAGTGCAAAATGTAATCTATGCCACCTGCTATCTCAATGTGAGTAGAAACATCATGGTTAACAAATTCAAAATGTTTTAAATCTGACAGATGCTTTATGTTCTCTAAATTACCAGTGATTAAATTATCCATGGCAATTACATGGTAGCCCTTATCGATATAGAAGTCGCACAAATGTGACCCAAGGAATCCTGCAGCACCAGTAATCAATATTTTTTTTCGATGTTCCATTAGTTTCCGTTAGGCAGGATGGTTTGTCTTCCGATTGAGTTATAGTAGAAACCTTCTCGTTTCATTCTATCAAGTTCATACATGTTTCTACCATCGAATATCAGTGGCTCCTTAAGCAGGGACTTCACACGTTGAAAGTCTGGGTTTTTAAAGATACCCCATTCAGTAGCGATTAATAGTGCATCACAATTCTCAAGAACCGAATACTGATCCTCGACATAAGTTACCTTATCTCCAATAGAATTTCTAACATTATCAGCTGCTTCAGGATCGAACGCACGTATTGTTGCCCCGGCTGATATCAATGCATCAATCATATAAAGCGCTGATGCCTCTCGAATATCATCTGTATCCGGCTTAAAGGCCAATCCCCAGAGTGCGAATTGCTTTCCTTTCACATCACCAAAATAATCTTTGACTTTGTCAACTAACCGAAATTTCTGTTCTTGATTCACTTTCAATACACTATTAATGATTTGAAAGTCATAACCATTTTGTTTACCACTCAATACAAGTGCCTGAACATCTTTCGGGAAACAACTTCCGCCAAAACCAATACCGGGATTTAAAAACCTCGGCCCAATTCTAGTATCTGTTCCAACTCCCATTCTAACTTTATCAACATCAGCACCAACGAGTTCGCAGAAGTTTGCGATTTCATTCATGAAAGTGATCTTAGTCGCTAGAAAAGAATTTGCAGCATATTTAGTTAACTCAGCTGATTTCTCATCCATTACAATTAGTGGCTTGTCAGTACTAACAAATGGTTTATATAATTCTGTCAAGATTTGGACCGCGCGGTCATCAGAAGTTCCAATCACCACACGATCCGGGTTCATGAAATCGTCAACCGCAAATCCTTCTCTTAAAAATTCCGGGTTTGATACTACGGCAAAATCCACTGTTGCCTTCTCTTTAATTTTCGCTTCAACTTTCTCAGCTGTCCCCACGGGCACAGTCGATTTATCGATTATGACTTTGTAATCTGTCATCAATCCTCCTAAATCATCCGCCACTGATAAAATGTAGCTAAGATCTGCCGAGCCATCTTCACCAGGTGGAGTGGGTAGTGCCAAAAATATGATATCTGCAAAATCAACTGCTTCTTTCAAGCCGGTTGTAAATGAAATTCTTCCTGCTTTTATATTGCGTTGGAATACGTTATCCAGGTGTGGTTCATAAATTGGAACCTCCCCTTTTCGCATCCGTTCAACTTTCGCCTCATCTATATCAACACAAACCACTTGGTTTCCAGTATCCGCGAAACACGTCCCTGTTACTAAGCCTACATAGCCTGTACCGACAACAGCAATTTTCTTCATCTAACTAATTAATTATTAAGAAATTCAGCAACTCCAGCACAAATGTGATCAAGTTGTTCCTTATCCATTTCAGTATGAATTGGAAGAGACATTACACGCTCAGTTAACCAATCAGTAACTGGCAAATCTGTTTCTCCGCTGCCATAATTTTGAAACATCTTCTGGCGATGTGCCGGCACTGGATAATAGATCATCGATGGTATATCTTTTGTCGCAAGGAATGCATTCAAAGCATCGCGATCAACACCTTCCAAAATCATTGTATACTGATGAAACACGTGCTTTGAATAAACATCTCGTTTCGGTGTTTTTATCTGATCGAATTGTGCGAAAAAATTATCATAATGATCTGCCACGGCTCTCCTAGCATCAATATAACTATCGAGTTCTTTCAGTTTAATTCGCAATACGGCTGCCTGAATACTATCTAAACGTGAATTACATCCAACAACATCGTGATAGTATCGTTCACTCTGCCCGTGGTTCACAATCTTCCTCATTAAGGCTGCCAACGCGTCATCATTTGTAAAGATTGCCCCACCATCTCCATAACATCCAAGATTCTTAGATGGGAAAAATGATGTACATCCGATATGTCCAATAGATCCTACTTTCTGAGTTGAACCATCAGCATTAGTGTAATCACTTCCAATCGCCTGGGCGTTATCTTCAATGACCGCAATTCCATGATTCGATGCGATGGCCATTATTTCATTCATATTCGCAGCCTGACCATAAAGGTGTACCGGAACAATCGCTTTCGTATTTGGTGTTATTGCCGCTTCTAATTTCTCGGGATCGATGCAAAAAGAATCCTTCTCAACATCAACAAAAATCGGCTTCAATCCTAGCAAAGCAACAACTTCAGTAGTCGCGATAAACGTAAATGAAGGCGTTATCACCTCATCTCCAGGTTTCAGACCCAAAGCCATCAATGCTATTTGCAAAGCATCTGTCCCGTTAGCACATGGGATAACGTGTTTTACTCCTAAATATTCTTCAAGTTCTCCTTGAAATCCTTTTACTTCAGGTCCATTAACAAACTGCGCATTCTCAATCACATTCAGAATTGCAGCATCTACCTGAGGTTTTATTTTTTGATACTGGGCCATCAAATCGACCATCTGTATTTTTCTCATCTAATTTCTAATTCTTTAGCGACGTTAAAGATAATATATATTGTGTTATTTTCCACGACGTGAACGATCAATAATGAGAAGTATTTCAAACTGTTCTTAAATCATCGGTTGAGCTTTATAATCAAGTCATAAAAAACCCAAAAATTCTCGTATATCCAATATTTGATGTGTACTTTCGTTCTTTGTAGCGTCAGTTAGACAAAACTAGTACATGAAGACACCTTACATCATCGCGCTTTCGGTCGTGTTTTCGATCTCATCATACAGCGTACAAGCTCAAAGAAGCCTTGCTGATTCTGCCATAGGAACGACATGGTTGGGCGTTCAATATGCAGGCGGATTCACGGCTGGAGACTTGGCTGATCGATTTGGCTACTTAAACAACGTTGGTGTTTTCGCAGGGTTCAAGGACAAGAAAAATTGGGTCTACGGTCTAGAAGGAAATTTCTTGTTTGGAGATAGCGTTGCACTCACAGGGTTATTTGATCACCTTACCGATTCGAAGGGAAACATAACTGACATTAATGGCGATATTGCCACTGTTCGAGTGCTTTCACGAGGTCTTTACATCAATGGGGTGGTTGGCAAAATTCTTCCGATTTTAAATCCCAATCCAAATTCTGGAATCTATGTGAATGTAGGTGTCGGATACTTTTTACATCGCATACGCATTGAAACACAAGATCACGTTGTTCCTCAAATTGAACTCGACTATAAAAAAGGATATGATCGCTTAAGTACCGGTGCCAACGTAACTGAATTTATTGGTTATGCATTTATGGCAGATCAAGGAGCCGTCAACTTCTATGGTGGGTTTTACGCTCAACAAGGACTGACCTACAATCGTCGGTTAATCAACTTCGACCAACCTGACACCCCTGTTTCTACAGATTTGCGCATCGATATTCAATTCGGTTTCAAACTTGGATGGTTAATCCCAATTTACCAGCGCCAGCCTAAAGAGTATTACTTCGACTAATGCGCTTCATTTACACATTTGGTGTTAACTGTTACGGAATTGCTCTTCGGATTGCTTCACTGTTTAATCCGAAAGCGAAAAAATGGATAAAGGGACGCCAAGGACTTCTTTTGAACTTGCCGGATTTATCCAACGAAGAAGTTCATTGGTTTCATTGTGCGTCATTAGGCGAATTTGATCAAGGCCTTCCCCTGATGAAGCGACTCAAGGACGAACAACCAAACATATTTCTAGTCGTAACTTTCTTCTCACCGTCTGGTTTTGAGCACTATCAAAAACGAGCGCATGTAGCTGACCTAGTTTGCTATCTCCCACTAGACACTCCTTCAAATGCAAGAAAATTTATCAAAAAAACCCAGCCAAAATCCGTCTATTTCATCAAGTACGAATTTTGGGCTAATTACATTTTTGCAGCCAAAAAAAGTGGAAGCAACATATATAATGTGAGTGGAATTTTCAGAGAGAAGCATCGTTTTTTTAAATGGTATGGTGGATTTTTCAGATCTGTTCTTAGCCAGTTCGACTTCTTTTTTGTTCAAAATAAATCCTCTGAAGAATTATTACTAGGAATTGGAATCGAAAATGTAGGTATAACTGGAGACAGTCGTTTTGATCGTGTAATAGAGAATCGTAAAACAGTAAAGTCAAATGAGGTAATCAAGGCCTTTAAGGGTGAAAATGATCTATTTATCATTGGAAGTTCCTGGCCTGAGGATGAAGAACTATTGTCGCCATGGATCAACGCCTCGGCTGACAAATTGCTAATCGCACCTCATGAGGTTGATAAAAAACACATCGATCGAATCATTGTGGGAATTTCTAGGAAATGTGTTCGATACAGCGAAGCAGATCTTACGACTATCAATGAAGCCGACGTCCTAATTATCGATTCAATAGGACTCCTAGCCAGCGCATATAAATATGGGACATCGGCCTATATTGGCGGTGGATTTACTGGAAATTTACACAACATCCTTGAGCCAGCAGTTTTCGGTTTACCTGTTATATTTGGACCTAAGCATACTCGATTCCCGGAAGCTCAGGCCTTTATTGATGGTGGTTTTGGATTCTCAATTTCTACCACATCAGAATTTAAGGCGGCTTTCGAAACAATAAAAACTAATCTCAAATTGATCGGTGCCAACGAACTAGACTTTGTCGAAAAAAACGCCGGGGCAACCGAGCGCATTATTCAGCATATTACTTCCAACTAAGCATGATAAGCTCATCCTCAGAAGTTCTCGACGTGTACTGTAGTTGAATGCTTCGAATCATTTTTTCAATTAATTTCCATTTGGTCGATCTATTTGATGTCAATGCAATTAGCTCTCGCGCCGGAATTTCACCATT
>JBLHPQ010000010.1:0-73988 GCA_047624355.1 Flavobacteriaceae bacterium | reverse complement strand
CAAAGTGCAAGCCGGTAGATGGCTCATCCAAAATGTACATCGTATTTCCCGTACCTCTTTTAGAGAGCTCAGATGATAATTTAATTCGTTGCGCTTCGCCTCCAGAAACAGTAGTTGACGGTTGACCGAGCTTTACATAACCCAGCCCAACGGAAACTAATGTCGATAGGATGCGCTTAATTTTCGGAATGTGCTCGAAGAAATCAACGGCTACTGCAATTGTCATGTTTAGTACATCACTGATCGATTTTCCTCGATAGCGAACTTCCAAGGTTTCACGATTGTATCGCTTCCCAGCACATGTTTCGCATTCGACAAGAACATCCGGCAGAAAATTCATTTCGATCACCTTCATGCCTCCTCCTTTGCAGGTTTCACAGCGACCTCCCACAACATTAAACGAAAACCTACCTGGTTTATAGCCGCGGATTAATGCTTCCGGTAAACCAGCATAAAGTGAACGAATTTCATCGAAGAGCTTTGTATAGGTCGCTGGATTAGAGCGTGGAGTTCTTCCGATTGGACTTTGATCAATCTCAATTACCTTATCAAGGTGTTGCATGCCTGAAATAGACTTATACGGCTGCGGTTTCTTAACACCATGATAGATTTCCTTCAAAAGGATTGGGTACAAAGTCTGATTGATTAATGTTGACTTCCCGCTTCCCGATACTCCTGTAACACATGTCATCGTTCCGAGTGGAATGGTCAAATTTACGTTATCAAGATTTCTACCAGTTGCCCCAACTAATTTTAATTTATTGCCATTTCCTTTTCTTCGCTTCTTTGGCACTTCAATAGATCTCGCCCCAGTCAAATACTGATTGGTCAAAGAATCTTTATCGGTCAAATTAGCGATTGGAGAAGCATTTACGATAGACCCGCCATGCACTCCAGCACCAGGACCAATGTCAACAACAAAATCTGCAGCCAAAATCATCTCTTTGTCATGTTCAACCACAATTACAGAGTTACCTGTGTCTCTTAATCGTTGCAAGGATTTAATCAACCTTGAATTATCGCGCTGATGCAAACCGATCGACGGCTCATCTAAAACGTAAAGAACATTCATTAATTCACTACCGATTTGCGTAGCCAGCCGAATTCGCTGTGCTTCACCCCCAGATAACGTCTTCGCTGATCGATGCAGTGATAAATAAGTTAAACCTACTTCTACTATGAAGCCAAGTCGAGCGTTGATTTCTTTAAGGATTTCAGCGGCAATTTTTTTGTTCAAATCAGAAAAATGATCATTCACGGTTTTGAACCATTCGCTTAAATCGGCGATATCCATTTGAGCTAACTCGCCAATGTTCTTATCTCCAATTTTGAAGAAATGAGCTTCCTTCTTAATTCTCGTACCCTTGCAGGTAGTGCAAATTTTACGGTTCATAAAACTCTGCGCCCATCTCTGAATTGCGGCAGAACTTCCTTCAGAATGTCGAGCGATAAAATTAATCACCCCTTCAAAACGAACTGTTGTATTGATAAACGAACTATCGATTCCCTCATTTCCGTACAAGACAACATTCATCGCATCATTATCTATTTCAGAAATTGGAGTGGTCAAGCTATATCCAGCAGTATCAAGATAACTACCGAGCTTTTCAAAGATCCATGTTCTTTTCTGTTCACCCAGTGGAATGATTCCACCTTTTTTAATCGATTTTGTCGTGTCTGGGATGATTTTCTCGATATCAACTTCAGATACTTCGCCCAGACCACTGCAGGTCTTGCAAGCTCCATACGGCGAATTGAAGGAAAACAAATTAGGCTCTGGTTCCGGATAACTGATTCCGCTTGTTGGACACATTAACATTCGACTAAAGTGCCGTACACCTCCAGATTCAAAATCCATGATCATTAATGACTTCCCTCCATGTTTCATGGCCGTCACTACATCATCATAAATACGTTGTCTATCCTTTACAGATACAGCCAACCGATCAATCACGATGTCAACATCATGGATCTTATATCGATCCAATTTCATTCCCTTGGTGATATCTTTCAGTTCACCATCAACTCGAACTTTTGTAAACCCTTGTTTAACAATCTGCTCAAAGAGTTCGCGGTAATGCCCCTTACGCCCTTTAATTTTTGGAGCAAGAACAATGACCTTCTTACCCGAATATTGTTCGATAATTAAGTCGACTATTTGATCGTCTGAATACTTGACCATTGCCTCTCCCGAAACATATGAAAAAGCAGTACTTGTTCTTGCAAAAAGCAAGCGCATAAAATCGTAAATTTCCGTGATTGTACCAACAGTAGATCGAGGCGAGCGCGAAACGGTTTTTTGCTCTATAGAAATAACTGGACTGAGCCCATCTATCTTATCCACGTCTGGTCGTTCAAGTCCACCTAAAAACTGCCTAGCGTATGCTGAGAACGTTTCAATGTACCTCCGCTGACCTTCTGCAAAGATGGTATCAAATGCCAATGAAGATTTCCCCGAACCACTCAGTCCAGTAAAAACGACAAGTTGATTCCGAGGAATCTTGAGATCAACATTCTTTAGATTGTGCTCTCTCGCACCGTAAACTTCGATATATTTTTGACCTTTCATGCGATTTTTGGCAATGCAATTTTATAAGTACGACTTCCCGTGAGTGTAAGACTGTTTCCAACGAGCCAAGGATTGAGCACTTTCAGAAGATGCAAGTTCGATCCATTATCTACAGCCCAAATCGCAAGATTACCGATGGACTCTTCTACTTCGATATAAATAACTTCGAATGGCTCGTATAATTCCATTTTCTCTGGATGAAACCCATAAGCTTCAGGGTTCTCCATCAGAAGTTTCAACGCCATAATTCGAAAAACGTAGCGTGAAGTTTCATTATTTAGGTGCAGTTCAAAAAAATTAGAAACTCCTTGAGCTTTCACCTTCGAGGATAATCCACCAACACCACAATTATAGGATGCCGAAGCATTGATCCAGTTATCAAATTTCTTATTCGCCGTTCGCATATATTGACATGCCGCACGGGTACTTATCTCAACATCTAAGCGCTCGTCGACCTCTCTATTAATCATCATCCCATATTCTTTAGCGGTAGCGGGCATGAATTGCCAAAACCCTTTAGCTCCAGTTGGACTAGTAGCCTGTTTCAGTGCGCTTTCAATGACACATAAATACTTCATATCATCGGGCATACCTTCCTCTTTCAATATTTTTTCAATCAATGGAAAGTGACGGTTCGCGCGCTTCAAAATTTGAACTGTTGAACTATGGTAGTAAGTATTAACGATAACCTCTTTATCTAAACGCTCCTTGATATCAAAATTATCGATTCCGACGAGTTCTCCAAACAATGTCATTTCTGCTGGCAGGAGAGGTATTCCATGGTTATCATTTGATTCTACCACAGGGTCTTGCTCCTCTTTCAGGGTTGAGTTCTCTTCAGTGCATGAAATAATTGAAAAACACAGTACTAGGACATAAAAAACGCGCATACTACGAAATTAATAAAGTTGTCCTACTTTTTTGATGGAGCGGGAAACTTTATCGTGTTTCTATAAAGTAAAATAAAGACAAAGACAATGTAGAACATAAAAAAGGCAATTGGCGCTATCGTATTAAGCTTTATAAGGCTGACCATGGCTATTGTGAGAATAGTCGCAAATAATCCAATAATGACGAATACCAACCAAACTTTCAAATCGCCTAATCCCGCATACACAAGGTGGTGAGTTGTATGATCCTTGCCTCCCACCATAGGCGATTGACGGTGTTTCAATCGATTAATAACGACTGTCAATGTATCGACAAGAGCAGGCGTAAATGCTACGGCAGCAACGCAGATACCAACCCAGGAATGTTGTTCGAGCAGTACACCAGCATTAAACAAGAACTCCATTCCAAAAAAAGCGACGAATAAACCTAAAAATTGAGAGCCTGCGTCACCCATAAAGAGTCTGGACGGATAAATATTCATGGACAGGAACCCTAGTAGTGACCCCAACATTGAGATAATTAGCAATGACCAAATATTAGTATTGAAGTCAAAAATCAACCAACTCGAGACAAGACAGGAGCTCAATATAAAGAAGGCAGTTGTTCCCGTAATACCGTCCATGTTATCTAACATATTCAGTGAATTCATTACCAAAACCACCCAAATTACTGTGAGTGCACCATCAATAATTGTGTTATCGAAAAGTTCAATCCCCGATCCAGTTGCTATAAAAATTAAACCACAGCTCATTTGAACTGTTAATTTAATGAGCGGTTTGGTGTTGTAGGCATCATCTGCCAGCCCCATAGTGAATGCGAGCGAACCAGCTAGAAAAAGGCCGACGTACTTCCAATTTTGGAAAATGTTTATCTCATCAAAAACGATTGAATAACCGATGGCAGTAAAAATAAAAACAACGAACAAACTCACTCCACCGAGCGAAGGTTTTGACTCGCTACTCCAGCGAACCGTTACATCGTTTTTATTTCGAATTCCGAGAGACCTAGAAAATCTCAGTAACAGGATGTTGCAGACAATTGAAATTCCCGCACCTCCGATCATGAAACCTAATACCTGTAGTACTTTTATTGCCACAAACGCTTATTAGAATTGAGAGACAAAGGTACGAAATTCTTCCCCGATTTCGTCCTTCTCTGAAACAAGTGGTTTTGATACTCCCCAGTTAATCTTTAATTCAAGATCGTTCCATCGCAGTGTTCCTTCCGATTGTGGAGCATAATTATTGGTGCATTTATAACAAAATGATGTGTCATCTTCCAAAGCAACAAATCCATGTGCGAATCCAGGCGGGATCCATAGTTGTTTACGATTAGTCTCACTCAGTTCGACTGCGATGTGCTCACCATAGGTCGAAGAGTCCTTTCGTATATCCACGGCGACATCAATCACAGCTCCTCGACTGACACTCACTAATTTCCCTTGAGCATTTGGCGGATTCTGAAAATGAAGGCCACGTAATACTCCTCTCTTAGAGACAGATTGATTGTCTTGAACAAAATGGAAAAGCCCATTAGTGGCCTCATCAAATTGATCTTTATTAAAACTTTCAAAAAACAAACCTCTATCGTCCTTAAAAACGCGTGGTTCAATGATCAATACTCCTTCAATTGGAGTTAAAATTATACTCATCTTCTTCTAAACTTCTTGATAATTCGGCGGTACCATTTCTCATTCTCAAAACCACTATTTTTACCCTCTTCAGTATATGTTTCACCATAGCCGTAGCCATAACCGTAGCCATAACCTGTTCGGCGGCTCGTCTTGGCA
Organism: Flavobacteriaceae bacterium; assembly: GCA_047624355.1. GTDB lineage: Bacteria > Bacteroidota > Bacteroidia > Flavobacteriales_D > Crocinitomicaceae > UBA4466. Next base: position 68,739 of record JBLHPQ010000010.1, on the reverse strand, counting down.
CCATTGAGAATAACATTTAATGAACTCAATTGTTTCATATCGAACAATTCTTGAATCCTAATGGCAAAGTTCCTCTTCGAATAATGTGATTTAAAAATATAAATTGGAATATCTGCTTCCGTTAAATTACGAATACCATCCGACACCAAGCCAATAGGTGGGTTATCAATAATCACAACATCATACCTTGATTTCAATTCTTCAATAAGGGTTTTAAAGCTCTCACTTAATAACAATTCCGATGGATTTGGTGGTATTGGCCCAGCTGTAATGAAATCCAGATTTTCAAGTTTAGAATGTTGAATACACTCATCCAGTGTAGACTGCCCGACGATTAAACTGCTCATCCCAACAGTATTCTCCGCAGCAAGTCCCAAGTGGACTTTTGGCTTACGCAAATCAAGATCCAGTAAGACAGTCTTCTTACCTGACATCGCAATAATACCGCCTAGATTCAATGCGACAAATGTTTTCCCTTCTCCTGAAATTGAAGAGGAGATTGCAATCGTTTTGTAATCAGGCTTGATATAACTCAAGTTTGTCCTAACTTTCCGCATCGACTCAGCCATGATAGATTTTGGTGCTTCTGACACGATCAATTGAGAAAATTCAAGTGCACTTTTAAACAAAGGAATCGCACCAAGTATGGATGCTTGTTCGGGGAGAATTCTCTCTAAATCCTCTACCATATTAATTTCATTGAACATCAAATACTTCAACGTAAGAATTCCAATTCCTATAATTAATCCAAAGATAATAAATGAGATATAGACAAATCTAGAATTGGGTGCAACAGGGTTCAGATTTACCTTAGGCATGACCAAAACTCTATTGGAGGAGGCATAGCCCGCATCCGAAATTTCATACTGCACTTTTTTCTCAGCAAGTAATGTGAAGTACTTTTCGTTCAATATCTGTAAGTTCTGGAGTCGATTGAATTCCATCCGCTTCTCAGGTAATGCGAACGATTCACCCTTAACTTGCGTTATCTTATCCTTTATCGCTTTTCGATTCTTTGTAAGTCGTGCCTCTACTGCATCAATACTTCTCTTTATCAATTCCATCTTCGAATCAATTTTGGATTCAATGGATTCCAATTTCGAATTCCCCGCAAGTGCACCGGAGTAGATTAGATCTTCTTTCTCCTCTAGATAGCCTTGCAACTGCTGAATATGAGACAATAATGAACGTTCAAAGGATCTTCCGAGTAAATCAGGCAGTAATTTGTACGTTTCAAGTCGATTTGGATTGTCCTTCAAGCTTTGTCGAATGGAGATTAACGCTCTATACTCTTCGTTTGCATCAAAGAGCTGATCTTCCAGTCTACCCAAATTCTCACTTAGGTTCAAACCGGCGGCATCTGGATCACCTATTTGAGCTGCCCTCTGGAACACAACAAGGCTGTCCTTTGCATTCTTCACTTCGTAGGATAACGAATCTAGCTGACTATCAATAAAGGAAAGTACATTTTCGGAACTTCGCCGATTTTGATCCTCATCAAAGTTCACAAATGTATTTGATACTGCTTGCACAATATCATGACAGAGTTGGGCATTGTGGCCCCTGAAAGAGATGCTAATTGTCTTTGCGTTTGGATCTATTGCATTTACGGAAAGATCCGCAATAAGACGCTGCGATAGCTCTGATCGGCCGTTAAAAACGAAAAACAATTCATTTCCCTCCGACACCGTCCTAAACTTCTTAGGGTCCGTCGTCTTCACAACAATGTCAAAATCCTTGTTTTTTAAATGCTCATTAATATTACCTCCAAGACGCTTCGTTTTCCCTCCTTTTTCATAAATCAGCTCAATCTTTGAATCGCTTATGCAAGTGACCTGAATTTCCTTATTTATTAAGGTTGAATCATAGAGGTCATACGGCTGGACATTAAACGAGCTGGATAGGTATTTCTCCTCCGTCAAGATCTCACCTCGAGCATATAGACTAACGTTGAGGTTCAATGCACTGAGGGCCTTGTCAAAAAGCAACTCGGAACGTAGGAGCTCTACAACACCTGAAATCTCGTCATCTTTTGTGTTAATATTCTCAATATCAATTACATCTTTCGCTTTATCAGAATCTCCAAGCTGAAGTACCATTGATGATTCATAAATAGGCTTAGTATAACGCAAGTATACAAACGCGAAGAGTCCAAAAAAGCATACAAACAACGCCGGCCACCACCAATAGCGTTTTACAATTGTCCTAAGGATGACTGAATCGTATACCGTATTTATTATTATGCTCATACTTCTCCCTTCTACTTTAATACCGAAATCGCAGATACAACAATCAGTCCGCTTGTAATTAATGATACAATAGGCACTATATCTTCTGCAATCTCCTTAGACAATTCAGGCGTTGGCTCTACGTAAATATAGTCATTGGCCTGAACAATCATATCGACATGTTTCAACCCTTCCATGGTAGATAGATCAATCAAGTAGACAACTCGTTTTCCACCTTCCTTGCGCATCAATTTTATACTACTAGCTTTACCTCTATCTGTAATTCCCCCCGCTTGAGCGAGTGCTTCCATCAAAGTTGTATTTGTATTTAGCAAGGGGATTACCTTTGCATCCGAGCCATTTCCAGGAAAAACGATCACGCGTTGATTGGTTATTTTGACTTGCACAAATGGCGAATCGTACTGAAATTTATACTTTTCTGTTAGGGTATCTTCACATTGTGTTAAGGTCAATCCGGCTACGTTCACTAATCCGACAATCGGTATCTTAACCTCACCATTTGACCTAACTATATATTCATTTTTAATTCCCTCTACCCTAATCTTCTCTGAGAGCCCAGAGATATCTTCTATGATACGAGACCCATTATTGGCCGTTATTGAAAATGAAATTTTATCATCCTCAGAGATACGATAAGCCTCTGATGGCCGCATCGGAATATTTGTTATTACCGTTGTATCTCCTTTAATTTCCTTGAACATCAAATTACTATTCACACCACAACTTCCTAGCACGCTTGCAAGAATTGTCAATGTGAATGCAATTAAGACGAATACTCTCATTTAGTTAGTTTTAGCCAGTAGTTTCCTGTAATAACTGTCCATATTCTTTATTAGTATCTCGTACTGGAATTTATTTTCTACGAAGTTCCATCCATTTTGTGACATGTTTCTTCGTTTTTTTTCATCATCACACAACTCAACTAGACGCTCGACATACAAATTCTCATCTCCTGGAGGAATGATAAAACCAGTTTCACCATCAAGCATAATATCACGAACACCACCTACATCCGTAGTTATCACAGGGATATTTGCTGCTTGTGCCTCGATCAAACTGACTGGTGTCCCTTCATTTTTCGAGGTCAAACAAAGAATATCCATGCCCGCATTAAAGCTTCCGATATCTTTAATCCAAGAGGTCATTATTATTGACCCAAGGAATAACTTATTGATTTGATCGACTTTATCTTGAATAACATTACGTTCGGGACCATCTCCAACAATAAATATTTTTATCAATTTACGCGTCTCTTTGAGCACTTGCTCTATCACTCGAAGAAAGAAATCATGATCCTTTATTGGAGCCAATCTTCCAACAATCGCTATCGCCACGGTATCATCAGATAAATTATATTCTTTCCGAATTTTTGACCGATTTATTGCTACTTTATCGCGAAACGGTCTTAGATCAAATCCAAGAGGAATCACAGAGATCTTATCTGCAGGACAAATCGAATGTTCTTTAAAGAGTTCTTCTTTTTGAACGTTAGAAATCGCAATAATACCTGTTGATTTTTTCGCAAGGTTGCGTTCAATAAACTTGAAAATATTGGTTTTTACTTTTCCGAAATATGAGTGAAACACATGTCCATGAAAAGTATGAATAATCACAGGAACGCCACATGAATGAGCAGCCTTTCTTCCAAGTGCTCCTGCCTTAGAGGCATGCGTATGTACAATATCTGGCTTAAATTCCTTAATGATTTTCTTCAATCGAATATATGCACGTCTATCGCTTTTTAGATTTGGTTGGCGCACCATTTCTTCAATTAGGACCGGCTTAACTCCATATTTATCTAGGATAAAAAGTGAATCTGATTCGCCTTTTTCTGGTAAACCACCGACCAACATCGTTTCATATTCATCGCCAAGAAAGGCCGTTAAAAACGTCGCATTATATGTAGGGCCGCCGATATTAAACCGGTTGATTATTCTAAGTATTTTAATTTTCTTCACGTAGTTCGATCGTCTAAGTAGGAGTAATTCGATTCGCTAATGAATAGGCGTTGTTTAAAAGTTTTCGTTGTTTGGCACATTCATTGTCTATTTCTTAGCGAAATTTACCATAAAAGCGCGATGAAGGTACTAAGTTCAATTCTATTTATTTCAATCCTGGCATTAAACTATGCTATTGCCCAAAATAAAGTCCAACTTTCTATCAACGAATTTGTTAATTCAACAGGATTAAATCAAGCAAGCGTTAGCTTTCAGGTAATCGACCTAGCAACAGGTAATTCTGTGGCTTCTTACGATCCAAATCGGTTAATGCCGACAGCTTCTACGGCTAAGCTATTTTCTACAGCAACTGCCTTAGAAGTTTTAGGCGAAAACTATCGTCCTAAAACGCGCGTTTATTCTGACGGAACTATAGACTCAACTGGAACATTGAGCGGCAACTTATGGATTAGAGGAGGCGGAGACCCTTCACTCGGCAGTAAGTACTTCGTAAATAAAGAGCATCGCCGAGATTTCCTTTATGCTTGGGCGGATAGTTTACTCAAATTAGGCGTTAAGCAAATTGACGGCTCCATCATCGCTGACGCATCAGAATTCGGCTATAAAGGTGTCCCAAACGGTTGGAACTGGGTGGATTTAGGGAATTATTATGGCGCTGGTCCATCTGGACTTACGATTTTCGACAATCTAGTTGAATTCTCTTTTAAAGTACCAGTAACCATTGGTGCTCAATCGACCATTACGTCAATATCACCTGCTGTACCTGATATGGTGTTTCATAACTACGTTACCTCCTCGTCACGGGGTGGTGATAACGCATATATCTATGGTGCACCCTACTCCCTTGACCGCTTCGTTACTGGCGTATTACCTAAAGGAAGTCAGGCATTTGTTGTGAAGGGTAGTTTACCTGATCCAGAGCATCAATTTGCTTATGAATTCGCCTTGGTACTCTCAAAAAAAGGTATTCAAGTGCTTGGCGAAATTAAAACAGCGCGCTCGATGGAAATTAAGGGGAGTAACGCATCGTACGCCAATAAAAATCTGTTAATCACATATTTAGGACAGACAATAGGTCAAATCATTAATAAAACAAACGAGCGCAGTGTAAACCTATTCGCGGAACATCTCACTTGTCTTGTTGGCTACTCTAAAACAGGCGATGGTAGCACCGAAAGTGGATTACAACAAGTAGATAAGTACTGGTCCACAAAATTTAATACATCAGGGATGCATGTCAATGACGGCAGCGGACTCTCTCGAATGAATGCGATTTCTGCGGCTCACTTTGTTGGACTTTTAAAAGGCATGAAGAGCGGCACAAATGGGCAACGATTTATTGCTTCACTCCCAGTTGCAGGAGTAAGCGGCACGATGCGAAACATCTGCAAGGGACAATCAGCGCACAATCGACTTATTGCAAAAAGTGGATCTATGACGCGCATCAAGAGTTATGCTGGTTACATCAATTCAACGTCAGGTAAGAAATACGCATTCGCTCTGATTGTGAATAATCAGGACTGTTCATCTTCAGCACTGATCCGTAAAATGGAAGTTGTATTCAATAAAATAGCAACGCTCTAGGCTACTTCAACTTCTAAAATTTGTGCCCAAATTTCACTGATTGAATTCCCGGATTCTTTAATCATTTTGGGAACAATACTTTCAGACGAAAAGCCTGGTATTGTATTGACTTCTATGACAAACGGAACATTATCTACCAACATAAAATCTATGCGCGCCAAAGATCTAAGACGGAGTAATTGATAAATTTCCACCGATATTTCCTGAACCTTCAGCGTCAACTCATCGCTAATTCTCGCCGGCGTGATCTCTTCTGATAACCCTTCATATTTTGCCTCATAATCGAAGAAATCGTTCTGAGTCGAAATCTCAGTAAGTGGAAGCGTGATAATTCCCTCAGTTGATCGATAAAGCCCACAGGTGACTTCAGTGCCATCTAGAAAACCTTCAACGATTACTGTTTCTCCCTCTTCGAAAGCCTTATCAATTGCAGGTAGTATTTCCTCTAGTGTATTTGCTTTCGAGATTCCATAACTAGACCCGGAGTCACACGGTTTTACAAAAACTGGAATGCCTAATTGATCAACAATCTCCTTTCCGGTAATCTTGTTGCTCCTTGGCGTCAAGTAAATAGAATCAGCTACGTTTATCCCAAATCCCTTGATAAATTGATTACAAAACCATTTATCGAATGAAAGTTCAGAAGCCAAAGGTCCAGAATTAACATAAGGAATCCCTTTCATTTCTAAGTAGGCCTGTATTTTCCCGTTTTCACCAGGATCGCCGTGAATGAAGACGATAGCTAGATCTATTTTTGAGCGAACGTCGCCATTTAAAAAGGTGAAATCATTCTCATTAAACGCAACCTTCTCACCTTCAAGTTCAATTTCCCACCCATTGGAGCTCATGTGAACCAAGAAAGGGTTATATCCACTCGGGAAATTGTTGAGAAGTGTTGTCGCACTTTTTACAGAAATATCATATTCTGAAGAGAGCCCACCACAAATAATTCCAACCTGCATCATCATCACCAATTTTACTTACTAAAGTAGCTACCGCACTCAATAATTATTCGGGCTGAGTAAAAAGTTATGAGCAATTTGGCTGTTAACTGATTCGAGGTACAGTATTCTGAGTCCTAAAACCCTAATAATCACTTCAACAATGCTATATTTGCAATCTGTTATTAATCCTACTTTCTCAATATGTTGAAGCACATTTTAGCCCCAATTGTACTGCTACTTTCAATTAGCACATTTGGTCAGGCCACTCTGTTTACAGAAGATTTTGAATCAGGTATTATTTGGACCACGTCAGGTGACCTATCTCCAAATACTTGGATTGACAATAGTTGTGCTGGAAATGGACCATCAATCGCTGGAGCAACCAGTATGTACATTACAAAGGGAGGCTCGGTTATCGGATGTGGAGCGACTGGAACCGAACAATATGCTTACGGTAATGCACCAGCAGCAACGACTTTTGAATCGGTTATTTATCATTCGGTTGATGCAACCTGCGCCTCAGCACTAAGTGTTGATTTTGACTACCGTTTAGAAGGAGTAATTGGAACGGATTTCACAGAATTAGTATACTCAACAGATGGAGGATCCACTTGGATTCTAGTAGGAAGCGCATTTACAATTTCTGCTCTTTGGACAAGTTCATCGATTGCATTACCAGCCTTGTTAGATGGAACTACCTTTGATCTAGGTTACCGATTTACGTGTGATGATGCTACAGTAATAGGAGCACCAATCGCATTTGATAACGTTGTTGTTACTGGAACGGATATTATTAACCCTGTATTGGTTTGTCCTGGTTCTATAGATTTAATTGTTGATGGCTCATGTCTAGCGATCTGTGCTGACTACACCAAGAACGTGCTCGTTTCTGACAATTGTACAGACACAGCTGATATAGTACTTACGCAAAGTGTTCCAGAATTTAGCGTTTTTCCAACGGGCCCTGGAGGATTTGAATCAATAACGGTGTTTGCAACAGATGAATCTGGAAACACTTCTCAATGTACTATCACATTAAACATAATTGATACTGAGGCGCCGTCTGTAATATGCCCAGGAGACACTACCGTCGCAGTTGACAGTAATTGTGACGCAATCACACCCGACTATACTACAGGAGTTCCATCGATAGATAATTGTACTTCATTTGCAAATTTAGTTTTTAGCCAAACACCACTGCCAGCAACTCCGATAAGCGGAGCAGGAGTTACAACCCCAATGACTGTAACCGTTCTAGATGAAGACGGAAATAGTACCCTATGCAGCTTCAACATGATTTCGATTGATACTACAGTAACACAAATTACGTGTCCAGCTGATAGTAGCGTTTACGTTGATGTAAACTGCCAGTATATTCTCGCTGATTATACTTCCGCGGTTGTTCTTATCGATAATTGCACATCAGTAGATTCTTTAACGATTGTACAATCTCCGCCATCAGGAGCAACGATTACGGCTGATCAATTGATCACTATGACCGTGACGGGAGGAACACCTGCAACTCCTCAATTATGTACGTTCACAGCCTTATTATTTGACACCATTGCACCAACAATATTGTGCCCAGCCGGAGTAAGTCAGTACGTTGACAATAGCTGTACGGTTGCTTTGATGGATTACACTTCAGCAGGAGGAATCATTGTCGAGAATTGCGCTACCGGTAATATAGTTACTCAATCTCCAATACCAGGTTCCCTGGTTGGTGTTAATCCAACGGAAACAATCACATTGACTGTTATAGATTCTGCTGGGAATACTGGCGCCTGCCAACTTGTAGTTGCTATTATTGACAGTATTTCACCAATGGTAATTTGTCCGTCTACTCAATTTGAATTGGCAGATACAAGTTGTCTTGCAACGCTAACAGATTACACAAGCTTAGCCGTTCCAACGGACAATTGTTCGCCTTTTGCATCCATTACAGTTACACAATCTCCACTTCCTGGATCGGTAATCGGAGCTACACAATTGATTACGCTTACAGCAACAGATCAATATGCTAATTCATCTACCTGTAGCTTTAATGTTGAATTAAATGATCTAATCCCTCCCGGCATCACATGTCCTGGAACGCAAACAGTAAGCACTGACATTGGATGCGATTATACATTAGTTGACTTCACTTCATTTGCGTCGGGAACGGATAATTGCTCCGCTATTGCTTCATTGACGTATACGCAATCACCAATCGCTGGCACCCTACTTCCAGTGGGAACAAATTCCGTGGCGATCACGGTTCAAGATGTCTCAGGGAATTCTACCATGTGTTCATTTGATGTTGTGGTATTGGATCAAGTGGATCCCGTTTTTACGACTTGCCCATCAATACAGACAGTATTCATGGACGCTACCTGTCAAGCAACGATTGGCGATTACGTTTCATCAGCTGTAGCTATTGACAACTGTTCACCTGCAGGAAGCATAACAATCACGCAGAGCCCAGCAGCTGGAACAACGATTATCACTCCAACAATTATTACGCTTACCGCTACCGATATCGACGGGAACACTGCCAGCTGTTTAATAAATGTAGTACCGAGCGACACAACGGACCCTATGGTCACATGTCCAGCAGATCAAACCTTAACCATAGACGCTAGTTGCCAGTACGTGGTGCCTGATTTAGCAGGATTGGTGACTGGAACTGACAATTGTTCAATATTAGGAAATATGACTGTTACACAGAATCCATTGGCGGCTTCAAGTGCGGGTGGAATAACGCCTGTATTAATCACATTAACGGATGAGAATGGAAACTCAACCACATGCGTAACGACTTTGTTGCCTATTGATATTACTCCACCGACAATTACTTGTCCTAGCTCCTTCACAATAAACAATGGTGTTCTCTGTGATTACAGCTTATTAAATTATGCCGGCCTTGCTGCAATTACTGATAATTGTACTGGGTTTACGATGATCCAAACTCCTGCGGCAGGAACAGTTATTAACCCTGGTTCAAATCAAATTACCCTAGACGTTATTGACGCTGGCGGAAATTCGGCTTCCTGCACTTTCGAACTAGTATTGATTGAGACGGAGGCTCCCGTTATTGTTTGCCCCAATGATACGGCTTCATGTGATCCAATTATGTTCTATACGCTACCTACGTTTTCAGATAACTGCTTCGCATATCTTGAGCAAGTGGATGCAACGGGATATACGGTAGGGAGCACTTTTCCAGTAGGGATCACCGTCCTTGAGTATTCGGCGATCGATTCTTCTGGCAATTCGCAAACATGTCAATTCAATATTGAAATTTTAGATTATCCATCTCCAGCCGTAATTCCCGCTGACACGATAGAACTTTGCGGTGTTACTACTGCTCTTTTAGAAGCGGATCCACTCACATCAGGAACCGGTACTTGGACATTATTATCAGGACAGGGTGCGCTAAATAATCCGTTAGCGAACACAACCGGCGTGAATAGCCTAGCTTATGGAATGAATGTGTTTGAGTGGTCAGTGACCAGTGCTACTTGCGGGTCACTATTCGATACAATTTACGTGAACGTTTCGCAAGCACCGATTGCCACGAGTATCGCTTTAGACTCACTATTCGCCTGTGCGAACAACAGCGTTAATTTGACTGCAAACGCTCCAATTTATGGTAGTGGACTTTGGACAGTCAGTACAAGTGCGCTTATCTCGAACCCTACAGCAAACCTAACTAGCGTCACACTAAACGAGAGCGGTTGGCATCAGTTCAACTGGACGGTCACTAACGGGTCTTGTCCAAGTCAATACGACAGTTTATTTGTATTCCACACTGGAAACATTTCAGCATACATTTCCGATTCCGTCGTTTGCATAGAAGATGGTACGGCTACCTTGTCGGCTGACAGTTTAATTTCTGGTCAGTTCTCGTTTTGGCATTTCACAGTGGGTAGTGGATTCATTAGCGATCCTCTCAGTTCCACCACAACCGTTTCAGAATTGGAAAATGGGGTAAATCGAATTATTTATGACGTAGCAGTAAATGGGTGTCCAACCTATATGGACACGGTTACCGTAATTGTTAGTATCTGTGATGGTTTCGACCCAATATTCCCAACCGTAATTACACCAAATTTCGATGGGAAAAATGATTTGTTCGTCATTCAACACTTAGAGATTCTCTATCCAGGATGTCAGGTAACCATATTTAATCGATGGGGATCCTTAGTATTCAAGTCTACGGGCTATGCAGATGCTTGGGACGGAACATTTAAAGGGGAACCTCTACCAATGGGAGCTTATTTCTATAAAATAGAATTGAAAGATGCGGAAAGCACAGTTTACACAGGTGATATTAGTATCGTTCGTTAATAGATAGAGACATGAAGACAATCAAACTAATCGTATTATTTATTCTTCTAGGTGCAAGTCATGTTGAGGCTCAACAGGATGGGCATTACATAAACACCATTAATAATCCATTCATCGTGAATCCTGCAGCTGGAGGATTAAGCGACGTGATGCAATTGGAACTTACATCGAGAAGTCAATGGCTCGGGTATTCCAATAGCCCTAGAGCGATGATTTTCAATGGTTTTAGCCCAATAAAAATCGGAAAATCAAGCGAGGGGCTAAGCGAATTCAACTACAAGGATCGTGCACTATTTGAAGCTCCAGAGCGCTCAATTGGATTGATCAAACATGTGGTTGGTGGAAGAGCACTTATAGAGTCAATTGGGCCATTCCAGAAGACTTCAGTTCATGGAAGTTATGCGATCCACCTTCCATTTTCCAAAAACTACAATATCTCTGCAGGACTAGGAATAGGCTGGAGTAGTTTGGGAATAATACAAGACAGAGTCGTATTATTTCAGGAAGACGACATCTCCTATTCAGAATTTTTAGGAAATACTTCATCACAGAATATTTTAGATGCTAGTGCAGGAGTAACGCTTTATAGTAAAAATCTCTTTGTTGGATTTTCATCTACTCAAGTTCTTAAAAACAAGGCCGTATTTGCGGATGTTGTAACTGAGAGCAACTTTAACAGGCATTACTACATCATAGCTAAGTATAATTTTGAAATGGGTGACTTAATGAGTCTTGAACCAAGCGTTGTAGGTAAACTGGTTGAAAACAGCCCATTCTCTGCTGACCTTGGCATCCGCGCAATCTATAAAAAAAGCGCTTGGATTGGCCTACAATATCGTTTGACCAATGCAGTCACCTTGCAGGTTGGAGCCAACATTATTAAAAATCTATACGTCTCTTACGGATATGAGCATTCATTGGGCGCTATTCGATCAGCGAATAATGGAACGCATGAAATTCAACTCGGATTTTACTTGGGCAACAACCGAAATCTCGATAAAGAAAGAAAAGATGCTGAGCAAGCAGAATAAATGTTTGGATAATTATCGATTCATTTTATATTTTAGTGAATTCAAAACAGCTCAATGCGGATAATCTACTTCCTTCTTAAACTTACATTACCCTACTCCTTGCGCATCATGTATCCAAGGTTGCGTCTAAACAATACACCAAAAAAACTCCTTGGTAGAACTATCTATGTAAGTAATCATGCCGCCTCCTTTATGGATCCTCTTGCCGTAGCTGCTTTGAGAATGCCCATTGTGTTTTTTATGACACGATCCGATGTTTTCACGCCCATCAGTAAGCCTTTGCTCTGGGCATGTCAAATGTTACCAATATACCGTCAGCAAGATAAAGACGATACAAAAGGAAAAAATGCCGCTGTTTTCAAGAAATGCAAGCGTATCTTATCTGACGGTCGAAACCTCCTGCTATTTGGAGAAGGTTTCACTGATGACACGTTTATTCGACGATTGAAACCAGTCAAAAAAGGTGCAGTGCGTATCGGGTTTCTTGCACTAACGGAAATGAACTGGAAGAAGAAAGTTTATATTGCCGCAGTCGGTTGCAATTATTCTGAACCTAATAAAATGCGCAGTGATTTGTTGATTTCTACATCGGAACGCATTTGCCTTAACGATTATAGAGAAGCCTACGAAGAGAATCCGAATAAGGTGATGACAGATGTCACTAAGATTGTAGAGACGATGATGCAGGATCAGATAACTCATATTGAGACTAAAGAGGATGCTCCACTGCATGAGAACATCATGAAACTTACTCGACGAGGAATGAATGCTGAGAACTTCGACCGCTCAATATCACTAAAAAAACGCTGGAGGTACTCACAGAAACTTGCTCAATGGTTAAACAAACAAAACGTTGAAGAAGACCAGCAACTTACTTCTCTGAAAACAGAGGCTGAGGGATATTTCAAATTAATCAAGCGTTTTAAGCTAAGCGAAAATCTAATCCTTTGGAAGATTAATAATCCAAAAGGTGGACGAATGAAGGAAGTTTTAATGCTTTTTGCACTCTTTCCATTTGCCCTACTTGGTGCTCTTCACTGTCTTCTTCCCTATCTATTAATAAAGGGATTTGTAGAGAAAACTTTCCGAAGAAAAGTCTTCTGGGCTTCGGTAAAAGTTATTCTAGGAATGTTGGCATTTGGCCTACTTAACATGCCTGTTATTTGGTTGATTTATTACTTTGTCTATCCAAGTTGGATTATCGCAATCTGCTACTATGTTGCCATCGGAATTTTCGGACTTGCAGCTTATATGTGGGCAGTTAACTTCAAGAAGCTTAAGATGAAAGGGATCGTGGCCAAAACAGACATTAGTAAATTTGTCGCAAAGCGAGCATCTTTGGTAGCTAAAATGAAGTCTGTGGTACCGAGTGAATTTCATTAGAGAAAATGCTATCCTCGACTTCTGATAAGGAAAATCAACCCTACACCAACAAGAACTGAAATTAGAATATTCAGAATAGCCAAAAAAGTATTTCCTTGATCTAAGAGCTGAAACGTTTCGTTGCTAAAGGTGCTAAAGGTGCTAAATCCACCGCAAAACCCAATGATAAGAAGCGGCTGTACCCAAGAATTCCCTTCCTCTTGTGGATTGACTCCAATTACTAGGAGTGCCAGGATCACGCAGGCCAAAACATTTGCAAACAAGGTTCCAAGCGGAAAATTCGTCACCAAAACCGAACCTACCAATTTGCCAAGCCCAAATCGCGCGAGACTCCCTAATCCACCACCAAGAAAAACATATAAATAAGTCATTGACGTTGAATCTTCTTCGCAATAGTAAGAAAAAGAATGCGATATACTAGGTAAGCCAGAACACTTCCAACGATAGCGCCAACAAAGAGATCACTTAAATAATGAACACCTAAGTAAAGCCTGCTAAAGCATACAAGCAGAGCACAGCCAATTAATACAGGACTCAACCATCGTTTGTAATCTCTTAGGTAAAGCAGCGAAAACACTATAACAGCAAAGAAATTTGCAGCATGAGAAGAGACGAAACCATATTGTCCTCCCATGTAATAGTTATCGGCATCAATTTTATAGAAATGGAGCTTATCAGTCAATAATGCGTGATGTGAAGGTCGGTACCTCTGAACCATCTCTTTGAAAATCTGCGAAGAAATCAAATCGGCGAGTCCTACCGAAGCTGCGGCGAACAATAAGAAGAGTATTCCCATTTTCCAACCGCCCTTTTTAATGGCTATGAAAACCAATGCTATATAAAGCGGAAACCATGTTTGCTTTCCCGAAACGACCCACATAAACTCATCCCAGAATGGTGTATTCCAACCATTTACGGCTTCAACAATTGCTCGATCAATAGATTCGAGGTATTCAATCATCGTTAAGCATTTTCCAGATCATATCATTGAGCTCTACCAGTCCTTGCTGAGCAATAGACGAAATAAATGTGGTAGCAACATCGGTAGGAAGCTCTGCCTTAATTTCAGCAGTGAGCTCCTCATCCAGCATATCAGATTTGGTGATCACCAAAACCTTATCCTTGTGCATCAATTCGGGGCTATATGCCTTCAATTCATTCACTAATATGTTGTATTCCTTTTTGATATCGTCACTGTCTGCAGGAACCATGAAGAGTAAGCAAGAATTACGCTCAATATGGCGCAAAAATCTTAGTCCAAGCCCTTTACCTTCACTCGCACCTTCGATAATTCCAGGAATATCGGCCATTACAAACGAACGGTAGTCTCTATATTTTACAATCCCTAAATTGGGGCGAATCGTAGTAAAAGGATAATCAGCAATTTCAGGTCGAGCGGCAGAAACTACAGAGAGTAATGTACTCTTACCCGCATTGGGAAATCCTACCAGCCCAACATCAGCCAAAAGTTTCAGTTCGAGGGTTTTCCAGCCTTCAATCTTATCTCCTCCGGGTTGTGCGAATCGAGGTGTTTGATTTGTTGAAGATTTAAAGTTGTTATTTCCTAGACCACCACGTCCACCTCGCTGAATGATTTTCTCTTCTCCCTCTTCTGTAATTTCAAAAAGAAATTCACCCGTTTCACTATCGCGTGCAATAGTTCCGAGTGGCACTTCAATTATCGCATCCTTACCTTCGGCACCCGATTTCAACTGTCCCGAACCGTGCACACCATGGTCGGCCTTAATGTGTTTATTAAATTTGAGATGAAGTAAGGTCCAAATTTGTTTATTTCCACGAAGAATAACGTGTCCTCCACGACCGCCGTTACCCCCATCTGGTCCACCTTTAGGAATATATTTCTCTCTTCTGAAATGTGCAGAACCTCCGCCACCATTTCCTGAAGTACAATGAATTTTTACGTAATCAACGAAATTATCCGAAGCCATCTACTATTAGTTTCTATCTATCAGAAGTGTTCCGAAGACGTATATTAGTGCTTATTAAAGCGTGTCAACTGTCGCAAATAAGCGCTCAGTAATTTGATCCATGGCACCCATACCATCAATCTTCACCCATTTCTCTTGTTTTTGATAGTAATCCTTCACAGGTGCTGTCTCATTTCTGTAGACATCAAGTCTATTCTGAATTACTTTAGGGTCCGCATCGTCCGGTCGACCGCTCGTCTTAGCTCTATTCGCCAAACGCGCTTTCAACTCATCTTCCTCTACATCGAGAGAGACCATAGCAGTAATTCCTGTTCCTGATTCTTCCAATAATTCATCGAGTGCTCCAGCTTGCGCCATTGTACGCGGAAAACCATCAAAAATAAATCCTCTGGCATCCTTTCGTCCGGATACTTCTGCCTTGAGCATATCGATGGTAACCTGATCGGGGACTAATTGTCCTTTATCTATATATGTCTTAGCCAAAACACCAAGTTCCGTTTTTCCCTTAATATTCGCTCTGAAGATATCGCCAGTTGAGAGGTGTACGAGATTATATTTTTCAATCAATCTCTCCGACTGTGTTCCTTTTCCAGCTCCAGGAGGGCCGAATAACACTATATTCAACATACTATTAGTTGCTTTTTTTTGTTCTCTAATTTGGTAAATCATATCGAGGTTTCGCCCTTTCTGATCATAATCAAGTCCATATCCTACGACAAACGCATTTGGAATAGAGAAACCAACATAATCAGGTTTCTTGTCCCCTTTAAACGCATCGGGTTTATACAGCAATGTACATACCTTAATCGAAGCGGCATTGGATGTACTCAACAACGAGATGATTTTATCAATAGTAAGACCCGAGTCCACTATATCTTCAACAATTATTATATCCTTTCCAGTAAGATCACCACTCAGTCCAATTAACTCATCAACGCGTCCTCTTGATTCGACACCCGCATACGAACTCATCTTAATAAAGGATATTTCGCAGTCAACAGTGATATGTTTCATCAAATCTGACGTAAACATAAATGCGCCATTGAGCACTGAAAGGAACACGAGATCTTTGTCCTGATAATCTTTATTGATATCACTGGCGAGCGATGCTATTTCCGCCGCTAGCTCTTCTCGTGTAATAAATACTTCAAATGATTTGTCTAAAACCTGAATCACAGCAATTTGTTTTGATCAGCAAAAGTAAGATTTTCTTCCAAATTTCATTGAATTTTCTAGCCTTAGAAAGCAGAAATAGCAAAAAAATGGATATATCTTTGTCATATGAAAAAGGAACTCGTTGGTGCAGGACATAGTTTAGGAATTCTTGGAGGCGGACAGCTTGGAAGAATGTTAATTCAAGAAGCTATCAGTTATGACGTCCATGTTCATGTGATGGAACGCTCGGAAGTAGCTCCGAGTTCAGGGATTGCGAATTCCTATACAGTAGGTGAAATCACCAATTTCGAGGATGTAATGAGCTTCGGAAAGGACAAGGATGTTCTAACAGTTGAAATTGAAAATGTAAATATTGAGGCGCTCAAAGAACTGGAAAAGATGGGCAAACGTGTTTATCCACAACCGCACATTCTTGAAATAATAAAAGACAAAGGGCTCCAAAAGCAATTTTATATTGATAATAACATCCCGACATCCGCTTTCGAATTAACAACTGAGAATACTTCGATTGAGCATTATCGTTCAAAAATCCCCTTCGTACATAAGCTTAGAACGGGCGGTTATGATGGTAATGGCGTTCAATTAATTAGAACGGAAGCCGATTTAAAGAACGTTTTCAAGAAGGCCTCTATTCTCGAAGAACTGGTACCATTTACGAAAGAACTATCTGTTATTGTAGCACGAAATCCATCTGGTGATACTGCAGTCTATCAAACAGTAGAATGCGAATTTAATGACGCTAACCTCGTTGCCTTCCTCTTTTCTCCCGCAGAAATCAGTGAAGAAATTGAAAAGAAAGCAACAGCCCTTGCTATTTCCGTGGTAAACGCCTTTGAAATGGTAGGATTACTTGCCGTTGAGCTCTTTCTGCTTCCAAATGGCGAATTACTCGTAAACGAAGTTGCGCCTCGACCTCACAACAGTGGACATCACACGATTGAATGTAATACCACTTCTCAGTTCGAACAGCATTTACGGGCGGTTTTAGATATGCCTCTAGGAGAAACGGACATCATTAGAAAAGGTGCAATGGTAAATTTACTAGGCGCTCAAGGTTTTGATGGACCGGCGAAATATGATGGACTTGCAGAAGTACTTTCAATGCCAGGTGTTCATGTTCATCTTTATGGAAAAGCGTCCACTCGAGAAAATCGCAAAATGGGTCACATAACTGTCACTAGTTCTGAATTAAATACTGCCAAAGATACTGCTCAAAAAGTACTCCGTACAATTCGTGTCATTGCCTAGAAAAAAAACCAATCCATGAAAAGCCTAATTTGATCTTTTTATGTATCTTAAACACTTATACTAAATTGAATAAACTACATTGAAAACGAAGTTCCTCTTCTTTGCTTTCCTACTAATGTGCATTAATACGCAAGCACAGCTCTATACTTTTAAGAATTTTTCGCACCGAGACGGACTTACGATGGGAGCAATTAATTGCATGAGTCAATCTGATGATGGCTACTTGTGGCTGGGGACAGATGGTGCTGAACTCATTCGTTTTGACGGGAAAGAATTCGAGGAAATTAATTTTGGAGACGATAACAATAACCATCACTATAGGAATCTCTTTTTTGATGGTGATGATATTCTTTTTAGCTCTCAATACAAAGGCTTCTTCAGGTACTCCAGACAAAGTAAAAAGATCACTTCTTTACTCTCCAAAAAACACACTATTGGTGATCGACTCTATGTGTTTTCAATAGCTTCAACCTACTATTTTGTAGGTACTAGAGGTATCGTCTCTAAGAAGAATGGTTATGAAAAATTACTGAAGTCTTTCGACCAAACAGAGCCATTAGAGTTGTATCAAGTCATAAATGCTGATGGAAAAACGCTGTTGATGACAAGTTCGGGTAACTTTTCAGTGTCTCTTCTTGGTTTTTCCAGTTTGCATAGCTGGTTTGGGATGTCAGAAAATGACGCAAACGCTTACCGATACGGCTATCTTCAAAACGATAAGCTAACTTTATTTGATAAGTCATGTAAGCAATGGGCTGAAATTATTCTGAACGAAGATGGTCAACTCTTCTCTATAAATAAATTTAATGAACCCAGTCAGCTTGTTGAAGACGACCCTGTTATTTCATTCTCGTATAATAAGTACTCTGGGGCGCCCATCCTTCTAACTAAGAAAGGGCAACTTTTCAGCTTAAAGGAGAGAGAACTAAGTTTACTCGTACACAATTTACCAGAGCCTTTGCGGAATCCCTCCTCAGTTCTCGCTGATTTGAATGGCGATTATTGGGTCAGCTCAGATATAAAAGGAATTTATAAAGTCTCGAAGGAACCATTCACAGGAGTGAAAATGCATAGTATCCTAACTTCAGATGAAATTTCATTTATTTATCAGGCTTCTGATCGCCGTGTTTTCATTAGCACCTTTAGCGGAGAAACACATCTCTTGGAGAATAGCCGATCCAATAGCCCAGTAAGTTTCGATTTTCAAGTTTCTGGAATGACAACGGTCGGTAATGATAATTACCTTGCCACGGACGAAGGCATAAAACTTTACACCTCAGGCGGCGTTACTAGTATTAAATCGGTCATTGAAATGTCCAATTCAATTTCCTTCATTTATGAAGATGAAGGAAGATTATGGTATGGGATTAGAGGCAGAGGATTGCATTATTACGATCTCGAGAAGAAACAAAAACATCAGGTAAAAACGGATGTCCCGATTCCCGGTTATATCTATACTGCTCAGGTTTCTGCGGATCATAAAAAGATCTACTTCGGGACCAATAACGGAGTAATTCGCTACGATAAATCGCGAGCTAAATTCTCCCAAGTAAAGTTTGAAGCAAGCAAGTATGGAGGCTATTCTGGCGTATCGGCAATTGATACATTCGGCAACATGTGGTTCAGTCTTGAAAAAGGATTGTTGGTAATCACCCCAAAGAAGACGCACGTTATTAGGACCCGGGACCACCTTGAAACGAACTTGATTTTCACGCTTAATGCCGATAAATTCGGTAATATCATTCTAGGAACAAACAAGGGGCTCACCATCCTAAAAGTCAATGAAAGGGGATTGGTGATAAAGGCAACAACCTACGACGGTGAATCTGGCTATTATGGATATGAATCTCATATGCGATCTCAATTCCAGCGCGACAATAGAATCTATATGGGTACCGTGGAAGGGCTCTTTGCCATTGACACAGAGCTCTTAGAAGATCTGAAGCGTCCGCTGCGACCAATAATATTTGACATCTCCAATGTTGGTCTCGTAGATAATACTGACAGCGAAAATCAAACAGTATTTCAATTTAAATTTCAGGTTAACAACCCGAAGAGTGAAAACATTTACTACCGCTATAGAGTACGTGAACGGAGTATGGAATGGAGTTATCTAGTAGATGAGGATGTCATCCAGATTAGAGATTTAGCCAATGGAACATACACTTTGGAGGTCTGTGCAACACATGATGGAAAGGAATTTAGTCCATCTTCGCTCCATAAATTCACAGCGGAATTACCTTTTTGGAAGTCATCATCGTTCATCATTGGAATGATAGCACTAATTATACTACTGAACATCTTTCTTCTCACCTATGGAAGAAAACACGATTCTTCAAGATTTTTAAGCACCAAAGATACTGAAGTCAATCTCCGCATGACCCCAACAACACTGCTATACTCAACGCTTATCGTTCCAAGTTCACAGATTGGTGCATCTTTATTAAATGAAGAATTCCCACTCAATCTTGGAGGAACACTCACTATAGGATTTATCTTATTAGGACTTTACCTGTTTTCTCTTAACGCTAAAAAATCAGGCCAAATATACACATACAAATATCTCTTAGCTATCGCACTATATACGTCTACGGCATTCTTTCTATGGGAGATCTTCTCTACAAACATACTTCCATTTCACATCATTGCAATCGTACTTTTAACTTCAATAGCACCATTTGTACTCAGTAATGTAAGAGTGACCATCATCTATGGATTAATGATATTCCTAGCTGCGTCCACTATATTATTACTGGTAGACAACCCGACCTATCCAAAAAGTTACTTTATCATCAGCATAGTTGCTGCCCTAAGCATGATGGTGCTGAACAGCTATCTTAGATATAATTCATTAGAAAAATTGCTTTTCGTTTCTGGAATTATTAATCAAGGAAATTTTCCTGTGATTGCCTACCGCCGCGATGGCACCGTAACCTATGTGAGTGAGAACATTAAAAACTTCATCGATATTGCGCACGACGACTTATTAAATAGCAATATTTCGCTGCTAAATAAATTCTCTCTCTTCGATGAGAGTTATCGAAACGTTGATGTAACAAAAGGACTTTCTGAAGGCGATAAATACCTTACTCCAATGACCGATTCAGATCAGGGAGTTAGCTGGATGGAGTGGTCTTACAAGGAGTTTTCTGAGAATACGCGTGTCATTATCGGTCAGGATGTATCTGAACGGATTGAGCTCCAAAACACCTACGAATTACTCGTGCAAAATGTGGAAGATTTAATCTATACAGTTGATGTTAAAGGTTATTTCCTATTCGTAAACAAAGCGTTTATTGAAAAACTTGGTTACTCGAAAGAAGAGCTGATCGGTTCACATTCAGCGGAGTTTGTTGTAGAAAAACACAAAGCCGAAGTTCAAAAACATTACGGAGATCACTTCAAAGAACAAAAGGCATCCTCGTATCTGGAATTACCAATTCAGGCGAAGACTGGTGAAGTAATTTGGATAGGACAACATGTGAATACTATCTACGCGCCAGGAGTAAAAAGTTTTGTGAATGGCTATATCGCGCTAGCAAGAGATATTACCGAAATACGAGAACAGCAACAAGTAATTAAATCTCAACGGGATGACATTACTTCGAGTATTAACTATGCGCGCAAAATTCAGTTAAACCTACTTCCTCATGTACGGCACTTTGCAGCCAATTTTAGTGACCACTTCCTAATGTATCGTCCAAAGGACATCGTTTCTGGTGATTTCTATTGGATTCATAAAATTGAAGGCAAACAAGTTGTAATTCTTGCAGATTGCACAGGGCATGGCGTCCCTGGAGCATTCATGACGTTACTTGGTCTGAATATGTTAAATAGTGTCGTCTTAGAAGCTCAACTCACTGAGCCAGGAATGATCTTAAACGAATTAGACAAAAGACTAGAAGACTACTTCCAAAAACAGATTGCTACTGAGAAAATGAATGATGGTATGGAAATTACCATATGTGTTATTGATGATGACAGTGACGAAATATCCTATGCCTGTGCTGGATCAAGATTTCTCATCCATGGCAGTGAAGGATTTACAATGTTCAAAGGGAACAATGAGCATATAGGGGATACCAAACGCGAAGGCTTCAATGGTTACGTAACTCAGTATACAGAACTGACCCCAAATGACACAATTTTCTTATTTACAGATGGTTTCCAAGATCAATTTGGCGGCGTAAACAATAAAAAATTCTCGTTCAGACGTTTACTTGAATTAGTAGAATCAAATGCAAACATGGCACTTCCAGAACAACGGAAAATGATTGAGGCAGAATTTGATACATGGAAAGGGAATCAAGTTCAGACAGACGATGTCACCATGATCGGTCTTAGAAGAAACCAAAGTTAAACAAGTACTTCTCATTTCACTTCGCTATTTTTACCCCATAATTTATACACATGAAAGTTTGTCGTCGAGAAACATTTAATTCAGCACATCGATTATTCCGTGAGGAATGGAGTGATGAAAAGAACAAGGAGATTTTTGGGAAATGCAGCCATCCCAATTATCATGGACATAATTACGTTCTTGAAGTTTGGGTGGATGGCCCAATTGACCCAATGACTGGTTTTGTTATTGATTTGAAAATACTCAAGCAAATTATTCACGAACATGTGCTGGAACGATTTGATCACAGAAATTTGAATTTAGACTGCCCTGAATTTAATGGTATCATCCCAACGACTGAAAATGTTGCGCTCGTTATTTGGAATATATTGAGAGCAAAACTGGCGTCTTCTTTGAAAATAGAAGTGCAGATTCAAGAAACTGAGAAAAATAAAGTCCTCTATACTGGAGAATAATTAACTTAAATCCAAAATGCCTAAAAAAAGATCCTTCTGGGAACGATATGCACTTTCACAATTGTCTGGAGAAGTCATCGAACAAGATGGAGAGCAGCTGTTTATGCTATCTGAAGCAGAAGTTTTAGCATTGCGAAAAATAAGAATAAATACCTATCTAAAAGTTGGAATCACAGGCGCTTTAGGTGTCATTTTACTCTATACACCTTATCATCTTTTCGGAGAATCATTATTTCCAGTGCGGGATATTTGGATCCCGGTTTACGAGAATACCATTGCATTGGAAATTGAATTTATCGTCTACAGTATTCTCTTAGTTTTCTTCGAGATTTGGTACTTGACTTATGTGAATATCAAAGCAGTCAGTGCAATTGCTAAGGCATGTGGATCGCCAAGCAATGCAGATCCCAATTTCGACGAAAATATAAATTCGCTCATTAATGTTGGCCTTGAAAAGAAGCAAAAAAACTTATCTGAAATCGGTATAAACCCCTATGAAGGACTCTCCAAATGGAGCGTTACCGTCTTCCAATTGCTCATAAGACTAAAGGCCACAATAAGCGGCTTCTTGTGGAAATTATTAGTCACTAAGTTACTCGGTAGGTATGCATTCAGAATGCTCGTTGATTTATTAGGAGCACCACTTTACGCAGCTTGGAATATTATTGGATCGCGCAAAATCATGAATGAAGCTAGAGTCCGCGTCATGGCGCCTCCTCTAATCTATAAATTCACGGAACTTCTGCACGCCGAATTCAAAGATCATGGTCGTTTTAAAACTGTCATTTACGCAACGCTTCAGGCAATCTCTACCTCAAAAAGATCCTTCCACTACAATCATTTTCTCTTAGCAACCGCGATATTGAATAAATTCGATGTCCCAGTGGAAGAAGAACCAGATTACGACGAATACTTTTTTGAGAATATTGATGAGCTTGAGCCTCAAGTACAAAAAGCAGTTGCGAAATTACTCGTTTTCGGAATTATGATTGATGGTGGACTATCAGTACGCGAAAAAAAATCATTGATCCGTTTGAAAGAGGAAAATGTTCTCCCCTATACAATAAAGGAAGTAAAGCTTTGGTCGGTCAGTTACTTCGAAGGAAGAGGTCTAGAAGACTTTTTTGCACGTTGATGAATTGTTCTATGACAGATCGGAATGAAATTTGCATGACGCCCATCATGAAAGCATTCTCATTCACGCTCCTTCTTCTTGGCCTCAGCGCATGTTCAGCCCAAGAACCTCATCAGAAAAATGAAAACCCGACAACGGATGCGATTGAGCAACTGAAAGAACTTGACGAAATTGATTTCTATCGTTCAGAACATCTTCCGACTAATAAAACTTCGGTTGTTCATGGTTCTGTTTCTAATGGTTCCATCGAGAACAGCGTTTTGATTCCCTTTGACGGTAAAAATTTCCATTATTTTGATACAAACAGTTATTTATTAGGTCGTGCTTTTGCGCATCAAGCAGTAGTGGAATCTTTGGTAACCGCGTATTCGGAATTGGATTCATTAGTCCCAAATCGTCAATTCACGATTATGGAAAGTGCGAATGAACATGGGGGGAAATTATTTCCCCATCGGACCCATCAAAATGGAATGAGTATTGATTTCATGATGCCAAAAACCAAGGATGGAAAGCCTGATTACTCACTTGACGGTTTAGGTGCTCAACACTACCTCCTGGAGTTTGATTCCGAAGGCCGTTCTACAGAAAATCCAGAGATTGAGTTAGACTTTAATACAATTGCACTCCACCTCCTTCTGTTAGATAAGCAGGCTAGAAAACGAGGTTTGAAAATAAATAAAGTCATCATAAACACCTCGCTTAAAGATGAACTATTCGTAACAGAATATGGTAAAGAGTTGAAGACAAGTGGGATTTACATTGTCCAAAATCTCACAAAAATAATCAATGATATTCACGATGATCACTACCATGTAGACTTCGAAATCATTAATTAATTGTTCCTTTTCATATTGAAGACAAGGTGGTTATGAATTATTTGACATAATCTTGTTTGTGTACCAACATGTATTGATCATTCTCTAGTTTAATATACCCCTGGTCATAACAAAAAACATATTTCGCTCCCTTCTTCGTAACATACACGTTCGTGAAATAGTGAAAATTGAAGCCCTCTTCCGCCATCGTAATGCCGTCTACAGTAATTTTCCCTTTCGGATTTAGAACACTCATGATTCTGCGGTTCTTCCGCAAAATATTATTGATCCTTCGGATGTATTTCGTGGCATCCTGATTCAATTGATTATTGAATGTATTTCGACAATAATCTGAGCAAAATTTTTGATCTTTTCTTCCTGATAATTTCTGCTCGCATTCCTTGCAAATTCTCATCTTCATGGCTTCTTTAAAATCAGTCGGTTAGCATAACAATGTTAACATTAATTAACAGCAAAACCAAGGGATTCATGGCATATCTTTACATTTTTGTTAGTTCATTAGTACCGTATGGAAGAAACATCAAATAACCCAATGAATCCTGCAGAAGCACTGCGGATTGTTAACGAAAAAATTCAATTAGAAACCAAAATTATTGAGCTTCTAAAAAACGAATTTTCTAAAGTGATCGTTGGGCAAAAATACATGCTGGATAGGTTGTTAATTGCGCTACTAGCTGATGGACACATTTTGCTCGAAGGAGTGCCAGGGTTAGCAAAAACGTTAGCAATTAAAACACTTGCAGATGCGGTTAATGTGGAATTCAGTAGAATTCAATTTACGCCAGATCTTCTGCCTGCTGATGTCACCGGAACATTAATTTACAGTCAAAAGACTGAATCTTTCAAAGTTAAGAAAGGTCCAATCTTTGCGAATTTTGTTCTCGCGGATGAGATCAATCGTGCTCCAGCCAAGGTACAAAGTGCTTTACTGGAGGCAATGCAAGAACGCCAAATAACAATAGGCGACGAGACTTATCCCTTGCCAAAACCATTTCTTGTACTAGCGACACAAAACCCAATCGAACAAGAAGGAACGTATCCTCTCCCCGAAGCACAGGTTGATCGATTTATGCTCAAGGTTTTTCTCGACTATCCAACGAAAGAAGAAGAGCGTCAAATAATTCGTTCTAATGTAAGTCAAGAAGGATTAGCAAAAATTGGAGCAGTTCTTACACCAGCAGACATTGAGAGATGCCGTGGCTTGGTAAAAGAAGTTTACTTGGATGAAAAAATAGAACAGTACATCGTTGACATTGTCTTTGCTACTCGGGAGCCAGAACAATTTGGATTAGACTATTTGGCTCCTATGATTTCAGTTGGATGTTCACCGCGTGCGAGCATCAATCTTGCCTTGGCAGCAAAAGCTTTTGCATTCCTTCAAGGAAGAGCATTTGTGATTCCAGAGGATATTCGAGCGATAGCACCTGACGTCATGAGACATCGATTAGGATTAACGTATGAGGCCGAAGCTGAAAATGTATCCGCTGCTGATATCGTTCAAAAGATTGTAAATAAAATCGAAGTACCCTAGGAGATATTATCGATGGAAACAAAAGAACTCTTAAAGAAAATCCGCTACCTAGAAATTAAGGCAAAGGGACTCACTAGACACATTTTCTCTGGTGAATATCACTCTGCATTTAAAGGGCGTGGGATGACATTTAGCGAGGTCCGCGATTATCATATTGGAGATGAAGTAAGAACCATAGACTGGAACGTTACCGCAAGATTTAATGAACCATTTGTTAAGGTTTTTGATGAAGAGAGAGAAATCTCTGTGATGCTTATCATCGATGTTTCTGGGTCCGAAGATTTTGGAACCCTCGAGAAAACAAAACGAGATGTGGCACTCGAATTAACGGCAGTTCTAGCTTTTTCAGCGATCAGTAACAATGATAAAGTCGGCGCCATCTTTGTTTCTGATAAGGTCGAGCGATACATCGCTCCTGGTAAGGGAAGAAAGCATGCACTCGTCATTTTACGTGAATTCATTGAGATTAAGCCCGAGAGTAAGGGAACCAATCTGAATGAAGCATTAAAATTTTTCAGAAATACCCAGAAGAAAAGAAGTATCGCTTTTGTTCTCAGCGATTTTATGGATGAGAATGATTTTATGGAAGGGCTCAAAGTTTCTCGAAAGAAACACGACATGGTTGCTATACGCCTTGTCGATCAAACAGAGGAAACGCTTCCGAGTGTAGGAATCATCCAACTCTTCAATGCAGAAACTGGAGAAACTACTTGGGTGAACTCCAACAGTGCCCGTGCTAAAGAAACACACGCGGCAAACTTTAGACTGTTCGAAGAAAAGCTATTCAAGGATTTCAAAAAATCCGGGATCGACTACGCGTCAATAGCTACCGATGGAGATTATATTAAACCGCTCGTTGAATTATTTCAAAATAGATGAGCATCAAACGCTGGACATATCTATTTTTCCTATTGTTCTCACCTTGGACGGTAGGACAGCAGCTGCTCGTTGAAGTATCACAGGACGATATCTTAATTGGAGAATCGACAACGCTAGTACTCATTGTGAAAACGAATGCGAGCGACTCCATTAAGTTCCGATCCAAATTAAATGAAATTGAGGGCAGGGCAATTAGTTCAAACGGCTCACTATCTATCGACGAAGTTATATTCGAAATTGTAGCGCCATTTAGAGACACTGTTATCACTAGCGGAACTTCACAAAAATGGAGAGGTGAATATGTTGTAACAGCTTGGGATAGTGGCTTATTTGTTATTCCTGGAGCGACCATTCTAATTAATGATTCATCCTTCCGATTTGAAGACATTTCAGTCGCATGTCGACTTGTCCCAAAAGACACAACCATCGACATTTATGAGATTCGCGAGAATTATGCGACTATTCCAGACAAACCCTTTTCGCTGGTAGAATTTATATCAGACAATTGGTGGTGGCTCACATTAATCGTTCTTGCGGTTATAACTTTTTTCATTATCAGAATAAGACAAAAACGTAAGCGAGAGGAAGATGAATATGAGGAGCCTGTCCGTCCTATGTCCTTAAAAGAGCGAACAATCATGGCCATAAATGCCTTGGAAAAAGAAGAACTCTGGGCAAAAGACAAATTGAAAGAACACTTTATAGAACTCTCCTTTATCTTACGATCTTATTTAACGAGTCGGTTTGACATCTCTCTTTTAGATAAAACAACCTACGAAGCGAAGTTGCTGCTTACAAGACAAGGATTAAATAGTGAAACAGTTGAAGTGATTGCACGAATTCTGTCTCAATCTGATATGGTGAAATTCGCCAAATCTAAGCCAGATCTAATTGCGATTTTACGGCAATCTACGCTGGCAAAACAAATAATAGCTGAAACGAGTCCTCTGGATTTTGACAATGTTGACTAATTGGAACATACGGTTTTGGGAATATGAATTCTTCTCTTCAGGTTGGCTTTGGCTAATGTGTGCGGTGCCTGTCGTGCTATTCATCATCTATCGTTTAGAGAGGAATCGCAAGGGTGAAGTCAAGTATTCTCGTACCATTAAAGATCAGAAAAGTATTGGTTCAAGATGGATTGTATACGTTCGAGATTTGAACCTACTCCTCTATGGAATTATTGCGTGTTTGCTAATCTTTGGAATGGCAAAACCGTATAACGAGGCTGATTATGATGGCTCCGACAACGACTTCAAAGATGGAATTGATATTGTTATCGCGATGGATGTCTCTGGCTCTATGTTAGCCATGGATTTTCTCCCGAATCGATTGGAAGCAGCTAAGAAAGTTGCAAAGGAATTTGTGGATGGCCGAAAAGGAGATCGAATTGGTTTAGTCGCTTATGCGGGCGAAGCATTCACCGCTTGCCCACCGACGTTAGATTATGCTGTGCTCAAAAAACAAATTGATCAAATCAATGGCGATTATATTGAAGGCGGAACGGCCATTGGAATAGGGCTAGGAACAGCCGTAACACGCTTAAGAAGCGATAGTATTAAATCGAAAGTAATTATTCTACTCACCGATGGTCAGGATGGTGGCAGTGAAATATCTCCCATCATGGCGGCCGAATTGGCAAAATCGAAAAACATTAGAGTGTACACAATCGGCGTAGGGAGCACTGGAGAATCTCAATCCCCAGGTAATGGGCCATTTGGAATAAACTTCCAACCGCTTGAAGCTGAAATCGATGAAGTGACGCTCAAGGAAATTGCAAAGATTACCGACGGACAGTATTTCCGAGCAACTGATGAGGAGAGCCTTAGAGAAATCTATGCGGAAATTGAAAAATTGGAGAAACGGAAAATGGAAGATAATCACTTCAAATCTGAACCTCCATCCAACCCCATGGCATTCCTTAATTGGGCCTTTGTACTTGCCCTGATATCATGGTCACTAAACTACCTTGTCTTCAAAACCAATGAGTAAAGAGAAGTATACATATCGCCTGAAACTTATCTTATCTGGGGTTCTCATCTGGGAAGCAATTTTTTGGGTTCTCTATTTCCTTCTGATTGGTGCATTCGGTCTATTCAACCAGTCATCTGGTGGTGAGCAGTTAGCCTATAAGACTCCAGCTGTTCTTTGGCTACTTCTTGCACTCATTCCAATTGTTGGTGTTTTTATCTTCAACATCGTTCAGAACAATAATATGGCGGACAGAGCAAGCCAATCAGTCGCGCAATCTTTTCTTCGACCTGTCTCTTCGATGAGTAGTTTTTTGAAGTACTTTTTCTTTCGAAATGCCTTTGTATTTCTTGTCATCGCAATGGCACAACCTGTTTTCGGATCTAAAAAGGTAGCTGGAACAAGCGAATCACTCGAACTGGTTGTTGCCTTAGATATTTCCAATTCTATGAATGCCCTTGATATTTCGACAGACTTTTCTCGATTGGATGTAGCAAAACGGGCCATAACTCAGCTGATCAATAATTTACACGGGGAGAAATTGGGGATTTGTTTATTCGCAAACAGCGCCTTCGTTCAACTGCCAGTCACAAACGATTATGGAGCTGCAAAACTTTTCATTGATGACATTGAATCGTCTATGATAAAGAGCCAAGGAACCAACATCGATGCAGCTTTAAACGTTTCAATGGGAATGTTCTCCAAGCAGAAGACAACGAAAGGAATCATCCTAATTACCGATGGTGAAAATCACGAAGCGGATCCCACAGAAACGCTTATCAAAATTCGCGAAATACAAATACAATTGAGCGTCCTTGGAATTGGAACCACAAAAGGTGGACTCGTTCCAAAGAATCCAAATCGCCCTGAAATGGGCTACAAGACAGACGCTCGTGGGAAGACCGTATTATCCAAACTCAATACACGTTTTATTCGTTCAATTGCCAAAAAAGGAGGAGGAAAAGCATCCATGAGTTCTAGTGAATTCCCAAACCTTTCTACTTTATTAACAGAAATTAGTCAAATGAAGCGGACGAAAATAGATACTTTAGAGTTTGATATCAAACAAGAAAGGTATCAGGTCCCGTTGTTAATATCAATTATCTTCTGGATCGCCTTTCTTCTATGGTCTCGACAGTATGTTGGTCTCTTTGACAAACTGATTAAGAAATGAAAGTATTGCTCTATTTCGCGTTGTTATTACTAAGCCCATTCACTATGAGTCAGGACGACTCATGGCGTGATTCTTTGGACGTTGCGCGTAAATCCTACCAGAACAAAGAGTACGGAAAAGCACTGAAATATTACGAATCAGCTCAACGAAAAGCACCAGACAATGTAGATTTATCTGATGAGATGGGTCAATCTGCCTATAAAGCGCGTGAATTTGAACGCGCTGAGAAAATCTATCAGCAGAGCGGTGGATCGAAAAGAAATAAAGCGCGAAGCGGTGATAATTTCCACAACCTCGGAAATTCACAGATGCGTCAAGAAAATTATGAAAGCGCGGTTGAATCCTACAAGAAATCACTGCGAATGAATCCAAACGATGATCGGACGCGTTACAATTTATCAGAAGCTATCAGAAGATTGAAGGATAAACAGGGTAAGAATGATGATCCGAATGACCCGAACGATCCGAATAATGGACAACCGCAAGATCCAAACGGTCAGCCTAATGGACCAGGGGATCAAGAAAACGATAGTGAATCTAATGGAAAGCCGGGCGATAAAAAAGATGGTCAGCAAGGAGGTTCTGGTGGCTCACCAAAAGATGGAGAAGGACAACTACCGAATCAAATGGTAGAAAGAACCCTCGACAACTTGGCTAGAAAAGAAGCTGAGACGAAACGAAAGATGATGGGCGGCACAAGCGGCGGAAAATCATCTAACTCTGGTAAAGACTGGTAACAATGCGATATCACGCTCTTTCAATACTCGTAATTTCATTGTCATTTGTAGCAAACGCGCAAAACAATCAAGTGCTATTGACCGTCACCCCAAAAGATGCAGAGGTTGGTGAGAATATTGTAATAACCGTCGAAACCAACGTCAAGGGTGAAATAGTACTCGATAATTTACCTAGTACATTCTCTTATGGAGCGAGCTCCGGAGGTCAGATGTATCAAAGAATGGATCATGCCACAGGAAAGGTAATAACGTACTATAGCGTTTCTCAATCTGGCGTAATCACAAAATCAGGAAGCTATAAAATTGGACCAGCATTTGTCAAAAGTCGCGGTAATGCATATGCTTCAAACTCCGTCTCTATTCAAGTATCGAAGAAGACACCCATGAGTAACGGTATTGTATCTGCTAAAATGCTAAATGACCCGGCATTCGGGGTTGTGCAGACAAGTAAATCAATCATGTATGAAGGTGAACCTGTAGTTGTAGCAGCGAAAATCTACGCGAAATACCAACCAACAAATATTTACAATTACAATTCCTTTGTTCAGACTAAAGCGCTAGAATCCCATTCATTATCTCGAAGCGTTCGCTTAAAGGTACACGAAGAAACATTTAAAGGAATCAACTATTATGCATTCGAACACGATAAGCATGTCATTTTCCCGTTGGGAACAGGGAATTTTGATCTAGGTCCTTATTCAGTTGACGTATTACAAGGAAACAACGGCTTTTCAGTAACCTCAAGTAAAATTATAATTAATATTAAACCATTGCCACCCAATCCACCGTTGGACTTCATCGGAGGAGTTGGTACATTTACTATTTCTCGGAAATTAGATACTAGTCAAATCAAGCAAGGCGATGTCTTTGTGATGCTCATTATGATTGAGGGTGCTGGAAACATTCAAAATATTATTGAGCCTAAACTCAATTTACCCAAAGGCTTTGTTATTTACGGAGATCCCGTTGTAACTGAGAATATCGTTTACGGAGCACGCGGCGCAGAAGGAATCATTTCCTATGAGTACAACGTCCAAGTATCTCAGCATGGTAACTTGTCTCTTCCTGGCACTAGTATTAGCTTCTTTGATCCTAATGCGGAGAAATATGTACAGGTAAGCTCTCACGATCATTCCATCACGGTAAAGAGAGACGAAAAATTTATTACTTCTGATTCCGCAGATGAGGATCTAGCCAATGACGCATTAATTGAGGTGATTCCGGAGCTAAGGATGAAGAAAGATGTTAGAAATTCTAGTTCCATCTATGGATCAACGGGTTTTTGGTCTGGTGTAGGTGCGCCGATTGTTTGCGCACTATTCTTTCTAGTTTTTAGTCGCAGAAGAGAAAAAAGTGCCGATGAAATTGAAGCACGACAAGTCATTCGTCAAAAAGACAAACAACTCGGTGACTATGTTCAGAAGAGTAAAGAGTTACTGACATCTGAGGATAATGATGCATTCTTCTCAAGCATCGAAGCTGGGTTAAGAAAAGCGTTTGAGGTTAAGATGAATGTGCAGCAAGATCGAATCATTGGGAAGAATGAAATTTTTGATTTTCTAGCTGAAAACAATCAGACGGAACTCTCTGAAAAAGTAAAGAATCTTTTCAGAACATGTGAAGAGTCGCGCTATGCATTTGGAACAATGGATGCTATTCGACAGCCTGCACTTATGGAACTCGAGACAATACTTAAGGCCTTGAAATTATGACTAAATGGATTGCCCAATTGTTTTTCGCTGTACTTCCTTGGACAGTATTGGCCAGCTCAAATTTCGACGAGGGCATCAAAGCTTTCAAAGATAAGGACTACGCTACTGCTATCGAAAAATTTCAAGCTTCACTTATACAATCACCAGATGATGTGGCCTCTTTCTACAATCTTGGACTCGCATATCACGAGAACAAATCCTATGGAAAAGCAATTTGGTCGTTTGAAAAAGTACTAAAACTATCCCCTTCCGACGGTGACGCAAAGAAGCGAATCGAACAAAGCTATACCGCCTTAGATCCTTCTATCAAATGGAAACCGAGACTTAATCGATTAGAATCCGCGCTTTATGGATTCTCTGGATCTACTTGGTCATTCATCGCCATTGCTTTCAGTATCCTACTCTCCATCAGTATTATTGCGTTCATACGATCTAAGAATAGCTCCACACGTAGGCTCTACTTCATTTTTGGAGGGATAAGCTTAACTGTTCTTATTTTTAGCATAGTCATTGCCGCTGGTTCATCAAGCTATTCTACTGAGTCTAATTTCGCTATTATTACGAAGGAAAGTATTCCAACCTATAAAGACTCGATTAAAACAACCACGATCAAGTTATCAGAAGGCGATCGCCTTCAATTACTGGATGACACAACTTCAGATTTCATTACTGTCTCATCAGTTTCTGGAGACACTTATTTAGTGAAGTATTCTGACGTAGATTTAATCTAGACATCTCAGAAAGTTAGCACATCACAGAGGATTCTCGAATATTAAAGCCCTTTACACGCGCGAATTCTTTTACCAAACACGCTTGTATCGCCTAGTGCTTCTGCCCTTTTATAGGCATTACACGCCAGATCATTCTTTTCAAGCTCAACATAAAAATCACCAAGCGCGATAAGCGCTATCGTATAATTAGGATCGTAATACAAGCTCTGGGTAATCAAATCTACCGCTTTTTCAAAACCACCCTTCCGCGCATTGATGATGGCTAAGTTGTAGTAACTCATGGCATAGGTCGGATCTAATTTAATTGCTGTTTCGTACGCTTTTTCAGCCTCAGGGAGTCGATTTAAGTAATTATAGGATACGCCCATCGATACCCAATAATCAACATGTTGAAGTCGCTTAATTGCCTCTGCATAATCCAAGATGGCACCTTCATGATCATTCATTTTACGCTTCGCCTTACCTCGGTTGTAGTACAAACGAGATGTATCGGCTACAATCGAAATAGCGTCCGTATACTTTTTGATCGCGCCTTCAAAATCTCCTTTCAACTCAAGGTAATAAGCCGCTTCTTCCAAGTCTTCCATCTCCATCAACTTCGCATTCATTGATGAACGACAATTCACTCTCAAATAGCGATGGGCTTCACGCGACCCAAGCCCATCGGCAGTAAGCATTTGCTCGCAAGCCAAGTTCAAATTTTTCAGTGTATCATTGATTAAACCAGCTAAATAGAACGATTGAGCATCCTCTGGATTCAAAAGCGTTAATTCATTAAAGTCATCGAGGGCTTCTTCAAACCTTCCCATTTCTCCAAGTAATTGACCGTGTGTTCGAATAACATCCTTATTCCCAGGATTTTTATTCATATACCTTTCCAGCGGAATCAACGCCCCATCCATATCTCCTTGGGCGTATTCTGAAATAGCTAATTGGACATAAGCATCATGATCTAATGGTGCAATCACTATTGCCTGTTCGTACAACTCCGCTGCTTCAGAATGCATTCCGTAAGCATCAAGAACATTGGCCTTCATAACCATCGCTCGGAATTCTTTTGGATCCAATACGATGGCTTTATCACAACTTTCGATTACCTCTCCAAATTCTTCTAGATCGTAGAGTGGTCGACTTCTCATCAAGTGGTAATAAGCTACTCCGGGCGCTTTGGCAATTGCCAGATCGCAATCACTTAATGAGCCTAAGTCATCTCCAATTTCATCTTTAAATCGCGAGCGTTCAATCAAGTAAGCCGGATCGAGTCCAGATAATTCAACTGCCCGATCTTGATCGCGCATGGCATTCGGAATATCACCAAAATCAACGTATACAGCAGCACGTGTTGTATATCCTTTAGGGTCATCAGGAATAGCGTCAATTAATGCTGCACACGCCTCCATCGCCCTCTCTTTTTTCCTTTGGCGGGTGTAAATTTCCACCTTGTTCATGTACGCCTCCGTATGCAGTTTATCTGCCTCTATCGATTTATTGAAATCTGAAAGCGCTTTATCATATTGCTCCATTTGAAGGTACAGAAAACCGCGGTTATTTATTGCAACAGCATTTTTTGGTTCTATTGATATAGCCTGGGTAAAGTCTTTCTCTGCCAAATCGACCTCTTTACGCTTTTGATAGATTACTCCACGATTAATAAAGGATGCAGCAAATTTGCCATTCATTGAGATCGATTGTGAATAATCTTGCAGGGCGGTTGTTGTATCGCCAATTGCTATATGTAATAGGGCAAGGTTGTAAAACGTATTATAGGTAGCCTTACCGAGCGTCACATCTTCATTCAATGCCTTGATTCGCAATTTATTCGTCAGTGAATCTTCAGGGTTAATATCCGTCTGTGCTATAGAGACAACGGACATTAACAGGGATAGAAATAAAGTAAAATACACGCTAATTTTCATAAAGTGAAGATATGGAATTCAAACTAGAACGTCACTACCAGCAAAACCGTATCTTTGTGCAGTGATTTATGGGTGATAAGATTAACATACGGAATTTAAGCCTAGAGGAATTGAACACTTCTTTAGTTGATTTAGGTGAAAAAGGATTTCGCGCGAAGCAAATTTATGAATGGATTTGGCAGAAAAATGCTAAGTCCTTTGATGAAATGACCAATCTTTCCAAAGCGCTTAGAGAATTGCTTAACGAAAGTTATTGGATTGATGTAATCGATCTAAAAGATCAGCAAATTAGTACAGACAAAACGATTAAGTGTGCCTTTACCACGCATGACGCAAAGGTTATTGAAGGTGTCTTAATTCCTACCTCATCGAGAACAACAGCATGTATCTCATCTCAAGTTGGATGCAGCCTCGCATGCAAATTTTGCGCAACGGGTAAATTAAAGCTGATGCGTAATTTGACCGCTGGTGAAATGGTCGATCAGGTTGTCTATTTAAAAAATCAAGCTGAAAGCAGGTACAATACGCCATTGTCCAACATAGTATATATGGGAATGGGCGAGCCATTACTCAACTACAAGGAAATGCTTCGTTCTACTGATTTGATATCCTCAGAAGAAGGCCTCGGTATGTCACCAAAACGGATTACTATTTCTACCGCTGGAATCGCGAAAATGATCAAAAAACTTGGCGATGATGAAGTCAAGTTCAACCTAGCACTTTCGTTACATGCTGCCAATGATGTCAAACGGAGTCGTTTGATGGCTATTAACGATTCAAATAATCTTGAAGCACTGTCAGAGGCATTACGTTACTTCCATCAGAAAACAGGAACAAGAGTAACATTTGAGTACATCATTTTTAAAGATTTTAATGATGAAATAGAGGACGCCCAAGAACTAGCACAATTTGCTAAATGTGTTCCTTGCAAGGTGAATATTATTGAATATAACCCAATTGACGACGGTGAGTTCCAACAGGCGACAATCGCCAAAGTGGATGCTTTTGCTGCCTATCTCGAGGATAGAAACATTATTGTTCACGTTCGAAGAAGTCGAGGGAAAGATATCGATGCAGCGTGTGGCCAATTGGCAAATAAAAATAATGCGATCCTAAAAGAAGATCGGACATTGAAATAATCTCCCGATCATCAACTAAAATGAGCATTTCTCGCTCTAATAATAACACTTTACTCTTTTTTACATCCTTTAGATTTTCATCCTACATTAACCACTATATTTGTATAGATGACTGTCAAGGAAATAATGTCGCCGGTAGAAGCGGAAATGGGTGAATTCGAGGATCGCTTTCGAGCGAGTATGAAATCGAAGGTTGCACTGCTCGATAAAATCACGCATTATATCATAAAACGTAAGGGGAAACAAATGCGTCCGCTGTTCATCTTTCTCACCGCAAAGATGTATGGAAATGTCACGGATAAAACCTACGATGCCGCGACCCTTGTAGAGTTACTCCACACTGCAACCTTAGTGCATGATGACGTTGTTGATGACGCTAATGAACGCCGAGGATTCTTTTCTGTGAATGCGCTGTGGAAAAACAAAATTGCCGTGCTCGTCGGTGATTACATGCTCTCTAAAGTTCTTTTGCTCTCTATTGAAAATGATAATCCTAGATTATTGGAAGTCGTTGCTCGAGCGGTACGTGAAATGTCCGAAGGAGAATTACTTCAAATTGAGAAGGCAAGAAAATTAGATATTACTGAAGAGGTCTATTACGAAGTTATTCGACAAAAAACGGCATCGTTAATTTCGACCTGTTGCGAAGCGGGAGCGATTAGTGCCGACCGAATAGATCAAGCCGAAAACATGCGGAATTTTGGAGAATTGATCGGAATCTCCTTCCAGCTGAAAGATGATATCTTCGACTACGGAGAGCCTGGTGACATTGGCAAACCTACAGGATTGGATATTAGAGAACGCAAGATGACCTTACCGCTGATTCATGTGCTGAACACTGCTCCAGATGACGTTAGAAAAGAACTGATCAACATTGTCAAAAGGCACAATGAAAATCCGAAAAAGGTGCGTCGTGCCGTTGCGCTCGTTATCGAGCACGGTGGAATCGATTATGCTCATAAAAAGATGTTAGAATATCGCGATAGAGCAGTTGAATTGCTTGCTGATGTTCCTGAATCAGATGCGAAAAAATCAATCCTCGGACTCGTCGATTATACTACGAATAGAAAAAAATAATTATAATGAAGTATTTGCTCATTGCGTTCTTATCGGTACTTATTGTGTCTTGCTCTGAAGAGGAATTAAAGGTGAAGAAAGAACCAATCCATATTGAAACAAAAGAGGACCTTATTGAGGTGAAAAATGGTGTTTATACAGAGTATCACCCTGGAACGAATCAGAAAGGAGTCAAATTTAGAGGCCCCCAAGATGGGAACAAGGAGCGTCATGGAATCTGGTATTACTATAATACTTCTGGCGTTCAGGTCTCAATGACTGAATATAACCATGGAATTAAAAATGGTGTTACCTTGGTTAAATATGACACCGGAGTTCTAAGATACACCGGCGAATACAAAGAAAATGAGCAAATCGGAATCTGGAAAACATATGATTCTACCGGCGTATTGTTGCACGAAAAAGATTTTGGAATCCTTCGTTAAGCATGGCGATGATCCCCCCACATATTGTTGATGATATTCTCCAAGCTTCTCGAATTGAGGAGGTCATTGGCGATTTTGTTAATCTAAAGCGGGCGGGCTCCAACTTAAAAGGGATGAGTCCATTTACGGATGAAAAAACAGCTTCATTTGTCGTCTCTCCAGCCAAACAAATTTTTAAATGCTTCTCCTCTGGGCGTGGAGGAAATGTGGTCAGTTTCTTAATGGAAAAAGAGCATTTTTCGTATCCAGAAGCGCTGAAGTGGCTTGCGGATAGATACGGTATTCCAATTCCTGAAGATCGTCCAGCAACCCCTGAAGAACTTGCCGCGATATCAGAGCGCGAGAGTTTGCATATCATCAACGAGTATGCCAAGGAGCATTTCATGGGAAACCTCACGAAATCTGACGAAGGCAAGAAAATTGGGATGTCTTACTTTGTTGAGCGTGGATTCCGACCAGACATTATTGAGAAATTTCAACTAGGATATTGTTTAAATTCTGGAAAAGGGTTTTCTGATGCTGCACTCGCAAAAGGGTACAAACGAAAGTTCATGGAAACTGTCGGATTGACAAAGGTCAAGGACGATCGATACTTTGACTTCTTTCGCGGTCGTGTTATGTTTCCTATTCATAGTGTTTCAGGAAGAATATTAGGCTTTGGAGGTAGAACACTTCTTGCCGATAAAAAAGTAGCCAAGTACTTCAATTCACCGGAGAGCATGATCTATAACAAGAGTGAAATCTTGTATGGACTCCATTTTTCAAAAGGTGATATTATCAAATATGATCAATGCTTCTTATGTGAGGGTTACACTGATGTAATCGCCATGTATCAGGCAGGAATAAAAAATGTTGTTGCCTCTTCGGGTACCGCATTGACGAAGGATCAAATTCGACTTGTAAAACGCTATACAAAGAACATTACCATCCTATATGATGGGGATGCCGCAGGTATAAAAGCATCTTTCCGAGGGATCGATTTAATTCTGGAAGAAGGGATGAATGTGAAGGTCGTTCTGTTTCCAGAAGGCGAAGATCCTGATTCCTACTCTCGATCCGTTGGGACTTCTGAGTTGGAGAGTTTCCTTGAAGAACAGGGGCAAGATTTCATTTCGTTCAAGGCTGAAATATTGCTAAAAACGGGGGATGATGATCCGATTAAAAGAGCGGAACTTATTCGTGAGATCATTCAGTCAGTATCACTAATTCCAGATCAAATTACGCGAAATGTCTACATGCAGACAATTGCGAAGCGGTTTAATATGAGCGAGCAATTACTCGCAAATGAGTTAATCAAACTACGCCAATCTGCTGCCTCAAAGCAACGATTCACAAAGACTACCCCCCGTGCAGAAGCATCGAGTTTCTCTCAACC
Source organism: Flavobacteriaceae bacterium (assembly GCA_047624355.1). Taxonomy (GTDB): domain Bacteria; phylum Bacteroidota; class Bacteroidia; order Flavobacteriales_D; family Crocinitomicaceae; genus UBA4466. Next base: position 29,435 of record JBLHPQ010000010.1, on the reverse strand, counting down.
CTCGGATGATCCCTATGCGAACGAGCCGAATCCACTGCAAGAAGAGAGTGCTGCACTCGAACAATCAGCCCCCACGGGATTTGATCATAATGAGCACGATTTAATGCGGATTCTTGTGCAATATGGCTCAATGGCATTGGCGCACAAAGAACTGAATGAGCAAGGTGAAGAAGAAGAATATGAGACAAGTATCACCGAGCTAATTTGTCATGAATTAGATATTGATGAGCTTGTTTTCGATGATGCTACATTTGCTAAAATGTATCAACTTATTACAGAATCCCTCTCAGAAAAAGTATTGCTAAAGCCTAGCTACTTCAAACGTTTGGAAGACCAAAAGATCGTCCAATTTGTTTCAGAGGTTGAAATGAACGAAATTGAGATCAGTCATAATTGGGTAACCAAACATAATATCCATACGAACTCTGAACGTGATAACCTTCGAAAGGCGGTGATGGGTTCAATTTACGCATTCAAGGTTTCCAAAGTTGAAAAACGTATCGGTGAAATTAGAGCAAGTCTAACGATGAGTGCCGATGAATTAACAGACGAATTACTGATGGATTTACTCTCGGAGCAAGTAGCATTAGAAAATGTAAAGCGAATCATTTCACAGAAGCTTGGCAGGATTGTTGTGCGCTAGTCACAATCATGGGAACACTATTCAATAAAGTACTACAGCAAAAGCAGCACTGGTTGGCCCTTGCCCTGCTCTTGACACTTATTTTATCGTCTTCGTGTACAATGACAAAGCGCGTCCATAGAAAAGGATGGCATGTAGAATGGCATAAGTCCAAACGTAGCGAAGCCCTACAATCTACAAATTCAACATTAGCAGCACACGAAGCAAGTAAATTTAGTGCTACTGATTCGGACGAACCCATTTCGGTTGATAACAGCACGGAAGAGGTAAATCGAACTTCGAATAAAAGGCATTCCGAGATAAAGTCATCAGACGTAAAAGTCGCACCAATTCTCTCCGACTCAGATACTCCACAACCCTACACAGAAGCGTCGTTAGAAACTGAGAATGCACCAGAGCTTGAGGAGGAAGAAAGCGTGCAATCTCAGGAAGTTCAAGAAAAGAAGAATTTGCAAGATGTAGGCAGGGCTATTTTTGCCTTGATACTGGTTTTGATTATCCTCGGTGCTGGTTTGGGATTACTTTTACTCTACCTCGTAACGATTGTAGAATCCATATTTTTTTCGGTGCTACTCATCCTCGGAATTGCCTTCTTTTGGGCGATTGCGCTCATCTGTTTAATCTTTCTCATTGGAGCGTTCCTGTGAACGCTGATAACTTGAACCAGTATGCAGTTATCAAGAATCTACCTCATTACGATTGTTTTCCTAGTTCTCGGGAGCTCATGTACAATTACAAAGCGAGTTCATAGAAAGGGCTGGCATGTAGAATGGCATAAAGCACATCGCTCGTCAGATCAAACTAAGAAGCAAGCCGTTGAACTCAATTCAATCGATGAAATAGCCGCAAGCCTAATTGCCGAGAGTGAGGCAATTAAAATCACCACAATTCCTAAAAGAACTGCAGCGTCAGCAGCCGAAACGCTCATTGAAGACAATCAACCCGTAGAGAATTCTCAAGAGAGAAATCCCATTACTCTGCAGGAAAAGGAATCTGAGCGATGGCAGCAAGACGAGGAACAAACTATTTCCGAATCTCAAAAAAATCATACGGTTTCAAAACAAGGATCTCGAACGGCAATCTCCGGCCTTATGCTCTTTATCATCGCACTCATTGCAGCTGGATTAGCTTTTCTAGTTGGATTAGGGCTTTATTTTCTCGCGCAGCACATAGTTTCTACATTTTGGCTCGTCCTGACCGTCATCGGAATCTCCTTCTTTTGGCTACTTGCGTTAGTCTATTTAATCGCAGGACTTATAGGATTATTTACTTCTCGTCGGAGGCCAATAGTTAAGCCACCAGCCAATGGAAATGAAGAACCAGTAAGCGAGGAAGAGTAACTCTATTGTTGTAGGCCTTTTCTTGAGTGAAAGTAGCTATTCAGGAAACTTCCGACATTCATCAGCTAAGTACGGAACTAAAAAAAGGAAAGCATGAATTGTCAATTGTCGACGACTTTGGAAATAAATCATCCGTAAAATTTGAAGTTGTCAACTAACTAAAAAGCGCCTATTTCAACAGTCTCAAGTACATCTGAACGGTATTCTCTAATCCAAAGTAAAGTGCGTCTGCAATCAACGCATGGCCAATCGAGACTTCCAATAATTCTGGAATCTGTTCTTGAAAAAAAGCGAGGTTCTCAAGACTTAAATCATGTCCTGCATTGATCCCCAAACCTAACTCAGTCGCTAATTTTGCTGCATTTACGTAATTTTCAATTGATTTTTGCGGATTAGACCCATATTGTTCAGCAAAGGGCCCTGTATACAACTCTATTCGATCTACACCAGACTTAGCTGCATATTCAATGTTTTGAAGGTTGGTGTCAACAAAAATCGCTGACCGAATGTCATGCTCTTTAAACGTTACCGCCAAATCTGACAACAGACCTAAGTTCGCTTTAGTGTCCCAACCAGCATTTGAAGTAAGCACACCAGGTGGATCAGGAACTAATGTAGCTTGTGTTGGCTTCACGTCGAGCACTAAATCCATAAAACGGTCATTTGGATAACCTTCTACATTGTACTCTGTGCGTACAACTTCCTTCAGATCCAAAACATCTTGTCTGGTGATATGACGCTCATCAGGACGTGGATGAACCGTAATTCCTTCTGCACCAAATCGCTCACAATCCATGGCAACTTGCACTACATTTGGATGGTTCCCACCACGTGCATTCCGCAGCGTTGCTATTTTATTTACGTTCACACTTAATTTTGCGCTCATTCGGTACAGTTTTTGTGACCACAAACGTAATAACAACGATTGTATTATACTACCTTAGCATCCGAAATGAGAGCAATAGATTTAATTACAGATGAGATTCCACCGTTAATGCACACCGATACTGGTGAGAAAGCATTGAGCTGGATGGAAGAATTTAAGGTCTCACATCTGCCTGTCCTGAAAGATGGTAATTTTGTCGGTTTGGTTTCGGAGGCAATGCTTTTCGATCAGACGGATTTATCTCAATCACTTGATAAATTATTTCAGCATCTCCCGCGCCCGTTTTCATATGTAGGAGAACATATCTATCAGGTGCTTGCTAGGATTTCTGAATATCAACTCAGTTTAATTCCTATTCTAGACAATGACGAACAATACGTCGGATGTTCTGGAGTGCATCATCTTCTAACACTTATTGCGAACACTGGAAGCATTAAGGAAGTTGGCGGAATTCTCGTTGTTGAGATGTCGAGTACAGATTACTCAATGGCGCAAATTGGTCAAATTGTTGAAAGCAACGATGCGAAAATTCTGAGTGCTTATTTAATGTCATCCACAGATTCTACGAATGTGGAAGTTACCTTAAAGATCAATACGCTCGATTTGGATCGAATAATTAGTACATTTGAGAGGTATGATTACGTTATCAAGGCGTCTTTTCAGAAGAGTCGATCTGCAGATGATCTGCAATTCAGATACGATGCTTTGCTCAACTATTTGAACTTATAGAGAATGAACGTCGCTGTATACGGCCAAAAGGTTACAAAACAGAATTCAGAATATTACATGGAATTTCTCGGTGTCCTAAAAGACTTCGGATGGAATCCAATTGTTCATAAAGATCTCAAAGAAACACTTGTCAAGAAAATTGGATTATCTGATAAAACAGATGAATTCAGTTCCCATAAGGATTTTTCCTCTGGAATTGATCTAAGCTTTAGTGTTGGTGGTGATGGAACATTTATCAAAAACGTCAAGTACGTTCGTGATTCCGGGGTTCCTGTTTTAGGGATAAATACAGGTCGTCTTGGATTTCTCGCCAATATCGGTAAGGATCACATCCAGGCAGCAATGGACATGGTTTACAGAAAGGACTATGTGCATCAAAAACGATCGCTCATCCGCGTAGAAACAGAAGATGATCTCTTTGGAGATGAAAATATTGCCTTGAATGAGGTCACGCTTCAAAAACGGGATACTTCTTCGATGATTACTGTTCACGCCTCTTTGGATGATAAATACCTGAACTCTTATTGGGCAGATGGATTAATTGTAGCAACTCCCTCGGGATCGACGGCATACAGCCTGAGTTGCGGTGGCCCAATTATTACTCCAGGTTGTCAAGTACATATTTTAACGCCAATTGCACCGCACAACTTAAATGTTCGACCGATGGTTGTTCCAGATCACATGCCAATAAAATTGGTCGTTGAAGGAAGAAGTCGTCGCCATTTAGTGAGTTTAGATGGGCATTCAATGAGCATTCGCCAGGGAGAAGAAGTACTGATCCATAAGGCGGAGTACATGGTGAATGTGATCAAGTTCGAGGAAAACAATTTCTTAGATACCATTCGAAAGAAAATGAATTGGGGAGTTGACAGCCGAAACGCGAAATAGATTCAAGGATTCAACCAGTTACTCATGAGCTCAAACGAAGATAAAATAACCGCTTTCTGGCAATGGTTTGTGAAGTCAGAAAAGGTAATTAAGGAATGCATTGAGCTTGACTCATCTCCCAATCAATCCTACATCGTCGATCAGATGAATGAACTCATCCTTGATCTCGGGGTTTTCACTTGGGATGTTGGACTCGATACATCAAATCAATGGTTCTTGACGATTTCTCCAAACGGAAATAACGAATACTTAAAAGTGAGTCAGGAAATCATGCTTTCTTCACCCGAACATATGAACTGGAACTTTCACTCCAGTAAATTGGCGAAAGATTGGAACCGAAAATTCACCGTCCATAGCTTTGAAATGGAAGAATTCTCTGTGGATGCCGAATCTTGGGAATTCATTTCTACCAAGAACGATGAAAACACGTTTGATCTAGTGCTGATCGCTTCGAATGTCGAGCACTTTGATGCAGACACCACTGAACTCGTTGCACATCAATTTTTAGTGAGTGAGTTAGGGGAATTGGTGACGATAACAAGAATAGCGACCGTGGCACTTGTCACTGAGATTGAAGGCGATAAAGAAGCGCTTAGAACGCCTATTTCGAAGTTGAAGGAGATTATCCTTTAAGGAACTAACTACAGCTACCGTTATCGCGAATGGCCAATCCGGCGTACTTTTCGCTATCAAAACCTTCAAGTACCGCTCATAACGCTTGATGGTTGACCAAAGTCTTCGTAATTTCAAGGCAATTTAAGTACCTCAAGGTATACAAATGATGCTAACATTGAATGAAATGAAAATTGCGAGTGCTGTAGGAATAATTTCATTATTTACTTTACTAAATGCCTGTGACAATGCTCAGGAAGCTATTGGAACACTCGATAATGCCAAGTATCATTCTTCCAAAAACATCGTTAACCCATCCTTAGTAAATGAAAATCTTGGATTTACCTTTAGCGGATACGACTTCGATATTGAGACCTATTTATCGCCTTCTTTTTTAGCACGAAATACTATTTCCGGAATGAATATTATTGCATTGAACGATGATCATATTGAGCGTTTTTCATCCGAAAGAACACCCTTTGACACGCTCAACGCCGATTTTTTGTTTACCCTGTCGCTTAACGATGAAGGGCGCATTATTAACTTCCTAAGTGAGGGTTTGGGAGAATATCAAACCGACGAATATCTAACACAGCTGAACTATACGAAGGGGAATCAGTTACAATCCATAGAGGAGTCAATGAGTTATGGCGACAGTCGATCTGAATATTTTTATAACGGTAAAAATGAAATTGAGTCCAAACGTAGTTATCACGATGAAGAGCTCATTGAATTTATAGATTATGTAGTCGATTCAATAGGAGTTACCTACCAAATAAACAACACCGTTGATGGTCAATATACTGCGTTAAAAATCATCAAATACGATGGAGTGATTTCTGAAGAAGAGGCGTTCATGGCGCTAGACAAATTAACCGAGGCGATTAAGACCAAAAAAGGCCCTTTTGCTAGTATTAAAGAGGCAAATAGTTGGATAGAAATCATTTCCTATAAAGATGGCCTGAAGATGCGAGAGGAAAGTTGGAATCTGGAAACCAACACAAGGAGGGAATATACAGACTATATTTACTGGAACTCAAAGGTGTTAATCAAGGCGATTGGAAAACATGATATTTGGGGAGATCTTTATACCCATTCAAAAAAGTTCTTGTACACCAAAAATGGAGATTTAAAAACAATTTTTGCCGTGTATGAACAACCAGAAACACTCGACAGTGGAACAAGGTCGTCAAAGTATGAATTCGAGTATGACCAAAAAGGAATGTTATTGGACTTAGTTGAACATCAGAAATCGATGAAGTGGGACTGGGAAATCGAAAGAGTAGTACAGTTTCAATATTATTAGGTGATTGTGGTATTGGGAATCTCGCAGGTTCCAATGCTTCACAATCATTCGATCGGCCAACGTGTTGATTGAGGTTAACTAAGCATGGGATGAGTTTTACAGCTCAGTTCTCTATAGTTGTTCATCCCTACAATAAGTACCCTTTTCAATAATTTCAACGCGTCGAAGTGGAAGAGCGCTACTGCAATATTTATACTGAATCAGAAAGGTATGTGGTAAACATTTCCATGATGGATCTTCAAGTTGAAGAACTAAATGAGTTTCTACATGCTTTAACATTAGAAAAACACCTCGATAAATGGTCTTTGTACGCGCCCTTGAAAGATGAAAACACGTTTATGTGAATCGGAAAAACATCATTTAGTAGAACACGTTCTATTCAGTACTCATAGAATTGAAATTACTTGGTCTCGAAGGGACGTGGAACAGTAAGTACAATGAAGTCAAGAAGGCTTGACGTTCATTGATGCTTATATGTTATCCACTTTCATTCAATTTTACTTTTATTGTTGGTCTATGGTTACCGATTGAAATAACTCCAACAGTATCAGAGGTTAAAATTAAAAAACAAGGTCGGAGTCAATGGAATTCCTAAAGTAGAATAACTTGAATTATCGGAAAAGTTCGTTGTTCGGAAGAGTCTCGAATTAGACGTGTTCAGCAAATTAAGAATTGAAATCCCTGTACTGAAGGAGGTCTTTTTCAACCTTTTAGTATACCTTATGGCAATGTCAAACCTTGAATACGGTCGGATTTCATCTTCTTTGATTGAAGTAAAAGGAAATCCCGAACCGTAAACACCTGCTAAGCTAATCGTGATGGGTTTGAAGCGTAAATTCAATGAAGTTTTTATTTCATGCCGTTGACTTTGTTCTGCTTCTACTGCTATGTCTGATGTCGGTTTAGAGTTCGTAAGCTCATTAAATTGTCCGAGCGAATAACTCAGTATGATTTCATGTTTCTTAAATCGTAGCTTCGAAAAAAGATCGAGCCCATATCCGTATCCACCGATTATCTCAGAATCGGTAAATGAGTCATTCGCGGAGTAGCGACTAATTCCATCGAAGGTTTTGTAGTATCCTTCAACACCAAATTCCAATGACTTTCCAAGATAGGAAAGCCCGACAACCGTATGCATGGATCGCTGAACGGGCGTAAATAGTTTATCGGCTAAGGACCATATTAGAGAGCGTGCACCCGAAGAATCTACAAGTTGAACTTTGGAAACAAACTGATTGTAGATTCCCCATCCGAAGTTGACGTTCCAATTCTCATTGAGTGCCAGTTTTCCATTCACTCTAGGTTGTATGTAAGGTTTCAACTGCGTCAACAGAAAATCACTCTTTAAACCAAATTGCATGTACAAGCGATTCCACAGGGTCAACTGATCTTTCACATAAACGGAAAACCGATTAATTGAATTGTCAAATTCCTTGAGCAACGCTGCGCCTTCAACCACATCGAAAGTGCACTGATTTCTAATAAACGCCGCAGAAAAGTCTAATTGGTTAGTCGGTGAAGCAGACAAGGAGTGTTCAAGTCGAAGTTTGTATTCGTCGATTCCATTTTCAAGGCTTGATACGTAGTTCTCGATTAGGTTGGAGGAGTCAGTGAATGTCGAAGTGAAGGACTCTTTCGGTTTGAACATACTTTGTGCGAAGAGTAAGCGTGTGATACCTCCATTTTTCCAATTATGCGTGTAGTTGATTGAGTTACCTAACTGAAACGAATATGCTGATAAATGTGAGTTATAGGCAGACACATCCTTTTTATCTAAGTATTCATCGTATCCATCCAAGCTAGCAATAGAACTAACCTGAATTCTGTCTCTGTTTTTTAAAACTGTCGTAAATTTGAGATTAAAATCACCATAATCATAATTTGGATAAACAAAATTGACCTTGTCCGAGGTGAATTTCTCTTGAAAAGGCGCCAATTGGTAGTAGGATTTACGCGCTGCAATTTGGAGTGTTGATGTTTTCTTTAGGAGCGGCACAGATATATAGACACTCGCCATTTGATTATCCAAGTTAATGGCAGCGGAAGTTTTCTTCTGCCCATCTTTACTATCAATGATGATTGCGGATCCAACTCTGTCACCAATGTTCACATTATATCCTCCTTTGTACACTTCAATATTTTGAATCATTAGAGGATTTACTCTACCTAAATCACCGTTCATTCCCGCACCATTAAAAAGTGTGATTCCATCATACGTTATTTGCCCTTGTCCGGGATAGCTTCCCCAAACAATAAATTCAGAGCTTGATTCTCCAGCAGCCATAATTCCAGGATACATTCTTAGGTTGTTGAAAATGAAGTCGTTATTACTTCCCGGGATGAATTTGGATCCTATATTGTTCAGTTGAATACGACCAGCTTCATCACCAGAAGTGACCCTATAGGTTTCAGCAGGTTTTAAACGTATAATATTTATCTCCTCAAATTCTTGAATGTCAGTTGTGAGAAGAATCATGTGCTTGCTGCCGGAACTCAGAGAAGTGTCTATTATGGTATATCCAAGATGTTTGACTTCAAAGAGATCGATACTTCGAAAGCCCCGAAAGCTGAAACGACCTTTCTGGTCACTTTTGATCGTGCTTTTTCCAATAGTGATGCTTGTGTAGGGGAGCGGCTCCAAACTTTTCCCATCCAACACTTCTCCTTGAAATAGGAACCGTTTTCGTCGTTTGGGTGTTGGTTTGGTGACAGCTGCCACCCGTTTTTTCCTTTTTCGAAACGTATATACCTGTCCTATTTTTTGAACGTCGAGACCACAATATTCAGATAGAAGATCAATGGCTTTTTGAACGGAAGTCACCTTTTTCTTCAAAGAGATTTCACATTGAGAAGATAATTTTGAACTGATAGAAACCTGAACAGCGTATCGCGTATTGAGGTCTAGCAATATTTCATTCAACAAAACTTTGTCATAGTCAAGTGTAATGTTTTGACTAAACACGTTGCTGTTTACGAAGAGGCTCAACCCGAAGATGAGAAACAAATGAGATTTCAAACTATGTCGCATTAATACTTTACAAGATACGTATTTTCTCCATTTTTTTCGACATTCAACTCGAAGCTAAAGGAAATGATATCCAAGGCCTTTTGAGCGCCGATATCTCGCATAAAAAGACCAGTGTAGTGAAGTTCATCGATATTATCGATATCTGTTTTTATACGTATTCCATAATGACGCTCGAAATCTTCCAAAACCTTTGTAATGGGTGTGGTGTTGTATAGAAATTTATTCAATCTCCAAGACATAACTTGATCTGTATTGACATTATCTTTTAACTGGAGTGTATTCGTTTCTGCATTTGCAGATACAAATTGTTCAGGCGTTAGAATTACTTCATTTGAATGAGGGTCGCGAACACGTACTTTCCCCGTTTTACAATAAACGGCGTATTTATCAGACCGACAGTACACGTTGAAACTCGTGCCCAAAACTTCAACACTTCCCATTTCGCTAAGCACGCGGAACGATTCTCCTTTTTCAACTTCAAAAAAGGCTTCTCCGTCAAGTTCAACTTCTCGATTGAAACTCCACCAATACGGATGATAGTTGATGGATGACTCCGAATTAAGATAGATAATGGATCCGTCTGGCAAAGTGTGTTGCGAGGTTTGACCAGTGGGAACATCAATTGTTGTTGCATATAAACGAGCGAATAATCCCAAGCCTATAACGATTAGAATAGAAGCAGCCGCAGCGTATTTTATCCATACCAAACGAATCGTTCTTGTTTTCTTTTTCTGAACAGTTTGATTTTGTACAACAGTTTTCTCCAACGTCGACCAAACATCCTCTTTATTTTTGGAATAGTTTGGTTTGAGTTGAGAGAAAAGTGCTTTCTCTTGCTCCTCTATGTTCTTATTGTTCGTCATAACTCAATGCTTTTCGGAGTTCTTTTAAGGCGAGTGACATTCTTTTTTCTACGGCTTTGACTCCAATATCAAGTCGTTCAGCAATCTCCTTATAGGTCAATTCTTCCATTCTACTCATTAAAAAGACCTCTCGTTGGGATAAAGGCAAAATGGATAAAGTTGCTTCATATTTGTCTTTTAATTCTTCGTACTCTAAATTCTGTTCGTTGTCCGTCTTTAAATCGTCTTGGGACAGTGCTAATTGGTAGTTGATGACAGATTTAGATTTACGATACTGATTAATCCAAAGTTCATTGGCGATTTTATACACCAAGCTTTTTGTTTTTTGTGGATGATAAACAAAGTCCTTCTCCCAGATTTTCATAAACGCTTCTTGAGCAATATCCGTCGCAAGATCTCCATCATTACATCGATAGAAAATGTAGTTCCGAACGGCTTCGAATAGCTCATTAAAACAGGATTTGAATTCTTGGTGTGTCAATCGTTTGCAAATTATTCAGCGCCCGTGAACACACGTGCGCTGAATGAATGTCTATTTATTTATGGGGTACGTTAATCGAATCTTACTTCCAATCATCAAGACTGAACGTGTTAACGTTTCCGTCAGCATCAGTTTTAGTCGCCCATTCATCGCACGTTCTATCTCCGAAATCAATGGTTGCAGCCCATGCACCTGATTCGTACTCATAGTATTTGATAATTCCCGAAATGATATAATCGCAATCGTCAGCTTTTATTAATGGTTCAACTATTACTTTCTTGTATTTCGATTTCTTACCGTCATAATAGGATTCGTCTTTTTTTAAATCAAATGTCGAAACAGCTCCATCTTTCGTGAGCTCCGCTAAGCTGTTTTCTTCTCCTTGCCCAAAGTTTACCTTTGCTACTAACTGGCCATTTTGGACATATTCCAATTCCCCTGCTGTATAGTAATCTGATGAGGATGATTGCGCTAATGTTTGGCTAACATTGATTTCTCCACCGGAAGTTGGTAGTGTAATTTGAGCTGCTTCTAATGAGATTTCTCTCGAAAAATCATTCGTCGCGCCATTTTCTTTTTGACATGACACCAATGCAATTGATGCGATTGCTAAACTAAAGATTGCTTTTTTCATTTTAAAATATTTAATGTTTAATGTTTAATGTTTAGATATATACCGTATGAAATGTATTGTACCCTACCTCACTCATAATTTTAATTGTGCATAACATTCGGCGCTTCGCCACGCTGCAGCTCCTTACTAAATTTTGTTTTTAGAAGATAAGAATTGTTTTGTTCAGTTTGAATGATTCCCTGAAGCGAGAACTTGCACTGGGGCGCAGCCGTTGTTGAACTGAACCTACGGTAGCTAAAGACACTCGAAACCCACTCTCGTCTAAGCTCATAAAATTCTTATGAGTAAAACTAAACAAAAAAGTCTAGGATCGGATTCTTCAAAACAGGAATTGATCAAGCCAAACGGAAAGCTCCATCCCTCATAGAGCATTTCAAGAAGCTCGAGCAACAAAGGATTATTGGGGCTATTCTTCCAGTACATTGTTCAGCTATCGCCGAGCGGTTGCTAAGGTTAGTTGGTATGGAAATGGAGTCGATGGTTGGCTTGGCTTTTTTGAATAAATTAAACATCTTTTTTCAAATTACAGGTAAGGGTTCTCAGCTAAGAAGTCGTAAAGACTTTTGCTAAGCGTGTTTTCTAAAGTTAAGAAAAGTGATCCGGTAGCTATCTGTAAGCTCTGACTTTCGTCATTCTACCATGGACTGTTAAACAAGAAGAATCGATAGCTTCTGATGACACAAAACCCTTGAGTTTCTTAGGTGATGTTCGTATTACTAATCAAAAATCCAGATCGCCGATTTTCCATCGCATTCAATTCTAGAGTTACCAATGACTTCAGTACTTCGCTCAACAGATTTGTTTAATTGAATGTAGTATCGATTGATTGACAGCCATTTATTATCATTAGATATGTGCAGCTCAATGAATTGATTATTGCTTGAAAGCCTTGTGTGGCCTTTGACTTCAGAGACTGAATCATACCCAATTACGTTTAAATAATTTGTTACTGTCAAGCTGTCGTCAGGATGTAAGCTTAAACCTATTCCATTGACATCATTCATTAAATAATTAGCGGACGAATCAGATTCTTGCGGGCTATTATAGTCAACGGGCAAAAATGTCATTGAGTCATTGTACTCTTTTTTTGTCCAACTTTCAAACCGATCTTTTCCTATTTCCCACGTCGTTAATTGGCTGATTGTATCCTTCATCATTGGGGATAAGAAATAGTAGTCATCCTCATAGTTAAATTCCGTGATGTCTAGATTTTCCTTGTTCAGTTTCTCTAAATAATTTGCTTTGAGTGAAGCAAGAAAAATCCATGCCGCTCCATTTTCCAATTCCTCTCCATCGAAACTCGTGGCATTGAACATCTCTAAATAATTTGTTTTGCCAATTAGATAAAACCCATGATAACCCGTAAGCTGCTTCTCGTATGAAAAAGCAAAGTGGCCTAAGAATTCAGAATTCACCACCGCGTGATAGGTTGTGGAGTCAAGAACAAGTAAAGAGTGGTTTAAACAAACAAGATTGGACGTTGGTTGTTCAATTTTAATCTCATCAGACAAAGTTTTAATGTTATCTCCAGGATTTTCTGACGTCGAGCAGGCTCCAATAATTACGGTACAAGACAGAAAAAAGAAAAGGTTTCGGATCATGGTTTATGGGTATATTTCTATTAATCCTAGCGGATTAGATGCGTTTAAAGTGCGGTTTTTATCAAGCTAGAACAATTGAGAATCGTGTAATGTTACATTTGGCACTTCATTAACACTGGCTCGGACTAAAATGAAGTGCGCCATTTACCCGCGATTACGTTTTGTACTAAAGATAGTTGTTTGCTAGTAAGTTCGTTTTGCGAAACATAAACGGAGTATTTGCGCTGAACCTGTCGAAGCGTGCATTTTAGGTATCCTGTGCTATACACTTTTAAGTAAAGTAAAAAAGGAACCACCATAATGGAGATCCCTTTTTTACTTAGCAGCAACCTTGAGTGTCACTGCATTCATGAACAACTACCTTCTTTAGCAGGGCAGTTTTCAGGAAACAATACTAGCCCTGACATAAGAAGCGGCGATCAAGCAACTGATGTGAGAGAAGGCCAAGACGACCTGCTAGTGAGCAACATTAAACAGGCTTTCAAAATTGTCATAGTGCCACTCAGATTTCTTCAGTCTTATTCTTTAATAAATTTTTCACTTACTAAAGTTCCACCAATGTCTACTTGCAAAAAGTAAATTCCTTTTATCAAATCAGATATATCAATTGTATTGTTTGCTGTACTATTCATCTTTACTGATTTACCCATAATATCGATGATTACAATTGTTTCAATTTTCTCGACAGCGTTAAGTGTAATGGTAGATTTCGCCGGATTAGGATATAGCGTTAGGCTATGAATATTGCTTTGTTCGCTTATACCGAGATCTTGATTAGAAATAGTAACAATTGCTGTTCCTGTTGTGCCTGACGCATCATTTGCAGTAGCTTTCACCGTTACAGTCCCGTTGGCTGTGGCCGTCAGTAATCCACTGGCACTAATTATTGCAGAGCCAGTTCCGTTGCTAACACTCCAAGTATATGTGTCGTCATCTGCATTAATCGGAAGCACTGCCGCCTCCATTTGTAAAGATCCACCTTGCACAGTAATCGTTGACACTCCCGCCTGCCCTTGAACAATGATAGAAGTGACTAGGTCTATAACACAGTTTAGACTATAACCAACTCCTACATCAATTAATGTCCATGCGGCAGTTGCTGCTGCAACGTCATCTACATCAATACAGCTTAAGTTTGGGTTTGCCGTTGCATTGAAATTGACCAATGTAGTTGTACTGATATTTTTCATGTTCAAGACCGCTAAATCATTAGCACCACAATAAAAGTCCGTTAACAAAACGTTTTGGCTAACATCTAATGTGCTTAATGCATTTAAACTACACTTTAGCGACCATAAATTTGAATTTTGACTTACGTCAAGCGACATTATATTATTGGTTTGACAATCTAACTGAGTCAAGTCTGTATTTTGGCTTACATCTAGTGCAGTTAGGCTATTAAGGTTGCAAAATAGTATCGAAAGGTCTGAATTTTGACTGATATCCAGTGCAGTCAAATTATTATTGTGACAGTGCAAAACTGTTAAAGCTGTATTTTGACTTATATCCAAGATGCTTATACTGTTGTTACTGCAAGCCAATATTGTTAAAGCCGTAAATTCTTCAATTCCTGTTAAGTCAGCTATGAGGCCAGAACTACAAGAAATTGCTCCTGTAAAGGTACTCGCTTCACTTATCTGAATTTCAGTATCCCCGTTAGTATTGACTGCTGCATTACCAACCAGAATAGCTTTAAAATTAGCATCTGGAATGTTAACGATTTGGGCATCAGCCGCAGCACTGAAAATTATTAGAACGATAAGACTTATTATTATTTTTTTCATCTTTTAAGATTTTTTGGAGTAGTAATATTTATGATCTTGGTATCCTGGTTTGTACTAATAATCCATTTCTCTTAACTCACCTTTAAGGTTGTAATAAAAGGAATAACTAGTACCTCCGGTCTCTGGTTCCAACATTACCACATACTCTACCTTTTCCATGTCTCCGTCATCCGGGAACTTAACAAATGCCATAGACAAACTCGGGTTTTCAATGTCCTTCTTCGCTGTTAATTCTTTCATAGACTCTTCAACGAGTTCTCCTAATTTGGTTAGGTTAATTTCGTCGCCAAGTTGAAACATAAAATCTGCGGCTTCACTTCCTTCAGGAACCTCTAAAGTTATCTCCGAGGTTTGATTCCAAGCTCCCTGACTAAAAGTCCATTCCCCCATCTTCAAAGACTCTGGATCATCTGTAACAGTTGTCCCCACCATATTTCCAATAGAGGCATCGTATGAAATTGACAAATCTGTATAGTAGGCATCATCACCAAATTCGCCCTTTAGTTCTTTTTCAATCGCGGAAAAGCCATCTGCATTTGCTGGTTCGTTTGATACTCCGCCACAAGATATTAGTGTAATAGCGGTCACTGTTAATAGTGTAAAGTTTAGTCCTTTCATCATAATCTGTTTTTTTTAGTTTATCTCTTAGCGATAAATGTAAGTCGCAGGAATGGAGAAAAAAATAGGGAATCCATTTCCGTAGACAGCGAATCAATAAGCGTCGTTGATTGTTAAATATTTGTTTTTTGAGAAATCGGAGAATGAGTAATATCCGTTGATAACGTACTTATAGCGGCCAATCCATTCACCTCACATTTTGTTAATGCTGATTAACGTAATTCAAAGCAAGCCCTATTTCAATGGGATTCCGACAGAACTAAGTTCTTGATGCTCACGCATCGGCTTATTCAACGAGTAATAGCTAATTCAAGGCTAATTCTGAGGCAATGTCTAACGCGGTTTCTATGTCCCGCGACAACTCCTCTACCGTTGTTAGTGCATTCAATTTTCCAGATGGAAAAGAGAACATTCCATTTTCATTTTTTACGGCCATGAACATTTGCCGATCATGGAAAGACAAGAGTATAGGTTGATTAAACTTCTCTTTGAGTGCCACAATCCGTTCCATGAGCACCGGGGATAAAACATAACGCGCTTCCACTTGATCTGTGCTGTATACACTAAATTGCTCCGTAAATCTCGGATCTTCTAACTTGATTTTTTGCTCTTCTTTAAATTTGAAACTAATGAGTCTATCTAATTTCGCTCCCTGACTTTTGGGTAAAACTACAGTATGACCTTTCAATTTCTTTTTGAATGTCAACCAACAGAACATGCCTCTATAGGTATGGTGCATATTATCGGCCGATTTATTTGAAACTATTCCTTTAAAGATATAACGATAGAATACCGCAAACAGATTCAATCCCGGAATGCTCATTATCCCACCTGACACTTTATTGGAGACATTTTGTTCGACGATTCCTATATCGACAATGTTAATTTCCGTCTCAGCCGTCTTTCTTCTAATTTGGCCATAACTGTGAATTGGAGTTTTTCTTTTCACCCAAGCAAACAGCTTACTTTGTATGATTTCATTTGTGGGAGGTAGCGCGTTTTGGGCGAAGTCCACTTTTGGAAATAACGACTTTACCATACGCTTAATCGTCTCCGATTCTTTTTGCTTGAAATAACTAAACCTCCGTGTGAAGAAATAAGTCGTTACGTACAGCAAAACTATAAAGCCTATGAGCGGATACAAATTACCATATGGATTCGCTGTAGTGGCTTGGAACTGTTCAAAAAACGACACGAAACTACTATCTAAGTTTGGGAAATAATTTATCACCAGACTCAAGATCATGAAGACAAAAAACAATGCGGTAATGGCCCACATTATTTTTTGAAAAAACTGCGTGGCTTTTCTTTTCTTGTAAATGGTGCCTAATTCGCCCTTTAGCTCAGAATGCGCCTTTTCAATCAATTTGCTATCCATAGATGACCTTTTACCAGTTAATCGTATTCCAAGGACTCTCTGGATTCTCTACAACCTGTGAATACAAATGATACGTCTCGTCTTGAAAACCATCTTTTCTATCTTTAATATCCAAAGTAAACCCTAACACGTAGCTTTTCCCAAACTCTTCCCAAGATGAAAAATTCTCTTTGGCCAGCTTTGTTGCGAAATCAATAACCTCCCAAGCTTCTGCTTCGGTAATAACGTTTGCAGTGAATGCTCTTCTCGCATGACCAACTAAAACACTCGCATCATACCCGGCTACTCCGATTTCAATTTCAGAATCGAAGGTGATGCATCCTTTTTCCTTTAAGGTTGCAACTGCCTTACCAGACTTTATAAAATTCAGGTAAGTATTTGCCCGGTCATTGCTTCCAAATTGTTGATTCATTAGCGCATCCCAGCTCTCTTCAGGTTGGTTTTGAGTCATGTCGTATATGAAATCGAAATACGCTCGTCTCCCGTCTTCCATGAAATAATTTGTCATTCCCCAGTAGCCATCTTTAGTGTCGATTCCCCAACCTTGTAAATAATTTTTAGCTCTTATACCTGTCTTAAAGGCAAGTGTATTTGTATTCGCCTTCCACCACTCGTTCGTTACTGCATCAAGCGATAGAGAGAAAAGTTGGGCGTCACTTAGATTACTATCTGCGTCTTTCCTGAATTTAACCTTCCCCAAATCTGCCTCTGAATAGCCCTCCTTCCCTTTCGAGAAAAAGCGGTAAGCAATGGAGACTATTCCTAGTCCCAATAATACATAACCATACCAAGGTAAATTCTGAAGCATTTGCATAATCTGTTTGTTTTAATTGATTAAAATTCATTCGTTTTCTAAGTATTCGAATAGTAAGTTCTACGGCTTCGCTATCGCCCTTCTCTGAAACCAAGGTAATAGGTCAAAATCACTTAAAAAAGAGAGAATCTATTTCCGCAGATCATTAGGCAATAAGCGTAGCCGTCTATTAAATATTTGCTTTATGAAGAAATGAATTTCGGGTGTTTTTTGGATAACTACCGATGACACCTCGGAGGTAACTGAGCTACCCTTACGATTTGTTCACCCGTAAAAAAGAAGTCAGAAAAGAATCCTTTTTTCTAGAAGAAACTGGGATTTTCTCACCGTTTTTCAAGTGAATTGCACCGGACTTATCGTACTTGTCAACGAATTGAAGGTTCACCATAAACGATTGGTGAGGTCGGGTGAAGTTTGCTTCTGTGAGCTGTGCTTCAAATTCCTTAATCGTTTTTGATACGAGGTACTTTTTATTATTAACGCAGTAGAAAGTAGTGTATCCTTTATCGGACTCGCAATACATCAATTCATTCAAATCGATCACTTGAAAACTATCGGAGAGGGATAATATGAGCTTATCGCCTTCATTATTCCAAACCTGCTTAACCGTCTTGATTTGTTCTTTTTGTTCCGTAATCGACAATTGGGAAACTTTCTCTACTGCCGATTGAAGATCGTCGATATCAACAGGTTTCAATAGGTAATCTACCGCACCAATTTTTAACGCCTGGAGTGCATATTCTTCATACGCGGTAATAAAGATAATTTTGAAATCTAAATTTTCTGTGCGTCCTAAAAAGTCAAAAGCCGTACCGTCTGTAAGGTTAATGTCCAAAAACACGAGCTCTGGTTTACATGCATTGGCAACAACAACGGCATCTTTTACAGATTCACATTCCCCAATCACTTCCACTTTTGAGTCAATCATTTCTAACAAGCTCAAGAGACCTTTTCTAATGTATTCCTTGTCCTCTACGATTAATGCCTTCATATATTGCTAACCAATTTATACGGAATGATTAAAGTAACAACTGTCCCTCTCTTATCGACTTTCTTTCTATCTTCGATTGCAATGGATCCTTCCATCTTAAAATCCTTCGATAAGATAACTAATCGTTCTGAAGTTATCGTGGTTGACAATGACTTTTTATCCTCTTTTCTGGTTTCTTTTTGCGAATCAATGCCACTACCATTATCGGTAATTGTACAAATTAGTTTCTCATTCAAATAGGCAAGGTGGACATCAATTTCCCTAGTCTCCTGATCATTCTTAAATCCATGTTCCACAGCGTTTTCAATAAATGGCTGAATAAGCATTGGTGGTATATTAAAGATTGATCTATCTACAGCATCATCAACTACTACGTTGTATTCATACGATTTGTTTTCTCCAATATTTTGAAGTTTCAAGTAGTTTTCTACTGCGATCAACTCTTGATTAAGTGAAACCGTTTTATCACGAGAATTCTCCAAGGTGATTCTGAGCAGTTTCGAAAATTTGGATAAATAGGATACCGCTTTTTTATCTTCTCGATTCAAAATCATGCCCTGCAATACTGAAAGCGAATTGAAGATGAAGTGTGGTGTCATTTGTGAACGGAGTAACCTTTGTTCAATGACGATATTTTGAGTTTTAGATTTGACGTTTCTTAATTTCATGAAAAATATTGTCGCCCCAAGGATTAATGCAAAACTTAAAAACACGATCACGCCAACTAATAAATTTTGCTGTGATTTTTCCAAATCATTCGTTGTACTCTTTACTTCTTCCGTTAATTTAAGCTCACGGTTACTTGCTGAATCTAACTCAGCTCTGTACAGATAGTCGTATTCTAATTCGGCTAATTCTTCAATGTTTTCTTTGTTGAATAAACTATCATTAAATGTTTTATGAAGCTTTAAATAGTTTAATGACCGCTTTAAATCACCAGTAGCTTCATAGGTTTCGTATAAAACCTTTGTTGCCGCCTTTTGTTGTGGCAAAAGCGCTAAATCATACGCTAATTTTTCTCCCTTTAAACCATGAAATAATGCTTTAGGGTAATCTCCAAGCATAAAATATGCTTCGGCTAAACTAATGTTTGCATAACAAATGGTTAGTTTATTCTCTGTTGAAGTACTTAATTCTAGGCAATACTCAAAATTATCGAGCGCCAGTTTGGGCTTCTTCAATAATAAGTACACTCCACCAATTTGATTCAGGCAATTAGCCATCCCATTTTTACTCTCAATTTCCTTATTGAGATTCAGGGCTTCTGTAAATTTATCCAATGCTTTTGAATATTCCTCCGTTTCCAAATAACCAACCCCCATGCCAGCTAAACATTTTGCCTGAGTATCCTTGTTTTCTAATTCGATAGAAAGTTGTAGGGCCTCTTCAAAGTATTGAAGCGCCTTTTCAATCTGTTCTCGTTCTACGTAAACAGTGCCAATATTTAGTGTGACACTTGCAATTTCTTCCTTATTTTCATCTTCTCGATTAATGATCAGACTTTTATTAAAATAATCTAATGCCTCTAGGGATCTACCCTGGGCAGTGTAGATAACGGCTATATTATTAAAAGTAGACAGTGAGTTTTTCACGTCCCCCACTCGCTCATTAAGTACGATTGCTTTTTTATAATAAAGTATTGCATCCGATAAATCTCCTTTTGCATAAGAGATGTTTCCAATGTTATTCATCATGTCGCTTTGCCTCTTCAGATCTTCATTTTTCACCGCAACATCTAGCCCTTTATTAAAATATTCCAAGGATTTATCTAATTCACTTTTGTACGCATAGATAGTTCCTAGCGTATTGTATGAAGAGGTAATCCCTTTGTAATTGTTTATTTCTTCATAGAGCTTAAGGCCTTCTATAGCGTCATCTAAGGCTTCATCGAGCTCAGATTTTGTAATATGAATATTACTAAAATTGGAATAGCTTTTTGCCAACCCCTTTGTATAACCCAATTTTTCTGCCAGTTTATTTGCTGCTATGGTATTTTCCTCAGATTTACCAATATCGTTACTGCTGTAGTGATAGGCGAGTGAGTTTAGGAGGTCCACCCTGATATTGTCCCTCTTCTGATGGTGTGACAGTTCGTTGGTAAGACTATCAATCGCCGAAGTTTGAGCTTGGACGTTAAGACTATAAAGCAAAAAGGCTAGGAAGGAAAGAAGGTATTTATTAATCGACTCCATAAATTACAGCGAGTAGTATTGGTATGGTAAAATTATTATTCAGGGATTTAAATCCCGTTTCGGAGCATTAGCAAAAGTTCCGCTTAAAATTACGCATTCTAGCACATAATCTAATTCTGATATTTTTTTTATTAAAATCTTAGCAACTTTTATCTTCATTGCGTATAATGGTTTTCAACTAAGAAGTCGCAAGGGCTATTTACTAGAACTGGGGTTTATAGATAAAAAAGCGATTTGGCTTTGCATATAGATTTGTTCATCCAAAAGTGATTTCTCGAAGAAAGAACTCCGCATAGTTTGTAGGCTATTTTATAACCATCTCTTCCTTTTTACACATACACACATTGAATTTTTTGTATTAGTTTAGCCTACAAATTTCACTTTCTCTTTATTGAGTCGACTTCAGACGAATCTGTGCACACATGAAGGAATATAAAGTCACTTGAAAACAGATAAAACAAGCATTATTCTGGGTCATTGAGCATAACTAGTCTATAGCTACCTAAAAATAATCATTTATCTACCTAGTATCATCTTTTAAGCGCTTTCTAATAATAGAAAGCAATTGGGAAGCTCGCCTTTAATTTAATCTCAGTCCACTCTCCCCTCCTACCTCACTCACCATTAACCAAACTCAGAATCGTAAGGCCCAACGCCATTGCACAAAATATTCCCAAACCGGATATTAAGAGTCTCCTTCTTTTTAGTTTATTTCGACCTGATTTCGATTGAATATTCATCGCCAGATCTTCTATGGCAACCCTTCTTCGATAGCGTATAATTAATCCGAACCCAAGACCTATAGCCGCTAGTATTTTGAGGAGAATCATTTCAATTTTTAATTGTCACAGCAGTCCTAATAGGATTGCTGTTAGTAAGCTGTTTCATTCTTCTGGAACGGCTATACTCCATTGAGCGCAGCATTCACGAATGGAAGCATCCCAGCAGGTCCAGAGTCCCAATCTTTCATATGAACACTCGTCGAATTACTCGTTTCATAAATGTATCGGATAATATCAAGTCGGACGGCAATGTCAATTCCAGCGCCCATAATTACAATGTCAATCTCGTTCTGGATGAGCATGTCTTTTACGTCTTGCAAGCTTGTTCCACCGAAGAGTTTTATTTCTCGATTTTCGATCCCCTCTTTAACACTCTCTACGATTGTTTCTTTACGACCAAGTAGTAAGCAGTTTTTCATTTTTTTTAATTAGTCCTCTGATTCGATGCTCGATTCGCGCAACTCTCAAATAAATCAATTGTAACGAATAACGTGGATCTCTCCACTTCAACCTTCAAATCCTCCGAACGTTTTCTGGTTTCGCACAGTCTGTGCTCCCGAGAATTATTGTTTTTACAAGATAGGAATAGATCACAAACACTACCCCTCATTATTCACTGAAAATAGTATGGATTGATCTTCGGTCGGCTTAAAAAGAGCCATCGACAAGTTCATTGATGGTAAATGAACGGAGCACTTGTGCTGAGTCTGTTGAAGTATGATCTTTAGTTATTGTATGTGTTTTACAACATTGAGAAGTAGATCACCAACAGTGCTCCGGGAAACACAAAAAACAACGATGCGACCCGTGTAAAGTTGAACCAGGGGCGTTGTCGTTTGAAAAGAAACGTGACCAGGGGGATCAGCAGGAAAAGCTGAACCGCAGGAAACCATGCGAAAATGGATCTAAATCTGATTTCTTCGTGACTTCTTTTTCCGGATTCACCGACTTGAATATCGTAGCTCAATTTCTTCCCAGTTCTCAAAATAGGAGAATAGGTAATCTCAAGACTGTTATCCACATGATCAAGCCAATCACCTAATTGTGGAGCGAACAGATACCCTTCCACATCTACTATCTGGTGCCAAGTCCATTCCCAATTTCGATCAATTCGCCAATCTTCTTCAGTTAGTTTTTTTGTTGGACCGTCAACGAAAAACTCGATTGTGGTAACCATAACCAGCAACGTACAGAATACAACAACTCCTTTAAAGATGAGCCAAGGCGTACCTGAGGTAATTCGTTTATAAAATTCATTGTCCTCGCGTTCTTCTTTTTCTCTTTTCTGCCGCATTTTTTCTGCTGCAACTCTTAGAAGTTCTTCTCGGCTGTAATTTACTTTCATGGTGATCGCAATATTAAGTTTTTTTTTGGATTCAAAGCCTTGATTTAATCATCCCACTGATTGGTTTCAAACAAACCGGATAGAGCGCTGATTATAATCAATTTACATTTTGTGTTAATCGAGAATATCTTGTCTATCGCTTATAAAAACGCCTTGTTGCTCGTTTAACAATTTTCTGAGTGTATCCCTTTCGTTGGTCGTCACGACATAAGTTTTGGACCACTTGTCATGCCATCCTCTATCACTGAAACAGGAAAATGCTTCAAATGGGACTAATCTTGAAAATGAACGTCCTATAAGTGATCCACTCTCAGGAGCTTCGGCGTATTCATTGATAACAACAGAATTAGTTGCGAATTTGCCAATTGTTCGTTGCATGGTTTTTTCACAAATGAAATAATAGCCAACGGTCATTATTAGTTGATCGATTGTGGGAAGCAAGTTATATACGTAGCCCTTCACCTCGAAACCAAAAGCATAACCTAGGTAGATATCGTCAAGCAGAAAAAGATTGACACCGAATAGTAGTGCACCAATAATCAGCGCATCAATAATATAATGACCCAAACGAGGCAATCCAGTTACTAATTGAACCTTACGAGGAATAGCTCTTTGATAATCCTCAACTGTTCTATTGCCGTAAACATCACGTTCACGTCTGTAAAAGGTTTTGATTTCAGTAATCTTATCAATTGTGGCTCTCATGTCTATTTTGCCCTAGGCCTGATATTTTAGTAGGACGCACTCTGGTCTACATTACATATGACATTCTAAGCTAAATTGACGTGTTTCGAATGGCTCAGCATACGTGTGCCCTTTAGCAGTAATCATATTTTGGAATTAAAGGTAATGATTTTCGATTAAGCTGGTTTTGCAAGAAGAAGCGCTTAAGCTTTTGATGCCACATAAACGGAGCGCACATTTTAGGTGATGTTAGTAACATGAAGTTTGATCAGATTAATTCTTTTTCAGGAAGTTCTAATTCCTAAAACAATTACCGGATTGATGCTCGACTTTCACGTATTGGGTTTGGAAGTTTATCGGGTATAATATTTTTCATTTTAGCAAAAGCCAGACTTAGCTCACCCTCTCTAATTTCATCGAGTAGCCAGTTACCGTTCGTGTACTCCAATATCCATATTTTTTGATCATCTTGAATACCCATCTCTCCGTAAACCACGGTCCTAGTATCTCGATTTACTAGATAGTCCTCAACTTTAGCCTCAATGCTAAAAGCAATTCTCGAACCTTCTAAGTTTTCTTGATCTGTTATTTCTAGATGAAGTGGTCTAACTTTTCCAACACTTTGGAGACGACAAATATTCTTTAGATTATTTCTTTTCCATTCATCAAGGACCACCAGTTGTTGGTTTTGCCAGTACCAACTACTTACAAGCGATGAAACTTCTTCCAAATTCTCTTTCGACCAAGCCGTGTAAACTCTGCCATATATATTCCTGGTGTTCTTTTCAAGAAACGACCAGCGAAAATCTGTATTGATAAAGCCCAATTTAGACAGCACTTTCATGTTTTGACGTACAGAGAGATATTCTCTGGACCTTATATAAATAATAAGAGGCAGAAAAATAACGGCTAGCGCTAATAAGAGAAGTTTACCCCACCAAGATTTAGAAATTCCTTTAGCCACAAATCCACCCGGTCCAGCATATACTGGCTCGGCGATAATTAGCGCGACTATTATCAGAAGAGCTAGAGCAATAATGTATTTATTTTTCATTGATATGACTTGTTTTGGTGATATTCTCGGTTAAAAGCGCACTATTTCGAAGATCCAATCATTGTTACTAGCGGTTTGGTCTAGACTTTGTGCCGACCGCTCGAAGATAAGAAAAAGCGATTAGCTTTTGAGTAATGAGGAACGCTAAGTGACAGCGAAGGCTGGGCATGAAGTATAGGCGATGTTCTACACTTACTTAAACAGCGCTTTACCTCTAATGTTTCTTATCACCAAAATTGATCCAAATAACAGTGCTATTGGGATCGAGCTTTGAAAGAAATGCATTTTTAGATCCTGTATTTCCTGTAATTACCATGCCTGCAATATTACACGAATCACTAAAATCCCCTGTAACATATATGTTTCCTTGATCGTCTCGATCCCTCCACACGTTTGTCGGTTAACGGAGGTAAGCAGAAGACGTTCTCCAGCAAGCACTATCCAAAGCAGACTCCCGCCAGAATCGTATTTAGCAACGACATTTCCCACATAATTGAGTAAACTACCATAAAAGTCTGCTCCACCGTCCGTAAATCAAAATGTTTCCTTGATAATCAATTTTAACTTGAACATGTTTTCTTGAAATGTGACCATGATGCTGCAGTATTGTAACTGCTCGAGTAGGTATGTAGAACAATAGAAATACATCTCGAAAACAATAAGAAAGACAGATAATAAGGCTCACATTTAGCGACTCAATTAAGCCAACGAAGTTCTATTTTTTTATTTTTGTAGTAAACAACCGCATTTTGAATCTTTCAGCCGTAAAAATTTCGATCGCACTATCGCACCTTTTTTGTACGTTTAGTTCATTTGCACAATCACCTACAATTGGTTTGCTCCATCACTCTCCCGGTGTATCGGACGGCTATGTATTGTTCACTCCCGAGCAAAACAATAGCGCGTATCTCGTTAATAACTGCGGAGAAAAAATAAACGAATGGACATTTACCGAAATCCCTGGGCTCACCTGCTATTTGCTTGAAGACGGAACTTTACTAAGGGCTGGCAAAGATTCGTTGGAGATCAGAGATTGGGACAACACCCTGCTTTGGTCCTACGCCACAAGCAACAACGGCTTGATCCAACATCACGATATTGAACCACTTCCAAACGGCAACATTCTTTTGGTTATAATGGGTTTCCATAACGATAGTACAATGATTGCTCAGGGTCGAAACCCAGCAAACCTTGGCGGGAATTTGAAATTGGATCAGATTATTGAGCTTGAGCCTGTTGGCACGAACAGTGCCAACATTGTCTGGCAATGGAATTTTTTCGATCACCTTGTACAGGATTTTGACGACTTGAAAGAAAACTACGATGTCGTTGAAGGCCATCCAGAGTTACTGGATATCAATTTCGATAACGGATATAATGACGATTGGACCCATGTAAATTCTGTCGATTACAACTCGGTTCTTGACCAAATATTAATTTCATCACGGCACTTAGACGAAATCTACATTATCGATCATAGCACCACAACCGCAGAGGCTGCGAGCCATTCAGGCGGTAACTCTGGTAGAGGTGGCGACTTTTTATGGCGCTGGGGAAATCCCGCAGTTTACCGACAAGGCACGAGTTTTGATCAGAAACTTTTCCGCCAACATGACGCCCGCTGGGTTCCTACAGGTTATCTGGACGAGCAAAAAATTTCAGTATTCAATAACGGTGGCAACGGGGTAGATTTGGAAAGCCACCTCCACCTTATAGAGCCTGAAATAGTAGGTGGTGAATACACCATGTCGAGCAATGAATTTCTCCCCGCCAATTTTGATTGGACATGGGGTGGTATGTTATTAGGACATATGCTGTTTCAAATCAAGAAAAGTGGCTGCCATGCGCTTCCAAACGGCAATTTTTTAGTTTCAGAAACAAAGCTAGGAACAGTATCAGAGATTCTGAAAGATGGCACCGTTTTGTGGAGCTACAGAAACCCGACAGGTCAAAGTGGAGTATATAATCAATTTGATGTAATTAATTTGAATCTGAACAGCTTTTTTAGAGCGGAGAAATATCAACCTGACTACGTCGGTTTTGTCGGAAAAGATCTGAGTCCACAAGGACTTATTGAAAACGGAAACACAAACTCTGACGGGTGCATTTTGCTAGGGGTCGAAGATCGTGAATTAGATTTTATCAATCTTGAAAACCCAGTAATCCATGGTTCCATACGCTTTAGTGAGACAATTTACGCCAACTTGGTTTTGATCACCAGTATCAGCGGACAAGAGGTTTACCGCAAAGCCGATTTCAATGACGATCACATTCAGGTTCACCTAACTCCCGGTGTTTATCTCATTCAAATCTCAGCAGGTAATCAAATTGCTAGTAGAAAAATTATCATGCTCTAGTCTCTCTTGCTAACATCAGATCAATTAAAAGTAATAACCCTGGTTATAGTCATTTCCTTAACCAGGAACAGTTTTCGTTTAAGACAAAACTGCGCCTGAAGACAAAGAGTTCTCTCTCGAAACTTTTACTGGTTAGTAGTTTCATAAAGATTAACTCAAGCATTCCTGAAGAGAATTTTTATCATCGCATTGAAGCATGCATTTGACCTTCATTCTCGGGATAACCTTATCAAAGGTTATAATGGTTCCTGAGAACAGAAGAGCATGGGGCCTTCAGTGATCTTTAAGTTGAGCGTGATATGTTGAAGTCAAGAATATTGCAATAAGTAATATGGTAAATAGACCTCTCATCCAATTGTTGCTAACATCTAGACTATGCTTACGTGCCGACTCTTGAATATAACACTTTTCAGCATGAAGTATAGGCAATGTGGCTATTGCACAACTAGAAATGCGCTGTTTCCCCCTGAAAACACAAATCACTCCAAAGTAAACTGCCTAATATCCAAGTGTTTATTTTTTAAATATGTTGATGTATTCTTCCGGTTTCCCTAGTTTTTGAGTTGTGCAAAGGTTACCAATGTTATATGCATCAAAAAAGCTTCTGTTTTCTGAAAGGTTAATTTTATTATTCTATTTTCATTATGCGCTCCCGAGTTCCATCGTTATAGATATAAATCAGTGGGGTATTGGGTTTGAATTCTGTCTCTCTTCCAATTAGATCGACTATGCTAATTAAAATTTTAGTTTCATTGGTTATAAGTTCTGTAACTCCAGTTGATTGAGAACATGCTTTTCCTTCTAAAAAATCCCAAATAACCTGAGGTGAATAAAAATCCATATTTATCTGTCCAACTCCTCCCCAAACAGTTAGTATTCCTGGCCATTGATGGCCACCTCCAACTACTTTTATATGTTCTAGGGAAACATTGCTACAGTTAGTGTATGTATATTTTTCAGGATATGATAAGTCTAGAAAATTTGGATTTGGCATTGTTGACATCGTAGGTGATACATCACAATTGTAATACCCACTCCATGTTTCCATCAAAGTTTCAGCTGAAATACCTGATGCAGGAGAACCTTGATAAGGGACAGACGTATCTAGTGTTCCGTGAATGTGCAGTATGTCTGTTATGTTTTGTGGATTACAGTTTTGATATACCGTATCACTCATTGTTCCAGCAATAGTCGCAACAGCAGCAAAACATTGACTTGATTCGCACAACATTTTATGACACATAAAACCTCCATTTGAAAAGCCCGATAAATATTGTTTTGAAGGATCTGTGTTAAAGTTGTTTTGCATGTATATAGATAGCTCCTCAAGAAAGCCAATATCATCAGTTTGAGAAAAACTGACGTTCATGTTTGCATTCCATGCTGAATTTATCCCATCAGGATAACAGACAATGAAGTTATTTGCTTCTGCGATATCATTAAAATTAGTTATATCCATAATACTAGATGCATCTTGCAATAGACCGTGTAAAACGAAAAGAATTGGTAAAGATTCATTTTGAGTCCATGATGTTGGAGTGTAATAGATAAAACTGCGGTTTAAACCACCGTGCACAAAGCCATCATTTGTCTGCGAGAATGTAATTGAAGTAGCAAGTATGGCTAGTATTTGTAGTAAGGGTTTCATGAAACAATTTTATTAAAAGGATCTATTGTCATTGCATATAACGTTTCTCAGCTAAGAAGTTGTAAGTACTTTTTACTGTGAATTAGTTTTAAAGATAAGAATGATTTTTTACCAAGATTTTTGTAACGAAGTATAAACCCCTTATGCTTTTTAGGTGATGTAGCTGTTGCACAGCTATAAATGCGCTGTTTTCCACCTGAAAATACAAATCACCTCAAAGTAAACCACCAAATATTCAAGCGTTTAATTTTTAAATATATTGATGTATTCTTCCTGTTTTCCTGATTTTTGAGTTGTGCAACGGTTACTGATGTTATATACCTTATTGATTACAGTCGTTGGTAATAGTAATTCAATCTTGTTGTAATTGAAGCAATTCGTTCGCAAATTTGAGTTGAAAAACAAACCACTATGAAAGAAAAAAAGATAATGATCAATCATTTTGGAGCTGGTTAAAAAGCAAGGAGGCCCTCCCGCAAGAAGGTCAATGAATAATCGATTTCCATTTTAAACGAAATAAATATTCGTAGGTCTTCTGTATATCAAGAATCTCTAACGTTTGTGTCAATGGTATATAACGGTTAGTGTACGAAAAGGAGCGAATAAACAACTACGACTTTTCAGATAGCAAGATCCTTAATAAATACAAACAGCGGTTCAAGTTTTCACCTAAACCGCTATTGCTTATATACCGTGTTGTCTTTAGTTATTTATTAATCTCGACATACCATTTTGAGAGTTCAATTCCGATCTCATGAGGGTAGTCTTCCTGTAAAA
>JBLHPQ010000009.1:0-74427 GCA_047624355.1 Flavobacteriaceae bacterium | reverse complement strand
GCTCATCCTCAGAAGTTCTCGACGTGTACTGTAGTTGAATGCTTCGAATCATTTTTTCAATTAATTTCCATTTGGTCGATCTATTTGATGTCAATGCAATTAGCTCTCGCGCCGGAATTTCACCATTCTCGGATCTAATGCGTTTATAGTTCACGGAATTATCTTTTATCGAATACTCAGGTATTAGCGTATAACCACCATGCAATTCTACCATTTTCATGAGTAAGTCCATGTTTCCGCCCTCATAATTCCATTCTTCCTTCTCCTCTTTTTTCAAATTACAGAAATGAATCATCTGCGTCCTCAAACAGTTCCCCTGTGTCAGGAGCCATGGATGATATTCTGAGAGCTCAGCTGTTTGAATCTCTTCCTTTTCACTACCCATTATGAAGGCTTTTATCTCCTCGCGGAATAGTACCGTAGACCTCAATTTTGGATTATTCACGGGGCCAGCCAAAATCCCAACATCAATTTGCTTCTTATCTAAGGCAACTAGAATTTCTTCTGTTTTGAGTTCTTCAATTGACAACTGAACATCGAATAGTAATTCCTTCCATTCTTTAAACATGTCAGGAACCATATAACCGGCAATGGTAGGAATTATTGCCACACGAATCCTCTCTTTATAAACGCCCTTTTTCTTTTCAGAAAGCGTTTTAATTTGTCCATATTCATTCAAAATTTCACGGATAATTGGCAACAGTTCCTCTCCAAAAGGAGTCAAGCTTAACGGGGATGATGAACGATCGAAAATTGGAGAATCCATTGCTACTTCAGCCTTCTTAAGTTGCATAGATAATGTTGGTTGTGTCACAAAACAAACCTCACTTGCACGAAGAAATTGACGCTCTTCACTTAGCGCTAAAATGTACTGCATCTGTTGGATAGAAATCATATAACTATTATTTATTCGAATATAAAGTTAATCAATACTACTTATAGTAACTCTGCATTAACTTTGTACTAGAGAATTGAAAAATTACATTGCTGAACTTTAAAGATTAGACGCATTAATTTGAGTAATTTTGAAGCCGGAAATAATAACATATAAATAATAAATAAAATGGGAGTATTAGTAGGAAGAAAGGCGCCATCATTCAGTGCAGGTGCAGTTGTAAACGGAGGAGAAATCGTAGAGAACTTCTCATTGGACCAGTACATTGGTAAAAACCACGTATTGTTCTTTTTCTATCCAAAGGATTTTACATTCGTTTGTCCATCAGAACTTCATGCGTTTCAATCAAAATTAGCTGAATTCGAAGCAAGAGGAACTAAAGTTGTTGCCTGTTCAACGGACACTGAAGAGTCTCACTGGGGATGGCTTCAAGTACCTAAGAACAAAGGAGGAATCGAAGGGATTACCTATCCAATTGTTGCAGACACGACAAAAACTATCTCTGAGGCATTCGGCGTATTAGCTGGAGAATATGATTACGATGAGGACCTTAACATGCTTGCAACAGGACCGATGATCGCTTACCGTGGACTATTTTTAATTGACAAAGAAGGAGTAGTAATGCACCAGTTGATTAACAATTTCCCGCTAGGAAGAAATGTAGATGAAGCACTTCGTATGGTTGACGCACTTCAATTCCATGAAGAAAATGGAGAAGTATGTCCTGCGAACTGGCAGAAAGGTGAAGAAGGAATGACAGCTAGCTTTGATGGCGTTGCTGATTACCTTACAGCACATTAAGAACTATAACTTAGATTGAAATCCCATCCGTTGTGGTGGGATTTTTTTTATACTTTTATTTAGATGCTCGAATTAAAAGAATCATGCGAACATTGCTCGATATCACTTCCGAACGATAGTGATCAGGCAATGATTTGTTCCCACGAATGTACTTTTTGCTCAACCTGTGTTGAGACCAAGTTAAATCATATTTGCCCAAATTGTGGCGGTAATTTTGAGAAGCGACCTAAACGAGAAGTAAAACCTAGTGGAATATAATTTCGTTCAAATTGAGCTCATGAGTACATTGATGTTAGAATACTATGAAAAAATATACTGTATATCATAATCCACGTTGTTCGAAGAGCAGATGCGCAATTCAGCACTTGGATGAACAAAAGGCAGAATACGATGTGGTCGAATACTTAAAAGAAAGTCCATCTGCTGAACAATTGAAGGAGATTCTGAAAATGCTCGCAATTCCTGCAGTCGATCTTATTAGAAAAGGAGAAGCCGATTTCAAAGATAATTACAAGGGAAAAGAATTGAGTGAATCAGAGTGGATTTCAGCGATGGTTAAGTATCCAAAGTTAATCGAGCGACCGATTGTCGTTCTTAATGGAAAAGCGATTATAGCCAGACCATTGGAGAGAATCAACGAGTTAGGGTAATCATCACTGGGTCTACTCGAATCGATGCAAATTCAAATGATAACCCTGATTGAACTAACGCGAGTTTCATTGGTGTTGATCACCCTTTGAAGTTGGATTGATAAGACTAAAAGAACTTCATCCAAGCATAATAAAGTGCAAAACCCGTAAGAAAGAAAATGCCCGCCCAACTCAATAACCTTAACCACATTTTTGGTTGATCTTCCTTTCGCAAGTATTTCCCTGTGACGAGCCTGAAGTTTACAATCGCGATTACAGGAGCAATTAAAAAGCTGATTGTCATGGCCAAATCGACGAGGGCTCCAAGGTGTTTACCAAGAAAGAACACAATTCCAAAGGAACCTAATCCGACAACTAACAATGCCAATTTGTAGACCCTTTTGGAGTCAAAAGATTTCTTTTCCTTTAGAAACATGAGCTCTGACGTCCGCTCAATACTCCTAGCATATCCATCAAACACAGCGATACATGTCCCAAACATAATGGAGAATCCAGCGGCCGCAATTATCACATAGCTCCAATCACCAATAAATCCTGTAAACATTTCGACTACAGAATTCGCGAACGCAGCCTTACTATCAGGAAGTTCAATACCCGATCCATAGAGCACATAAGCACCAAGTGTAACAAAACAAATCGCGAGTAAAGCAGAAACGATGTAGCCAAAATTAAAATCTGCTAAAGACTCTTTCATTGTTGGCCTATAATCAGTTTGCTTAATTCGTTCCACCGTCCAAAGGCTTATCCAAGCACTTAAATCTACAGCGGTCGGCATCCAACCCATGAGCGCAATGATAAACCACAAACTTGCATCACTCCAAACATCTGGCGCAACGAAATCGGGCTTTGGTGGATTTGCTCCTTTAAACATAGCAAGGACGAACGCGAGTAATGTAGAAAGCAGCAGGACAATTCCAATCACTTTCATCAACGAATCAAGCACTTTATATTTACCTACAATGAGAATACTCATGCATATAATGAAGAGCATAACGGTTGCCCAAATCCCCCAAGAAGAAATTTCAAATAAATTCTGGAGGAATCCTGAAGTTACAGCACCAACCGCTCCACAAACAAAAAACATACTGCCAAGCGTAATGATAAAATACAGCCAAAGCATCCATTTCCCAACTCGATGATATCCATCTATCAAACTTTCACCTGTTGAATTGGCATACCGACTCCCAAATTCAAAGAATGGATACTTGAAAATATTCGTGGCCAAAATCAATGGAATTAGTACAAAACCGAATGTGGCTCCAGCTCGGGTACTCTGAACCAAATGCGAAACTCCTATGGCTGTACTCGCGAACAAAATCCCTGGACCTAACGTTTTAATGAGCCTTGCGCGTTTTTCTTTATTCATCAATTAAAAAATAAGTAATACGGAAATGAATATCAAAATGCCAATACCCATAAGAGCCACTGTATAAGGAAGAATGTTCTTCGCCTTCAACCCTGTTATCCCAAGTAAAGGAAGCGCCCAAAAGGGTTGTAACATATTTGTCAATTGATCACCATAGGACAAAGCCATTATCGCCTTAGGCAAACTAACTCCCAAGTCCGTTGCAGCCTTGACAATTATAGGTCCTTGCACGCCCCATTGACCTCCTCCGCTCGGGACAAAAACGTTTACTATCCCTGCACTGAAAAAGGTGAAAATCGGGAAAGTTGTAAGGGTCGAAATGCTCACAAAGAAATCAGAAAACACTTGAACAAGTCCTGAGCTATTCATGATTCCCATGATTCCAAAATAGAGTGGAAATTGTATTAGAATTCCAGATGATCCGCCGATCGCTTTATCTATAGCTTTCAAGAACTGTCTAATGTTCCTATGTAGACCAAGGCAAAGGCCGAGCAGCAATAAATTGATAAAATTTGGGTTGATGAATCCAAATCCCTTTGTTTCAAAAGCAGTTACGGCAGTATAGATTGCATAACCAACAATAACGACCCCAAAGAAGGACGAAAAAAGTTGCGACCCATCTAATTTCTCGGCGCCATCAAGCTTTACTTCCAATGCTGGTGAATCATGACTAATCTCTGGGAGCGCCGTAGTTTTCTTCGATCTTTTCCCAACCCAATACATGAACAAAGGGAGAATTAGCACCAGTAAACAAATCGCACATAAGTTCATTGAGCTAAAAATCGTGTCAGAAAATGTGATTGCATCTGGGAGTTGACTCAATTGGCTCTCACTCATCGATCCAGTCATAAGTTCAGTAAGGTGACCACTTTCAGCAACTTTAATTGGAGCCGAGCCAGAAATTCCTCCATGCCACACCATTAATCCACTATAGCCTGCAGCACCTATTAATGAATAATTCAAGTTTCGATTTGTCGTAGCGGCAAATTCACCAACCTTTCTCGCTAGAATTGCGCCAAATATCAATCCTAAACCCCAGTTAAATAAAGAAACGAGAATAGTTAAAAGCGTAACTATTGCTGCCGCTTTGGCTGTCGTCGTACAAAATCGCGTAGCATAGCTCATTAGCAAATCAACAGGTCGCGTAAGTGCCAACGCGTGACCTAACACTAACATGAGCATCATCTGAATAGCGAAAACGAGCAATGGAGAATTCCAGAGACCCTGCTCCCAGAATCCCATCAATTCGAAGACGCGATCGAATCCTGACGATTCAGAACTCGTTAGCGTTAATGCCAAAATAAACGTTACTGCCGTTAGGAGCAGCGCGATTGTGAATGGCGTCGGCAACATCGACTTGAAAGCTTTTCCCATTCCAGCAACGAATTTCATATTAGTCTTCTTCAGAATACGCGGATAATTAACCATACGAATTTACAAGAAATTTAGTTCTATTGGTCGACAAATTTTATCTTCGCCCTGTGTCTACTGATGAAAAGTATATGGCTCGATGCTTACAATTAGCATCGCTAGGAAAAGGCCTTGTTTCTCCCAACCCGCTAGTTGGGGCAGTCATCGTGTTTAAAGGTTCAATAATTGGAGAAGGCTATCATCAAAGTTATGGCGGACCACACGCTGAAGTTAATGCCATCAACTCAGTAAAAGACAAATCTGTTCTTGATCAAAGTACGATTTACGTATCACTTGAACCATGTGCGCATCATGGGAAGACGCCTCCCTGTGCAGATCTTCTGGTTGAACATAAGTTGAAAAGAGTTGTCATTGGATGTACCGATACATTTTCAGAGGTAAGTGGTCGTGGAATAAAGCGTCTTCAGCAGGCAGGCATTGCTATTGAGTTAGATGTTCTCGTGGATGAATGTCGTGAGATGAACAACGCCTTTTTTACGTTTCATGAAAAAAAACGCCCTTTTGTTCTACTAAAATGGGCCGAAACTAAAAATCGATTGATCGATTCTAATTCCGGAATTGATGGAGAAGTTTCATGGATTTCTGCGCCTGAAATGCAGGTTAGAGTGCATACTTGGAGAAACGATTTTCAAGCAATTCTCGTAGGGAAAAACACAATATTGAAAGACAACCCGGCGCTAACCGTTCGTGCAGTTGAGGGACTAAATCCGATAAGAATTATACTTGACAGCCAATTAGAGTTGCCCGAAAGTGTTCGCGCAAAGAACAGTGAAGCGCCGACGATCGTTTTGAATCTTATTGAAGATAAAAAAGATACTTCTACCGAATACATAAAAATCGAGCGCATGTCTGTTTCAGTAATCTTGGAGGCGCTCTATCAAAAAAACATTCAATCCATATTAGTGGAAGGTGGAAGTGCTGCTTTGCAATCATTCATAGATTCAAATTTATGGGATGAAGCCAGAGTTCTTGTTGGCAATTCAAGCTTCGAATCAGGGACAAAGGCACCTGCACTAGCGAAAGAACTGCACTATCGAGAAATACTCTTTGGCGAGCAAATAAACTATTACAAGAACAAATGATTGCATTACTGTTATCCGTGCTTAGTTCTAGTTTAATCTTCGTGATTTTCAAATTATTTGCGCGCTTCAATATTGACACTTTTCAGGCTATTGTTATTAATTATTTCGTTGCTTTTATCATTGGGGTTAGCCTATATGGTGACACTTGGGATCCACGCTGCCTCGAAGAAAATTCTTGGATCCCCTATATCGTTCTGTGCGCATTTATGTTCATAGGTCTCTTTTTAGTGATGGGTAAAAGCGCACAACTCAATGGCATCGCATCAACCTCCGTGGCAGTTAAGATGAGTATGGCGGTCTCCTTACTCTTAATGATCGTTAGCTATGGTGAATCACTCAATCCTCTTAAAATCCTAGGAATTGTGCTTGCCTTCATAGGTGTGTATCTAGTTTCATCCACTAAAGGAACAAAGTTTAATAGTTCCTATAAATGGATGCTCGTAGCATTATTCATAGTTAGTGGCGGATTCGACTTCATCTTAAATTACATTCAAAACAATCACTTAGAAACACTTTCACCGGCATTATTTTCTGCAATAGGATTCGGACTTGCTGGGATAATTGGATTGGTCATTCTGATCATTCAGCTGATTCGAAAAAAGACTAAATTCGAATATAGAAACATCATTGCTGGAATAGCTCTTGGAATCCCTAACTTCTTCTCGATTTACCTATTGCTCCTTTCCTACAAGGCGACAGGATGGGCAGATTCAACAGTGTTGGCTATTACAAATGTCTCCGTAGTTCTTCTTTCAGCACTTATGGGTTTTGCTCTCTTTAAGGAGAAAGCAACTCGAATGAAATTATTAGGTTTGTTAACGGCAGTTGGAGCCATTACCGCTCTTTATATTGCTACTTTAAATTGATTAATTATGACAATCTACCCGTTAAATACAGGAAACTTCAAATTGGACGGAGGCGCTATGTTTGGCGTTGTTCCAAAAGCTCTATGGTCAAGGACTAACCCCTCCGATGATAAGAACATGTGTGATTGGTCGATGCGCAGCCTACTCATTGAAGATGGAGACCGGCTTATTCTTATTGATACTGGTATTGGCGACAAGCAAGACGAGAAGTTTTTCTCTCATTTTTATTTATCAGACAATAACAGCCTCGAACCAAACTTAAAAAAGCTAGGGTTTTCAGTAGACGATATTACGGATGTCTTTTTAACTCACTTGCACTTTGATCATTGTGGAGGCGCTATTAAATGGAACAAAGACAGAACGGGATTCGAGCCCGTATTCAAAAACGCTATCTACTGGAGTACTGAAAATCATTGGAAATGGGCTACTGAACCTAATACGCGTGAAAAAGCATCCTTCTTAAAAGAGAATATTCTTCCTCTCCAAGAGAGTGGTCAACTGAAATTCGTGGATAGACTAGGTGACTACACAAAGAATGTTTTCAATAATTTTGATGTGCTTTTTGTTGATGGTCATACGGATAGTATGATGATTCCACATATTAAGTACAAAGAAAAAACGCTTGTGTTCATGGCTGATCTGTTACCTAGCGTTGGACATATACCAGTGCCCTACGTAATGGGCTATGACACAAGACCACTTATTACTCTGGAAGAAAAGTCCAACTTCTTAACCAAAGCGAGTGATAATGAATTCATTCTCTTTTTGGAGCATGATATACTAAACGAATGCGCTACTTTACAAATGACAGAACGTGGGGTTCGACTCAAGGATACATTTAATTTTGACGAATTATTCTGATTTTTTTTCCTATTTTACTATGCTAAAATCATTTTTATGAACAAGTATCTATTAGAAATTCTCAAGGAATCGAACACAATTATAATACCTGGGCTGGGGGCCTTAACCATTACAGATAAGGAAAAGGGCGAGATTATGTTTATGTCCTACCTTAAACACGACGACGGTAAGCTCTCTGGATACATTGCGGATAAGGATGGCATTGACGAGGCTGATGCGAAGAATCTAGTCGCAAAATATGTTCGTGAAATCCAAACCTCCCTGGATAAAGGAGATTCATTCGACATGTTCGAATTTGGTACGTTTACAAAGAATGCAGGAGGTGATATTGAATTTACATCTTGGCAGGGTAAATCTACTAAAGAACCGACTCCTGTAGTAAAAGCAGGTGCACCAAAAAAAGAGGTTAAAGAAGAGGAAAAGGTAGCGACTCCAAAAACAGAGGATAAGAAGCCAGTTGCGGAAAAGAAAAAGGCAGTCGTAAAAAAGGAGGCTCCCGTAATAGTGCCTATTGTTAAGAAAGAGGGAACGAAAAAGGCCGAGCCTAAAGTTGAAGCAAAGAAAACTCCAGAAAAAAAGGCAACTCCAAAAGTCGCAGCAGAAGTACCAAAAGTAACCGAAAAAAAGGTTATCCCCATAGTTCCAATTAAAGAACCGATCAAGCAAGTTAAAAAAACGATCGAGGAAGTAAAGAAGCCAATTGTAAATGCTAAAATTGAGACTAAAGAAACTGTCAGAGAACCGACTGTAAAGGTAGTGAAGCCAGCGGCGATAAAAGAAAAAGTTAAAAAAGAGAAGAAGAAACGAGGCGCAGGATTTTGGATCTTGATGATTGTTCTTGCTCTCCTGATCGGTGGAGGCACATTCTTCGGATTAAACTACGATCAATACAAACAGTATGTGCCGTTCCTCGCAGATGAAGAATCAAAAGAGGACAAATCTGGCGCACTGGACAAGATGAAAGAAACAATAGGCGACGATGAAATTAATGATCCAGATGAAGTAATAGATCCAGATGAAATCATTGACGGTTCGGAAAACCCGGAAGAACCCTCAAATGGAATAGATGAATCGGAGCCGACTGTAGAAGAACCACCTGTTGAGACTCCTCCATCACCAGTCATCTCATCTGCCGCTGGCCCATATCACGTGATCGCAGGAGCATTTTCATCGAGAGCAAATGCTGATCGATTGGCTAACAAACTACAAGACGCAGGCTTACCCTCGTCAGTTATTATGAATGGTGGCATGCATACAGTAAGTATGAAATCGTTTGCCAGTATTTCAGACGCCAACGCAAGTTTGACCGAAATGAAAGGACATTCTAGTGGCGCATGGGTATTGTATAAGCAGTAGTTTTAGTGAGATATTTGACCGCTAAACCGTTGGTTACCGAATTGCTATAACCTAAGTGTTCACCTCATTTAATAAGCGAGAACTTAAAACGACAAAATAACACAAGGACACAAAATGAAAACCGCACTCTTCGTTTTACTTTTATTCGGCATCTGCGCAAGCTGCGACACCGGAAAAATGTCGGAAGTACCATTCAACCAATTCGTCGGGGAATGGAAACTGACTGGGCGATCTATGTTTGAAGGAATTGAAATCAAAGTAACAGAAGAAGATGGCAAGTTTCAGGGCGTTATAACTCAGCTTAACGAGAA
The DNA here is from genome assembly GCA_047624355.1 of Flavobacteriaceae bacterium. Classification (GTDB taxonomy): domain Bacteria; phylum Bacteroidota; class Bacteroidia; order Flavobacteriales_D; family Crocinitomicaceae; genus UBA4466. The sequence goes on along the minus strand of JBLHPQ010000009.1, from coordinate 64,808 downwards.
CAAGTACGTTCTCATGTTTATGGAAGTCGGTGACAAGTTCCTAACAAAGATTGAACGGAGTTCGAATTTCCAATTCGTGATTTCTGAGAAGAAAATTGCTTCAGCTCTTTTCTCCGCATATGGAGAAAGCACTTCATCCTCCTTTGATGTTCAATTCAATAGTAAAAATGAAATCCTGTTAGGAGCTGATGGAGCTAGTGGAAAATACCTGCGCGTTAAAAGTTAATCATTCAATTTTGACAATCATTTCTATGAAAGAATCTGTAAAATCATCCATAATTATCAAAGTAAAGCCCGGTGCCCTCTATAATGCATGGCTTGATACTGAAGAGCATTCAAACATGACCGGCGGTGACGCTAAATGTTCAGATCAGGTTGGTGAATCGCACGCAGCTTGGGATGGTTATATCTCTGGAAAGAATCTAGAACTAATTCCTAATGAAAAAATTGTTCAAAGTTGGAGGACATTTGAATTTGCAACTGACGACGAAGATTCCCGGTTAGAAATTCAGTTGAAAGAAATTCCAGAAGGAACTGAACTCACTTTGATCCATACGAACATTCCAGAAGGGCAAACTCAGTACGAAAATGGATGGGTTGAAAACTACTTCAACCCAATGTTGGCGTATTTTAATAGTTAGTCGATCTCTTGTAAATTACAGCAAGAAACTTGCTACCCATAAGCCTCACACGGACGGTATTTCTTATATCGCTGACCTTTCCCCTTCTTCACTCCTTTTAAACGCCCCTTACACTTAGGATGGTAACGCAACGGGATTTTTAGATGTGCATAGATATCCATGCCATATAAATCCGATCGCTTAATCCAGCTTATCAGTTTATCGGAACCGATGGAAAGTGGCCCGATGCGAATACTTGCTCCCAATTGCGGATGCTGGTATTCATAGAGACTAATTGGAAGAGCAAACTCAAAAAAGTAGGTCTCAAAACGCGGCGTGACACTCAGACTATTCGCATGTCGTAATCCAAATTTATTTTTCCCTGGTGGTAATCCTTGAATTAAAGTTGCATTCACATAGAGCCTTGATGCCCATAAATTGTAGTCAAATTGAACAGATGCGAACGTCGGAAGTCTCACTTTATGTGGTTTCTTCACTCGACCAGAACCAATGTTCGATTCCTGCGCAACGAACACTTCTGTCGCATTTTCATCACTGACTTCGACATCAGCATAGTTCAACCATTCGAAATCCTGAAAATCGTAACCCGAGAAGAGAACGTCATCTTCGTCAAATTTAACTGATCCAATGTCAATTATTGAAACACCTATTTTGTACAAGTAGGGAACGGTTCTACATCCTAATTTAGGCGAATTCGGATAATACGAACCAGCTTCTCCAAGCATCTTTTGATAGGTAAACCCAATATCAAGTCCCATTCCACCTTTCCAATTAATTTTCGGATCGGGAGTGTACATGGCATCAGCTTGAACGTCGTAGAGAACCCCCAAACTATCGTTATCTACATTAAAGTCCATATTATAGACATTTACGGCTCCAGCAGCAACAGAAAAGAACTTGGAAACCGTTATGCCTCCCATGAACATATCTCGACGTCTTTTCAAAAAGGTATAGGCGTACGATCCTTTGATTTCCGCAAAATGCAGCGAAGCCACTCTCAAATTTTCAAGTGAATAATCAATGTCGTGTTGCGGCGTGAACTGAGTCACACCATTTTCAATGAATTGGGCAAAATAATCAGAAACCCCACGAACGGCCGTATAGCTTCGACCTCCAATGGACAATCCCGCAGCATGATCTCCTTGACTCCAAACGGCACTTGGTCCAGTAACGAAATTCCTATTGTAAGCATGGTATTTATTCCGCCCGTGATTATAACCAACATCCTCATCATTAGGAAGATCGCTCGCTTCAATCCGTCCTTTTGATAATTGAATCATGTCGCGCGAAAGTGAGCCCCAAGATTGATCAGATAAATACACCAAATCATTATTGGTGTAACTCCCGACGCCGACTATATTAATATCTAGCCATACTTTCGCATCGAGCATGCTTGACGGATTCACATAGAGGCTATTCGTAGGGGTATAATTACCGTGAAGCGTGCCTAACGCATTCTGCCCATTCACAAAGAACAGACAACACAAAAACGCTATGACACCTACTAATTTCTTCACTAAATATTTTCGATTATTCTATAGTTTAATCGCTAAATCTAAGAGCCGATTCGAATAACCAGCCTCATTGTCATACCATCCAACAATCTTTACCATATTTCCAATTACGCTTGTCATCAAAGAATCAAACACGCAGCTATTTGGATCTCCGATCACATCCGCAGAAACGATAGGATCAATTGTATAAGCCAAAATCCCTTTGAGTTCTCCCTCGGCAGCCGTTTTCATTGCAGCATTTATTTCAGCAGCTGTTGGCGGATTCTCGACCACCAATGTTAAATCAGTCATTGAACCATCCGGAACAGGTACGCGAATTCCACAACCTCCGATGTGATTCTCCAATTCAGGGAATATTTTCGATAATGCCTTTGCAGCGCCAGTTGTAGTAGGTACAATTGATTCTGCAGCAGCACGAGCACGTCGCAAATCACTATGAGGTGCATCATGTAGCATTTGATCAGAAGTGTAGCTGTGAACCGTTGTAATGAACGCACTTTGAATTTTACAAATACTCTTCATCACTTTAACCATAGGTGCTGCTGAATTCGTGGTACAGGACGCATTAGAAACAATCAAATCCGAATCCTGAAGAAGCTCATCATTCACGCCCAAAACTACCGTTCGAATAGTATCATCTTTCGCTGGGGCTGACAAAATCACTTTCTTTGCTCCACCTTCAAAATGCTTAGATGCGGTCTCCCGAGTTCTAAAAATCCCTGTTGATTCCAAAACAATTTCAACGCCATAATCGCTCCATGCGATTTGCGCTGGATCTCGTTCCGAAATAAAATGAATCTCTTTTCCATTTTCAAACACAATTTTGTTTCCAACGACAGTAAAGTTATACTTCAACCGACGATGAACGCTATCATATTTAAAAAGATGTGCAAGTGTATTTATATCCGCCAGATCGTTAACCACCGCGACATCAACATCAGGACGATCTAGGCTCATCCGTGTAAAATATCTTCCTATGCGACCGAAGCCGTTAACGCCAATTTTCTTCATTCAAATTAATTTAGGTTGAGTTATTCCGTACTATTAAATGAGTTATGTACGTGTAAGTTCAACTTGAATATAGTCAACTTAATTGAAAGAAAAAAGGCTTCCTCTATCCAAATTAAGGATAGGGGAAGCCTTCGCATATAAGAACGATCTAACGTACTGTTAATAGATCACTTGGATAGATCCGTGTTTCTCTAATTTTTGACCTCCGGCAGCGGTGGCATCAATATAATAGAAGTATGTTCCTTCTTCTACAAGATTCCCTCCGAGCGTACGGCCATCCCATCCAGCCTTCGGATCACTATACTCATAAATCAGGTTACCCCATCTATTTACAATTGAGCATCTAAACTCAACTAGCCCTTGTTCTTTCACATACCAAACATTGTTTCCAACTTCAGATGATAAAGACAGAACATTCGGTGCTTCAATATCGCACACTTGTGTTTCTATAGTAGCTGACACTGTATAATCATAACAAACATTGCTACCAGTAACTGTATAAACACCCGCGTCGGTAACAGTTATACTTGCACCAGTTTCACCTGTACTCCATACATAGCTATCAACAGTTGCGTTTTCATTTGCGTAAATCAAATATTCTGAACCAATACAAATGAGCGTATCCAGTACATCCGTCCAGGCAAATGGAGGGAAAGTAACTATTGAACTCACCGATTGATTACAAACAGTATCTGTGAATGTATACAAATAAGTTCCTGGATTCGAAACCCATGAATCTGGATTCATAATATTCGTTGCATTAAAGTGAACATTAGTATCTAGCGCTGACCAAAGACCATCATAGTAGGATTGCGTCCCTGTAATAAAGATCACGTAATCATTACAAACCAATGTGTCACCAAAAATAGATGGTGGGCCAACGAATTCAATCGTAGCGTCTACAGTAACTCCACATGCATTATCTGTAAATTCAACTAGGTAGATCCCTGATGCTGTTGCACTGATCGTTGGATTATCATCTGTTGATGTAGCGAAGGATATCGCCGGATTTGAAGATACCCATACCCCACCTGAGGCATCTACAATTGTCCCTGCAACTTGGTAAGACAAATCACAGACGGAAGTGTCAGAAAATATTTGCGGAGGAAATGCGAAAGTAACATTTGCGTAAGCTGTATCTCCACACGCGTCATCCGTAAATCCTACTAAGTAAACTCCAGGCACTGTAGAGTTAATCGTTGGGTTTAATGTTGTTGTAGATGGAGAAAAACTAATTTCTGGATCAGGAGAGAACCAAGTACCTTGGTTGTTGTATGCAACTGTTCCTGTTACCGGCAGCGTAAGGCTACAAACGGTAGTATCACCAAAAATCGAAGCCAGTGGCAACACATTAACCGTCACCGTTGTATCGTAAACACATCCAAAGTCATCCGTAATTTGATACGTATAATCATGATCACCAACCGTTGCAGGTTGAATCACAATTAATGTGTCTCCGAATCCAGATACAATTGACGGGTCTGGCAACCAGCTTGCGCTTGCAATCGTATTTTGGTAAGATCCTGCTCCAGGGAAATAGGAAGGATCAAAGAACAATCCCCATTCGAAGATGTATCCATCATCAATTGTTAAGTTATCCTGAACAATAATTGTCCAAACACCATTCACAGGACACCCAATGAACGAGTTAAAATCATCCTCAGGAAGATATACTCCATTTGGATTCATCGATGGATTTCCAAGACCAAAAAGAGGAGCGGGAATCGTATTTCCTAAGCCTAATTCTGTAGGATAATCACCCCAAGTATTGAAAGCAGAACTAAAGCAGTACTCCCATCCAGCACCAGGACCACCTCCACCAGCATCATCAATCGGATCACCCATATATGTTGCACCACCACTCACTCCTCCAGGAATGAAACCTGGATTATACGAATTTAACAGTGTCACTTGTACCCCTGTAGGACATTCTAGCGCGATTTCAAGATCTCCCAGATATGAATGCTCAATCGTAATACATACTTGATTCAAATCACTTGAATTAGTAATCAGCGCTCCCGCTGGAAAACCACCGATCGTAATTGGCGCTGCATATTGCGCTCCAGAACCATCAGGTAAATAGGTAAGTCCTGCAAATGATCCTCCCAATTCAAATGATCCCGCTGGAATATCAATTCCTACAGTATCTGTTGCTGTTACACCACCAAGAAGTGTTGTTTGATCAGCAAGACAAATCGAATCTTGTAAAGGCCCAGTCCCATCGAAACTCGGAAGTTGTGAAACCCGAACCTTACAGAGCATTCTTTCGACGTTAGGGAACAAATCAGTAATCTTTAAGTCAACCAAAAATCCACTACGCGATGGCGGTGTGAACCAAATAGAATCATTAACCGGGTAAGTTCCTCCATCTGAAATATTCCAATCGTAAGTTACATTAGTTAAATTTTGAGAGTAACCAGCACCCGTTGTTTCAAATGAGTGAGGGAAGATTGGTTTAGCAACAAAAAGTATACTGTCACCAAAACAAACATCTACATATCCAGTATCGGCAGGAGTTAACGCATCCGGTCCAATACCATTAACAAAAGCCTCAATATGCGGATCGAATGGCTGTGCTTGATTTCCACAGGCAGCATTAGCGATCCAACCTTGACCTTCAGTACCAATAGGTCCATCAGAAATAAACACAACTGTCAAACATCCACTAGGGTTTGCCCAACTCGCAATGTGCGAAAATCCAGTAGGATCTGTAATGGAATTATGAACGCCGACCAACGGCCATGTTGTGTTTGGACCATCATAGACATATATAGAATCGGTTCCATCGACGTCGAATATAAATCCAGCATTAATTCCAAAAGTTAACGCCATTTTCGTTCCAAGCGTTAAATCCGGACAGAATACTGTCGTATCATTAAAATTGGCAGAATAATTTGCTGCACCACCGGCGTCATCAAAAAAGTTATTTCCAGCAACACCGAAAGTCCCACAATTTGCGGGGCTTGCTTCATCGTAACCGTAATCCCCCATTAATACGATTTGTCCAAATGAGACCGTGGAGATCGTCACAAAACCAAGAAATGCTATTGATTTGAGTAATGTCATTTTCATAATACCTACCTCTTAGAAAGTTCGTGATTCAGTACCCAAGTCGATTTTACAACAAGTACTTTGTCTTCACCTTGAATCTTAAAATATTGATTTACATCTAATATATCCAGCTGTAAATCTGCGAACGTTGGGAGTTCACTGGAATCAACGACGATTGTTTGCAACTCAGTACTCTTAACAGAAGAATAATCGGATACATAAAGAGCGTTATCCAGAGCATACACTAACATAGTATACGATTCAACGTCCTTAGCCACAAGTGACTCTAGCTCCACTTGAGAGTACTTGGTCAATAGGCGTTCATCAATCTCCTGGGCGCAAGCTGCACCAACAGTCAAGAAGACGAAACAAATAGCATTAAATAATTTCATTAAGGTCATTTTAGAGTAAGACAACTATTGTTCAAAAATAGTTGCATTTCACTGATAAGTAATGTTTTTTCAACATGATAAAACTAAGAATTAAGCTTAGTTTTGTAACTAAATCGGACATATTTCTTTTAACATATATAATTACAGCATGGAGAACCAAGAACTTAATGAGATTGCATCGCAAGTAAGAAGAGACATTGTCCGGATGGTCTCTGCTGTTAGCTCTGGTCACCCGGGAGGATCACTTGGTTGTGCTGATTTCCTCACACTACTTTACTTTGAGGTAATGAATCATGACGCTTCGAACTTTAAAATGGATGCTATAAATGAGGATGTATTCTTCCTCTCTAACGGACACATCTCACCAGTATTATACAGTGTTTTAGCGCGTTCTGGACATTTCCCAGTTCCTGAATTATCCACTTTCAGAAAGCTTTCTTCACGCTTGCAAGGACACCCTGCGACGGACAAAAACATCCCTGGAGTGCGCATGGCATCGGGTTCGTTAGGACAAGGACTTTCCTGTGGGATTGGTACTGCAGTAGTAAAGAAATTGAACGGAGACAACTCCTTGGTGTACACATTACATGGTGATGGAGAATTACAGGAAGGTCAAATCTGGGAAGCCGCTATGTACGCTGCTGCAAATGGTGTTGATAATTTGATTGCGACAATTGACTATAACGGCAGACAAATTGATGGAGATCTTGAAGATATCCTTAGTTTAGGGAACCTTTCGCATAAATGGCAAGCTTTTGGATGGGAAGTACTTGAAATGGATGGTCATGACATGGATGCCATGAGAAGAACGATTGCTCAAGCGCATGCTTTCGTTGGCAAAGGGAAGCCAATCGTTATAATTATGACAACTGAAATGGGCCAAGGAGTAGATTATATGATGGGAACACATAAATGGCATGGCTCAGCACCAAATGAAGAACAATTAGCATCGGCATTGGGTCAACTTGAAGAAACATTAGGAGATTACTAAGTGAAACGAATTTTATCCATATTATTCATCGTTCTGAGTTCATTATCATATGGACAGGAAGAAATGACGCGTATCCTCTTTATTTTGGATGCTTCGAATAGTATGAATGCACGATGGGGAAAGCAAACTCGGATTGAGGCCGCAAAAGAACTATTAGCAAAAACAGTAGATGAGCTTGGTGATGTGCCAAATTTGGAAATTGCGCTTCGTGTTTACGGACATCAATCACCAATCACAGCAACTTTTCAAGATTGTGATGATACCAAACTCGAAGTACCTTTTGCACCAGACAATTTCTCTAAAGTTAAATACCGAATTAAGTCAATTCAAGCAAAAGGAACAACACCTATAGCACGTTCATTAGAAGCCGCTGCTGATGATTTCCCTGACAACACTTCACGAAATATTATTATCCTTATCACTGATGGCTTGGAAGCATGTGACAATGACCCATGCGTTATTGCCAAGAAATTAAAAGATAAAGGTGTAAATGTTACACCATTTGTAATAGGGTTAGGCATGGATTTATCCTACCTCGAAAAATTCCGCTGCATCGGCTCTTATGAAGATGCTGAAACCCGTGATGCATTTGAGCGAGTTCTTCAAAACGTTGTTGCAAAGGCGCTATTGAACACAACTACTCAAATCAACTTAAATGATTCGAATGGCGCACCGATGGAGACTGACGTAACTATGTTTCTTTATGAAGCAGGCACGACTGACCTGAAGTATACCTATACGCACACGTTGAACCGACTCGGGAACCCTGACACGCTCATCATAGATCCTGCTTTAAAATATGATCTTATCGTAAACACGATACCGCGTACAGTGAAAAGGGATATCACGCTCCAGAAAAACATTCATAATACTATTGAAGTCGACGCTCCACAGGGCTATCTGCGTATTCGATATATTAATGCATTGAAACCGTATCAAATTGATGCGCGTGTGATTCAACAAGGCGAGAATACCACTCTCAACGTCCAGAAGATTGGAGTGACCGACAAATACATTGTAGGAACATATCAATTAGAAATTCTGACGCTCCCAAGAATGTACATTACAGTAAATATTGATCAAAGCATAATTACTGACGTTGATATTAAAGCGCCAGGATTTGCTAAACACGTCAGTAATAACAACCTAACCGGTCAAATTTTCATTAAAAATGATAATGGAACATGGGACTGGGTTACTAATTTGGAAGATAATTCACGGAGTGGTCAAGTTAGATTACAACCTGGCGCGTACAGGATCGTATATCGACCAATGAAGTTGAAATCATCGACATACACGATGCAGAAGGATTTTAGAATAAACTCGAACAAAACAACATCAATAAGGCTATGACAGAAACAACGGAATTCGAAGTACTTGGAAAAAAAGACACTCGCTCAGGATTTGGAGAGGGACTCCTTGAAATTGGAAGAAAGAATAAAAACGTTGTAGCACTCTGCGCTGATTTGACTGGATCTCTAAAAATGGGTGATTTCAAAGAAGAATTCCCAGATCGCTTTTTTCAAGTAGGAATTGCAGAAGCAAACATGATGGGCATGGCTGCCGGAATGACAATTGGCGGGAAAATTCCATTCACCGGAACTTTTGCCAATTTCTCCACAAGTCGGGTTTACGATCAAATTCGTCAGTCTATTGCCTATTCAAAAAAGAACGTGAAAATCTGTGCATCTCACGCTGGATTGACATTAGGAGAAGACGGTGCAACACATCAAGTTCTGGAAGATATTGGAATGATGAAAATGCTGCCGAATATGACAGTAATCGTTCCTTGCGATTTCAATCAAACCAAACAAGCGACAATGGCCATAGCCGAAATGGAAGGCCCTGTTTATTTAAGATTCGGTCGACCATCAGTCCCTATCTTTACAAAACCAGATGCTAATTTTCAAATTGGTAAGGCTGATGTATTAATCGAAGGAAGCGACGTAACAATTATCGCTTGCGGACATCTTGTTTGGAAAGCAATCGAAGCGGCACAGCAACTTTCTGTTCTTGGAATTTCTGCAGAGGTCATTAATATGCACACAATCAAACCGCTCGACACACAAGCAATTCTTACTTCAGTGGGAAAAACAGGATGTGTCGTTACCGCTGAAGAACATATGCTCAACGGCGGTCTCGGTGACTCAGTAGCACAAGTTTTAGGTCAAAACAATCCAGTACCTCACGAGTATGTAGGTGTTAATGACACATTTGGAGAAAGTGGAACGCCTGCTGAATTGATGACAAAGTATGGTATCGACACGGTAAATGTTGTTGAAGCAGCTCAGAAGGTTACGCAACGAAAATAATTTATGTCCGAATATCCTGAGGATCATGAAATCATCGATTTATTCAATCAGGGTGGCGCTTCTGTAGAGAGAGCGTTCGGAATTCTTGTTGCCAAACATGGAGGAGCACTTTATGCTCAAATACGGCGAATCACTAAAAATCATGATCACACAAATGATGTCCTTCAGAACGTTCTGATCAAAATATATCAAAACCTTGCTAAATTCAATCAAGATTCGGCCCTGTATACCTGGATGTACCGAATTGCAAGGAATGAAACTTTAAACTTCCTAGACAAAGAAAAACTCCGAACCGGTGTGGACATAGATGACGCTATGCTCGAAATTATTGCGGGCCATAGTGGATTGGACACAATGACCTCTCAAGAGATTTGGGACGTCTTACAAAATGCCATTGCAACACTTCCTGAGAAGCAGGCAATTGTCTTTCAATTGAAATACTTCGAAGAGCTAAAATATTCGGAAATTTCAGCAAAGCTGAACACCAGCGAAGGCGCATTAAAGGCAAGTTTCCATCATGCGAAGCAGAAAATTCAAACATTCATCTTAAATCAATTAAACCTTTAGGTGTTTCACCTATCTAATGTATAGACATGGACAAAGAAAAAGACATATTTGATCACATAAAGGTTCGAAAGATCGACGTTCCCAGCGCTGATTATTTCAAGAACCTGTCTGACGCTGTTATTGAAAAACAACGACCGGAAATTATTCCGTTATACAAACGCCCGTTGTCTTGGGTAAGCGCAGCCGCTGCTATCATAGTCGTTGCACTTCTTGTAACAAACATGTCTGAATCCGCTATTTCCAATGGCGTTTCAGATCCGTTATTAGCATTAAACGAATTTTCATCGGAAGAACTTATAGCCTACATTGATAGCAACATTGATGACTTTGATACAGAGTTAATTGCCGAAATGATTCCTGAAAGGGATCTAGCGACAGTTGAAATTTTTGATGAAATTGAAGCTTTAATCATCGAAGAAGAAACTCAAGAAGCAATAATGCCGGTTTCAATAGAGGCATTGGAGGATCAAGACATTCTCGATTATTTCAATGAAGAAGGCCTTGACTTAGAAGATTTTGAAGATGACGACATATATATTTAACACCAGCAATATGAGAATAATGACAAGATTTACGAGTATCCTGGGCGTTATATTGCTTCTTTCACCAATCGTTTATGGACAACCTGGTAGAAACCAGCCGAACCCAAAGAAGGAGCGGGAAGAAAAAATTGAGCAACTGAAGATAGCGTTCATTACGAAAGAACTCGATCTAACAACATCGGAAGCTGAGAAGTTTTGGCCTGCATATAACGCTATGTCAGACGATCTAAAAAGAGAGCGTAAAGGGCGTAAAGCTAAGAGCAAAAAACTTAAAGAGAATTACGAGGGCATGACTGAGGATCAAGTTCGTAAAAGCTCGGAGGACATTATGGATAGTGAAATCAAGGAGGTCAAACTCAAGAAGGATCACATGGGAAAAATTGCCACCGTCATTGGATATAAAAAGACGGTAAAACTACTTTCCGTTGAACAAAAATTCAAACGCGAACTATTGAGAAAATTGAATGACAGGAAGAAAGAATTGAATCAAAATTCCGGCCAGGTTCGTCCTCAAGGAAATGGGTCAAGAGCTAGACAACAATAAACTATGTCATCAATTTCACAGGAATTTCTATCCGTTCAAGCGCAAACAAACGACTTGCCTTATTTGATTGAAGTCGAGAGCGCAGATGGAATCTACATTACTGATTCTAGCGGAAAGCGCTATCTAGATATGATTGCTGGTGTTGCCGTTAATAATATCGGGCATCGGCATCCAAAAGTCATTCAAGCGATAAAAGATCAAATTGATCTGCACCTCCATGTTATGGTTTACGGAGAATTTGTACAGAAAAGCCAACTTAATTTTGCAAAAAAATTAGTTTCGCTACTCCCAAAACAATTGAATGCCGTGTACACCGTTAACTCTGGAACAGAAGCCAATGAAGCAGCATTAAAACTTGTAAAGCGCGTTACTGGCCGTACAGAAATCATTTCTTTTCAGGGATCTTATCACGGCAGCACGCATGGCTCCTTGAGCGTATCTGGGAACGAAACCAAAAAAGCGGCTTTTCGACCTTTACTGCCCGATGTAAGGTTTATACAATTTAACAACCTCATCGATCTCGAGCAAATTACCGAAAACACTGCAGGAGTAATTATGGAAACTATTCAAGGAGATGCAGGCGTACGCATCCCATCTCAAGATTTCATGAACTCTTTACGTGCGAGATGTTCAACTGTTGGCGCACTCTTAATTTTTGATGAAATCCAATGCGGCATTGGGCGGACAGGAAAACTCTTCGCATTTGAACACTTCAATGTCGTTCCAGATATCCTAACATTGGGAAAAGCACTAGGCGGAGGCATGCCAATTGGTGCACTCATTTCTTCCAATGAAAATCTTGCCAGTTTCACTCATGACCCTATGCTAGGGCATATCACCACTTTCGGAGGACATCCAGTAGTATGTGCTGCGGCGAATGCATGTCTTGAGGTTATGACATCAGAAATTGACTACGCGGCTGTTGAAAAAAACGGTCAGCTATTAGAAGACATCATTTCTAGTAGCTCTGAAATCAGTGAGATTCGTAGAATAGGATTGATGTTCGCATTCGACATGGAATCATTTGAGCGTGTTGAGAAAGTGGTCAAAAAATGCCTAGAAAAAGGATTGATAAGCTTCTGGTTCCTATCTCATCCGAATAGTTTTCGTTTATCGCCGCCATTGACTATTTCAGCAGAAGAAATTCGTGGAGCTGGGAGAATTATCATTGAAGCGATCGAGGAAACTGCCTGATTAACAGAGTTATATCAGATTACTATCTTTAGTGAGTAAATACTTACAGAAAAATGGTAAACCAAAATCTAGCATTCATTGTCGATGATCACTATGTAATCATCGATGGTATTCGGCCTTACCTAACCGAAAAATTCACTGAAATCCAATCCTTCACAAATGGATTGGAAGTAATAGACGCTCTCAAAAACACTCAGCCAGACTTACTAATTCTCGACTTAAACCTTCCAGGAAAGAACGGAATGGAGGTGCTGAAATTTATGAGCGAACATCAAATAACTTCACGGATTATCATTTTGACAATGTATAATGAGCGCTCACTGGTTGAAAAATGTAAAGCTCTAGGTGCCCATGCCTATTTATTGAAAAACTCGAGTAATGAAGATTTGCAAAATGCCATAGAATCTGAATCATTTACCTACGGAATCGGTGTGCGAGGATCCAATGACACCACTGAATTTGAAGATAAATTTCTCGAAACTATGGAACTAACACCTCGCGAAATTGAAGTTATTCAACTACTCGCGAAAGATTTCAGTTCTGAAGAGATTGCAAACAAGCTATTTGTGAGTCCTCATACAATTAGCACACATCGAAGAAATTTGAAGAGAAAGTTGAAAGCTTCCACGTCAGCTGGCATAGTAGCTATCGCATACGAAAACAATCTTATTAATTGACTCAACTTCCAGTATGTTTCGTATTCTAGCACTCATTTTTCTTAACATTTGCATTGGACCATCAATTGCTCAAAATAAAAGTGAGGATATTCCTGCCATTCAGACTCGATCCTTCCATAGCACCATCCAAATTGGGGGTAAAATCCTATTCTATACAGACAAATCAAAATCACTTTCACCAAAGGAAATAGCCGTAGAGATTAGCAAGAATGGCATTAAAAAAGAATCATCGGGTAAATACGTCAATTTCGAAAAAGGTAAATACAATTACTGGGGATCTTTCTCGATTGAAAACAATTCGGAAGAAATCCAATCACTTATCTTCAATCTACACAATCCATATTTAGATAAAGTACGGTTCTACGAACTAGTTAATGGAACGCCTAAACTACTCGGTAAATCTGGGGATAAACTATACTTGGAAGAACGAACGATAGCTCATCGAGAGCACATTTTCGAGTTAAACTTACTCCCTAACGAACAAAAAGAATACTTGTTTCTATTCGAACGGTGGGCAGAAAATTCAATATCATTCGAATTATCAAAATCTGCTGACTTTATAAGTTCGGATCTTGATCATTCTATCGTACTTGGTATCTTTCTCGGCGTTCTGATTATTCTAGGTTTGTACGGCCTAGTTATCTTTCTTTTCAATCGCAAAAGAATTTTTCTACTCTATGCCTTTTACGCTATATTAAACGCCCTCTCACTTGCAAATATAAATGGCTTAGGTTACAGGTATATCTACGGTAACTTACCCGAATATTCCGATTATTTTTCCCCGATTTCTGTCTTCTTAATTATTGTTGTCTTCGCTCTTCTCAGTTTGGATTTTCTAAACGTGAAGAGTCATCTACCAAAATGGCACAAACTTATTCGAGCTTATATTTTTGGATATACAATATTGGCCACAATTTTTATTGTGCTCATTTCAATCGGTATCGAGCTAAATATACTTCCTGTGCATTACTTTTTAGTGATCACGACTATTGTAATTCTTCTTGTTATATCGATAAAACTGCACGTTCCCAATAAGAAGGCTGTTCAATTCTACTTGGCGTCTTTCTTACCTATGATTACTGCTGTTATTATTCGAGTCCTCCACGAAACAGGTATTCTTGAATTAAATTTTCAAACAGAGTATCTACTCATCATTGGTTCCTTACTTGAGATCCTAATATTGAGCGCTGGTATTTCTGTCCAATTGCGAGATGAATATCAACTTCGCTTAAAGCTCTCCGAGAAAGTTGCTGGGCATAAAAAGCGGTTAGCTGAAACAATGGTTGAAGGAGAAAATCAAGAGAAACGAAGAATAGCTTTAGTATTGCACGATACACTCGGTGTAAAATTGAGAAGAATTAAATCACTTATTAAAAGTTCAGACTTATCCCTTGCAAGCTCCGAGGTTGATAATCTCGCCGATGAAATTAGGGATTTATCGCACTCTATGGCTCCGACTATTCTTGATTATATTACATTACAGGAAGCAATTTCGGACATCTCCTATTCGATCTCATCCGACAAATTCAAACTAAATGTGATTGACCTTGGATTTCCAGTAGACCTACCGAAAAAAGTAAAAACAGTCCTGTACAATATTATTCAGGAGTTGATCAATAATATTGTAAAACATTCAGAGTGCACAAAGGCAATTATTCAATTTACCCAAGATGAGAACACCCTTAGTATTACACTAGAGGACGATGGCAAAGGATTTGACCCAAACACTTCTAAGTCTTCCGGATTAGGACTGATCAGTATAGAATCGAGAGTAACTGGCTTAGGTGGGCAATTCACCATCGAAAGTGCACATAAAAAGGGAACGTTAAGTATCATCGAATTGCCTAATTCTATTGACGCACTCAATTAAAAATGACATGATTTCTCCATAAATACTTAAAATTGAGTATTGACAACTCTATGTACGCTATCTAGATTTGTACCGGACAATTTTATTTCCCTTTGATACATTATTGAACAAAATACTCCTAGGTGGGTATGGACTTCCATGAAGTTGCGAAATAATCTTGTTTCAACTATTACTAGCGAATAAAACTATTATTATGAAACGACTACAACAGAGCAAGATTCTACTTGCTTTCTCAATTCTAATTTCCTTTGGAGGCTTCTCTCAGGATATTATCACAACAATTGCAATAACATTCCAGCACTAACCGCTAACATTATTCCTCGAAGGCTGGTCTTCGATCCTTCTGGAAACCTAATAATGACAGGACAACAGGGGCGAATTCGTCAAATTTCTCCTGCGGCACCTACTACATTTACAATTCCCGATGCAAATTTTGCGGCTTTCTTGAATACAACATATCCAGCGATTATGACAGGAAGTGTTATGGATATCGCTGGCGCAAATGCTGTTATAGGTCAGATGAACTGTAGTTCTCAAAACATTTCGGACCTGTCAGGGATTGAATACTTCACGTCAATTACTCATCTATTCTGTGAAATAAATAATTTAACACCCTTAGATATTTCAACGTTAAATTTAAATTTACTCAGAGCACACCAAAATTCCTTAACTTCAATTACTGGACTTGCGAATCAAACTATTATGGGTCACCTATGGGTTGGATCCAACGAACGAACTAACCGACATTAGTGATATCGCAGGACTCAGCCAAATGTGGTCTATAAGTATCGGCGGGAATTAGTGGTTTGGCGAATACGAATTTGCACTATATTAATTGCAACAGAAACCAAATTACAAACATTTGAATGAGTGGATAGTTGCTTTAGAAATTCTTCTCCCAAAACCAGGTAAACAAATCACCATACCAACGCTCAAATGGGTATAGATCACAATTCGTAAGGCCAAAAGAATATTGCTAGGTGTATTATATAAAACCAAAGTGCTTACAGCTATATCTGGACGAGTTTTGTTATAGACTTAACCGCAGAAACGCTGAGAATATTGTCTTTGAGAGACTTATGCTCGAAGCAGCAAAATCCTATAGGTAAAGTATGGGGGATGAGTAAATTAATGACATTTGTGTTATTTTAAACAGTATTCATCCATAAATTTTCGAGAAAAATTCGCCTTTGAACAAAAAAATTATTAAATTAGGATTGAGTTAATAATTCTAAACTGTTAATTCTATAAACTCCTATTACTATGAGAGAAACACTACTACGTGTAACAAGCATTGCATTATTATTCTTTTCGAGTTTAAGTTTTGGGCAAACAATTAATCTAGGCATGCTGTCCACCTTCGAAGCCTTTACAGGAGGAGGAGCTGTGAACCATGCAGGAACACTTCTTACAGGTGATGTCGGTACCAATGCGGGAGTCGTCAACGGCGTCGCTGCTATTATTGGCGATGTCTATACTGCAGATGGTACAACTGAAGATTGTCGATTTGATCTGTTTAGGCTTTATATTCAGCTTCTAGAGCTTCCTGTTGACTATAGTGCTTACGGTCCAACTTTGTTCCCTGGAGTTTACTATATAGATGGTTCTGGATCCATAGGAGCTGGAGGCCTCACTCTTGATGGAGGAGGAGACCCTAATGCATACTTTGTGATTAAATATCATGGAGCACTGACAGTAGAGCCAGGTGCAGTTGTTAATCTAGTTAATGGAGCACAAGTTTGTAATGTCTTTTGGGTTGCTGAAACCGCCATTAGTGTTGCAACAAATGCTGTAATAAAAGGAAATTTTATTACACGATTTGGAGCTATTGGTCTTGGCGATGGGGTTGACATTGAGGGACGAATGCTTACATTAGAAGGAGCAATAAATCTTGGAGTTAATTGTGTTGCACTTGTACCTTCTTGTATTAGTACAATGCCAATATCTTGTGGATCGTGTAATCCTAGTTCTAATGTTGATGTTTTAGGAACTGCTGCAGATTTCGCCCTTTTTACTTGTACTGGCGCTGTTTCAAATACTGCGACATCTGCAATTCAGGGTAATATTGGCACAAATTATGGCGATATAACTGGTTATGGCTCTTCAGTACATATCGGAGATATGCATAATTCAGATATGACTGCAGCTGCAGCATGCTCAGATTTATCCTCTGGCTATGCTTCGCTTATAGCTACCCCACATGTAAATACTGTATTTGGTTATCCAGCAATTATTGGAATTGGAACGGGTGGAACGGTGACTCCTGGAGTTTATAATATAGAAGCAGCAGCTTCTTTATCCGGAACTATCACCTTAGACGGTCAGAGTGATCCCAATGCAATATTCATTTTTAAATCTCGCGGAGCACTTAATATAGCGGCATCATCAAGGATAGTTTTAACTAATGGAGCACGTCGTTGTAATATTTTCTGGATTTCTGGAGTAGGATCAGCGGGTGCCGCCATTAATATAGGCGCTAACTCTAGCATGCAAGGAACATTCCTTGCTAATAACGCAGCCTGTAACTCAGGAGCAGGTGTATGTCTAGCAGGCCGTCAGCTTTCTACTGGTGCAGCTATTAATACGTATTCAGGTGTGATTTATAATAATCCTGAATGTATTACTTCTTTGCCTTTAGACTGTATTCCGACAGCTGAACCAGCAACTGCATGTTATGAAACGGCAATGTTTAATCCGGCGATGTGTGTTTGGGGTATAACAGGGGTGCAAGATCCTGAGCCAGCAACAACATGTTATGAAACAGCAACGTTTAATATAACAATGTGCGAATGGGTTGTAACTGGAGCACAACCTGCTCAACCAGCAACTGCATGTTATGAAACGGCAACGTTTAATTTAGCGACGTGTGCTTGGGATGTAGCAGGAACACAACCTCCTCAGCCAGCAACTGCATGTTATGAAACAGCAACGTTTAATATAACAATGTGCGAATGGGTTGTAACTGGAACACAACCAGCTCAACCAGCAACTGCATGTTATGAAGAAGCAACGTTTAATTTAGCGACGTGTGCTTGGGATGTAGCAGGAATACAACCTGCTCAACCAGCAACTGCATGTTATGAAACAGCAACGTTTAATACTGCGAAGTGTTTATGGGATGTAACTGGAGCACAAGATCCTGAACCACCAACTGCATGTTATGAAACAGCAACGTTTAATACAACGATGTGCGTATGGGATGTAACAGGAACACAACCTCCTCAACCAGCAACTGCATGTTATGAAACAGCGACGTTTAATACTACAACATGTGCATGGGATGTAACAGGATCACAAGCTGCTGAACCAGCAACTGCTTGTTATGAAACAGCAACGTATAATACAACGATGTGCGTATGGGATGTAACAGGAACACAACCTCCTCAACCAGCAACTGCATGTTATGAAACAGCAACGTTTAATACAACGATGTGCGTATGGGATGTAACAGGAACACAACCTCCTGAACCAGCAACTGCATGTTATGAAACAGCAACGTTTAATACTACAACGTGCGAATGGGATGTAACTAGAACACGACCTCCTGCACCAATAACTGCATGTTATGAAACAGCAACGTTTAATTTAGCGACATGTGCATGGGATGTAACAGGAACACAACCTCCTGAACCAGTAACTGCATGTTATGAAACAGCAATATTTAATACAACAACGTGCTTATGGGATGTGACTGGAACAATAACTCCTGCGCCAACAACTGCATGTTATGAAACAGCAACGTTTAATACAACATTGTGTATATGGGATGTAACTGGAACACAACCTCCTGAACCAGCAATTGCATGTTATCAAACAGCAACGTTTAATACAACAATGTGTGAATGGGATTTAACTGGAGTACAACCGACTCAACCAGCAACTGCATGTTATGAAACAGCAACGTTTAATACAACAATGTGTATATGGGATGTAACTGGAACACAACCTCCTCAACCAGCAATTGCATGTTATGAAACAGCAACGTTTAATACAAGAACGTGTGCATGGGATGTAACTGGAACACAACCTACTCAACCAGTAATTGCATGTTATGAAACAGCAACGTTTAACACAACAACGTGTGAATGGGATGTAACTGGAACACAACCTACTCAACCAGCAATTGCATGTTATGAAACAGCAACATTTAATACAAGAACGTGTGCATGGGATGTAACTGGAACACAACCTACTCAACCAGTAATTGCATGTTATGAAACAGCGACGTTTAATACAAGAACATGTGCATGGGATGTAACTGGAACACAACCTACTCAACCAGTAATTGCATGTTATGAAACAGCAACGTTTAATACAAGAACATGTGCATGGGATGTAACTGGATATCAACCTACTCAACCATTAATTGCATGTTATGAAACAGCAACGTTTAATACAACAACGTGCGAATGGGATGTAACTGGAACAAAAGTTAGCTGTTCTAGTTGTAAGAAAGGTAAAGTTGAAATCTGTCATGTACCACCTGGAAACCCTAAAAACGCACAGACAATTTGCGTAGATGCACCTTCTGTAAATGCACGCTTGAGTCATGGAGGTTATTTAGGACCATGCAATAGTCCGGTTGCTCCATTAATTAAATTATCGTTAACAAAGGTTATTGTTGCACCAAATCCTTTTAGAGGAAATACAAATGTAAATTTGTATTTAGCGAGTGATGCGCATGTGACGTTACAGGTTATTGATGCTTTCGGAAAATTAACACAAGTTTTGTTCGATGGAATTGAGCTTGCAGGATCGCATGACTTTAACTTAAACATTCTTCCTAATGGTATATATACTGTTGTATTAATTGTGGATGGCACTGAGCAGTACACAACTCGAATTGTAAACGGTCGATAGAATATTCCTTCATAAATATAAAAACCTCATTAATGATCATCATCAATGAGGTTTTTATTTATGGACATTGAAGTAACCTTATTCTATAAACAAAGAGAATCGGTTTAAATTAAAGAGGACGTCAGAAACAATCTAAAGACTATCTAGGAAATCCATTATAGAGGCAGTAACTTTTAAGTATTCATCCCTTGTGATGGAGAATGGAGGATTTACGAACAATACATTCCCAAGTGGGCGAAGTAAGATTCCCTGACTCAAAAAATGGTCGTATGCCTTTGTTTTTATATCCGAAAAGTAGGTGTTCCCCTCCCCCGTTTCTATCTCAAAAGCTGTAATTGTACCTTGTCGTCGAATATTACAAACGCACGAATACTTCGCTAATTTTTCAGTGAATTCTTCTCCCCACCTCTCAATTCGCTCGATGTTATCCCATGTCTTCTGATCCTCAAACAGATCTAGATTGGCACAGGCCACTGCACATGCTATTGGATTGGCAGTAAATGAATGACCATGCAAAAGCGCTTTAGAAGTGTCCTCTGACAAAAAAGCTTGATAAACCTTCTCAGAAGCGATCGTTAACCCAAGTGCAATTACTCCTGCTGTCAATCCCTTAGAAAGCGTTGTGATGTCAGGTTTCTCCATACAAAAATCCCCAGCAAAAAGCTTCCCAGTTCTCCCAAACCCTGTCATTACTTCATCAAAGATTACGAGTGTACCAAATTCATGAGCAAGAGCCGTTAACTTATCCAATATACCTGGAGAATACATTCGCATTCCTGCTGCACCCTGAACAAGCGGTTCCACAATTAGTACGGCAACATCAGAAGACGATAAATAATTCCTTGCTTGATTAACGACTTCTTCATCATTGGTTCCATCTGGGAAGTCGATGTAATTTGCATCGAAGAAAAAGGGCTCGAATGGCTTGTTGAAATAACCACGTTGTCCAACCGACATCGCACCAAAAGTATCCCCGTGATAAGAACCTTGCATTGCTACAATTTTTCTGCGCTCCTCTCCTCTATTATGAAAATATTGAAACGCCATCTTTAAGCCAATCTCGACAGCAGTAGACCCATTGTCGGAGAAGAATACCTTCGTGAGATTTTCCGGTAATTTTGACGTGATTCTTTTAGCCAGCTCAACGGCTTTTGGGTGAGTAACGCCAGCGAAAACAACATGATCCAAGGTGTTAAATTGTTCCGTGATCGCCTTAGCAATATGTGGATGCCCATGTCCGTGAACATTTACCCACCACGAACTATTCGCGTCAATATAAGATCGCCCATCGATATCATAGATGTAAATGCCTTTTGCGCGAACAATCTCAAGGGGAATCTCAGCGGTTAAATGCTGCGTAAATGGGTGCCAAACGTGGGCTTTATCGTCGTCGATTAAACTCATGCAACAAAAGTAGTCATCTTATCCAATGAATTTAACGATTAAAGCATCATCGATAGTATTTCTCAACAACTGCAGCCGCCTCCTTATTTTGAACCGTAAACATGCTATTCTCTTTACCTCCGGCATCACCATGATCGGCGTGCCATTTCCAGAGAAATCCACCAGCAAAATTATCATTCTTCCACATAACCTGATAAAGTGCTTCCAAGGCCACACATTGAGATTTCTGGTCAACTTTCGCATCTTCCGAGTAATCCCAAGGCTTCGCAGAACAATTTTTAATGCTTCGGTAACCATATTCAGTAAATAGGATTTTCATCTCAAATTTTTCGGCAATGGTATCCATCAAATTAAGATGACGTTTCCATCCCTTTTTCAATTCCTTAATTTTCGTTTTTCCTTCTTTTGAAATCGGGAAATAGGCATCCACACCGATAAAATCCAGTTTATCCCAAAAGGACACACCGCTATATTCATCCCAATTCGCTGCATACGTCAGTTTTCCAGTAAAGACTTCTCTTACACTGCTAATTAACTTCAACCAATATTCATTTCGCTGAGCGACAAATAGTTTCAACTCAGTTCCGATGCAAAACATTTCAACCCCTTCTTCTTCCGCCATCTTAGCATAATCCAGAATGTAGGAACTATAATTAGCTTCAAGCGCACCCCAATCTTCATCTGACTTCATAGAAATTTTTCCGGTATACGTCCCATGCCCTATCCAAATTTGCGGCTTCATCATCACAGCTATATTTTGCGCATGCATGCCCCGTATATGTCCCCTCGCCCCTTCTATCCGTTCTCCTAGCCATTGCCATTTAGCATCATACATCAATTCTGGCATTGTCGCCGCTGGCATGTATGCAAAAGGAATGATCGCGACCCAATTAGCACCTATATCCTTCATGGGAGTAACATGGACAGCATCAACCTCATGATCTACGGCAACGAAGCTCATCCCATTCACTTTATCGAAAATTTCGTTGTTCGGCTGGGCATATAATCCAACTGAACACGTGAAAAACAAAATAACATATACTCCTAGTCTTAACATACTTAATAGAGGTATCAAATGTTGGGACATCTGAATAAACGTTTATGAAGATAATTAAAAAAAACATTTTTAATATGCATGCACAACACTTTAGATTTCGTATATTCGCGGAATAATCACATTTAGAATTTTAGAATGTCAGAAAAAACTGAAAAACCAATACAAGGGGGAGAATTTATCGTTCGCGATACGCCCGCTTCAGAAGTCTTTATTCCTGAGAACTGGTCTGAAGAACAAAACATGATCGCCGATATGTGCGATGATTTTATTAAAGCTGAAGTCCTTCCGAATCTGGATCGCATTGACGCTATGGAAGAAGGTTTGATGCCGTCTATCATGGAAAAAGCAGGTGAACTTGGACTCCTTGCAATGTCAATCCCAGAAGAACTCGGAGGAATGGGAGTAGATTTCAAAACCTCTCTTCTCGCAACAGAACATCTCGGAAAGGGATATTCGTTTTCTGTTGCCTATGGAGCACATACTGGAATCGGAATGCTTCCTTTAATGTATTACGGGAATGATGAACAGCGTCAAAAGTATATTCCAAGATTATCTTCAGGAGAATGGAAGGCTGCTTATTGTCTAACGGAACCAGGAGCGGGATCAGATGCTAATTCTGGAAAAACAAAAGCTGTTCTAAGTGATGATGGCACTCACTACTCCATTACGGGACAGAAAATGTGGATCACCAATGCTGGTTTTGCAAATCTATTTACGGTTTTTGCCAAGATTGATGATGATAAAAAATTGACTGCCTTTTTAGTAGAAGCAGATAGTGAAGGAATTTCGCTCAATCCGGAAGAAAAGAAAATGGGGATCAAAGGATCTTCAACAAGGCAGGTTTTCTTTAATAATGTAAAGGTTCCTATAGAAAATATGCTCTCAACACGTGAAAACGGGTTTAAGATAGCGCTAAACATATTGAATATTGGTCGAATTAAATTAGCGGCTGGTGTAATGGGTGGAGCTAAAGCAGCAATATCTGAATCAGTAATTTACGCTAATGAGCGAGAACAATTTGGTCGTACAATTTCCAAATACGGAGCAATAAAATTTAAATTAGCTGAACAGGCAGTAAAAGTATTTGCTGTAGAATCGGCTACCTATAGAGCTGGACAAAATATTGACGATGCAATCCAGGGCCTTATCGCTGATGGCATGGAAAAGGGAGAAGCTACCTTAAAAGGAATCGAAATGTTTGCTCCTGAGTGCGCTATTCTAAAAGTTGCCGGATCGGAAGCGCTGCATTATGTGGTTGATGAAGCAGTACAAATTCATGGAGGAATGGGATTCTCTGCTGAATCAAGTGTTGAAAGAGCCTATAGAGATTCACGCATTAACAAGATCTTCGAAGGAACCAATGAAATAAATCGCCTTCTGACCGTTGATATGGTATTGAAGCGTGCAATGAAAGGTGAACTTGACTTGATGGGTCCTGCGATGAATGTTGCCAATGAATTAATGAGCATTCCTGAGTTTGGTGATAAACCAGAAGGCGCACTTGGAAACGAAGCTGCCTATTTGACTGGATTCAAAAAATCAATCTTGATGGTTGCTGGTTCAGCAGTTCAGAAACTAATGCAGACAATGGCGAAAGAGCAAGAAGTACTCATGAATATCGCTGATATGTCAATTTATACGTATCAGGCAGAATCGACATTGCTTCGTGTGCAACAATTAATCGATCAAAGAGGTGAAGGAGCCTGTGCCGTTGAAATTGCCATAGCCAAGTTATACTTCTACGATATCGCAGACCAGATTAATAAGGCAGCAAAGGATGCGTTAAATTCATTCGCTGAAGGAGACGAATTAAAAATGATGTTAATGGGCTTGAAGCGATTTACTAAAACAGATCCTTTCAATCCTAAAGAGGCACGTCAATTAATCGCTTCTAAAATGATTGAAGCAAACGAGTATTGCTTCTAGCAATCGATAAATTACTATCCAAAAAAGGAGCGTCAATAATGACGCTCCTTTTTTATTATATGCATTTTCTCAGAGTATAATGAACTATTCTAAGAATAGGTCATTAATCCAACTTATCTATTTTTCTAAGACGATTCCATCAGCTGTGAAACCAAGGTTGATTTCAACTTCTGTAATTGCACTGATCTCATCTTTCGATTTACCTGCGTCTTCAGCAAAATGTTGCAACATCTCCACCGAAACAGTGTCATTGAACGCAACTCCGTGAAAGTACGCAGCAGTACCTGACTTCGTATCTATAGGTATCGTAAAATGATCTTTGAAACGAACCATAAATGATTTCCCATTTCCTTCATCGATATTCACCCAGCAACCCGCTTTAGAACAAGTTTCTTCGATGACTCCTTTAAATGTAACTACTGTTTCACCGTCATTCGCCTTACTCAATGAACGCACCTCTGATGCATCTACTGCTCCTTCAATCTCTACGGTTACCGGCCCATAATTCTTCCCGAGCTCAATTTTATCTTCGCTATTATTCGAAGTTATATCTTTTTCGGATGCGCATGATCCAAGAAGTAATAATGCTGAGATAGCTAATGCTAGTGTTTTCATTTTTTGTTTTTTGTTTTTCTGTAAATATCTGAAGAAGATTTAGAATAATCGATGATATTGGTCAGAAAAAAATCCTGATCTCACGAATGAAACCAGGACATTAAATAGTACTACTTTGAGCTATAAGTGCTCTACCATAAATTCGCTTGTCGAAATCATTGTTCCATCAACATCGATGTACCTAGCCCCAGACGCACTTAAGAAACGCATAATAACCGCACGACCTTTGGGATCGTTTTCAATCATTGTAATCGTTGCAACTTTCGATGACTCATCATAGACCACAGTGAAATAATTCGTATAATAACTTGCGCTTTTCTTTATCTCTTCGGCCGTTTGGCTTGCGAATGTAAATTCATAGACGCCATCCATCTTGCTGTTAACCAATTCCTGCTTCCCTTGAGAAACAGCAATTTCATCTGATTCCTGGGCGAAACTCATCATTGAGAATCCGATAATTACGAAGAACGTATAAACTAAATTTTTCATCATTGTTTTTTTTAAAAAGACGACAGAAGCCATCTAAAAGTTGTATGCTTGTGATAGCTAATCTACAATAATTTTGCCAAAAAAAATCTAAGATGAATATTCTTTTACCCTACAAAAACAGGAATGCTATCGAGGCTGGTTGCGATGAGGCCGGTCGAGGATGCTTAGCAGGCCCTGTGGTAGCGGCCGCAGTCATTTTACCAAGCAATTTTAAAAACAGTATTCTCAATGATTCAAAAAAACTTTCGGAATTAAAAAGAAATCAACTGAGACCTATAATAGAGCGAGAATCCATCGCTTTTGGCGTTGCTTTTGTCTGGCAAGAAGAAATTGATGAAATCAATATATTACAAGCAAGTTTTGCAGCAATGCATAGAGCGGTTGATCAATTGGCAAAAAAACCAGAAGCACTCCTCATAGATGGAAACAGATTCAATCCATATCCAAACATTTCACATGAATGCATCATAAAGGGAGATGGAAAGTTCATGTCAATCGCAGCAGCATCGATTTTGGCTAAGACCTATAGAGACGAGTACATGGATAAAATTCATGCCGATTTCCCTATGTATGACTGGTCGAGTAATAAAGGATATCCAACAAAGAAGCATCGTCAAGGGATAGCAGAACATGGAGATTGCAAACATCATCGAAAAACATTTCGCCTGTTGTCAGCAAATCAGCAATAGGTCGTTTCGTAAACAATTGTTTGTTCATTTATATCCCCATTCCTCAACTTTAGAAGCTTTTGATGTCCTATTTTTGAACTAAACGAATTCTCATGCTCAAACGTGTTCTTTTCGGACTATTTTTCATTTGTAGCCTTGGTTGGATTGCCTACGTTGGATATGATATTTATCAAACGAGCAATGATTATTCGGAATTACATCTTTTCAATTCTGAAGATGGCAAATTGTTGATTGTTAACAGACCAAATGAAATTCAAAATGATCAGATGGCGCTTCTTGAACCAGCGATTTATAAGATCATTTCCTCTCTATCGGATTCGAGCTATACGAAAGGTTATTTCAGCACTTCACGTGAGCATTTCCTCTTAAAGAAAGATGGCATCTGGACCGAATCCGAAGTCAATCGGACCTTTAAAGGATGTGGTGAAATTTCAAAGCTCACAGACAATAGCTTTACCATCGGCTCACTCAATGTACGCTATCGAAAATCAAATTTGTACGCTTCAACGTCAAGTATTTCGGAAATAAATGATCGGGCACTGGATGGATTCGTTTACGACCATAAGTCGAGTGCTTCCATTCTTCAATTTGGATCAAATAACACCATTGATTTAGTAACGGACATTTACGTGAAGTCGAGCGAAAAAGTAGTTTACGCTACTCGAAACAGTACAATTGAACAGGGCAAGCAAATTCACGACGAAGCAATTTTCGCTGAGGTAATTACTCGAAAATTTAAGAGCTATCACTTTTATGAACGTGACTATTATTCTACATTGGATTCAACCTTCGCACAAAGTGTAATGTCAACTTGGGTTCAAAATGGATTTGTTGAATTGAATTACAATGGCGAAACGATCCTAGTTAGCGACTATATCGACGGTCAAGATCCACTGCTAATTTTAAATGATGCACAGCAGACGTACGATGCAATTAAGTTCAAAGAACAATTAACAGATAACTTCCCTGCTGAGAATCAATCCTACTATGTGAAGTACCTGCAGGATTTGGTCGTTATTGCCCAATCAGAAGAAACGTGTGATCAATTAATTGCAGACCATAAAGTTGGAAATACCATAGCGCTCAATAGCGATACTCGAAATCGATTGTATGCAGACCTTCCTCGATCCGTTTCGGAGCGCAAAGTCACTTCTGAATCACGTATTTCTAAAGCAGTCTATAAGGGATACCTTCTTGAAACTCGATTTGGCAAATCTACCCCCAGAGCGACGAAGACACAAGAATCGATTGCATTAACCTGTAATTTCGATATCAAAGACTTTGCCGTACTGCCCGGATTAGGCAATGCAATTGTACTGGGTAATAAAGGGGAAATTGCATGTTTCAAGAACAGGAAACAAGTGTGGAGAAAGCAACTGGATGGAGGAGCTACGGGAGATCTGCAGTTAGTAAATTTGCACGGAACTGGAGAAGGTCATGTATTGGTGAACACGGAAGAGGAGATTTTACTTTGGACGCTTCAGGGGACAATCGTTACAGGTTTTCCAATAAAGATGGAAAGCGCAGCAATCAATGAAGTGAAGTTTTATCGTTGGAAAAGCAATAGCTTCTTTATTATTGCAGACTCTGATGGTAATGTTGTCAAATATGATTCAAAAGGTAGGGAACTCACTTTTTGTAAATCCAGCGTCGTAATTAGCGAACAAATAGATGTTTGGTCAAGTAATAGCCGACTCTTTTATGGCTTTAGAGGGGGTAAATCATTCGAGATGTATGATGTTGCTAAACGTAAGTCACACAGGACTTTTGACATTGCGAACATTGCCCATTCTGGTAAAACACCCAACGAATTAATCCATTTTGGCTTCAATGGAACGCGCCTTGCTAGGTATGATCAACAGGGAACTCGCACGGATTTTGAGAATTATGCAACCGGGGAGTTAATCGATCTTGTGGAAAACAATAACAATCCTATAATAATTGTAAAAGATGCAAATGAAATTCACCTTGTAAACCAACAGGGAGTGCCCTTTGGAAAGATTCACTTACCCTTCAATGAGGTCGAAAGTATCAGCTATGCAACCTCCAATTCAGGAAAAACAATAGTTGCAATTATTGATGGGTTAGAGAATAATGTATATTTGTATGATACGACGGGTTCTCAATTGCTGAAACGTCCGCTTGAAGGTAAAACTAAAGTAGACGTAGCGTCAACAGGAGCAGGTCTAAGAATAACTACAGTGGTTGACAAATTTATCATCCAATATTTAGAAAACTAAAAACTACCTCAACAATGAAAATCATCAATCAATTGGTATTGTGTGCCGCTATGGCATTCTCTTTTACTGGATACTCCCAAAACTACCTTGGAGTTCACAGCAGTAATTATGCTGGTGTTATGGGAACAGATCTCAATCCTGCAAGTTTTGTTGATGGTCGCTTTAAAGTCGATATCAACCTAGCAAGTGTGAACTTCGGATTTTGGACGAATGCCGGTTACTTCGATACACAGGGCATGCCAAAATGGTGGGTGAAGTCATTTAAGCCAGATGTATTCACTATTCAAGATTCAACTGGTGCGAGTGTTGAAACAACAGGTACAATCCCTGGAGGAACAAACGTACACAATGATTGGATTTTGCCAGATTCTACTTTCATGGATCGCTATATTACTAGAAGCTACAGCGAGACATCCAATAGAACGGTTGGTATCTACAACAACATTCAAATTGATGTACTGAACTTTATGTTCCATATCAACCCGAAAATTGCGGTTGGTGTAGCTATTAAAGGAAGATCTGTTACGAATATTGACGATATTGATCCTAAACTTGCTGTTTTGGCTGAAAATGGTCTTGACTACTCAGCACTTTGGGGCTCACAATTTAATGAATCACTTCTTGATGTTAACCACATGTCATGGATGGAATATGGATTCATCTACTCACAGGTCTTGAAAGATGACGGAGAGCATTTCATTAAAGCTGGAGGGAAAGCAAAATGGTTATCAGGTATGTCAGCTGTTTATCTTCACACAAGTAACTTAGAGTATAACCTACTGAATGATGACACTACACAGTTCTTGTCTGCCGATATTGAATATGGTTACTCAAATAATATCGATGGATATGTAGACGGAACAACTCCAGAAGGGCTTCCACAAAGCGCATCAAAATTTGGTCTAGGATTGGATTTAGGATTTGTTTACGAATGGCGTCCAGATTGGAAAGAATATAAATACGACATGGATGGTGAAACAAACATTTGGCGCAGAGATCAAGAGAAGTACAAAATGAGAGTTGGAGCTTCGATCCTTGATATTGGAGGAATGAAATTCCAAAAAGGAGCTGTTACGTCTGACTTTAGTGTTAACACCTCAAACCTATTCGACTTAAATACTTTCGATGATGCTGAAAATTTCGCTGATTTTGATCAAGTAATCGATAGCTTAACAACAAATACAACAGACTGGACAGCTAACCCTGAGTCGGCAAGTACATTCTTTATGAATACTCCAACTGCCTTTAGTCTTCAATTTGATTATCATATTTGGAAGTACTTCTACGTGAATACTACCACAATGATTAGTATTCAAAATAGAAAGAACCCGCATAGAGTTCGTGCAGCAAACCAATTTTCAGTTACACCAAGTTTCGATCACTCGTGGTTTGGAGCGCATCTTCCAGTATCCTTTAACAAGTACTCAGGCTTAAAAATGGGTATGGGAGCTAGATTAGGTCCTCTTACAATTGGATTTACAGATTTCAGAACATTGTTCGCTTCTGGAAAAATTAAGGGTGCTGAGTTTTACACAGGATTACGATTACCTGTATTGTATACTCACCCAAGTGATATTGATGGTGATCTTGTTTCAGATAAATTGGACGAATGTTTAGTTGTTCCTGGAGTTTGGGAGTTCAAAGGCTGTCCTGATACAGATAGAGATGGTATTAAAGATTTGGACGATTTATGTCCTAACACACCAGGTCTGGCGCAATTCCAAGGTTGTCCTGATACGGATGAAGATGGTATTCCAGATAAAGATGATGCATGTCCAGATGTTGCTGGTCCAGTACAATTTAAAGGTTGTCCAGATCGTGATAACGATAGCATTATTGATATCAAAGATGATTGTCCTGACGTACCTGGTTTACCAGCATTCAAAGGATGTCCTGATACCGATGGTGATGGAATTAAAGATGAAGACGATGCTTGTCCAGAAGTTCCTGGTCCGTTAGTAAACAATGGTTGTCCTGATACAGACGGTGACGGATTATTCGACTTCATTGATGAATGCCCAACGGAATTTGGACCTAAAGAGAACAATGGTTGTCCATGGCCTGATACGGATGAAGATGGTTTATTGGATAAAGACGATAAATGTCCTTACATAGCTGGTCCATTAGCAAATGAAGGTTGTCCTTACCAAGATACTGATGAAGATGGTGTACTTGATAAAGATGATGATTGTCCAACAACTCCAGGCCCAGTTGCCAACAAAGGTTGTCCAGAAATTGAGGCAGCGGTAGAGGAAATCTTGAGAACAGCATTTGAGAACCTTGAGTTCGAAAGTGCACGTGATGTGATTAAACCAGGATCTATTCCATCATTAACGGAATTGGCAGAAGTACTTGTCAAAAAAGAAACATGGAAACTTCAGATCTCAGGTCACACGGATAACGTTGGTCCTGCACAAGGCAACTTAGTCTTATCTAAGAAACGTGCAACTGCTGTTAAGAACTTCATGGTCGCTAATGGCATTGACGCTAGTAGATTCAGTGTTCTTTACTTCGGTGAAACAGATCCTATTGAAGACAACGGAACAGCAGCAGGACGTCAGAAAAACAGACGTGTTGAGATGGTGATCATCTTTGATTAGAATTAAAATAACCTTAAATATTAAAAGGTCGACTCTTCATTGAGTCGGCCTTTTTTTTGTTCATTTAACCAGAAACCAACGAACATGGATTGGATAGTTCAACCATCTCTTCAAACGAATCATGAACATTCCGAGTCAGCGAAAGAACGGAAGATTACCGTGGCAATCTGTCAACAAAACCAAAGGAACTCATGTAATAAAACTGATTCAATAGAAGTGAAACTAAATCTGTATAGCAAAATCCCGTGAAACACACTGTCTATGGGCAATATGAGGCCGTCCGTCGAAATATACTTGTTTTCTCATTATTCAATCGTTATATTAAGCTTTGCTAAAGCTTCTACTATGAAAATTCTAAAAAAACTCCTCTTTGTAGTTGTTGCGTTGCTCGCAATTATATTAATCACCGCATTATTTGTCAAGAAAGATTATACCGTTGCACGCTCCGTTGAAATCAAATCAAATGTTTCCGATGTTTATGATTACCTCAGCCAATTAGAAAACCAACAAGAATTTTCTGTTTGGCAAGCAAAAGATCCGAAAACCAAAAATAGTTCCAAGGGTAAAGATGGAACTGTTGGATACATTCATTCATGGAGCAGTAAGCATGAGGAAGTTGGTGTAGGTGAGCAGGAGATCATGAAAATGGAAATAGACAAACGTATCGACTTTGCGTTAAGGTTTAAAGAACCCATGGAACTTGACGCCACAGCATATATGACGACAGAGGAAAAAGGAGATCGTACAAAAGTCACTTGGACATTTGAAGGAAGTAGGGCTTATCCATTCAATGTTTTCTTCTTGTTCATGGATATGGATGAAACGCTTGGTCCAGATCTACAAAAAGGTTTAAACAATCTAAAGGAGATTCTGGAATCCAAGGATTAACAAAACAATCACTTCGTAAACCAATTTTTTCGGCTAAATTTAGCCTGTGATAACCCTAAACCGTAAACATCGTTACCTACTCAGTATTCTTTCTGGAATTCTGATGGTAATCTCATACCCATATAGTGGAAGTTTAACACCAATTGTATTTATCGCTTGGGTTCCATTACTTTTTGTTGAAAGCTACATAACCAAGAAGCGTTATAAGTCTCGAAAAGTTTTCGCTCATGCGTATTTGACATTCCTGATCTATAATGTCGGTACCACTTGGTGGATTATCAATGCTGACGAAGGAGGTGCAATTTTGGCATTTGTTGCGAATTCATTGCTCATGTCTATTGCCTTCTATTTGTTTCATCTTACAAAGAAACATGTAGGATCCAAAGAAGGTTATCTTTCTCTACTCATCTATTGGATTGCCTTCGAATACCTTCATTTCAATTGGGACGCATCATGGACATGGCTCACGTTAGGCAATACTTTCAGTATTCAACCAGCATGGGTGCAATGGTATTCATACACCGGAGTTCTCGGAGGCTCTATGTGGGTGCTACTTGTCAATTTACTCGTGTTCCGTATTTACAATAATGTTTGGATGAAGCAGGAGTCATGGAGAATTCAGACACCACTCGTTTGGATGGCATCCTTTTTTCTATTAGTACCCTTTGGTATTTCACTCATCCAATATTTCTCCTATGAAGAGCAAAAGCGTCCTGTAGAGATCGTAATTGTCCAGCCAAATATAGATCCATACAATATGAAATTTGATATGAGTACTTCGGATGCTCAAATTGAACAAATAATTAGTTTGGCGAAGAAGAAGGTCACAAAAAATACGGACTTAATACTAGCACCCGAAACAGCGATTGCACAGCCGATTATTGAGAACAACGTAAAATCGACACGTGTTTACAATTATTTAAAACAACAAAAGCACGAGATGTACAATGTACCTTTGTGCATAGGTGCCTCGACTAGCAAGTATTTCGAAAAGAAAAACTCGCGTGCATCCCGACCAGTATTTGATGGTCCAGGATTTATAGAATACTACAATACAACCATGTTGATTACCGAGAATGATAATGTAAACTTTGTTCACAAATCAAAACTCGTTCCTGGTGTCGAAGGAATTCCGTTTTCTGAAACTTTTCCATTCCTTGAGGATATTGCTATTGAAAATGGAGGGACCAGTGGGACACTCGGAATCGAGGACGCTCCTCGAATAATGTGGACAAATAAATTTAGATTTGCTCCAGTTGTTTGCTACGAATCGATTTATGGTGAGTGGGTAACAGAACAGTGTCGCCTAGGCGCTGAATTGATCTGCATTACTACAAATGATGGATGGTGGAAAGACTCTCCGGGGTACAAACAACACATGAGTTTTGCGAGTCTCCGTGCAATTGAAAATAGAAGATCAGTAGCGCGCTCTGCCAATACCGGAACCAGCGCTTTTGTGAACCAGCGAGGAGATATTCTTCAGGCAACAGATTGGTGGGAACCAGCAGTAATAAAAGGCACAATAAATCTTAACAGCGAAAAATCATTTTACACGACCTATGGTAATGTCTTAGGCCGAAGCCTTGCCTTCGTAAGTGTATTGTTGATATTGTTTACATTTGTTAAACGATTTAAACGTGCGAAAGAAATAAAATAAATGGCGTTAAACATCAGTATTGATCCGGGCCAAATGGTCGATGAGCATAGCGACTACTTGCTTTCCTTTGCCATGTCCAAGATTCAGGATATTGATCTAGCCAAAGATCTGGTTCAGGACACCTTTGTCTCTGCGCTTACGAAACTGGATACTTTCGAGCATCGAAGCAAACTTAGAACCTGGTTGACAAGCATTTTAAACAGGAAGATCATTGATCATTGGAGAAAAGCCGAGACACGATATACCGATCCTGCATCACACTTCTTTAGTCAGGAGGAGGGAAAGGACAATGGCCATTGGCTGGAAAATAGCGGGAATCAAAAAACACTGGAGACGATAGAAGACTTGATCACCAGAGGTGAGACAATTGAAGAACTGAATGACTGCTTGGACAAACTTCCTGAGCGCTGGCGTGGTGTTGTAGCCTCGAAGTACCTAAAAGAAAGTGATAGCGAAAATATATGTGCAGATTACGATATAACGCCGTCTAATTTATGGGTGATCATTCATCGTGCAAAGTTGGTCTTACGTGATTGTTTACAAACAAAATGGAAGTTATGAACCTTTGTGAGAAGCTAACGCACGACTTCGAAAAATCTAAATTCACTCGAATTCCGATTAGAGACAGATCCAAAATGCGTAAGCATCTTGCGATGTGCCATAAGTGCCGCAACTATATCGTCGATAGCAAAGTACTTGATCAACTCCTTCAAAAGCATAGCGAGAACTACAAGAACCGTTACCGCTTCACGGTAGAAGAAAAACAGCGCATTAAGCGCAGAATAGAGAACTAATTCTTCCGAACGCTCAATTGATATCTCTATGGCTTTCCGTTAATTAACAGATAATTATGTAAGGATTGTAATCATTGAACTTCTAAATAAGTAGAAATCGAACCAATCGAAGCTGTTCTTCGAGATTTCCAACGAACAAACGAACCAATGAAAAGCTGCCAGCTGCTTACACAGAATTACGAACGATCTTATTATCAAAAGTTGTCATTTCAGGATAAGATGGAGATCTACGTGCATCGAATCATTTGTAAAAAATGTAAAAAGTACATTTCAGATAGTAAAACCCTCGAGAAGCTAATCGCGCGCCACGCTCAAGAAAAATATAATATCGCGGAGGTCTTTAGCAAAGTTGAAAAGGACGACATGAAAAATAAGCTTCGCTTTTAGAGGTTCACGCTAACGACCACTAGTGGTAATTCTACTTATTTCTTACGGTGGCTTAGCGCAAGCCATACAAGATTGAATCTATTAAAACACAATTTTTCCGATTCTATACGTTCTTAGCCCATGAGTAAATTTCGATTTCTGGCAATACTATTTGTTCTAATTCAACATTCGGGAAATGCATTTGCACAAAATGAAGATGTTCTCGAGAATTTCACCGCGACCAATTTTAATGGAAACATCCTATTAGATTGGTCAATCACACAAGGGAACACGTGCAACGGAATTGAAATCCTGCATAGCCTTGATTCTATCAACTTTACTGAAATTGGAGACATTGAAGGAATTTGCGGCAGTTCAGCGGAAATCATTTATTACGATTTCACCCATTCCTATGTTGCAGATAACGTTACCCACTTTTACAGACTGCAATTAGGTGGGCTTGGATTTTCATGGATAATAGCGTTGGAAGTTTCCCACTTTGGCGTGAACCACTATCGACTGGGTCCAAATCCTTTAGGAAAAAAATCCAAGCTTCAAGTTGTAAATGACAACCAATTGACATTAACTATGAGTATCTCTGATTTACACGGAAAGATAGTGGGAACATCGAAAACATCCGAGAATTTCTTTATCCTTTCAAAGGAAGACTACAAAATTGGAAAATATTTGTTTGTCATCACCAAAGCTGGAACAGCAGAGAAAATCAAAGGTGAGTTCATTGTGGAATAATCATCTATCATTGAACATCAACCGACCAAATTTTTCTTTACGACCAGAAACGGAATAAAGCCAAAGCTCACTCGTTTTTGTATTCAAACTGAATAATTTGGGCATTACCAGCGTGTTTTTTTCCTGATCATCAAAAAAGGTGGACCGATTTGTCTCACCGGAATCCAAGTCTATTGATGCTATTGCGACTGCATTCCTTTTTCGACCATAATTCGCGGTGTGAATTCGATCGTGATCTAAGAACCTCCCATCGATATCATAGTTTTTGACATGATCATTAAAGATAAAATGAACTTGCCCACTATCGACAAAGCTTTCAAAACTACTATAGGGACCTCCATCATTTACCGAAACTTGGTATTTGCGTATTTTATTCACCCATGAGAAAGTTCCTGAAGAATCAATTTTGTAGGCAATAATATCATTGTAATAGTACATATATACGTTAGAGGATTGTCCACCTCGTCCGTCAGCTCCTGACTGAACTTGAACATAGTACTGTTCCATAGTTCCAATAATACTTCCATCCTCTAAGAAGGTAACGTCGCGCATTTTATAATTATACAATTCAGCACCACCCTTGCCGCGCTCTTCTCGATCCGAAGCCTTCTTTAACGCTCGCTCCGACCACCCTTGCGTAATAAATTCCTCATCAAATGGTCGGAATCCCTGGCCAACAATCTTCTCGGTTTCTAAATTCACGCGTTGATGAAAAACACCAGACACACCTACTTGTCCTTTTTCACCATAAATTCCAGTCAAAATGAATAAATCATCATCACCAGAATACATGGCCATAGCAACAATACGTTTCCCATTTAAATCCAACGTGAAATCTTGTAGGCCATTGTCCTCGTTAATATGATAAATATGTAATGCTTTGAATTCAATTTCCACTCCAAAAAGTTTCTTTTTTTCTAGCTTTTCGTATTCAGACAAACAAATAAAATAGTCACCCTTATTGGAAATGTGATGTTCATGAATTTTCGATAGTTCCGCTGAAAATGGCAAACGATACTCACCGTCATTAATTAACTCAAAATCTGAATCAAAGACTTTGAAACCATAAACATGGCGTTGATCCTTCTTTCCAGGTATTTCCCAAACAACGCCAAGGTAATCTCCGTTGGCTGATATTCGAATGTCAAATATGCCTTTTCCGTGCTTTTTAATTAAGTCGAATGACGCTAAAGGAACAGGATCATTAATTCTCTCTAATTTCTCATCGAAACGCTGCATAAAAAAGACATTCTTTCCCTCCTTTTTATCTGAAAGGAAAGTGACAAAATTGCCATTAAAAACGCGTGCTCCTTCAAAATTTGCAATACTAGCATCGGCGACAATCCTCAAAGTGGAAGATTCCACTGAAGTCAAATTCGCATGCTTAGAAACCTTGTAATGTCCAAAGACTCTACCTCCAGCCCATCTTAATGCAAAGAACTCATTTTCTTTGCTGGGAAGTAAATAAAGCAATGAACCTTGCTTCCTTTCTAGGGTGCTCCATGTAACATCAGCATCTTGCGCGTTCAGATTGAACGTAGTTAAGACTATAAGAAGATTAAGGAGATAATTATTCATCTATCTGTTACTTACTTCTAAAATACACAAAAAAGCTGCCAAAGTTGAATTGGCTCTTCGAACGGAAGAAGGCCGTGTACTAATCTACCAACTGAATACCTGTGTAATTATGAGGTGATATAGCTTTTAATTCTGTTTTCAACGCATCAGAAATGTCAAGCGTATCTACGAAATCATGAACAGATTCCTTCGTGATAGAAGCATTTGTCCTTGTTAAACCTTTCAACGCTTCATATGGTTTCGGGAATCCTTCACGGCGCAAAATTGTTTGAATCGCTTCTGAGACAACGGCCCAGTTTTTTTCTAGATCAGCATCAAATGCTGCTTGATTCAAGAGCAATTTATCCAATCCTTTGAGGGTAGATTTGAAGGCGATGAATGTATGTGCCATAGGCATTCCAATTGTTCTAAGCACCGTAGAATCTGTCAAATCTCTTTGCAATCTTGATACAGGAAGTTTGGCTGACAAGTGCTCTAATAAAGCGTTTGCGATTCCTAAATTCCCTTCAGAATTCTCGAAATCAATTGGGTTCACTTTATGTGGCATTGCAGAAGAGCCAACTTCACCTTCTTTCAATTGCTGCTTGAAATATTCCATTGAAATATACGTCCACATATCTCGATTCAAATCAATGATAATTGTATTGATTCGTTTTAAGACATCGAAAAGTGCCGCAAGGTTATCATAATGTTCAATTTGTGTCGTTGTCTGTGATCTTGATAATCCCAAAATGTCATTTACAAAGTGATTTGCAAAACCTACCCAATTATTATCACTGTATGCCACATGATGTGCATTGAAGTTACCAGTTGCACCACCAAACTTAGCTGAAAACGGCACCTGAACTAGATGATTCTTTTGGACTTCCAATCGTTCTACGAAAACTTGTATTTCCTTTCCTAATCGTGTTGGAGAAGCTGGTTGACCGTGTGTTTTTGCCAACATTGCTACCCCTTTCCATTCAGTACTTTGGCGGCGTAACATCTCGATTACCTGATCCAACAATGGCAGATATTCATTCTGAACAGCATCGCGCATAGAGAGCGGAATCGAAGTGTTATTTATATCCTGAGAGGTCAATCCGAAATGGACAAACTCTAGGTGTTTTTCTAATCCCAATTTTGTCATTCGATCTTTCACGAAATATTCTACTGCCTTCACATCGTGATTTGTTGTCTTCTCGATATCCTTAATCCAATACGCATCTTCTTCTGAGAAGTTAGTGCAAATCGCGCGCATATCAGCGTATTTATCCTTCGGGAAGTCAGCAAGCGCCTTAACACCACTCTCAACCATTGCTATAAAGTATTCAACTTCGACGATCACTCTATATTTGATTAAGCCAAACTCAGAGAAATAAGGTTGAAGTTCCGAAGTTTTCGAATGGTACCTCCCATCGATAGGAGAAATTGTTGTTAGTGGACTAAAATTCATGGATCAATAGAATTAACGAATGAAAAATTGAAAGCGTAAAGATACAAAAGCCTTACGAAATAGTTGATTAGAGATTGCTTTGATTAATTTTGATTTATGCGTTTCTTCAAGAATATGGCATTTGGTTTTCGAGCTTACTGGAAAGCAATTCGATTTTTGATCGATCAGAAGCTCTATTGGTACCTACTTATACCAGCGGTTCTGATGTTAATCATCTACTACATGGGCGCTCTCGTTTTGGCCCACCAAGTTGAGCCGAATGTTGAAACAATGAATGACATTATATGGTATGTGTTCTATCTTATGATAGAGATTTCAATTGCTTTCTTATTAATGAAATTCGCTAAGTACTTGGTAGTTGTCATACTATCCCCACTCCTATCTCACTTGAGTATGAAGTGTGAAAACGTATTGACAGGACGTGCCTATCCATGGAATTTCAAACAGCTCGTATCGGATGTAAAGCGCGCAATGCAGATTGTCATAAGGAATTTAATGTGGGAATATTTTTTCTTTGTCATCATCTATATCGTTGCTGCTATTGGCTGGGAGGATCCAAAATCCTCACCTGTATTTTACCTCACCTTTATTATTGGTTTCTACTATTACGGTTTCTCGTTCCTTGACTATATCAATGAACGTCGAAGACTGACGATGGATCAAAGTATTATGTTCGTTAGAAAAAACCGCGGGCTTGCACTGGTTATTGGAGGTGGATACTCCGTCATGATACTTGTGCCTGTAGATATCTCAGTGTTATTTGATTTTTCTTCATTTTCCGTAGACTTTGTAGCGGCTTCTGGGCGATTTTTATTAAATTTATTCTTGTGGCTATGCGCATCTCTGGCACCATTATTGGCTATTCTTGCAGCGACAATCGTCATGAATGACCTAGTTGACTTGAGTAAAAATGAATACTCTCAAGCGGAAGAACTTGAAGAAGGATAATTACCTCTCCTTGAGGATATTTGTTTTACTTTTGCATAACTTTTGTATAGATAAACACTGAACAAAAAAAATACTATGAAATTTACATTGCTTATCGGACTATTCTTAGCGTTTTCATCCAACGCTTTCTCGAACGTCCTCCCGACAGACTCTACAACAAGCGTAATAGATAAGGCTAACGCCGTGCTGCTTATTGAAGAAGGACGTACGCTATTTGCTCAAGGTAAAATGAAAGATGCACTGATCAAATTCCGATTGGCTTCGATCAAAGATCCTAATAGTTGGAAAGCCCCTTATTGGATTAGTCAGTGCCATTACACTCTGAATAATTACGGATATGCTCTAAAATATGCTCAGGTTGCAACTAGACAAGGAGCGGAAAAAATTAATGATGAAGTATATTTCATCTTAGGAACGTGTCATCATAGGCTCGGACATCTCGATAGCGCGCTTACGAATTATGAGATGGCAATGTCGACATTGCCTAAAAGACGTTCAAAGGAATTACTAATCCCATTGTTAATGGAAGAAATTTCATTTGCAGAAGAAGCTATTTCAAAAAATTCATCAGATTATTCTCGCATGCGTTTACAAGGGCGGGTGAACTCAGGATACGACGATTACAACGTAGTGCTCGCAGATGGTGGGAAGAAAATGTACTTCACGTCACGAAGAAGTAACACTACTGGAGGTGGAATGAATCCAGACGATCAACGCTTTTTTGAAGATACGTACCTATCGATTTTCGATAGTGAATTGCGAGAATGGGATGATGTGTCTAACGAAATAGGTAAAATCAACTCTGATGGTTTCGATGCGTTGAATTATCTCT
The DNA here is from genome assembly GCA_047624355.1 of Flavobacteriaceae bacterium. Taxonomy (GTDB): domain Bacteria; phylum Bacteroidota; class Bacteroidia; order Flavobacteriales_D; family Crocinitomicaceae; genus UBA4466. The sequence continues at coordinate 24,374 of JBLHPQ010000009.1, read as the reverse complement.
CAGAAGATGGGTTATATGGAATAATGACCATGAATACAACTGCACTGGACATTAAAATGAAAAAGGCGACTAAAGGTTCTGATATCTGCGAGCTTAAAATGAATAATCAAGGAACTTGGAACACTCCTAAAATTATTAAGAACAAAACGATCAACACTTCTTACTTTGAAGGATCTGCAACTCTGACAGCAGACGGGAATACAATGTACTTTGTTTCCGACCGAAAAGGTGATGAAAGCTCAACAGACATTTACAAAGTAGAAAAAGTTGGTAAAGCCTGGGGGGATGCCGAAGTACTTCCTATGACAATCAATTCGGCTGGTAGAGAGACTACGCCATTTATTACGCCTGATGGTCGCTTCTTATTCTATAGTTCAGATGGACTGACAGGAATGGGTGGACTCGATGTGTACGTTGTTGAAAATAAAGGCGGAGAATGGGGATCACCTGTGAATCTTGGCGCTGGAATCAATACCGTGAACAATGATTCGCATTTCGTTTACGCAATCGAGTCAAAGACCGCTTATGTTTCAGGATATGAAATTGTAGGAAACAAATCTAGTTTGGATATCTACCAATTAGACATGACTAACTTCTCGATTCCGACAGAATAGAAATAATTTATGGAAATCTCATCCTAGAGACATCTTAAAAACACCACAAATTGTGGTGTTTTTTTGTTATTAACATATCTCGTATTATGAAACAGCTATTATTACTTATCCCACTCTGCCTGCCCTTTGTTCTATCAGCGCAGAAAGAAACTTCACTCCCATCGAAAATTGACAAGGTTACGGTCTTTTTTCAGGGTGCGCAACTCTCAAGATCACTTAAAACCACCCTGAAACCGGGTCGACAATTGGTCGTTTTTGAAAAGCTGACAGATTTTATTGATCCCAATTCCGTTCAGATTAAGGCGCTAGGTGATTTAACCATTTTATCTGTCGGAACCCGCAAGAACTTCGATGATATTAAGATGAGTAATGCAAAAATCAGTGAATTGCGGTCAAAGAAAAAAGTACTTGAGGATGAGGAACAGGTTCTTACTAACGAATACGAACTCCTGGTATACGATAAAACGCTCCTGTTGTATAACAGGGAGCTGAAAGGTGACAATGGGCTTTCCGTAAGTGAGCTCAAAGAGGCTTATACATTTATGCATGATGAGTTGAAAAAAATAACCACGCGCCATTCTAAAATACAAGATCGTATGGAGGAAATTGTTAAAGCTATCAACCACATTGATCAAGAAATGATCAGCCAACGCAGCAAACCTGTGCTGAACTACTCTGAAATCATTGTAGAGATTGACGTAAATAGTGCAACGAGTGCTGAATTTTTCGCCAATTACATGTCACCTAACGCTTCCTGGAAGCCGTATTACGATATGCGTAGTAAAGGGATCGGAAGCCCAGTTAAACTTGAGGCAAAAGCCTTCGTTCACCAGACCACAGGTATTGAGTGGACTAATGTTGATTTGGTGCTTTCTACAAATGACCCATATCAGAACACAGAAGAGCCTGAACTTACCCCTTGGAATATCTATTACAATAATCGACCAGCACAACGTCAGCATAAGGCGCGCACTGTTCCAACATTCAGTTTAAGTGGTCAAAAAATTAGAGGAGAAGTTATTGATGCAGAAACTGGTGAGCCACTCCCTTTTGCAAAAGTCACTTTTAACAACAATCCAGCAGTTGGCGCAATCACAGATAGCGATGGAAAATTTGAGATCGTGGCCCCACAAGGGGGAACATACATCACCGCGAATTTCATTGGCTATGACGCGCATCAACAGTTACTCACCTCATCTTATATGAAGTTCTTCCTAAGCCCACAAACGGTTGTTGTATTTCAAGATGCCCATCCAGCTGGAGCGACCATTACTAGAGAAGACATAGCACGAATGCCCGCACGCATGAATGCTTCAGTAGCAACTATTAACGGCGTATCAGTAAGAGGTGCTCGTAGCCAGCGCCGCAAGCTCTTCGGGAAAAAAGTAAATAGCGTAGGAAGTACAAGTAACGTGAGTGGATCTTATTCAATGGTAGCTCAGGCGACAGTTGTACAGCGTGATTTACGTGTTGAGTATACCATTAAGGACAAATTCACTATCCCATCAAATGGAGTCGACCAGCGTGTTCAAATTTCCATGCATGAATTACCTGCAAACTACGAGTATCATGCAGCTCCCAAAATTGATCAATCCGTTTATTTAGTTGCCGAAGTATCAGGTTGGGAAAAATTAAATCTACTAGACGGTGAATCGAATCTATATTTTGATGGAACCTACATTGGTAAAACCCATGTTGACGCAAACTCGATGCGAGATACGTTAACTTTCTCACTTGGGAAGGATAGTAAAATTCAAATTGAGCGTAAGCGCATAGACAAGAACAGTTCAACCAGAGCATTTGGATTACGACGCAAATTTGAAGTTGAATGGCAACTTGATATTCGAAATAACGGGGGAGCTAATATTCCTATCGTAATTAAGGATCAGTTTCCAATCTCTGCTGATGAGGATATCAAAATTAAGTTAGGCGACTATGAAGGAGCTCAACTTGATGAGAAAACAAGAATTCTAACGTGGGAATTCAAACTGGCGACTGGGGAAAAGAAAGCCTATAGGTTTAACTACAGAGTTGACTATAAAAAATCAAATGTTCTTTATATAGAGTAACATTTAATTCAGTTATCAAGACTCGCCGAAGCCCGGCGAGTCTTTTTTTTGAAATTATTTTTTCATCAACGTGCAGCGTTTTTTGTACGTTAGGTGTCTATGTATATAGAACGATGACGGAAATTAATGAAGCAAAGCTTATAGAGCAATGTTTGCGGGGCAAAAAGCGCTCCCAGCGGAAGCTATATGATACGTTCTCCCGCGTTATCTATGCGATCAGTTTCCGTTATTCGAAGAACGAAGATGATGCGAAAGACCTACTTCAAGAAACTTTTGTTAAAGTATTTTCAAACCTTCACAGCTATAAAGGAGAAGGATCATTTGAAGGATGGGTTAAGCGAATTGCTGTAAATACAGCCATTCGTCATTATCAAAAATCGTCTAAATTAATTGACAAACATGACATAGAAGTAGTACAAGAATCAAGCACAGAACCAACGGTATTAGCATCAATCTCAGCCAGAGAAATTACTCAACTCATCTCCCAATTACCCGATGGATATCGAATAGTCTTCAATATGTATGCGATCGAAGGCTATAGTCACAAAGAGATAGGTGAAGAACTTGGAATTACCGAGAGTTCCTCACGCTCTCAACTGACTCGCGCAAGAAGAATTCTTGCCGATTTATTAACAGGACTAAATGAGTAAACATGCCAGAAGAAAATAATCATATCGACCATCTATTTAAAGGAAAATTGGAGGGCTTTGAAATGCAACCGCCTTCAGATGTATGGACAAAAACGGCTGCAGCAATCGGTGGAGCATCTTCAAGTCGGCGTTGGATCTATTTGATAGGAGGAATCCTATTGATTATCCTGTTAGGGCTTTGCTATTACCTATATCAGTCCGGAACGAATCAGTCCAATACAGGTTCGTTGAATAAAAATGATTCCACGGAACTAGCAAACTCTTCTTTCAATGAAACGAACACCACTATAATTGAAGAAAAAAATAACGCTGATTCAGATAAAAGTAAATCTTCTGGAGAATCAACTGGTCTTAGTGATCGTTCGACCAATGTAACGACCAATGTTTATCAACCTTCAAACAAAAATAAAATTTCGAGTGTTTCTGATCGTCAAAGTACGCATTCAACTCCTTCGCAAGCTAAGGCATCGGGCGTTTCGTCTTTCTCTTTGACCCACTCATCATCAACACAATCATCAACACCGACAGCAGCAAATCCGAACGAAGAAAAGACACTCAATCCTTCTGAACTGCTGGGACGATTAGACTTTTCCAATTTAGCATCAGAAGTCGATAAATCAGAATCCGAGAAAATGAGCGACGTAAACTCATTGCCAACAAGAGATATTCTACCCAATCCATTTGGTTCATCGAAAAGTTTTATCACATCGAAACTTTCTCTTCCAAATAATAAGAATCTCCTGAATCGTTTGTCAATTGACATTTCAACAGGAATATCAACGTTTGTTATCGCCCCTTTAAAGTCAACGCCGACCGTGCTCAACTCAATTGTTGCTAATTCATCTAAGGATAGAGCGAGCGTTGATTTCAGTTTAGGGATCAACTATGCTTTTTGGAGAAAATTCTCAGTTTACTCAGGGATTCAATACTCAAAACTCTCTGAGACTGTTTCCTATAATGAGTCGACAATTCAAAACTTTACATTTACAGATACTATAAGTCAATATTTCGATAGTGTAACGCTAGCTACAGTATATGTAATTGACACATTATCGATCGACTCAACAATCATTGCAGGGGCATCGAGTCAAAACACCTATAAATTGATCAGTATTCCTTTTGGAATTTCTTGGACGCAACGAATCTCTGCCAAATCAGATCTGGCGTATAAATTGGGCGGCGCACTTAACATTTCCTCAAGCTATTCAGGTAGAATTGTTTCAGATGAATTGGGTACCACAGTATTGGCCGGTGATGGCTATAAAACCAGTGGAGTGCTAAGTGTTTCTTTCGGCCTGAAGTATATTTATCGCTTCCATCCTAAACACTCAATCTACATTGAACCGTGGGTAAATCGAGGAGTTTCAGTTTTTAATTCAACAAACTTAGACTACTCTACACACCTTATACAGGGAGGCCTAAGGCTCGGTTATTGCATTCAATTCTAATTTTATTTTCTAACCCATGCAGCGTTTTGTTATGAGACTGTCTCTATCTAATTAGAAACAAAAACTAGATTATATGAAAAACACTTTTATTCTTTCAATGGCACTTCTTCTCTCCTTCTTCGGAACGAGTCAAGTAGTATGCAACGCTGATTTCACTTCGACAACGGGCGGACTATCGGCAAACTTTACGAATACCTCATCGGGGACAACATTTTATTTCTGGGATTTTGGTGACGGGAACACTTCAACGGCAACCAACCCAACACATGTTTATGCTTCAAATGGTACTTACCTTGTTTGTTTGACCGCAAGTTACAATGACTCTATCACGAGTTGTAGCGATTCAGCTTGTTACAATGTAACGATAATGGACAGCTCTGGATCTGCTTGTGATGCAGACTTTACATCAATGACTTCTGGGAACTCAGCAACATTCACTAATACGTCGAGTGGCACAACGAATTACTTCTGGGATTTTGGCGATGGAAACACCTCCTCATTAGCAAATCCAACACACGCTTACGCTTCAAGTGGCACTTATCTTGTTTGTTTAACCGCGAGTTACAATGATTCGATCACAAGCTGTAGCGATTCAGTTTGCTACGATGTAACAGTAATGGACAGTTTTCCTGGTTGTAATGCAAGTTTCACTGTTACATCAGGCATTGGCTACGCATCTTTTACGAATACATCAACTGGATCGAGTTTATTCCATTATTGGACTTTCGGTGATGGCGCAAATTCATATGACGTCAACCCAACGCATTTCTACTCCACTACTGGAACTTATTTAGTTTGCTTAACGATTACAGATTCATTGACATCTTGTACAAGCACAGCATGTGATTCGATTTACATCTCAGTTGACAGTACGACGGCTTCAATTGGAACGAATGAGTTATCAAACTTCACGCTCTTCCCTAATCCAGCGAAAGACGTGATCAATATCTCTTCTCAATCTTCTTCCAACGGTACAGTCCAAGTTATGGATTTAATGGGTAGGAAAATGACAGAAGCGGTTTACACAAAGACTTCAATAGCAATTGACATCTCAACTTTCCCAAGAGGCGTTTATTTAGTAAGTATTATTGACGAAACGGGTCAGATCAGTAGCCCAAAGAAGTTCATAAGGGAGTGAACATAGTAATAGTACACTGGTTAAAGAAGCAACTCGAAAGGGTTGCTTTTTTTAGTTGAATAGAAATCGCACCAAGGAGTTCGGGGTGAATTTTAAATAGTAGCGATCTACGGTCACTGTCTCTGCGGACTCTACGCCCAAATCATCCTCCTGATACTCGAGTTGATAAGTACGGCTCAAAAAATTTGTCTGATAGTATACGTTTAGGAATGAAGCACCCACTGATAACACCCATTTCGCTGATTCACCTTTAGGTTTTACCGTATGCAAGACCGTAAGATCTAAACGATGATAGATAGGGATCCAAGCAGAATTTAAGTCCTTGTAACCTGTTAAGTAATCGTCCTCAATATCACCGCCGAGTTCACTGTCAGTATTTTCGATTAACCCAATTGATTGCGTGGTTGGTTTACCAGACACCACTGTTAAATGCTAAGGAAGACTCCCACGCTTTCTAAGAGATTGTATTCACCAATTTGAGGACATGTGGCTGGTTAAATAGAGTTTCAAAGGTTGTTAGCATCGTCTTGATGATAAACCAATCGGCACAGCGAGAAAACGTTGATTCTTTCCTAAATAGGTAAAACGACGCGCTAGATTTGGGGCGTCGTTTTTTATGGAATAGTATCTTTGCACCATGCAGCGGTATTTTATCGAACTTTCATATAACGGACGAGATTTTCATGGATGGCAAATTCAGCCAAATGCATTAACCGTTCAAGAAGTTGTTGAAAGTTGTCTGAGTAAACTGTATTCTAACGAACCAAAGAAAGTCGTCGGATGTGGTAGAACAGATACTGGAGTTCACGCCAAACATTACATCTTACATATCGAGTTGAGTGAACTAAAGTCTGAAGACAAATTTATCTTCACCCTAAACCGTATGTTACCAAGTTCGATTTGCATTCATTCAATTTATCCAGTTGAGGCTGACATGCATGCACGATTTAGTGCTCAATCACGGACTTATCGATACTATATTCACACAGAAAAAGATGCGTTCAGAAGCGAACAGAGTTGGTACTTACCAAGTACTATCGATCTTGACTTGATGAATGAAGCTGCCGAAGCATTATTAGGCAAACAAGATTTCACTTCACTTTCAAAGCTTCACACAGATGTAAAAACAAACATTTGCACTGTTTCAAAAGCCGAGTGGGTAGCGGTAAATTCAAATCAAATTTATTTTGAGATTACCGCCGATCGTTTCTTGCGTAACATGGTTAGAGCGACCGTTGGAACTTTGTTAGATGTAGGAATGGGTAAGAGCAATCCTGATTCTCTACGTACCATTCTGGATGCAAAAGATCGACAGGCAGCATCTGTTTCTGTCCCCGCACACGGCTTGTTTTTGTGGAAGATTCTCTATTGAGCCATTGGTTTAAAACATCCATTTCACTTTTTAAGTCAGCTTACTTTTTATTTCCCGACGATTTAGAGTTTTTTATGGCTAAAATAATTACTACCTTAATCGTCTAAACACATGATATGTACTTGAAGAGATCGTTTTATTTTTGTGCTATAGTTTTTGGGTTTATCTCTTGCGAGAAGGAGGAAATTCCTACAACTATTACATATGAAGAGACGAACTTCGTTATTACGGAGCCGATTGCTTTTGAAATCCCATCGATCATTGGATTAAATTTGCCTTTTGAAATTCCGTTTCTAGATGTGCCATTAGATTTTTCAACAGCATCCGAAAACACAAATCCTGATATCGGATTAATCCGCAATATAAAGCTCCGAGATTTTGTTTTAAGGATTACTTCGCCGCAGGGACAGTCTTTCAGCTTTCTAAAAGATATGGATATCTACATATCTGCACCTGGGCTTCCAGAAGTTAAATTGGCACATCATTCTAATGTAGACGACGGGATTGGGGCTGTATTACATCTCGTACCTGAAGGCGAAATATTGGATCAATACCTTAAAAGTGAAGCATTCGATTTACGCCTTGATTTGGTTGCAGATCAGTTGATCTTTACCGATCTTACCATAGAAGGAGAATGGGTACTCGACGTCGAACTGATTAACAATCCTTAGTGGCGTTCAAGCTTTAAAACCATTGTGCTTATGCCTATATCATAGAAAGCAACATCATTGCTATCACAATAGAGTGTGTACAAATCATCCCCGTCTGATTCAACTAGGAATTCACCATTAACGTATTCATCAATATTCATATACAGGTGATGGCGTGACCTTAATTCCCAAACACCCCAAACTTCATAATCCAAAACACCATCAATATAGTATTCCCCCTTTATGATGCCTTCATCCATTAAATAAACCTGGTAATCTCCATTCGTTTCAAATCCGGGCAACAACTGACTCAATTGATTTACACTCCCACCATTTACGAATGCGCCATGTATCTGCCACTGACCTTTCATTAAAGAAACTTCGGTAACCTTATAGCAACCACCTAACCCAATCAGGAGTAGCAGAGTTAATACAAGAATACTTTTCCTTGATTTCAGGTAGACCTTATGGGCATCTTTATTATTCGTCATACTAATTAATATTGACTGTAATGAATTTTCACAGTAGTCAACCCATCCGAAGAAGTTGACACCACAACACCATTATTTCCATCTGCCACTGGGCTAAAACTCCCAGAAGCCATTGCGTCATCGGGATCTACTGGTGGCACATCCTCATCGTACAATTCCCATAGGTAAGTCTCATTCATAAGCTGAAATTGATCAGGAGCTGACCATGTTTGTGGGATATTGGGGTTTGCATTATTGATAGTATTAGAAGAAAACTCCCAATTAACAGAACTTTGTCTTTTTACGCGCAGGTAAACATCCGCATCCACATTAATCAACAAATCCCAATCTACATCCTCGTAGTTTGTAAGTTCATAATCGTTTATATAAAGGTATTCGCAAGAGCCATCATCTTGTGTTGCGGCAGGGTTAAAATGTGGTGAGTTGATATCCATACACCCATTTACTCCACCGTTCGATTCCACATCCTTCTTACAGCTAACCATTCCAAATCCCAAAATAATTAGTGATAAGAATGTCAACTTAACTATTCCCTTCATAATACGATCATATTTATTACTACTTAAATTCATTCAGAGGCTTCATATCAGAGTGGCTTATTTCTCTGATTATAATGGCGCTCTATCCTTTAGTTTTAAATGTATACCCAACACTCACTCCTGCCCAATGCTCATATGGGGCATTGCTATAATTGTAAATAATCGGTGAATAGGTCACCCTAAACATAAAACCTCCCTCGATTTTCTGATAGCGATAGCCCAAAGTTAAGTGACCCAAGATTTCAGTTTTCCGCACAAAACCGGTTGTAGTTGATACGTCTCGCAATGTCCAATTAAAATAAGTAAAGCCTCCTCCACCTTCTAATCGATGGCTACTTCCCCCCCATAAAACAGTTGATGAAATTGGAATTAGAACATCTGGAAAACCCGCGCCATTAAACTCGGATAATATCCCGACTCCTGCTCGACCGTGCAAATTAAAACGCTCATTAATTTCCCAGATTGATCGATCATAATTCACCGACCACAATCCAGCAGCACCACCCAACTCAATGTATACACTAGATTTAGCGTAATTTCTATCTTTGGTTTGAGCGAATCCTGCACCCTGTACACAGATTAGAAGAAGAGAGAGTAGCAGTATTTTTGAATGCATATATTTGTCTAAATATCTTCGAATTTAACGGGATGAAATTCCATCAACCAATATACTCAATAATTGTTACCGCATCCAAGTGAAAATGCAAGAATCTAATCGGAAATATCTGAACAATCAGTCTAAATTCATTGAGGTACATGGAATGAACGTCCACTATCGTAATGAAGGAAACGGTCCAAACATTGTACTCCTACATGGAGCCTTCTCATCACTGCACACTTTTGATGCCTGGACAGAGCATTTCAAAAAGGACTATTGCATAACACGCATTGATCTCCCCGGCTATGGTTATACAGGAGCTCATCCAAAGGCCGATTATTCATTGCCCTCCTACCTTTCTGTTCTTCAAGATTTCTTGAACAAATTAAACATTGAATCATGTATACTTGTTGGAAACTCACTCGGAGGTCTGTTGTCATGGGAATTTGCATTACGCAACCCAAAACGCGTTCGAAAACTAATCCTGATTGATGCGGTTGGTTTCGTTGATCAGCTTCAATTCCCAACGCCTTTCACACTAGCGAGGAATCATTTGATTCGGCAAGTGATGAAAATTGGGATTCCGAAGCTGTATATAAAAAAACAAGTGCGCGCCGTATACGCGGATCGTAGTAGAATTAAACCAGGTATTATTGATCGCTATTTTGACTTGTTCGTCGGTGAAAAGAATCACTTAGCTTTTTTGGACTTTGTGAAACAGGATATAAAAGACAACTCCTCTCAACTTAATAAACTCAACGTTCCAACATTGATTCTCTGGGGAAAAGAAGATCGTTGGATTCCAGTAAAAATTGCAGAGCTGTTCGCAGAAAAAATAGCACATTCAGAATTAATAATCTACGACGATTGCGGTCATGTTCCGATGGAAGAAATTCCTGATCAAACGATTCGCGATGTTTCTTCATTTTTACAATTGCCGTCGAAAACCTAGCGATTATTCATGGAAAGTATGTAATCGTCCTAGAGAATGACGTCAACAATTTGTATATTGGAAGGGTGTAAAAGCAAGGCGATCATTTATGCCTCATCCAATCGTGAATACCTAAACTGAGATGCATTAAGATGGAAAAAATTGTAACTGCTCAACGGAAGTTTTTTGCAAGTCATGCTACAAAGGATGTGAAATTCAGGATCGAGCAGTTAATTCTCTTAAAATCAGTCATAAAAGATAATGAAGAGCAACTGAATCGAGCAATCTATGAGGATTTTAAAAAATCTTCCTTCGAGAATTACATGTCAGAAATCTCATTAATCTACGCTGATATCGATGAGGCACTTCGAAAAATAAAGCGTTGGTCTAAGGCTAAACGCGTCGGTACAAATCTGATCAACTTGCCAGGAATAAGCTATATAATTCCTGAGCCACTAGGCGTTTGTTTAATAATTGGAGCCTGGAATTACCCTTATTTCACATCATTACGTCCTGTTGTCGCTGCAATAGCTGCAGGGAATACAGTCGTCTTAAAACCGAGCGAAGTAGCGCAACATTCAAGTCGTGCGATGCATGATATCCTCTCAAAGAATTTTACTGCCAATTACATAACAGTCATTGAAGGAGGTGTGGACGAAACAACTCAGCTGTTAACCATAAAGTTCGACAAGGTTTTCTTTACGGGAAGTGTCAGCGTTGGTAAAATAGTCTACAGCGCAGCCAGTAAATACCTTACTCCTGTAACGCTCGAATTAGGAGGGAAAAACCCGACATTTGTAACAGAATCATGTCACCTTAAATCAACAGTGCAGCGTTTGATTTGGGCCAAATTTTTGAATACTGGTCAGGCATGCGTTTCTCCAGACTACTTTCTCGTTCATAAATCGATTATCAAGGAGTTCATTGAATTGGCGAAGAAGGAAATTGAAAAATCTAAGTTCTCTTTTGAAAATGGAAATTACGTCCAAATAATTACCGAAAAGCACACCGAACGATTGATCAATCTAATCGATACATCGAAGATTGTTCATGGAGGCGATCACAATCTTGCGGAGAGGTATATTGAACCTACAATTATTGACAACGTTACTTTTGATGATCCAATCATGCAAGAAGAAGTTTTCGGACCTCTATTGCCGATTATAGAATATGAATCGCTTGACGCCATTATTGCCAAGGTAAACACCTATCCAAAGCCGCTTTCATGCTATGTTTTCACTAAAGACTCGGCCACACGAAATAAAATACTCTCTGAAGTTTCGTTTGGGAACGGTGCTGTCAACGATGCCATAATGCAAACATCCAATCCAAGTCTTCCGTTTGGCGGAGTTGGTGCAAGTGGTACAGGCGCATATCACGGAAAGTTCGGATTCAGTACTTTTTCTCACTATAAAGGCGTTCTACGAAAAGCTACTTGGTTCGAGACAAATCTGAAATATTCTCCCCATAACCTAAAGAAAATGAAGTGGATTAAACGAATTATCGGTCAAAAATAAGGTATGGATCATGACTACGACTATATAATCATTGGAAGTGGATTTGGTGGCTCTGTGAGCGCACTGAGGTTATCTGAAAAGGGATATAAAGTTCTAGTTATCGAAAAGGGAAAATGGTATAAATCAAATGATTTTGCGAAGTCCAACTGGAACATTCGTAAATGGTTATGGTTGCCTTTTTTACGGTGTTTTGGAATAATGAAACTAACCATATTTCGACATGTGGCCATTATTTCTGGAACTGGGGTTGGTGGAGGCTCACTGGTATATGCAAATACACTGCCTATCCCAAAATCCAATTTTTTCAATTCCGGCAGTTGGGCTGAACTCAATGATTGGGAAGAAGAACTAAAACCACACTATCAAATAGCATTGCGCATGTTAGGCGCTACAAAAAACCCAAAACTTTTTACTGCCGATCACGATCTAGAGCGCCTAGCAAAAGAAATGAATCTTCAGGATCAATTTGAACCTACGGACGTTGCAGTATTTTTCGGGGAAGAAGATGTTACCGTGGAAGACCCTTACTTCAAAGGCGAAGGTCCAAAGAGGACTGGATGTAATTTCTGCGGAGCGTGCATGACTGGGTGTAGAAACAATTCAAAAAACACACTCGATAAAAATTACTTGTATTTAGCACAGAAGAAGGGAGCGACAATCTTGGCTGAAAAGGAAGTCTACAACGTGCAACCTCTGGATGGCAATGATGGCTCAACAGGTTATAGCGTTCGCTTCAAATCGAGCACAAAATTACTTAAGAAAAGAACTGCGATTACCACTAAAGGGGTAATCTACTCGGGTGGAGTATTAGGAACCGTCAAACTTCTTTTATCAATCAAAAAGAAGTCCTTGCCCCTATTGTCTGATCAGTTGGGAGAAGATATTCGAACAAATAATGAAACGCTGGTCAGTGTTTCTAAATTAGACCGTAAGGAAAATGTATCAAAAGGAGTTGCGATTGGGAGCATTTTACATGCTGATGAGAACACCCATTTGGAAGTCGTTCGGTATTCTGAATTTTCTGGTTTCTGGAAATTATTTCATCTCCCCTATGCAACTGGATCTAATGTATTTGTGCGAATGGGAAAAATGTTCTGGAATTTAATCAAATCTCCTATCAGTTATTTTAAAATTTACGTGTTAAATAAGTGGTCAAAAAGCACTGTGGTCCTACTCTTTATGCAAACGATTGATAGCAAGCTCCGATTTCGTAAAAACCTGTTGGGTAAGATGAGTACTTCAGTCGCGAGTGGGAAAAAACCTAGCCCATTTATTCCAGAATCCATTAAATTATCAAGAGCATACGCCCGTATTGCTAAGGGAAAAGAAACCTCCTTTGCTTTAGAATCATTAGCTGGGATTCCCTCAACAGCACATGTTTTAGGAGGTGCAGTTATGGGAATCAATGCATCGAAAGGTGTGATCGATAAAGACAATAACGTATTCAACTATAAAAACATGCTCGTTATTGACGGTTCAATGATCTCAGCCAACCCAGGTGTAAATCCATCATTATCCATTACAGCGATTGCCGAAAGAGCAATGACTCAAATTAGTGATAAACCAACAGGCTAAGTAAATAGTGACGTCTACTCTACGATTAGTATGAAGTTTGTTTTCTTCCCTTTTCCGAGGAGTACGTATTTACCATTCATTAAATCATCCTGAGTGATCAGGAATTCATCCGTCACCTTGGATTTATTTACCGAAATCGCATTCGCTTTAAGCTCTCGTCTTGCTGCACCATTAGATTCCAAGAATCCAGTTTTAGCTGACAGTGCATCGATAATACCTAAACCATCAGCTAGGTCTGCCTTAGACACAGTTGCTTGTTGAACTCCCTCGAACACATCGAGAAAATCTTCAGACGATAAGTTCTTAATCCCGTCGATTGTTTTACTAAAAAGCGCTTGAGAAGCCTCGATCGCTCTTGCCAATGCCTCTTCACCATGGACGCGAATCGTAATATCTTCTGCCAGGGCCTTTTGAAGACCTCGCTGGTAGGTTGACTCTTTATGAGCAGCTATGAGTACTTCGATCTCCTCCTTAGATTTCAGCGTAAATATCTTAATGTATTTTTCAGCATCCTCGTCCGAAGCATTTAGCCAGAACTGGTAAAACTTATATGCCGAGGTTTTCGCAGCATCTAACCAAACATTTCCGCTTTCTGTTTTTCCGAATTTCGTTCCATCTGCTTTCTTAATCAACGGTGTTGTAACGGCAAATGCTTCACCACCACCTTTACGTCTAATTAATTCAGTTCCAGTTACGATGTTTCCCCATTGATCAGATCCACCGAGTTGAATGATACATTTTTTATGCTTATTCAAATGGTAATAATCGTAGCCCTGCACCAACTGGTAGGAAAACTCAGTAAACGACATTCCTGTTTCCAGACGCGATTTCACAGAATCTTTCGCCAACATGTAGTTGACTGAAATATGCTTTCCAACATCACGAATGAACTCCAAAAAGTTCATGTCTTTGAACCAGTCATAGTTATTCACCATCTCAGCTCCGTTTTCGCCAGCGTTGAAGTCGAGGAAACGTTCTAGTTGCTTCTTGACGCATGCCACGTTGTGATCAAGCGTATCGCCATCCAACAAGTTTCGTTCTTGCGATTTTCCTGATGGATCTCCCACCATTCCTGTGGCACCGCCAACTAAGGCAAACGGTTTATGACCTGCACGCTGAAAGTGAACCAAAATCATGATTTGAACCAAGCTACCAACATGCAATGAATCTGCGGTTGGATCAAATCCAATATAACCAGCAGAAACTTGCTTATTAAGCGCTTCTTCCGTTCCCGGCATCATGTCGTGGATCATTCCTCTCCACTGTAATTCTTCAATAAAATTCTTTGGCATTGGGTAGTTGATTTATTTACCGCTCATTGTAAGGCGTTTAAATACAGCCTCGAGGGATTCTTCTTCTTTTCTTAATGTTAACACGAGTAGATTGTTCTGTTGTGCAAATCGGGCAATTACCTTTCGTAAATCCCCTTCTTCCTTAGATTCAAGCAACCAGCCATCCCCAAACTTCTCGACTTTACTTACCTCATCAATTTTATGCAATTGGTTTCGACTTACAGTTCCTTCAAATTCTACATAAACCGTTTGTTCAAGCGTATTAAATTGAAGACCTGCAGCTTTATCATCTGCAACGATTTCTCCTCGATTGATGATAACAATTCGGTCACATATCGCTTCAACCTCCTGCATGATATGCGTAGAGAGCATCACTGTCTTCTCTTTTCCAATCGTCCTAATCAAGTTTCGAATATCGGCCAACTGGTTAGGGTCCAATCCAGAAGTTGGCTCATCAAGTATCAAAACTTCTGGATCGTGAATAATCGCTTGCGCTAACCCTACACGTTGTCGATATCCTTTCGATAAAGCTCCAATCTTCTTATTCTGTTCGACTTCCAATCCAACCCAATTGATCATTTCGGCAACGCGATCTTTCAAGTTATTCACCTTATAGACCTTTCCAACGAATGAAAGATATTCCTTCACGTACATATCAAGGTAAAGAGGATTATTCTCTGGAAGGTAGCCGATTTTCCTTCTTGTATTCAGGCTATCAACCGTTACAGGCATGCCGCATACTGACACGTCCCCGGATGACGACGGAATATATCCAGTAATGATCTTCATCGTTGTCGATTTCCCTGCTCCATTTGGACCTAAGAAACCTACAATTTCACCCTTCTTAACGCTAAACGTGACATCCTTTACAGCTGCCTGTTCCCCGTAGAATTTAATAAGATTTTTTACCTCGATTGACATGTGTACCTGATTGAGTGAACGAAGTTAATTATTATTTGGACTGATGGATTATTGCATCACTAGATTTTTGGATTAATTGTGTAATCTGTTGAAGCTATTTACTGAGCGTGCTTTTGAAAGTTACATCCATGCAACAATAACAAGACAACGAGCGTTAGTTACACAAGCCGCAGTGATCTGCCTACTCAATTAAGAATCGTTCGTGCGTAACTTAATAGCTGTATATGTAGGTAACGATAAATTAGAGAACGATGAGTACAGAATATACAGATGGAACAACAACGGTAATTTGGGATAAAACGAAGTGCATTCATGCAGCGAAATGTGCGCAGGGATTGCCAAGTGTTTTCAATCCGAAAGAAAAACGTTGGATTAATGTAGAAGGAGCAAACGCTGAAGAAGTTATTGCTCAAGTTCATCAATGTCCTTCTGGAGCCATCTCTATGAAGGAATAAAATTAAGCTATTGAAAAGCAACTTATTTATCATCTTCATACTATTGAGCCTCAATGCTTCTTCACAGAAGAGGATTGGATTGGACGTTAGTTCGCATCTGCTAAATATTAATACCACCCTACATTATCAACAGGTACTTAAAAACCGATTACTCTGGTCCTTTGGAATATTTCGTGGCGGTATGGGGAAAACAATCACGGATGGCGATACGTTAAACATTTACGAAGGAACAAACTATTCACCTTATTCAAGTGTGAATCAGCCCTTCGTTGATTCGTCTGGAACGCATAATTTATTGGGCTATTCCATGCGTGGAAAAGCCAATGGTCTTCAAGCTGGACTGGGTTGCTTCCTCCCACTAGGGCCAAAACATGGATTGAGAACAAATATCAATTTTAAGGTAGGCTACATTTCAACGAGAGTAGTCGCTCGTTATAAACTTACGCCTTCACATAATCCTGTGTCTTTGCTCTCTTTTAATAATCATTGGTTTGCCGGAGTAAGCACCGAGATCTACCATACCATTCGATTAATTAAGAGATTTACCTTTTACTATGGATTGAAGGTTCCCTACTATTTCTCAATCAACAAAGGGAGGTTTAATCCACTTCATAAATCCGATATGCTCTATGGATTCGAGCCTGAGATTAGTCTTGGTCTTACAAGGGTTATTGGTAAGTGCGATTGATTGGAGTTGAATACGGACTTCAAGAGCCTCAGTCCTCAGATCTTGAACAGCACGATTGCTTTTAGATTTTCGACCTCAGTCCTCGATGATGGAACAATTTTGTTCGAAACCTTAATATAATCGAATATCAACTCAAGTTTTCCTATTTTTGAGCATGCAAAAGGGCAAAGTGCTAAAATCTACCGGAAAATGGTACATCGTTGAACTAGAAGATGGTGAAATCGTGAATTGTAGAATTCGTGGTAAACTGCGTTTAGATGAATTAAAGACGACCAACCCTATATCCGTTGGCGACATTGTTTCACTACTTGATGAAGAGGATGAAGAAGGCAATCGTGTAATAACTGGCTTTGATAAACGCCACAATTATATCGTTCGAAAATCAACCAATTTATCAAAGCAGCAACAAATTTTAGCGGCGAATATTGATCGTGCCTATTTAATTGTCACACTCAAAGCACCTGAAACGCATCTAGCCTTCATTGATCGCTTTTTGGTCTCAGCAGAATCCTTTCGAATTCCTGTTACCTTACTTTTTAATAAGACTGATTTATATACAGAGGACGATCAAGAATATGCTGATGCCCTATGTCATATGTACGAGCGCATTGGTTATCCTTGCGTTCAAATTTGCGCCACGGAAAGTGAAAATATTGCTTTTTTACGAAATGAAATAGATGGGAATCAAGTAATGATTTCAGGTCATAGTGGTGTCGGAAAAAGTACACTAGTCAATAAATTAGATGCGCAACTTGATCTAAGAACAGGATTAATTTCAGAGGTACATCAGCAAGGAAAACATACAACAACATTCGCTGAGATGTTTCGCTTGGAAACTGGAGGATACATTATCGATACACCAGGAATCCGGGCCTTTGGAATCGTAGATCTCGATAAAGGTGTTATCTCTCATTATTTCCCAGAAATGCGCGAACGATTGAATCAATGTAAATTCAATAATTGCAAGCACATGAATGAGCCAAAGTGCGCGATTAAAGATGCTGTTGAAGCTGGAATATTGGATGAAAGTCGCTACGCAACTTACCTTCAATTAATGGAGGAAGATCCAACAGAAAACTATCGGAAAAATGATTTCGCATGAGGGTATTAATCCAGCGAACGACTGAAGCATCCGTAGTCATTGATGGCGAAGTGAACGGCTCCATCGAACAAGGATTAGTAGTTCTGATAGGAATTGAAGCTGAGGATTCAGAAGCAGATGCTGATTGGTTAATTAAGAAGATTTGTGCGCTACGTATTTTTGGAGATGAAGCAGGGAAAATGAACCTTAGCGTTTCCGATATTGACGGTGAATTTCTCGTAATCAGTCAATTTACCCTGCATGCCTCAACGAAAAAAGGAAATAGACCTAGCTATATAAAAGCTGCTCGACCTGAACAGGCAATTCCTTTGTACGAATACTTCATCAAAGAATTATCCACTATCAGTAAAACAAACGTAGCAACGGGTGTTTTTGGTGCTGACATGAAAGTTCAACTGATCAATGATGGTCCTGTCACCATCTGGATTGACTCAAAAAATCGAGAATAATTCACTTTTCCTAATTTACGAAATCCGAATTAAGCCGTTCAATCGTATATGAATAGTACAGCGGGGAAGTAAGAACGATTCGAGTTTGCCTGAAATACTTGGCATATGAAAATACTCTTCACGCTTCTACTTTTTATCTCTGCGGATGTTTGTCACTCCCAACGTGACTTTTCTAACGCTCCTTCTGCGTCCGGTGATGCAGTTACAGTCGGGCAGGGCACATTTCAAATTGAATCACAATTTCAAATTCGAGTTTCAGGTAAAGCATTCGAGTTTGACTTACCATCAAACCTACTAATAGCAGGAATCGGCAATAATTTTGAGTTAAGAATGACAAATGGTCTAACGCTAATTCAATCAAACTTCCAAGCACTACCGATCTCATTAGGATGTAAGACTCAGCTCATCAATCGATCAGAATTAAACACGCAAATTGCACTTCTGTTCGACACAGAACTTCCCTTATTCGGAAATGATAATTATGTAACAAGTGCCGCTCTAGCACTAAATCATTCTTTCAGCCCGCGAAATGCTATCGGCGTAACTATTGGCACATCTCATTCTTCATTGCTGAAGAGATCGACCGAACAAGACAAAACTTCTTCGGTTAACTTAACGTTTGTCTATGGCTATACTATTCATCCGAAGTTGACCCTTTTTTCAAACGTCTCGGGATCGTTAGAGCGAACAACTTCCTCTATCGAAAATCCGTATACCCTTGATCTCGGTTGTCTTTATATGCTTAGCAGCTCGATTGAGCTAAGCCTTTCCTCTGGGACGGAATTGACTAGTTCCATTGTTTATCACTCCGTTGGATTCAACTTTAATATTCAATAGAATATATGTCAATTAGATGGCATTCTAAATGTCGAGAATAATGGTATCTTACTCTACTATGAATCAAGACCAACAATGAAGAATTTAGCTGCAATTATCGTAATCGTCATTTCACAGCTTGCCGTTGCGCAAAGTATTAGTACCGATGCCCCCTCGGTTTCGGCGGGTGCAACGACCGTCGGTCGAGGTATCTTCCAAATTGAAAGTAGAATGGACTACTCGGATTTTGGAGGAGTCAAGACACTTAAAATACCCGCCAATTTATTCAGACTCGGAATAGGAAATAAGTTTGAATTAAGGATGACAAATGGAATAACTAACGCTCAATCTTTTACCACATTGTCGCCATTTACCTTAGGATTCAAGGCCCAATTATTAAATAAACCAGAAGGAAAAACACAAATAGCGCTCCTGCTAGACCTTTCACGTCCCAATTTCAAGAATAAATTTTACAGTGGAATGACTACGCTCTCAGTAAATCATATGCTTGGTGCAAAGAATAATATTGGCTATAATTTTGGGTTTGGCTATACTCACCAAGCTTTCATCTCAACGAACGAATACTTCAATTTCTTATCAAGCCTTATCTACTCGCACAATTTCACAGATAAACTTTCTCTATTTGCTGAAGTTTATGGCACCCACGTTTCGCTTTCCGGATTTTCACAAAGCAATTCTTCAATCAACTTTGACGCAGGCATTCTCTATTTAGTCAATGATAGATTCCAAATTGATTACTCCTTTGGAATAGGTGTTGCACAGCAAACCTACTATGGATTCAACAGTTCGCATGAAAGTTCATTCCATGCAATTGGGTTTAATTTCATGTTCGGACAAAAACGAGATTAACTATGGAAATCAAGACTGCACAGAAAATTGTTGACGACTGGATAAATGAATACGGTGTTCGTTATTTCGATGAGTTAACGAACATGGCAATGCTCACAGAAGAAGTGGGTGAAGTAGCACGAATTATCTCACGCAGATATGGAGAGCAAAGTGAAAAGGAGAGCGACAAGAATAAAGATCTTGGAGACGAGTTAGCGGATGTTATGTTTGTGCTAATTTGTTTGGCAAATCAAACTGGAATTGATCTTGAAGAAGCGATGAAAAAAAATCTCGAAAAGAAAACAAAGCGTGATTCAACGCGACATAAGGAGAACAAGAAGTTGAGCTAACCAATTCAGGTTCATCCAAATTAACCAAACCTTCTAGTTTTCGAGTGCTGCTTTCACTTCATTATACTTTTCAGTTTCTCCCGTTCGAGCGTATAATTGCTTTAAAGACGATAAAGTATTCCGATCATCCGGCTTTATTTCTCTCGCTTTTTCTAAATAGCTCTTCGCTTCAAAGAACTTAAGATCGGCTTCTTTCCTAGCCTTTTCAAAGCCAATCTTATCATCAATTTCGTTTGCGGCGTTGTTCAACTCGACACCTTGATTAAAATAGAGCGCACCTAAATTGTACTTAGCATCGAAATAACTTGGGTCCAATGCAATAGCATTTTTATAGGATACTATAGCGGCATCAGTCCTTTTAAGATTATCTAATACAGTCCCTTGTGAGAAATGCAGCAGCTTATTAGTTGGATCCAATTCAACGAGTTTGTTAAGGTTATTCAGCGCGCCTTCAAAGTCACTATTTGATAACTTCACATTGAGCATGGCGGTAATCAAATTCGAATTATTTGGATAGTTCTCTACTCCTTCTCTCAAGGTCTTTTCATAACTACTTACATCACCTAGCTTATTATAGGCTAGTGCCAGAAATGAATACATCGTCTCTGAACGATAGCCTATTTCCACACATTTACGGTAATATTCAGCGGCTGTCGCATAATCTTCTAAGCGTTCGGATGCCAGCGCAACGTCATAGAGTGCTAATGAATCTGTAAAATCATTTATTCCTGACAACGTTATTGCAGTCAAGAATAATGAGCGGGCAGATTCGTAGTCCCTTATCTTGAAGTTTTTCACTCCTTCATTGAGCGCCATATTGCCATACAAGCTGCTGGATTTTTTTACGTTACTAATACCGACTCCTTCCTTTATTTCATCGACACGCAAATAAGATTCCGCAATCGCATTATAAATTGCTATAGCAGTCATATCAACTTTCTCATCACTCGACGTGGCGAACGCTCCATAAATATCACCACGCAATTCCCATGCGCGTGCATCGCCTTTAGATTTTTCGTGCACAATGGCCTGATCAATAGTCATGACAGCATCATTCAAGTTTCCATCTTCAAGTTTCAACCTAGCTGTCACAACTTTACTGGGTTGGGCAAGTCCAGTTGCCGAGCTTAGCAAGAGACTTAGTAATAGAATTGATTTTATCATAACGAAGAATATTATTCCGAATATTGAAGACAAAATACAAAGATTAGACCAAAAAACAGCATTAGGTCAGCACTCAACTGGATGAAGGTATCAATTGAAAATAAAAAATAGTCCACTGGAAATGTCACTTTTTGGCGTTTCAAGCTACTTACCTATTAAATAACGAGTTTCAATCTCAATGACTAAATCAAAACAGGAATTATTTCTAGCACTTTACGAGCCAATTCACGATAGGTTCGAGCGGTTCTGCAGAGCACGCGTATATGGAAATATGGAATACGGAGATTTAATTAATGAGACGCTTCTTGTGGCATTTGAGAAGTTAGACACCTTGAAATCTGAAGATGCATTCTTGGGTTTCCTTTTTGGAATAAGCGTTCGGATTCTATCGAACAACAACAAGAAAATGAGTGAAAGCCATTTGATCGCTAACGATGGCCTCTCAGAGACAGTTAGCTCAACCAATAAAACAGAGCTTGATGCAGAGATACACTTTTTGTATAAAGCCCTGTCTGAGTTATCGGAAAATCAACGAGAGTGTTTGATCCTCTTTGAAATTTCAGGCTTTAAAATCAAGGAAATAGCTAAAATTCAAAGCGCATCAGAAGATGCCATCAAACAACGATTGAAACGAGGAAGAAAACAATTGTCAGAAATAATGACGTTCGAGTCAGAGTTAAAAACGGGGAGATGAATTATGGAAAAACAGTATAATATAGACGCACTTTTTATGAAGGCGAGGCTTGTTCCAACAGCAATTCCCTTCACGGAATCCAAGGACATTTTCTTAACGACACTGGGAACAGGAACGGCTGTACCAAGTGCAAAGGTTCAATTTTTCAATTTTAAAACCATTTTAATTATGATCGGTATATTCAGCATCTTGAGTTTTTTAATAAGCTACACAGGCACATCAGAGAATAAATCAACGTTAATATCCAAAATACAAACAGTACAAACAAACCCCAAGCAGGATCAAGTTTTAATGGAAGATGAAGCCTTAGAAACGATAGAATCTCCAGTAACAAGTAGACCGAAACCGAAACCTGAAAAGATGGAATCAATCCAAGTAAGTTTACTTAGTGAGCTGCCTTCCAAAACAGCGGTCAATCGAACGAAAGCTGATGACGTTAGCCTTCCAAAACAAACTAAACCTGCTATCACTAAGCGCTCTCAATTTCCAAAACTCACAGCAAAGGAAATTGAAGCAAATCATAAGCAGAAGAAGAAAATGATCAAAGCCCTATCCAAGCTTGACCGTAAAAAATATGCTTACATCCCTTCTGGTAGCTATTTACACGAAGGCACTCCTATATCGGTCCAAGCATTTCACATTCAGCGTCATGAAGTAACGAATTTGGAATATCGCACCTTTATTTTTGACCTACTAATCGAGGGTAAAAAAGATGCGTTTCTTCGAGCTACGCCGAATCAAAAGCTATGGACTTCAGCATTGCATGACTCACTCGAGAATTTGCAGAACGAATACTTCTCAGATCACAAATACGATGATTTTCCCGTTGTAAACATATCGCAAGAAGGAGCAAAGATGTATTGTAATTGGATCACTTTAGAAACCAATAATACCCGAGGATCAGAGCCTATGAACGATGCAAGAATTCCAGAACTGCTAGAATGGACTTATGCAGCATTAAATTTAGGTACGCAGCAAACATTCCCATGGGCGGGACAAGATCTAGCCAATGAAGGAGTTTTCAAAGCCAATTTTAAACTCTCAGAATATGCTGGTGATTTAGATGCTATTGAGCAAAAAACTAAATCTAATCGGAGAGAAAGAACAACATATGAATATACGAATGGTGTATTGATTTCCCCTGTAGACAACTACGCGCCGAGCGAAAGCGGATTATATAATATGAGCGGAAACGTCGCGGAAATGGTCTCCACGAGGATGCTTCCAGATTCAATTATGCCCAATCACCATGATGAAAATCAAATTGTTACTTGTGGTGGAAGTTGGATGAGTTCATCTGAAAATTTAGAAATTTTTAATGAGAGATCTAGTAATCATATTAATGGTCATCCATCCATCGGTTTTAGAATTGTAGTCACCCACATTGGAAGCAAATAGTGCAGTAAAGTGCAATAACATCATTCAATTCCCAGGAGTTAAACCTTCTGGGAATTTCCTTCTCTAAGAAGACTTACAACGATGCTATCAACGGGAAAGGTTACCATTTCTTGAGTAAGTTCTGAGCGTTTTACCCATCGAAAGGCTTCCCCATCATCAACCATTGGGATTGGATGCTCCCAACATTTTATTGCCTCAAAATTTATTTCATCAATTAGATAATAGAAACTAATCAGTTGATCAGTATCCCTAAATGCTGACTTTTGAAAGAAATCATTCACATATAAGAGTTCTCCAACGATCGCTGAGAGCCCCATTTCCTCCTCCAATTCTCGCTTTAAGCAATCTTTCATGCCTTCTCCCCATTCCATTCCACCACCAGGGAATTTGGTGAATGAATGTCCATTTCGTCGCTCATCTGAAAGTAAAATTTCATCCTGATCATTAAGGATGATAGCGTATACACGAATGTTATAGTGACCTCGAGTCATCCTACTTGTCTAAAATCGACTTGATGTTAGGTTTGAAGTATAATTCCGACTTCATTACTTTTCCATCTTCACGATAGATCGGTTTCCCATCAGCATCTAGTTTGCTCATGTTT
>JBLHPQ010000008.1:0-78049 GCA_047624355.1 Flavobacteriaceae bacterium | reverse complement strand
AACTCAGTTGGAAGAGAAAATTACCAAAATTAATCAGCGCTTATTACAAACACGGTCGTATAGAATACGTCCTGGTTTGGACGATAAATCCTTGACCTCATGGAATGCAATGGCACTAAAAGGTCTGTGCGATGCATACATGGTTTTCCAAGAGGATGATATGCTTCTACTGCTATTAAAAAATGCAAAGTGGATCAAGGAATCTCAAATTAAAGCAGACGGATCCCTTTGGAGATCTTATAAAAAGGGTAAATCCTCGGTGGATGCTTTTCTAGAAGATTACGCACATGTAATTGCAGGATTTATCGCGACCTATCAAGTGAGTTTGGATGAACAATGGTTATTGATAGCGAAAGAGTTAATGGACTATTGTTCTGATAATTTTCAGGATTCAGTCTCAAAAATGTTCTTTTTCACTCCATCTTCTACGAAATTAATCGCGCGAAAAATGGAAGTGAACGATAATGTCATCCCAGCAAGTAACTCCGTAATGGCAAGGAATGCATTTTACCTAGGGAAGTACTTTAGAAACGAACAGTACTCAGAAACTGCCAAGCAGATGTTAGCCAATGTATACGATGGTATGGAAATGTACGGATCTGGCTATTCTAATTGGGGGATGTTATTGAATCATATCGTCTATGGTCAGTATGAAGTTCTTGTGATAGGGCCCGATGCAAAACAAACAATGAAAATTTTATCAAAATCAATCTCGGCGGAAGTGATTTTGGCTGGAACTACAAGAAAATCAGAGATTCCAATTTTCGTTGAGAAGTCAGATAACGAGAAAACGATGATTTACGTATGTGAAGATGGAACGTGCTTTCTACCAACAGAAGACTTTAATGAGGCATTACAGAGTTTATCAAGTGGCGAGCATGGATAAGATTAGGGAAAATATTCCTTCTTGCGGATCGATTTTTGTTTCTTTTGTACTGTGAAATACTCAATGATTCTCTTTTTGCTTGTTTTTGCCAGCTCAACTTACGCTCAAGTGCTCGATAATCGCGTGGGAGAAGCATTTACAGACAAACCATTTTTCAACGAAGATTTTATTCGGACCAATAAGGTGAAACGCCTCAATGGAACATATACTTATAAGAAAGATGGCGCAGCTATGCGCGAAACGACATTTAAACAAGTATACGAGTTTGATCGTTCGGGGCATCAAATTTCTTCCTACGAAACGAGGGCTGATGACGGCACAAAAGACACCGTATGGAACATTTTTCGCTACGACGATAATGGATTTCTCGCAAGTCATCGTAAAACAGATTTAGAAGGATACACGACGGTTTTATATACGAACGATTCATTGGGTAGAGTTATCGAAGAGGAATTTATTCGTGAAATAGATAGTTCAAGAAATATTGTTCGAACACTTTCTTTTAACAAGGAGCGCATCGAATATGTCAACTATGACCTCCAAGAAAAGAGGACGAGGTACAACAATTACGACCTTGCCTACTTAGATGAATTCCATAATTACAATGAATTAGGTTACCTCGTGGAAAGAGTGGAGCGAATAAAAATGACTTCCACTGTTTACACGCATTCTTACGAATACAATCGAGAGGGGAAATTATCAGCTATTCGGAAAAAGAGCAATCGTAAGGAAGGTTATTTGGAAGAAATGACGTTTAAATATGATGAGCTAGGAAATTTGAGTGAGAAGTTAATCTATAAGAATGGTGAGTTTATCACAGACATCCAAATTATCTATAACAGCAAATCAAAGCTGCTCTCTGCTGTTCTCACAAGACAAGTAAGTACAGGATTTATTTTAATCTTGCGTTTTAAAGATTACGAATTCTATTAATCTGACGTCATTTATTTACCGTCCCTTTTTTTCGCTTGTACCGCTCTGATGTTCCCACTCGAGTCATTGCTAAACGAAAACCTGTTAATCTCGAAACACCTGTGTTATTTATTTCTATTGGTTCACTAATTGCAACGGGGAATCTATAATTGAAAGTGGCGCCGACGGAATCACAAAATACGGCAGAATAGGAGGATTGAGTCGAGATGCTAGAGACTCCAATCAAGTAACTATTAGTACTATCCTTAGCATATTCAGGAATGCCATTCGATAATCCATGAAGCCCATAGCTATTTGAGGAATAACCATAAACTAATTGAAGAATGTTGTCAGCGTATTTTACCTGATCCGGCTTTCTAATTTTGGATGGTTCTACTGATAAATACCCGAAGTCAGCAAGCTGTTTATTTTTGAATTTATATTCTTTTTCAGTGACGAAATACCGGTTTGAATAATCTCCAATAGCCACTGATGCTAGCTGCCATTCTTGAGATGTTGGAAGACGGTATTTTGGGAGTAAAATGCCATCCTCTAGGCGAACATTTCGCGTGGCTAGTGACGGGTCTAGGCTTGTGATTTCTTCTCCTACTCGATATTGACCGTATAAGTAAGCCTTGGTCGTGAAGAGTTCTGAAGAGTCTTTCGCGTCAGAGTTAATCTCAAGAACTTCCTCTCGAACCAGAATTAATTCGTTCATTCTGTCTGATTTCCACACTGCATATCTCTCTATTTGACTCACATTTAGTCCAATAACTGGGAAGTCTTTGTAAAGAGGATTTCGGAGATAATTGTTCATCAGCATGGCTCTATCTTCATTGCCAATTTTTAGCTTATTCCAAAACGTTGTGTCTGGAAGCGCATTCTGATAGGTAGCTTTAGAATAATACTGCTCTAAATACGCGAGATATGCTAAATATTGGCCATTGGTCTCTTCATACTTTGATATATAGAAGTTTTTTGAAGAGATTTCGGTGACTGATTCGTCTTGCTTAAGTGTAAATTCTCGCCCTTCTATTAATAGTAAGCCTATGGGAGTTTCTTGTTCGCAATAGGGGGCTTTCTGAAATCCGCCCTGTTTAGGGTTGTTCTCATCCCAAGTTGTAATTGCTTGTCTTTGACATGATTCAAATGAGAAAAGCGACAATAAAACGATGCAGTAAGTGTACAGTTTCATAGGCAGTATGATAATGTAAAAATGCAAATTAGTTACTAGAACGATTGAAGTTGTGCTATCTTCAAGTAGGGATTACTTAAGGCGATTCTTAATTGTATGTCCAACCGATGATTGAAGGTTGCGGAATTCAAAATCCAGGGCTTTCTTTATTTTCGAGTTGTCGTAACTTCGATGACTGAATAAAGCTTCAACACTTTCTCGTGTAACTGCAGGTCTTTTTCGTGTGAAACGGGAGCCAAACTTGAGCAATCTTCTTGCGAGGTTAACAGTCCATCTTTTTGCTAGTTTACGTGGCGATTTCACCTTTAACTGAGAGGAGATTTCGTCCATTAGAACTTTAAACGTTTGATTGCTGCCAATACATAGAAATCGTTCGCTCGAAATTTCAGAATTCATCAGTCGAATCATAATTTCAGAGACATCTTTCGAGTCCACTGTTGCATTTGAACCTGGCGGATAAAATGACATTCCCTTCGATAAAGTTCGAAAGAGTGTTAGTGAACTATCGTTCCAATTACCACTGCCAAGGATAACACAAGGGTTAACCATTACAGCATCTAATCCTTCTTCTATTCCACGCCAAACTTCCTTCTCTGCTGAATACTTAGAAACAGAATATCCGCTTGTCGTGGGGGAAAGTTTCCATTTGGTGTTTTCAGCTATCACATCAGAACTGTCGCCTCCAATTGCCGCCGTAGAACTTACATAACACAACTTTTGAATATTTAATTCAAGCGCAAGATTAACGATGTTTGCCGTGCCATATCGATTGATCTGAATCATTTGATTAAAATCTGCTTTATGGAAGGAGACCATGGCTGCACAATGGTAAATATGCGTGCAATCAGAAAGCTGTTCTCTAAGCAGCGGAATGTTCAAAATATCACCCTTAACCCAGTCTATTGTTGCTATTTGAACTTCCCAGTCTGAAGGATTATGAAGGCGAAAGAAGTCGCGTAGCTGTTCTAGTTTTTCTTCAGAACGGTAAAGTGCGCGAACCTTCGTACTCCCCTGTGTTAGGTCGAACAGTAGTTGCGCGCCTAAAACACCAGTTCCACCTGTGACAAAAATCATACTACGAAGTTACAACTCTTGCCCAAATGAGTTCATTTCTTCGCGAAATTTAGCTTTTGAGTTTGCTAATTGAACATTTCGCGGTTACTACCGATAGTTATCCGATTATTAATTATCAAGATTATTGCGAGAATTATAGAAGTGTCGTTACTTTGTTATATGAGATTAATAATTGTTTCATTTCTACTACTAGGCTTACTCCTCACTTCGTGCAAATCTGAGTACGAGGAAAGATTAGAGGAGGCAAAAGAGTTAAAGGTTAGAATAACAATGGTCGAGGCAAGCAACTCCCTTCTTCCGCGTCAAAATTTGGTCAACGAGATAGAAATTCTCGAAGAGGAAATTTTCTTTTTAGCGAAAGTTTCTGGCAACGAGCAATTATTCCTTGATGAGCTTTACCACAACTAGAGAGCGAGCTCAATACTAGGATCCCAATAGCGACTTTTGAAGTCGACGATTTTATCTTTTTTCACTTTTATAGCTTCCTTCGCAAGCAATTCCTGCATTAATGTTGGAGTAGCGAAGTGCATTTTCCCTGTCAGGAGCCCATTTCGATTTACAACTCTATGCGCTGGCACATCAGTATGGGCATGAGCTGCATTCATGGCCCATCCCACCATTCTACTTGATCGTGGTGCCCCTAAATACTTTGCAATTGCTCCATATGAAGTAGCGCGTCCTTCTGGAATTAAGCGAACGACGTCAAACACATTTTGGAAGAAATCTTTATTTTTTTCACTTAATTTCATACTACAGCTTTAATCTGTGGAAATGCGAATGTTCTTGCATCTTTAGCTAAAATACATTTTCCAATGAAGTTAATGCTTCTTCTTTTACACTTAGTTTCGTTTGCTAGTTTTGGACAAGGGGATACTTGTATCTTCATCGAGACGGACTACAAGAGTGGAACAGAAACAACCTGTGGCAAGCTAGATCAATTTGGGAATTGGAAAGGTCGGGTTGAAATTCTTTATCAGACCGGGATGTTTCCAAGAAGCTCGCGCCTAACCATTGTACGGTTGAAAAATTGGCAAAAGAAAGGGAAGGAGCTTTGTTTTTATAAGCCTTCGAGTAGCGATGCGTATGTTCAAACTGAGAAGAGTCACTACCGGAAAGGTAAACGCGTAGGGAAAATGACACGCTGGACGCGCTACGGAGAACTGACTAGAGATGGCCGCTATAGAAATGATAGAGAAGTTGGCAGATGGCATATCTTTGATACCCTAGGAAATGTTGCTAGGCTGACGAGGCGCGTTGGGAGAAACAGAACGATTACTAAGAACTTTAGTATGGGTGAATTGTGCTCTAGGGTCGAGGTGGTGTATAACCCTAGTACGAGAGACTACGCAAAATCAGAGAAATATTATGATCGACAGGGTAATCTTGTTTCACGCGAAGTTTCTAATAAAGTTTGGTATGAGCACTAATATATTCGGTTCCCAATAATTAATATTGAGCAGGTCATTCGTCCTTTTGCCCAAGGTCACAGGTTACTTTCGGCAATCTCTGCATTACATCTGTATTATTTTATCTGTGATCTAAAATCCATTATGCGGCCATTGAAAGTCCTTCTGTTGTTATTTGTCTTTTTGTCAGCGAGCTATAATGCTCATGCCTGCAGTATGTATAAAATCACTGTTGGCGATAAAACAATGGTTGGAACCAACGAAGATGCATGGCGTACGGAATCACAAATTTGGTTTGAAACAGGCAGCGAAGGAGAGTATGGAGCTTGTTACACAGGATCTAGAAAAGTAGGCCATGATTCATATGCAGCTCAGTCTGGGATGAATGAACATGGTCTAGTCTATTCGAGACTTGAATCTTATCATCCTCTAAGAATTAATTCGAAAGGAAAGGACAGAAAAAAGATCGATAGGCCCGATGACTTTCTTAAACAGATATTACATCTATGTAAGGACGTCAATGAAGTTGATGCTTACCTGAAGCAATACGATCACAGTATTTTTATAGACGATGTATTTATTTTTATTGATCCAACGGGATATTATTTAGTCGTCGAACCCTACTCAATGCAGATAGGACGTGAAGCAAATTACGTCCTATCCAATTTTTGTCCATCAATCACTACCGAGGATCAACGCAGGAATTTGGGAAGGTACCGAAGTGGTGTCGATTATTTAGTCGCAGGAGCGGATACCAGCCATCAATTTTGCACATCACTTTCAGATACCATGCATGTTTGTAGAGACAAGCTAGGTGATGGGACTTTGCTTACGGGGATTTGGGACACTAAAAACAAGGTAGTTAACCTCCATTTTTATCATGACTATTCAACCGTTGTTGGATTTAATATAATGGAAGAATTAGCGAAAGGAAATCACGCGATAGACATAATATCACTTTTCCCAGTCAACACTGAGTTCGAACAACTAAAGACGTATGTTACACCATTCAATACTCCTTCACTGCGTATCGCACTGTCACTTCTTGGATTGTTTTTCTTCATTTCTTCTGCGTTATTTGCGCTTAGTTCAATTCGAAAAAAGGTAAATCGATACCGTTTATTCAGAGTATTCGTTTCGCTGCTCTGCCTTGTTATGTTCTTATATATGTTTGCACTGGTCACCAACCACGACATCTATTATTTTTCTGCCCCATTCGTGCATTTTAACTCACCTTTGATTAGTATTTCCTCATTTATTCCTTTTGTAATGCTGATTGCGATAATTCCATTAGTTAGATTCAACTATAGCGTAATTAAGAAAAATACTTGGAGCTTTTTTTGGAAGCTTCTCATAACTTCGAATAGTATAAGTTTCGTAGTACTATTTTGGACATTCGTTTATTGGGGACTTTACGATGTATTCTAATTCGAGAGGAATGAGCGTGGATGGCAGATTGCACATCAGCATCGCAGGCAGTGTTTTTTATCTAAAGTATTCGTTGTCAGCATCGAATTTTTTAACCCTGCCGAGAGATTCATCTTGGATCTTTAACAATGGTTTTCCATCCAATGAAAAAGCTCCCCATAACTCTTCTTTACGAACAGTTATTGCTCCATTACTATATTCTCCAATTTCGTCAAACTCAGCAGGAAGAATAACCGTTCCATCCCTCTTGCGAATACCAATTTTATCGGCTACTACAAACTCTTCAAATCCGTTAGGGGGCTTGTCAAAAGTGGGCCTCATCATTACGGATAGAAGATCCTGGTCATAACATTCGTACATCTTTTTAATGTCCTTTATCTTTTCACCTTCAGTATCGATCAGACACGCGTTATCTCCGATTTTCACAGTTGCTTTTGCTGATTCAAAGCTACACGCCTCATCATAGCGAAAGGGAATTTTCACCTTTCCTGTTCTATCGATATAGCCCCATTTTCCGTTTTTCTTTACGCGAAGAAGATTATGTCGGATAGCTCCTCCGATTTCCTCGTATAAAGGTTGAATGATGTAATTTCTCTTAGAATTTAATCTCTCCCCAGAGACCATTTCGTTGAACAAAAACGATTGCATCAAGGAAGCGAATTTCGTCGAAAACGGGGTTGAGTAGATTAGTACCAGCAGTATCCACGAGCCCCGTCTTTCCATCGATTTTGTACGTCAGGGATCCATCTTCCTCGGTAATCCAACTATAAATGGGTTCTAATAATAGTTCGCCATTTAATTTTGTTGCACCATAAGTAGTATCCTTAGATTTTAGTAAAATGTAATTATCGTAAGCAAGAACAGATTGGTACTTGGGTTGGATGATCAATCTCCCGTTTGTATCTATACACCCGTAGTTGCCATTTTCTTGAACTGAAAAGTGGTTGTGCCAGAACACAATTTTATCGTACTTAGGTTCTATTAGCCATGTGTCGTTGTCAAGAATAATACCAACACCATGCGAATTATCGCTGGTATAGGTTGCTGTTGCCAATCTTTGTTGACACAATGAATGAAAAGAGGTGAGGAGTAATAAAATGGCGAAAATGAATTTCATCGATCGGGTTGTAAACTCTAATTTAGCCAATTAATTCTATCGTAGAACTACCTTTTCACTTCTCTTACTTTATGTTCCAAGCATACGTAGGAATGGGCTCTTCAAATTCGACTCCCATTGCAGAATCACCTTTCGGGTATTCATCTCGATGGTGAGCGCAAAACAAAAATAGATCTTGCGTTTTCCACGGAAACCCTAGTGACTCTATTGTTAATATATTATTCATTTTGAGTATAGGTTAAAGCCCCAGATGGACATTTACTTATTTGATTCTTTAGTTCTTCAGTGGATGCGTTTTCTACAGCGATCCAAGGTGTTGCCTTTGGATTATAAACCTTCGGTAACATTTTTGCGCAGACAGCTGCATGTTGACAAAGCTTCGGTTGCCATTTTATAGTGATTTCACCATTTGAATATTCCTTACTCATAAGTCTGTATTTATGATTTCAAATGTCAGGACTTAGTCCTTGTCATGCATTCATCTAGATGAAGAAATTCACTTAGCTTCCTTGAATCAGCAATGCTGGCTAGATTAAATGATTGAGCATTACTTTCTTCGTCTCTAAATAGCCTGCATTGTAAAGATTCTTATCTATAATCAGAGGAACTCTCCTGGTTATGTTAACTCCTGAATTTCGCCATACTTCAATTTTATCAGGATTGTTTGAGAGTAATTCAATGGAATTGATTTTCAGATGTTCGAGCACTTTAACGGCAATCGTATAATCTCTCAAATCAGTATCAAAACCTAGCGAATGATTTGCTTGAATAGTATCTTGCCCTTGATCTTGCAAAGCATAGGCGTTGATTTTATTAAACAAACCAATTCCTCTACCTTCCTGCCTTAAATAAAGAATAATACCTGATTTTTTTTCGGCAATTGCACGCATACTTTTATTCAATTGTTCTCCACAATCGCACTTTTTTGACCCAAAAACATCGCCTGTTAGACATTCAGAATGTATTCTTGTTAGCACATCATCTTGTTCCTTTAAATCACCTTTATAAAGAAGACAATGTTCGTGTATATCACCTTCTTGTTTGAAGGATATAATAGTGAAATCACCATATTTAGTTGGTAATTTCGCTTTGTTGGAAAATGTAATGTTCATGAGATTGACTTTTGATAAAGTCAAAGGTCAACAACCAATAGTTGCAAAGCATTCATCTAGGTGAAGAAATCAATAAATATTAATGGGAACGTACTATCTTTCCTCTTATCGTACTCAGGGCTTGAGGAGTTATGCCGAGGTAAGTAGCTATCATGCGCTGAGGAACGCGATTAGGCAATTCAGGATAGGTTGCTAAAAAATAAGTATAGCGATCTTTTGCGGGTGAGCTTAATAGCATAAGCACTCTACGCTGTAACTTTGCTAATCGTCTATAGAGGAGTTGCGCGTTCTCGATCATTTTTTCTTTAGGAAAATCAGTGTTGAAAAGACGGTCTTTGTTAAAGAAAATCACTTCTGATTCTTCTAAGCAATCAATAAATAATTGTACGGGTTCATTAAACTCCAAAGCCTCTACATCCGCTATTATCCATCCTTCTGGTGCAAACATAAAAATATGTTCTTTTCCTTTACTGTCTATGATGTAGCTTCTTACGAGACCTTTTTTAACATAGAAAGTTGTTGGCTGAATATCTCCAGCTCGTTGAAGAATATCCCCTTTCTGAAACTGCTTTATTCTTGCATTAGGATCAAGATCTAATATTTCCTCAAAATTCTCCATTTGCTTCTAGTGTAGGTCAACAAATTTGTAATTGATATAGGCTGGTTAACCGCACACTAAAACTAAATAAAATCGCACACTTTATGAAATTGGATTTTTTGAATGGCTTGGAACCTGGAAAGTATCAAATAAACTATCTAGCGAGCAGCGACGTTCTAAACGCGCTCCTCGGAAAGAATAGCTATTTGCTTGTGAATAGTTGAATTACCCACTTTCTTTTCCAATACAAAACCCCAAAAATCAGAAGTAAAGGCCAGATGGTAATCAATGCTAAGATAACACTCGTGATCACATGCCATCCTCTTGAGAATGAATCGCCCATCTCTTCTCCATATCCTTTATCATAACGTTCCGGGGGATTTACAAAATCAACTGTTTGGTAGATTGTCATTACAACAGTGCTGTGATCAATTCTATCTTTCAAATACCGCAGACGACCTTCTTTCGCTTCAATCTCCTCCGTGATTTTTCGAATTGCTTCTTCAGCTTCTATAACATCGCTAATGCTGCCTGTTTTATCACGAAGAATTTGAATGTATCGGTCACGAACTTCTCGTTTCGTCTTTAGTCGACTCTCAATATCTACAAATTCCTTTGTAACATCATTCGATGATACATTGGCTCGATCAATGAAGATAGATTGACCCTTGATCGCGTTGACGAATTCATGAAAACTTGAGTTGGATATGCGAACAGTAATTTGATTGGAGACTTGATAGTTATTGCTTGTCAATTCCATGTCAGCGATAAATCCATCGTACTTTTCACTCAATTTGGTGATAGCCAAAGTTGAGGCCGCTACGTCTTTGACTTGAAGCTCAAGATCTGCAGACCAAATTAACTTTCGTTGAATCTTAATTGGTGGATCCTAGATTGCACTATTTGTCGCACCGCTTGTTGTTGCGTCGGCTTCTTTTTTTGAATCCTCATTAAGTAAAAGCCCAGGTCCTGTCTCCTGTTCTTCAAATGGGGCACGCTCGTTTGAGCCAGACATTTCGCTACAAGAAATAAATATGAGGGAGAGAGCAGTGAAGTAGAGGTACTCTTCCATGTGAATTGATTTTCGTTAATACTATAGTTTACAGTACAATGCATTGGTCTATGTGTTCGAGGCTCCTTAAAATCAGAGTATTACATGATTTTTAGAAATTTTAACGATACGAGAGAATTCGAGGATGCCAAGTTCAAACGGTATTTCAAATCTAAATGTGCTAGTTAGGTACTTTTCTTTGAGGACATAATGCTGAGAAAATCACTTCCATATTTCACCAATTCTCCTTCCATAATCACATAGGTTTTTTTGTCTCCGCATACTGGGGAGAAAAGGAGCTCAAAGATGATTTCATTCGACACTCTCAAATCAATTTTCACGAAATCGGGGCGATTTATTGACTGTAAATTTACCTCACATTTTTCACAGAAAAACGTAATCAAATCACCATTGTTTATGGTTAAATTATGATTTGATTTATATCCATAAACTCCAGGTTCTTTGCTTAGTTGCAATTTGACTTTTTTAGCGTTCTTGAAACTAACCAAAAAGTGAAGCTTCTCATTTTTATTGAATTGATGATCACAATTGGGACAATAATAATTGTATAGCATAGTATTTCAGCTGTTTATGAAGCATAATACGCTATTTTCATTCGGAAATGTAATGGAAATTTCCCTAGGTACCTATTCAGTTTCCGTACGTAAGGATAAGGAGCAGTTTTGCTCTTATTCGATTGAGTCCAGAGCTCTGGTGTTTAGATAGCTTCCCGTTCTTACTCTACAGTCACCGACTTCGCCAAATTCCTTGGTTGATCAACGTTACACCCTCTCATCACCGCGATATGGTACGAGAGTAGTTGAAACGGAATTGTTGCCAATAACGGAACAAGATGTTCATCAGTTTCAGGAATCTCGATCGTGTGATCAGCAATAGCTTTAACCTGTGTATC
The DNA here is from genome assembly GCA_047624355.1 of Flavobacteriaceae bacterium. Taxonomy (GTDB): domain Bacteria; phylum Bacteroidota; class Bacteroidia; order Flavobacteriales_D; family Crocinitomicaceae; genus UBA4466. Next base: position 66,357 of record JBLHPQ010000008.1, on the reverse strand, counting down.
ACCTTCAGTCACAACTGCAATAATCTTTCCTTTTCGAGCCTTAACTTCTTGAATGTTGCTTACTACTTTCTCGTACGAAGTTCCTTTTGTTGCAATAACAAATACAGGCATTTCTTCATCGATTAAAGCGATTGGGCCATGTTTCATCTCAGCAGCTGGATAGCCTTCAGCATGAATGTAAGAGATTTCCTTAAGCTTTAAAGCACCTTCTAACGCAACAGGGAATGAACTTCCTCGACCAAGATAAAGTGCATTCGTTGCGTCTTTATATTGAGAAGAGATGTATTCGATTTGATCGTTCTTGTCTAATACCTCTTGTACCTTTTGTGGAATCGCCTCAAGTTCAGAGAGTATTGAGCGGTATTTAGATTCACTAATTGTTCCTTTCTGATGTGCTAAGGATAATGCCATCAGTGTTAACACGGTAACTTGTGCAGTAAATGCTTTTGTTGAAGCAACACCGATTTCTGGTCCCGCATGAGTATAAGATCCAGCGTCTGTAATACGCGAGATCGAAGATCCTACGACGTTACAAATCCCAAGTATTGTTGCGCCCCTAGCCTTCGCTAATTCAAGCGCAGCCATCGTATCCGCTGTTTCGCCAGATTGGGAGACAGCTATCACAATATCGTTTTCACCTATGATCGGATTTCTGTAACGAAACTCACTTGCGTATTCAACTTCGACATTAATTCTCGCCAAAGCTTCGAAAAGATATTCTCCAACCAGACAAGCGTGCCATGAAGTTCCACAGGCGATCATGATTATCCGTTGTGAATTGATAATCTTTTGCTCATATTCCTTGATTCCACCGAGTGCTACACGACCTTTAGTTGCATTCAAGCGACCTCTAAAACAATCTTCAATGGATCTCGGTTGCTCATGGATTTCCTTAAGCATGAAATGTTCGTACCCACCTTTTTCGATTTGCTCTAATTGCAATTCTAATTCTTCGATATAAGGTGTTTTTTCAGCGTCATTAATGTCGTACAATTTCATGCCGACATCACGTTTAATAACTACAATTTCTTCGTCTCCTAAATAGATTACGCTCTTCGTGTACTCTACAAATGGAGTTGCATCAGAAGCGAGGTAAAAATCGCCTTCTTTCCCAACACCAACAACTAGCGGACTACTTTTACGCGCAGCAATGATCTTATCAGGTTCGTCTTCAGATATTACCACAATAGCGTATGCACCAACTACTTGTCTTAATGCGTTTCGAACAGATTCGCCTAGTTTAAGTCCCGTTTTCTTACGAATATCGTCGATTAGGTAACAAAGTACTTCGGTGTCAGTATCTGTTCTAAATGTGTACCCTTTAGATAGAAGGTCACTCTTTATTACGTCGTAATTTTCTATAATTCCATTATGGATAATTGCCAACCCATTATCCTCTGAATAATGCGGATGTGCATTGATGTCGTTAGGTTCTCCGTGCGTTGCCCATCTTGTATGTCCCATACCGAGCGAACCAGAAACGTCCTTTCCTTCGGTAAACTCCTCTAGGTTAGCTACCTTACCTTGTTTTTTGTAGACGTTGATTTCATTGTTGTTCAACAATGCAACACCAGCACTGTCATAGCCACGATATTCTAGTCGTTTGAGACCTTTAACAATGATCGGATAAGCTTCTTTCTGTCCAATGTAAGCAACGATTCCACACATAATAGATAGAGTTTTAGAATTCGGTATAAAGGATACGAAGTTTGGGCTGAGCCTTATTATCGGTTTGCGCACCATTAAGCACCACGCGGTCCATAGATGTAGTAAATAAGAATGGCGAGAAAATTAATTCAGTATCGGTTAATTCGCCTTTTACAATTTTCTGAATATGCGATCTCAAATCGACATCGAATCGTTTTCCGAAATCATCGTAAACTGCAAATAGTCCAGTAAAGACTAAGGTGTCAGAGCCAGGGGAAATCCTTCTAGATACCGTTAATGCCGAACCAGGGTAATAATTTGCACCCGTTTGATATTGAGCGGGAAGTTCTAGTGTTGCTTTATGAATCACAGCATTTGCTGGAATATTACTTAAACCGGGAATATCAACTACCGCCCTTGTTGAAAAGGACTGGGCGTAGAATTCGTTTAGTCCAACAGAGGGATTCACAAGAATTTCTTCGACGCCTGATCCTAGAATCGGTAGATGGTCGATATGGTTGAAGTTCGCTGCGTTAATGTTGACTAGAAATTGAAATTCTTTTTGAACGCCACCTTCCGTGTAGTAAACAACGGCTTCCGAGGCTGAAGAACTAAGGTCGAAATAGAATACGCCTCCGTCTCCTGATGATTGTAATCCATTATTTGTTCTAATGTGAAATCCTTTAAAGTATTCGTGGAAAGCCTCATTGGTAACGAATGAAGCTGGTAATAAGTCAAAGTCTTGAAAGAACGTTCTTGCTTTGTTCGTATCCAATGGGATACGCAAAAGCTTTGGGACAGTGTCTGCACCAACAACAGTTTCGCCCTCGGTATCCATACGAATTACTTCTTCTCCAACGGGGACCCAACTAATTGGATCGGTCGCCTTGGTACTAAAAGTGTAGTAGGTAGAGTCTATACTCAAACCATTTACATCGTTAATTTCAAAAACTTCCAATGTTTGATCTCCTGGGATTCCATACGAATCAGCGTATCGAAGGCTTAGAATGAATGAATCAATCACTATCGCATTTACATCTAAAAAACTCGGTGACTCCAAAGCCAATCTAAGTTGAGTATAGATTTCGGCATTCACGGTTCCAAATACTGGATCACTGTATGAGCCTAGCATTCCATATAAAGGTTGGCTAGTGCTTATAGAATCATCTTTATAGGTGTAGGTGATTAATGAAAAGGTGTCAATTCCAGAGGAATTTAATAGATTAGTTTGAGCTATCGAGTTCTGTCCCAATACGTTCTCTTTTTTCTTACACGAGACGAAAACCAATACGCTTAACAAAAAAGTAGCGGAAAGGACCAGTCCCTTCCGCCACGTGAAAAATTCTATGTTCATACAAATACTATATAAGGACTTCTGCTTCAATTACTTTGTCTAAAAACTCTGAAGTTGACTTCACTTGGTTCTCTTCAGAGACCCATTCCAATTTACTGCAATCTGCAGCATCAAAGATAGATTTCAATTCTGGAGTAAGTTCTTCACTACCAACGCTGATTCCGTCAGCATATTTTACAGCAGCCTTCGTAATATTTTCTACGCTTGCTTCTTTAAAGTCTGCAATTACTTCATCAGAGAATCCGTCAAATTTAAGTTTTTCAGAAAATTTGCTGTCCCAATTATTGTTAAACCCTTCGTTATACATGTTGTACACCACTTTCGTGTTCGTGAAATGCGGGTCGTCCTTGTAGAGGTTCTTAATATATAGTGGCATCAATGCCGTCATCCAACCATTACAGTGAATTACGTCTGGCTGCCAACCTAGTTTTTTAACTGTTTCCAAGACCCCACGACAGAAGAACATAGAGCGTTCGTCATTGTCAGGATGTGCTTTTTCATTCTCATCTACAACAGTTGACTTGCGCTTGAAATACTCCTCGTTATCGATGAAGTACACTTGCATACGTGCAGCTGATATAGAAGCTACTTTGATGATTAACGGATGATCGGTATCATCGATGATCAAGTTCATTCCTGACAATCGAATTACTTCATGAAGCTGATGACGTCTCTCATTGATGACTCCAAATCGCGGCATAAAAACGCGAATCTCTTTTCCTCCTTCCTGAACTCCTTGTGCTAAACTTCGCGCTGTGGTAGAAATTTCCGATTTAGGTAAAAACGGCGATATCTCCTGCGATATAAAAAGTACTTTCTTTTTCTCCATGAAACTTTAATTGGTAAAACGTTGCAAAAATACGGATAAAAAAGCGGATTTTCAACAAAAACAGATAGTTTTGTTAGCCTTTAATGCTTTGAAAATGGGGGAGTCACATGTTTTTACGTCTGTTGAATCAATACAGACGAGATTGAGAAATGAGCCTGAAAATTCCACAATTGGTTTTTTGCCAACCATGGGAGCCCTTCATCATGGGCATCTTGCGCTGGTCTCTCAGGCGCTATACGAAACGGATATTGTAGTCGTAAGTATCTTTGTTAATCCAACGCAGTTCAATAAATCAGAGGATTTAGAAAATTATCCAAGAAACCTTGATGAGGACCTTGAAATGATTAATTCTGTAGGTAAGGTACTTGTTTTTGCGCCGAATGTTGATGAAGTTTACCCGATTGACTATGAGGATCTCACGATCGATTTAGGCGAACTCGGGACAACGATGGAAGGTGAATTTAGACCAGGACATTTTGTTGGAGTAATGAATGTTGTTAAGCGTCTTTTTGATATCATTCGGCCTACAAAGGCTTATTTTGGTCTGAAAGATCTTCAACAAGTAGCGGTTGTTCAATTTATGGTGGACGAATTATCACTCCCTGTTGAAATTGTTCCCTGTGAAATTATTCGAGAACCAAGTGGGCTGGCAAGCAGCAGCAGAAATAAAAGATTATCTGATGAGCAGCTGGAAGAAGCGGTAATCATCATTAGGACTTTAGAGTATGCCCGTGATTTGGCGATGGAAAATGGGCCGGACGAAACAAGAATTAGGGCGATGGAGTTTATGAAAGATTCAAATCTTGAAATTGAATACTTGGAAATGGTTGACCCAAAAAAATTAAAAATTTTGAAGGCATGGATACCTGGTGCAATGGCCTGTATCGTTGCGTATAATAACGGCGTGAGACTGCTGGATAATTTAGAGATGATTCCTAAAGAAGAAATAACTTAAGTTTGCCATAAAATATCTGCGATTGATATTCGTTCGGAGGGTGAATTAAATGAAATTGATTTGAAAAAAACAGTCATTAAAATATTGAAACTGGTTATTCCAATTGGAATCGGGTTGTACCTTACGTGGTATTTCTTAACTGGTTTGAGCGATGAAGAAATTGAACAAACGAAAAGCGCTTTTTACGACGCAAATTATTTTTGGGTAGTTCTTAGTTTGCTCTTGGCATTTTTAAGTCACCTTAGTCGCGCTCATCGGTGGTTGTTTTTACTAGAACCTCTTGGCTACAAGCCAAAACTTTCGAATTCGTACCATTCAGTGATGTCGGGCTACATAATCAACTTCACGGTGCCAAGATCAGGTGAAATTGCGCGCGCAGGTTTGATGACAAGTTATGAGAAAATCCCTTTCGAAAAGGGTTTTGCGACAATCATCATTGAACGCGTCATTGACGTGATCATGCTACTAATCGTCTTTTTTATATCTGGTTTATTGCAAGCGAATTCAACACAACTCGATAAGATTACACAAACTGAATCTGGCGAGCCAAGCTATCTGATTTGGTATATTTTAGGAGCTGGTTTAGTTATGGGGATTGCCGGTCTAGTGATTTATTTCAAAAGTGAAAAAGTGAAAAAGTTCGTCAATGAGAAATTGAAAGGCTTTTGGGAAGGTTTGAAATCGGTTTGGACAATGAAAAAGAAATGGGCATTTATAGGTCATACGTTATTCATTTGGACCTGCTATGTTGGAATGTTCTGGGTAGCCGCACAGGCATTTCCAGAAACGGCTGATATTCCAATTGGATGTATTTTTGCAGCGTTTGTCGTTGGCGCCGCTGCTATAGCTGCGGTTCCTGGTGGACTAGGACTCTACCCGTTATGGGTAACGGCAGCACTTGCGGCTTATGATATTGACTTTGCGGCATTCGGGATTTTCATTTGGTCGACGCAAACAGGGTTGATAATCATACTTGGTTTACTTTCGTTATTTTTAATTCAGCGTCAGCCTAAAATGGTCGAGGATAAAGCGGTAGAATCATGAGTAAATTGTCCTTTGTACAGCAAAAAATAAAGAGCGTTGAAGAAGCACTCAAGCAAGTTTCGGTTTGGCGTTTGAAAGAAGAAACGGTTGTTTTTACAAATGGTTGTTTCGATATTTTGCATCAAGGGCACGTTACCTATTTGGCAGAAGCTGCTCAACATGGTCAACGCTTAATTGTTGGTCTAAATACAGATGCTTCCGTGAAACGCCAAGGAAAAGGGGACGATCGTCCAATTAACAACGAAGCGTCTAGGGCAGTTGTAATGGCTTCTTTGGGATTTGTTGACATGATTGTGTTCTTCGATGAAGACACGCCAATAGAGTTGATAAAATTGCTTTCCCCAGGTGTTCTGGCGAAGGGAGCAGATTACGATCCAGATGAAACTGACGAATCTTCGAAAAAGTACATTGTCGGTTCTAAGGTTGTGAGGCAAAAGGCTGGTTCCGTGGTTGCGATCCCATTGGTTGAAGGATTCTCAACAACCGGTATTATCAATAAACTAAAGGCCTAATTTAAGTTGTACAACTTCCATTTGACGCACGATATCCGTCAAATAATCCAACTTCCAATAATCTAACGATCCATTTCCCTACTTTTGCTCCATGAAAATCAATACTGCAGAATTCGTCATCTCGAACAGCGATTACCGAAAATGTCCAGAAGATGATATGCCAGAATACGCCTTTATCGGTCGATCTAATGTTGGTAAGTCGTCATTGATTAACATGCTCACCGACAATAAGAAGTTAGCAAAGACATCTGGTAAGCCTGGGAAAACGCAGTTAATAAATCATTTTATTATTAATGAGAAGTGGTTCTTGGTCGATTTACCAGGTTATGGATTTGCAAAAGCACCAAAAACGTCTCGGGTAAAATGGGAGCGCTTCATTGTAGAGTACATGACGAATCGGAAGCAATTGATGCATACCTTCGTTTTAATTGACTGTCGTCATCCACCTCAAAAGATTGACGTTGAATTCATGAACTGGTGCGGGGAAAAGCAAATTTCTTTCTCGGTTATCTTCACGAAGATGGATAAGTTGTCAAGTAATGAGCTTCAAAAGAACATGGCAAAATACCGGAAAGAGATGTTAAAGTATTGGGAGGAAATGCCCCCTGTATTTATTACATCAAGCAGCTCTAAAATTGGAAGAGAAAAGGTGTTGAAATATATTGAACATGTTAATACTGAGTTGAAAAAGTAGAATTCAGGTAACAAGTAATAGGCTACTCAAATATAATCACATCATCGTCGTTTTCCTTCACGGCTTCGCCAAGTTTTTTGAGTTTCTTTAAGAATTTAAATTCTCGTTTCGGCTTGCTTTCTTCAAATAATTCGTCAATGGAATCTGTTGGGTTAAATTCTATAAAAAGTTCTTCTTTTGGCGTGCGGTCATGAATGTATTCTTCCACAGTACTGTCGTTTTTAAAGAGCCCGAATTCTGATTTCCACATCGATTTCACTGTCGCCTTTTCATCTTCACGGTTTTTCTTCGCTTGTTCTTTTCTTGACTGTTTATCCCATTCAATTGTTGGGTCGTCCATGTCCCCATACATTCGAAGGTAGACGCGCATACCAGTATTGTCGTCGATAATTTCACCGAATTCACTTTCCTTCTTCTTTTTGAGATCTTTAAATCTGAAACCAATTCGATAGTCAATTTTATTATCGAAGGAATGCTTACCCGAGAGTTCTATGTCGAGCGCAGAAGAGGAAATTGACATGTTAGGAATCGTAAGAACTCCGCTTTTAATAATGAATGTGTTTTCGAGATGATCAAATTTCAAATCTGATAACTTCTGCTCAAGAACATCGATATTTTCCTTGCCAATAAAATGACGAACGCTGGTTGATCGAATGCTCTCCGTGATCATCTTAAATGTCTCAATATTGATCAACCTCCCATCATCGATTTGTATGCCAATTGTCGATGATATTGCCCGAGAAGTAATGCCATTGCGCAGATCAAATGGCGCTTCAAATTCAACATTGGCCTGAGCAATTCCACGAATGTTCTTGCTGAGAATAACATCTTGATTGAAATTATTCCATTCCTTGAATAGTGATTTGAATCGAATGTTCTTTGAAACAAGTTGCGTTGATAAGTAGAAATATTCTGGATTTCTTTCTTCTATCTCTAGGGTTCCACGTACATCAGCACCTCCATTCCGAAGTGAGAGCTGATGGAATTTGATGCGCCGTTCTTTTAACGTTAAATTGGCCTTGACGTCTTGAAATAAGTGGGACTCGTAATCCATTCGGCGTACGTCCAAGAAGATATTCCCTTGCACATTTAGCGGAAGCATATAAGTTCTGACCTGATCAATTTTATCTTCCTTACTTTCAGTCCCCAGGTCGGCGATGTTAATGCGTTTGCTTTTTATATCGATATCAGCTAAAAGGTCTCCATCACCCTTGAAATAGGTTATAATATCCTTGAAAACTCCGTTGACAACAAAATCAGATTTATTTAATTTTAGCGTGATGTCTTTCATCCCTGCTTCGTTACTGCGTAGGTAGAGATCTCCGCTAATATTGGAGAAGAAACGTTTGTCCTTGATGAGTTGAAAGTTCACTTTTCTCAAGTTCATTTCACCTTCGCACTTTTCAATAATATACGTTGGAGAATTGTTCTCTTCTTTTGCGCTAACAACGATAAAATCGGATTGAACATCCATCTCACCACTCAATTTATCAATCTTTGGAAGTTTAAAGAGAGAATGGAGGATTGACAAATTAACGGTTCCATCTGCGTCTCCGTCGAATCTTGGGGTGTCGAATTCAGTGATTTTCAAATTACCTACGAATGGCCCACCTTTTGTCCTAAATGAAATGTCACGCAGATGAAGAAATTCTTTTTCTTTTCCTTTTTCATTGGAATATTCTCCATCCAAAGATAACTTTCGGAGTGTTAAGCGTGTTGTTGGATCAGTTAAATGTCCTCCATCAATGCCAAAATTACAATGAACTAATGCGGCCTGATTTGGATCACTTTCCCCATGAACGTGTAAATCAAATAGTAATGTACCTGTGCCTTCGAACTTCTTAACCTCAGAAGATTCTTGCAAGGAGAACTTGGAGGCCGCGTCGGCGATTGAAATCTTGTCTCCAACTACTTTGAAATCATATCCTATAGAATCTACGTTTCCTTCGAAAGTGAATGGAAGGTCTGAAATGTATATGGCAGACGAAGGAATTTCAACAGTGCTGGAATCGTGATTTACATTGACAGAGATATTTAAGGTAGCCGGCTGATTCTTGATGAGTGTGACGTTGCCACTTCGGGCTTCTAAAATTTTGAGTTCACTTTCTGCAGATGTTGTGAAAACGGAGGAGCTCATTGCTCCGCGCAATGTCATTTTATCTAGATGTGTTCTATAGATCTGATCTGTGATCTTATTAGCGTAGGATACTTTGAAGTTGTTGAGTATTATCGATGATAAATTGACATCGATTCCTTCGGATTCACCTTCGGGCTCTTTAAGAATATCGTAATTACTCAAGCTATCGGCATTCACTTTAAGCTTCAGCGTTCCTGGACTCACCTCTATCGATTTTACAGTATAGTTTTCGCGCCAAATGTCCATTGGGTTGAACTTCAATCGTATTCGATCAGTATACAGCAGCGTGTCATGAATTGTTGCTCCTTCGTATGCGTCTTTAATGAAAACCTCGTTAAAGTCTACCGATAAGTTAGGGAAAGATCCCCAAAAAGTAAGTTCAACTTCTGAAACGGAAACCTCGGTCTTTAGATAACCGTTCACTTCATCGATTACTAAAGCACAAATTTCATCCTTGAAAAAGTAGAGCCCCGCGCTGATCAGCAGCACTAAGCTGATGATAATCCCAAAAAACCATTTGGCGATACGAAGGATACGCTTCTTCCACATACTACAAAATTACCTGATTTGCAGCGAGTGACTGCGAACGGTTGATTTACTTATTAACGCATGGATGTGAGGTTTGGTACGTTTTTGCCAGATAATATTTTGTCTTTGAATTGCAATACAGTTAGAACTTATAGGTGACTGGAAGCCTCTTGAATACGCACTTTCAGAATGAATTCACTCAATTATCTAATAATCCCTCGATCGAACCATTCAAATTGATCTCTAATTGGTATCTTTGCTGCGGTTTTTAAAATAGAATACATGAGTTTGATGACAGTAGGTTCTGTAGCATTCGATGCGATAGAAACACCATTTGGAAAGACAGATAAAATTATTGGCGGAGCGGGTACATACATTGCACTTGCAGCTGCGTTTTACAATAACGAACAGAAAATTGTTTCTGTAGTAGGCGAAGACTTCCCGCAAGAGATGTTGGATCAGTTGGCGAGTAGAAATGTAGATCTTGAGGGCTTACAGATTATACAAGGGGAAAAAACATTCTTCTGGTCTGGGAAATACCACAATGATATGAACTCGCGTGATACCTTAGTTACTGAGCTGAACGTGCTTGAAAACTTCGATCCTATTATTCCGGAATCGTTTCAAGGTGTAGATTATCTCATGCTAGGGAATTTATCTCCACAAGTTCAGAGTACCGTGATTGAGCGTTTGACAGAACGTCCTAAATTGGTTGCAATGGATACGATGAATTTCTGGATGGACATTGCAATGGATGACTTGAAAAAGACAATTTCAATGGTCGATTTGTTGATCATAAACGATGAAGAAGCACGACAATTGTCAGGAGAATATTCATTAGTCAAAGCGTCAAAAGTGATTCGTGCAATGGGCCCGAAATACCTGATCATTAAAAAAGGCGAACACGGAGCATTATTGTTTCATTCATCGCAAGTCTTTTTCTCTCCGGCACTGCCATTAGAAGAGGTCTTTGATCCAACTGGTGCTGGCGATACATTCGCAGGTGGCTTTATGGGATACATTGCAAGTACAGATGATCATTCTTTTGAAAATATGAAACGCGCTATGATTCACGGATCTGCATTGGCATCGTTCTGTTGTGAGAAATTTGGAACGGAACAATTGATGAATATTGGGAGTGAAGATTTAGAAAAACGCATTGAGGAATTCATTTCTTTAGCGAATTTTGACATGATTCAGGTAATATCTTAGAAATGGAGAATATGGATTTCATAGCTGCACTGAATGAACTTACAAGTCAGGAAAATCTTTTGGCAGTAAGTCGTGATGTGAATGAACTACGCGGTAAGTTTGAGGACTATCTGCTCGATGAAGAACGAAAGTTTCAAGTACTCGAATTAGAGGCGGAGGAAAAAGAAGAACCGAAACCTGAAAAGGAAGGTGATTTTGGAAAAGAAGCGTTTTATGCAATTTTCGATGTCTACAACATAGAGCGGAAGCGTTTAATCGATGAACGAACGAACTCTGAAGCGGCAAACCTAGCTGAGAAACGTGCTATAATAGTACGTCTTAAAGCCGTTGTTACTTCGGAAGAGAATATTGGTGCTGCGTTTGGTGCATTCAAAGAAATCCAAGACAAGTGGAAAGAAGTAGGAAATATTCCACGTGACTCAAGAAATGACATTCAGAAAGAGTACTCTAAATTATTAGAAGACTTTTTCTATAATATCAATATATACAAGCAGCTTAAAGAACATGATTTCAAGCGGAATCAAGAGCTAAAAACAACGATCATCGAGAACCTTAAATCCTTGCAGAAAGAGGAGAAAATGAAGGAACTTGAAACTAAGATGCGTGGCTATCAAAATGATTGGGATGAGATTGGACCAGTTCCAAATGAAGCCTGGGAATTATTGAAAGAGGCGTATTGGACTGAAATTCGTTCGCTGAATAACCGCGTCAATCGTTTTTACGAAGACCGGAGAGATCAGCAGCGGGAGAATATCGAAAAGAAGACAGCGCTTATCACAGAGTTGAAAGAACTACTCGCTGATCAGGAAAGTTGGGAAGGAAGTCAAGCCTGGGAGGCAAAAACGAAATTAGTAATCGACCTTCAGAATCGTTGGAAAACGATTGGATTTGGACCTCGAAAAGAGAATGAATCAGTTTGGAAAGAATTTCGTGCCGTTTGTGATGCATTTTTTGACGGTAAAAAGGCCTTTTATAGCGTTGTCAATACCAAGTTTGATGCAATAGCAGAGAAGAAGAAAGCGCTAATCGAACGAGCAAACAAGTTAAAGGATCAAACGAATTGGAAAGATACTTCTGAGCAGTTAATCCGACTCCAAAAGGATTGGAAAACACTCGGACACGCTGGTCGTAAGAATGAGCAGAAGTTATGGAAAGCGTTTCGAGGAGCCTGTGATGCATTTTTCACGGCAAAACAAGATCATTTCTCTAGTCAAGACGAGGAACAGGATGCGAATGGCGCTCTCAAGGTAGAGTTATTGAAGACAATGGAAGCATATAAAGTTCCAGCGGATAAAGCAACGGCTTTAGCAGAGTTGAAACAATTTTCAGCTGATTTTAATGCAATTGGTCGAGTGCCAATGAAAATTAAAGACGCGACATACAACTCGTTTAAAAAGATCATGGATACGCATTATGGTGCGTTGAAAATGGAAGGGGCGGAAAAGGAAACTATTCTATTCCAAGCAAGAATTGATACGATCAGTGCAAGCTCAAATGCATCACGCCTATTCCAAGATGTGAAAATGGATCTCCGAAAGGATATCGATAAGGAACAAAAGGAAATCCATCAATTGGAAAACAACTTAGGCTTCTTTGCTAACAGTAAGGGAGCGGAAGCATTGAAAAAAGGGGTTGAATTGAAGGTGGAACAAGCGCAAGAAAAAATCAAAACGATTAAGCTTAAATTGAAGATGATCCCGAATGAATAAATTTATTAATATTCTTCTCATTGCAATGCTCATCCCCACGATGTTCATTACGATCTACGTTGGCTTGGATTTACCGATTGGATTTTTGCATGTTTCGGGACATAATTTGCCCTACAGGGATGAAATATTATTAGGCTTTGGAGTGTTAATGTTTGTAGTAATCCTACGAAAATCGATCCGTCGTTGGATGGGAGTAAGTATTGTCAGCAAAGTCAAAAAGTTTGTATGGAATGCGGAAATTAGTCAAGCACGTAAGTCGCGTGTTAGAATGTACCTAATCATGGAATCTGTTGTGATGCTCACGATGGCAATTGGTTTATATATGATCACGGAAGTCGCGTTGCCTCCAGCATTGGCCTTGGCTCTCGGAACTTTAGACAATATTATCTTTGGTCTTGTCCCTAATAAATACCGCGTTGGAATTTCGTCTAAAGCGCTTATAATTGCCGATAGAGAAGTTATTCTCATCTACTTTAGTGGATTGAGAAAGGTGAGTTCGCATCAACAGAGTATCTACTTTGATTACATTAAGGGCTTGCAGTTGGCTTTCCCTACAAATTGTGTCGACGATAGCGATAAAGCTAAGTTCTTTGAGGTCCTTGAAGAACAAGTTGATACGGATCGCGTCTTTTTCTCAAAAACAATGAATAAGGTGGAAACGCCAACTTCGTGATCTATTCTGATCATTACTACGAAAGGTAATTAAGACATTAAATTCGTTTGTTCAAGACATCTGAATTTTTCTAGTTTGTAGTGATTCCAGTTCCGATACTTCGTGAGCGACAATCCAACAATCACTTTTAATGGGTACCTTAACCCCATGAACCGTAGAACTTTCATCCCTTTATTCGGAACAGCATTAATTGGAGCATCTTGCCTCTCTGTAAATAGTGATGTTGCAAATGATCTTATCGCCCGAGGAATAATTCTCCCAAAACGTTTAAAGCGTGGTGATACGATTGGAATCGCAGCACCAGCGGGCCCAATTCGAGAAAGGAGTGAGGTGGATAAGTTTGAAAGCGTGCTTCATACCATGGGGTTTAAGACCAAAGTCGCCGCACACACTTATAGCCAATTTGGATTTTTATCTGCTCCGGATGAGACACGCGCAAAAGAATTTATGGAGCTCATCGAGGATGAATCGGTGAAAGGAATATTTTTCATTCGTGGTGGTTGGGGATGTGCTCGATTACTTCCATTGCTAAATTTCGATACGATAAAGATCAACCCAAAAGTGATCATGGGGTTTAGTGACATCACAACTTTATTGAATGCAATCACAGCTAAAACTGGAATCGTCACCTTTCATGGACCAAGCGGCAATTCTTCTTGGAATGATTACAGTATTCGCTATTTAAAGGATGTTCTCATAAATGCCAAGTCCGTAAGTTATGCCAACATCAAAGGAGAAGACCATTCTATTGAAACGTATGCTAGCGGAACAGCAACGGGCGACCTTTATGGCGGTAATCTATCCGTTCTTTGCGGATTGATAGGTTCTGATTATTTACCAGATTGGAAAAATAAAATTCTCTTCTTAGAAGATGTGATGGAGGAACCTTACCGTGTGGACAGAATGCTCACACATTTATCGCTTGCCGGAGTTTTCGAAAAAGTAAGTGGTATCGTCTTAGGAAATTTTAGAAAATGCAATGCTGAAGAGCCCGATCGGTCCTTTAGCTTAGAGGAAGTTTTCAAACAACATTTCGATAACGCGGAAATTCCTGTGTTTTATGGCGCGCAAATTGGACATGTTAGAAATAAGTTTACGGTTCCAGTTGGAGTCCGCGTAACTATGGATGCAGATTTAGGAACTATCGAATTGACTGAACCATCCGTGGAGTAAGATGTAATAGATTGAAACAAATGATGATGAAAGGTATCAAACACACGCTTGCCATAACAGGAATAATTTTATTTGCTTCCCAACTACTGGGGCAAGTTAGGGTTGAAGTTGAAGAAATCAGTAACGGCAGTTCTTTTGAATCAATTGAAGAAATTCAACGCGTGCCTTTTAATGATTTCTTTAAAGAGATCAATCCTTTGGAGATGACCTTTAAGCCATTGCAAGTAATTGATAGTGCCAACTGGATAGCGCTAGATATGTATGCACTTGATGACCTAGATTTGGGAGATGTCGAGTTTAGGGATGAGGACAAATACTATGGCATTGGTCGTTACGAATACAAAACAACCACGTATTATTTTGTTGCAATGCCGCTTACGGGAGGTGGATGGAATGTAACCGTAATGATTTGTAACGAAAGTGGTGAATTCACGGATGGGTATACTATCGCTTATACGGGATATGAAGGTGAAGGAAAAATCAATATCCATGGGTGGGTTGAATACAATAAGAGAAGAGATGAACTTGTTTTTATTACACGGGCACATGTCTATTTCCATGATTCTGACTCGGGTGAAGATGCTACGGAAGAACTTCGAGATTGTGAAGCATTCTGTCTTCGGGAAGGTGAAATTGCACCTTATGATAAGGTCGATGTGGATGGGTTAAACAAGAAATATCAAATGGATATTACAAGCGACTAACGAAAGCAATCCACAAGGTAACTTCTCATTAGCTCAACATCCACTTTATCAATTGGGTGAGGAACATCGTGTAGTTTGACTATGCTTCCATTCGTTAGGCTATTCGCTGCATTTTCAGATTCTTCATAACTCACCATTCTGTCATTTCCCCCAACACCAATAACGACGCCATGAAAAATTTCCTGTCATCATCTTTGCGGTGTTTTCAACAACTTTATTCCAATCCAAGGGGGCATGCTCTTTTTCCAAGTGAGTCGCAAATTGTGGGATTTTCTCAGAAATAACGGAAGGGTTCAATAGCTTTACCTCCTTAGCCGTTGATGACGGATTCCAATCGAATTTGGTTCCCAGCGTCACAATTTTATTGACGAGTTTTGGATTTTGATGTGCCAGTGAAAGCGCCACGTATCCTCCCATACTATAACCGAAGATATTTACTCTTTCTAGTTCATTTTCTTCAATATATTGCTTTGCATTATCGACGAATAGTTAGATGGAATAATCTGAAGATGTTGCCCGTCCACCATGTCCATCAAAGTTCATTGTATGGACATCAAACGTTTTTTCTAGAAGTGGCTTGAGGAAATTGAATTGTTTTTCGCTTCCAAGAGCGCCGAGAAGAAGAATGAGGTTAGGTTTCATTACAATGATTTGTTGAGGTAAGATTAAGCAAATTAGTCCACTAAAGACACTAATTCATGGATCAGGTCTTCAATTTGATCATTGGGAATCTTTGTCGCTGTACTGATAGTGCTATTACTATTAGCTTCCTTAATCACTAATGCGCCTGCATTGTCTTCTTCATACCCAATTGATCGATTTGAAAATTCCAAGTTCTCTTTTCCAATTGATTTTATCTTATCCTTAAACCATCCATAATTTGCTTGATATTCGATGTTGCTCCCACTAAAATCAATTAGCTCTTCTCCATAAGTATTCCATAGAGCAGATCGTAGAAGATAGAAACCAATTAATCCAAATACTACAAGACCGAAGAACATTCCAATGTGAAGGCCATATCCCGAGGCCATTGATACAACTATTCCTGTAAGTGGAACTAAAAATGAAATTGCAGCAAAGAAATACATCATGAAACGTACAAGTATCGGTGACTTATTCACGCGTAGCGTCAGAATATGATTGTCCAATTGATACTGCTTTTTGCTAAATTTTTGGTCTATTAATTTTTCCATTGAGAACAAATTATAGCCAAGTTAAGATTTTCAATGCTTAAACGTTAATAGCCTAATCTCTTGCTTCAAGTTATTCTGAGCATCAGCTAATCCGAAAATTGGAACATAGTGGCCGCCACCTAATGTTGCAGCTTCTCGCATCTCGTCCTCATCGTTGGATTTATTCTTAATCCCAACCACGGAGAAGGTAACTCCCTTCTTACGGTATTTCTTGATGTAGCGGTTGTAGTCGTCTGAGTTTCGATTAAAGGCGCCGTCAGTGATAATGATAACATGGTTCACCCCATCCTCGATACGTGCTTTGTACGCTTGTTTGAACCCTAGTTTGATGCCTTCACCTCCTGAAGTATATCCGAATGCCCGTAATTCCGTTACTTCTTCACGAATCGCTTCCTTATTTGCTCCGGATGTAGGCCGAAGTAGAACACGTGTGTCAGAAGCATAGGTTACAATTCCCATTTTGTCTTCTGGGCGAATCATTTCGGTTAACTGAAGCATTGAATACTTCATCAATTCAATTTTATCAACTTGCTTCATTGAAGAAGACACATCTAAGACAAAGACAACGTTCACAGGTCTGAAATTCTGCGAAGTGAAATCATCTGGATCTAGTTCTCGCAACGCTGGAGGAATTGGTGTAATCGGTGTCATCGTGTCTGTAATCTCGGAAAGGTCAGTTTCGAATTGCTCATCAATCTCTACGATAATTTCCGGTACTGGAACCACAACAATTACAGTAGTATCAATTGGTGGTTCGACAATTGCTGGTGGAATCTCCTCTGGACCACGCTCTAATTCGACAACCACATAATTTCGTTTGAAGTTTACATATGCTCCTAATTCTGCAGGAAAATATCCTTCATGCACTGCGTAGAAATAGCTTAAACCTAGCGTTGCTTCTTCTTTAATGGATCCCTTTTTGTCCGTTCGTTCTGTCCATATTGGGATCCCATTCTGAAGCATTGTTACTTTGGATTTGCTTAATGGTTCGCGCGTAACGTTGTCTATTGTAACAACGGTAAGGTCAAATTTATTTGGATTTCTCCCGCCTTGTTGATCTGAGAAAGATGGACAGGCCGTCATCATGTTTCCTCCGTCTTGTGGCAGTTCATTCATCGAGCCAGTCAACTTAATCGTTGTTGCTTCTCCGCGATCGCTCGTGAAAACATCTACCGAATAACTAAACCGACCCTTTTTGCTGGGTGTAACATGCAGGCGAACCAAGATTGAACTGTCTTTTTCAATGATCGACTTCGAAATGATATATGTTACGCCAGCTGTCTTTTTAATCGATAACAACCACTCTTGCTTTTCTCCGACGTTGGTCAGTTTTAGATCGAAATAGCGGGCAGAATAGGGTTCCAAATCACCGAAATCGTGGTTGATAGTAATGAAGTCGACTTGAGCATTAAGCTGTGTGCCGATCAGAATAAAACAGAGAAATAAGAACTTTTTCACCATAGACTATACACAAAAAACGATCCGAAGCCGACTATGTTACGTTTATCTAAGACAAAAAGATAATAATGATTCTTGAAACTCGTCTGGTGCCTCCGCGTGCAACCAATGACCAGCCCCTTTAATTGTATCGAACTCCACGTCTGCAAATTGTTCTTCAATTGCTGCAAAGTCTTCGTCGGGAATATAATTTGACAGCTCTCCGCGCATGAATAGCGTAGGTACCATGACCTCGCCTTTTGGTAACGCTGAAAGTATCTCGGGCATTTCTCGCTCCAGAACGTCAACGTTCATTCGCCATGCTAATTTGCCTTTTTCTATCCAATACAAATTCTTGAGTAGAAACTGCTTGACGCCATCTGACTCTATGTGATGACTCATGGCAACATCAGCTTCGCGACGCGCCTTTATCACAGGGAGGTCAACCGAATGAATTCCGGCAAGTATGTGATCGTGATGCATTGGGTAAGATGTAATTCCCATGTCAGCGATCACTAATTTCTCCAAGGAATGCTCGTGTTTCTGAGCAAACCTCATGGCTACTTTACCACCCATTGAATGGCCAACAAGGATGAGGTCTTCCAAGTGGAGGTCTTTATACAATTCGTAAATGTCATCAGCCATTAGTTCATAGGAGAAGTCATCACTCCAGTCAGAATGACCGTGATTTCTTAAATCGACAAGTATCACTCGATAATATTCTGCAAGCTTGACTGCCTGAGATTGCCAGTTATCCGAATAACCGAATAAGCCGTGGAGGATCATCATTGGTTGGCCACTTCCTAGTTCACGGTAATGTAATTTCATTGATTTTTTTTCTGCAAAAATAACTGATTTCTAATAGAATAGTTCTCGGATAACGCCTCCATCACTTTTAGGCATCCTAAAACGCAACATATAAGCAACCGTCGACGCTAAATCTCTCTGATCATAGGCCGCAGTTATCACTTGGCCACCTTGAAAATCTGGACCGAGAGCGAATAAACTAATTGCTCGACATCCACTACAATCATCTCCATGACCAGCGTAACCATTGCCGTTGCCATTAGTATGTCTCCCGTGATCATTGGTGATAAGCAAGGCAGTTTTCCCTTTGTAAATAGGATCGTTTTCGATGAAATCCCAAAGCGTTGCAACATATTCATCCGTTTTGGAAATGCCCTCCAGGTATGCTGGCCAATTATTTTGGTGGGCGGAATAATCAGGCTCGCGAAAATTAATTAGCACCAAATTTGGGTGGTGTTCATTGAGAATATTCATGCTTTCAACAAATGTCAAACTGTCCTCTCGATATCCACTCGTAGCGCCTAACCCACCAATACCACAATTGGTAGATGGCATGTACTGATTGTTCCAATTTTCATCGGAAGTGTTTGCAATAACTTCGAGCTTTCCCTTGCTACAAATTAACCAAGTAGCACTTGCACTCGCTCCAGTTTCTTTTCGCCAAACCTGAAAAAGGGAGGGATTAGATGGCAGTTCCAATCCCGAATTGTTAATTTCCTGATTCACACCCGTAACGATAGACGCATGTCCAGGGATCGTAGAAGTTTTTCCGGAATTTGTAAAGTTTTCGAATAAAATGCCTTGTGAACTTATTGACGACTGCATTGGAATATACGCGTGTGAAGGTTCTCCCCAAGTCTCTGAATAACGTGCTCCGTCAATGACAACGATGATAATGTACTCAGTTTTTAAATCTTTATACGGATTGTCTTTCCTGCAGCTGACTAGCAGGAGTAAGAGTAGAAAGATATTTAAGATTTGTAGCCTCATTGTCTTTTGCAAGTTAGTTAATTATTCTCCAAAGATGACTGTCCTGGAAAGATCGGGGATGTGCAAATCGGATTGACAAAGATTAAACGATGCACTTGGTATTCCCAAGTAGGCGGGTTCATTTTTATTACTCACCTCTGGGTTTATCGTCGCTAGACAAATTCCCTCAATGCATAGCTTTGTCCATTCATGACACAGATTCTCTGATTCATATCATCTTGAGTTGAACTTGATCAATTGGTAGTACACTTGCATTAGAAACATTGCGGAAAAAACTAATCGCTGTACTGTTTCTTAGAATTAGCGTTGTAAATAAAATCAAAATATATGGAGAATTACAGTGTAAAAATGAGTGATGTTGTAAACCGAGAATGGCCGGATTTCGTCATTGAATATAAACGTGTTGATTCAAAGGAAATCAATCATTTTCCAGGGTCTCTACTCACGTTCTCTTATCTCAGCGACCCACAATTGGCTGATGTTCATTGTGATATTTTCACAGAGTTCAGACGCACACGAGAGTCAAATGAACTTCTCGCACCAGGAAGAGCTATTCCTAAATTAGGGAGAGCTGATATGTGGATTGTCTCTGAATTGAATAAGAGTTTTCATTTTGAAAATCTATATCTAGGAAAGAAGTGCTTCTTGTTCTTGGGTGACGATATCGTTGCGGAAGGCAGTGTAACTAAGGTGTACCGTGAACTGAAGATTGCACAATAGCACATGAGAGTGAGTTCATGACATGAAGCGGGGCGTTCGTGACATTCACTAAAAAGATCAAAGAAGTCTCTGTAATCTTACACTGTAAGCAAAACAAAATAAAACAAATCGATATGAAAAAGTTAATAGTAATTTCAATTATGCTCGTAATGGGATTGACAGCAGGAGCATACACAGTCGAAGAGAATAACAATGTAGTTTGTTCTTCATTTGCATCGACAGATGAGGCAGATGATATGAAGAACAAAGTGCAATCTGTTCGACAAGAATTAGTAATGGCAGGACATTCACTCACGATGATCAATGATCTGTTTGGTGATGAAAACCTATTCTTCCCAACGAATGAAAATAAATTAGTGACAGTGATCTATATAGTTGATCTTTTAATTGATAACGATCAATACACTGAATCTGACAAAAGTGCATTAGTAGCACTCGCAAACGAAGCTTACATTGTTTACAATGGGGTGAGTGTAAAGGCCAAGGTCGCTGCGCAAACTGAGTAAACAAGAGCAAAAATTATTAATCGTAATTCGATGAAGCCTTCCATACTTGGAGGGCTTTGTTCGTTAAATCAATGGAAAATAGATTAGCGGAGCTAATATAAAGGAGAGAGCACTAGTGTGTCAAAAGGTTTGAAAATATCTCCAATAGATTCGGTAGCTGATAGTCTGATTTCGATGAAATGCTCACAGGATTTTGATCTTCAGAACTAGTTCGAATTGATTTAAGATCATCCGTTATTTTTTCTTTAGCCTCTACACGACTAGCGCTAGATTTACCAACTGTAAATTGACCATCGTTAATTTTAGCGATAAGTGTAGAAATTTCGTCGGCAGTAATTAGTTCCTTATCAAATTCAATGGTTGCGGTATTTGTCTCACGGCCTTCTTCATAGTCAAAAGAACACTCTCCTACTGCATTTGTAGCCTTTAGTTCTTTTCGAATGCTTCCTCCACATCCCATTTGACAAACCATTCCGTCAATGTCTACAGTAAGCATTCTATTAGGAACAACCTCCGCCAGCACTTCTTTTGAAGTCTCATCTTTATCGGCAACAACTGCATCCGCGGCAGGCGAACTACATGCTGCTAAAATTCCAATCAAACCAAAACCAATAAGTGCATTTCTCATAGCGGACGAATTATATTTAACAAAAATACATGAAAAGAGGGTTCAAGAGAAATAAAATATGTTAAAAATGACGTAAGTTGAAGAAAGCCTAAACCTATGTCTATACGCGTATGAGTGATTTTCCTGTCATCTCACTTGGATGATCAATGCCAAGGCGATCAAGTAGGGAAGGAGCGACATCAGCCAAAACCCCATTATTTAGCTGGACATCTTCTTCCGTTACCAGAATTACTGGAACTGGGTTCAAGGAATGTGCAGTGTTTGGAGATCCATCAGGATTGATGGCGTAATCAGCGTTGCCATGGTCGGCGATCACAATAAACTCGTAACCGTTTTCAAGCCCTGTAGTAACGACGTCTTTCAAACATCGATCTACCGTTTCAACAGCATTAATAATGGCGTTATATATTCCGGTATGTCCTACCATATCAGGGTTCGCGAAATTCAAGCAGATGAAATTTGGTGCATTTTCCTTTATTTCACGAACAATTCGATCCCTTACTTCTGGAGCGCTCATTTCGGGCTGAAGATCATACGTCGCGACTTTCGGCGAATTGACAAGAATACGTTTTTCACCTTCAAATTCTTTTTCCCGTCCTCCGCTGAAGAAAAAAGTAACATGAGGATATTTTTCTGTTTCAGCGATCCGAACCTGAGATTGACCAGCATCTGACAATACTTCTCCTAATGTTTTTACCAAATTGTCCTTTTCGAAAATTACGTTCACATTCTTGAATGACCTATCGTAATTAGTCATCGTAAAGTAGGAAATGTTCAATTTCTCCATTTGGTGCTGCGGAAAATCCTTTTGGGTCAGAACGGTAGAAATTTCTCTTGGACGATCTGTCCTGAAATTAAAGCAAATAACGATATCGCCCTCTTCAATTACCGCTACTGGAGCGCCGTCTTTATGAATGACAGATGGCTCAATGAATTCATCAGTGACATCGTTTTCGTACGAGCGCTTAATAATTTCTTCCGCTGATTCGAATTTTTCACCCTGCCCATTTACCATTAGATCATAAGCCTTTCGAATCCGTTCCCAACGATTGTCACGATCCATCGCGTAATAACGACCGATAATCGATGCTATCTTAACGGGTGTCTCTTCGATATTTTCTTCAAGGTTTTTTATAAAGTTGATTCCGCTTCTAGGATCACAATCACGACCATCCGTAAAAGCATGAATAAACACATCCTTTAATTTATATTCCTTTGCTAGATTGCACAGAGCGTGAAGATGTTCTTGAGAACTATGTACTCCACCGTTGGAAACAAGTCCCATGAAATGAAGCTTTTTCCCTGTCTCTTTTGCTTCTTGAAAAGCGCGTTTCAGAACTTCGTTTTTGGCAAATTCTCCATCTCGGATCGCCTTGTTGATACGAGTGAGTTCTTGATATACAATCCTTCCGGCACCGATATTTAAATGACCTACCTCAGAATTACCCATTTGACCATCAGGTAGCCCAACGTCTTCTCCACTGGTTAGCAATTCTGCACTTGGATACTTATTTATCAAGTGATCCATAAATTGCGTTCGCGCATTGAAAATTGCATCAGATTTACTCCGATCGCCAATTCCCCAACCATCGAGAATTATAAGTCCAATATTCTTAGTCATTATTTAAGTCGATTTGAAAATTCGCACCCGTTGGGATGTTGTCACTGTAAATGATTTTACCTCCGTGGAGCATGACCAACTCTCGTACAATGTATAAGCCTAATCCTGAGCCTTTTTGTGTTCGAGTATCTTCATTACCAGAACGGTAAAATTTAGAAAATATCTTTTCTCGATCTTCGGAATTTACACCGGGACCATCATCTTTAACTCCAAAAGATGTCATGCTCCCTTTTGTTACGCCATAAATAGTAATGTGTGCTTCTGGCCCTGCATATTTTAATGCATTTTCAATCAGATTAGTTAAGATCGTCTCGATTAACAGTCGATCTCCCTTCACTGAGGTAGTTTCTTGAATAGCTAAGCTGAACTTAGTTTTAGGGGATAGTTGCTGAAAGCGATCGATCGAAGATTTACTCAATTTATGCAGGTCAAAGGATTCTTTTGCGAGCTGTAAAGCGCTATTCTCAAGTCGAGAGGCATTCAGAATATTGTCAATCATCCTTTCCAGACGGTCATTTTCTTCATTCGCCTTGATCAATAGTTGATCAAATTGTTCTTTGGATAAGTCACGCTTGAGTACCGTCTGGATGTACAATTTGTTGGCAGCCAAAGGAGTTTTTAATTCATGCGTGACAGAAAGTAAGAAGTTATTCTGGCGCTCTGAAAGTTTCAGATCTTTTAGCATTGATTTGCGTATCTGCCAGATGCCTACGATCAGTAGTAAGAGAAAAACTGACCCTTCACTGAGAATCATGCCCACCCGCTTATTTACCATCGAGGATTCATCACCAGCAGCTTGAGTAAGTTCAATTAAATGATAGCCCCACCAAACGAATTGGAGAATTACATAGACACTTAGGACGTACAGAATAAGCGTAGTACGGCGTTTCATGATTGACTTCGTTAGTAAGCCCGCTCTAGGATGCCTTCTTTCCAGTTGATGAATGCTTTATTCACCACCTTGTTTCCTCCTGGAGTAGGATAATTCCCTGTAAAATACCAATCTCCTGTGTGATTTGGACATGCTTTGTGCAAATTTTCTACGGTTTGATAAATGATTTCAACTTTTGTAGTAATAGATGCTGGTGTTAACAGTTCCGAAATCTTGGCTGAGATCTCTTCATTAGTAAATGACGTGTAGATCTTTTGAATCGCGTTCTTTTGTTCCTTACGCGGCAATTTTGATTGAACAAGACATTCGTCATATACCTCGTCAATAATATGTTCTTTGTTCTGGTCTCGTAGAAGTGCTATCGCAGCTTCGAAGGCAATGAAATCACCCATTTTTGCCATATCAATACCATAGCAATCTGGATAGCGAATTTGTGGCGCTGATGAAACAACAACGATTTTCTTCGGATCCAATCGATCGAGAATTCTTAATATAGATTGTTTCAGTGTTGTACCGCGAACAATACTATCATCGATAATTACGAGGTTGTCGCTATTTCGTCGAACGCTTCCGTAAGTTATATCGTAAATATGTGCTACAAGGTCGTCGCGAGAGTCATCCTGCGTGATAAAAGTTCTGAGCTTAGCATCTTTAATTGCGATCTTCTCGATGCGCGCACGCTTCAAAAGAATTTCACGTATCCGATCTGGGTTTGGTCTATCTCCCAAGGCAATTATTTCCTCAATTTTAACTTCATTAAGGTAATCTTCCAAGCCCTTAATCATTCCGTAGAAAGAAGTTTCTGCCGTATTTGGAATAAAAGAGAAAACAGAATTCGTTAGATCGTAATCTATTGCGTTTAAAATTTGTGGAACGATTACTTTACCCAGTTGCTTGCGCTCGAAATAGATATCTGCATCATTCCCACGGGAGAAATAAATACGCTCAAAAGAACATTTCGCTGGAGTGGTTGGCTCGTTAATTAACGTTTCCGTAAGCTCACCGTTTTTCTTTATAATAACTGCATGACCAGGCTTGACCTCATGGATTTGTTCAGATTTCAAGTCGAAAGCCGTTTGAATAACCGGTCGTTCCGATGCTACAACGCATACTTCGTCATCTTCATACCAATATGCCGGACGAATACCCGCTGGATCACGAAGAACGAATGCATCGCCATGTCCTAATAATCCGGCCATTGCATAACCTCCGTCCCAATCTTCTGAAGCGCGTTTTAAAATTCGCTCAAGATTTAAATTTGCACCGATTTCGTTATATATTTCAGCATTTGACATGCCTTTTGCCTTCAGTGGAGCGTACATTTCTTCGTTTTCCATATCAAGGAAATGTCCAATCTTCTCAAGTACAGTAACTGTATCCGATTTTTCCTTCGGGTGTTGACCAACGTCCAAAAGCACATCAAAAAGTTCATCGACGTTTGTCAAGTTGAAATTCCCTGCGACAACTAGATTTCTTGTAATCCAATTGTTTTGTCTTAAGAATGGATGACAACTTTCGATAGAATTTCTTCCGAAAGTCCCATAGCGAAGATGCCCTAAGAATAATTCACCCGTAAACCCAGCGTGCTTCTTTAAGAAATCTACATCATTGATGTCCTCTGGATTATTCTCGGCAATCTCTTGAAATCGGCCATTGATATGATCAAATATTTCTTGGATTGGCTTGCTGTCGGATGAACGGTAGCGAGAGATATAACGCTCTCCTGGCTCCATGTCCAACTTAATATTAGCAACGCCAGCACCATCTTGTCCACGGTTGTGCTGCTTTTCCATTAGCAAATGGAGCTTATTCAGTCCGTAGAATGCCGTTCCGTACTTGTCGTAGTAATACTGAAGTGGTTTCTTCAGACGGAGCAGTGCTATACCACACTCATGTTTTATCGGATCACTCATGGTTTGAACGCTTAATATTCGGTGCAAATTTACACATATAATTGGGTGATGTTTAAGAAATTCATCATCATTTTTCAGGGAAGAATTGTTATCCCAAAATGGCAACCTTTTTAGGAAACAAACGATTTAGTAGTAGGTGTTTGAGTTAAGTGGTATGTTTATTGAGTATCCCGTTATTGTAACTCGCATTTTTGTTGTAATTTCAAGCTTAATGAGAAATCTAATTGTCACACTATCAATGTTCTTGCTGCTTGGCTTAACTGTCAGTGCGCAGGAGATATGGATGCACCCAAATTCAGGGCAATGGGATAGTCGAATTCTCTACAAAATCGACCTAAATCAAGGCGAGATGTACATCGAGAAAGACGGGTTCATGTTCAACCTCCACGATGCGCGGCAAAAAATGTCCCATTCTCACGAAGCAGATGGACATGATCACGGAGAGCATGAAGCTGATGAAACGTATTTGGTTCATGCTATTAAATCAAAATTTATTGGATCTTCTTGGCAGGGAGAAGTCGAATTCGGTGATTCTTCAGGATTTTATAGAAATTATATCATTGGCAATGACCCTAGTCGTTGGGCTAGTAAGCAACACGCGTATAGTGATCTTGCTATGATCGATTTTTATCCTGGAATCGATTTGTTGATGGATGGAAAAAAAGGCGAATTGAAGTATTCGCTATTGGTTGAACCAGAAGTGGCGGTTGATCAAATATCCATCGATTATTCAGGTCAATTTGGACTTACAATTGATGAAGATGGAAACCTTCATGTTGAAACGAGATTTGGAGAAATTATAGAGGGAAGTCCTATCGCTTGGGCGATTGGCCCAAACGGTAAGGAAGAAGTTGAAATCGAATTTGAAATTGATGGAACAAACGTCCGTTTTAATTTTCCTGAAGGTTATGACTCACAGAAATTATTGTTAATTGATCCAAGTCTTACTTTTTCGACTTTCTCAGGTTCAACTGCCGATAACTGGGGATTAACAGCGGCACCTGATCCAGATGGAAATCTATTTGCCGGAGGAATTGTATTCGGTACTGGATACCCAATATCACCAGGAGCGCACGATGCAACTTTCAATGGTGGTCTGATTGACCTTGGCATTTCTAAATTCAATGCCACAGGAACCGCGATGATGTATTCGACCTACATTGGAGGTTCTGGTTCTGAAACACCAAATAGTATTGTGAGTTCGCCAAATGGAGAACTATATCTATTTGGATTGACGTCCTCATTCAATTTTCCAATGGTAGGAGCTCCTTACGACCCTACATTTAATGGAGGACCGAGTGTAAATGCGAATGGCTTGGATTTTTCTGATGGATCGGATTTGTATGTCGCAAGATTGAATGCGGCTGGGACTGCTCTTATCTCTTCAACTTATGTTGGAGGGAGTGGAACAGATGGATTGAATAATTCGTCGTTGAAATACAACTACGGCGATGAGTTTCGAGGAGAGATAATTTTGGATGGAAATGGTGACGTTTATGTTGCGTCAACATCTCAATCTGTTGATTTTCCGATTGTCTTGGGTTCTCAGCCAGCTTTATCAGGTACGCAGGACGCCGTATTATTTAAAATGACGCCGAACTTAAATACCATGCTTTGGTCTACCTACTTTGGTGGGAGTGGACAAGAAACGGGAAATGCAGTACAAATATCAAGTACGGGCGATGTTTATATAGCCGGAGGATCTAGTTCTGCAACAATGCCTTTCTTCACTGGAAATGATTTGACCTTTAACGGTGGTTTAGCAGATGGATATGTATCTCGCTTTAATGGTGCCAATGGAGGACTTCTTTCAGGTACTTATATGGGGCTCAATGAATATGACCAAACCTATTTTGTTCAATTAGATATTGATGATAATGTCTATGTCTTAGGCCAGTCTGAATCTGATTGGGGAGTAACTCCTGGGTTATACGGGAACCCAAATTCTGGTCAATTTATTAGAAAGTATGATGCCACATTGAATACAATTGCATGGACAACAATGATCGGTGCTGGATCGGGAAGTGTAGAAATCTCTCCAACGGCTTTCTTGGTGTCGGATTGTTACGATATTTACCTTTCTGGATGGGGTGGAGTCTTAAATGCATCTGGTCTAGCAAGTAATTCTTCAACCTTTGGCTTCCCTGTTACTCCAGACGCTTTTCAAGCAGCAACGAATGGAAGTAATTTTTACATCGCTGTCCTCGGACAAGACGCTTCGATTTTAAAATACGGCACCTATATGGGTGGAGTTACAAGTAGTAATAACCATGTTGATGGAGGAACGAGCCGATTTGATAAATCTGGAAGAATCTATCACGCAGTCTGCGGAGCCTGTGGAGGAAGCCCTAATGGCTTTACAACGACACCTGGAGTTTGGGCACCATTAAACCCAAGTCCTAACTGTAATTTGGCTGCGTTTAAGTTTGAGCTTAGCACGATAGAAGCCTTGGTATCAACCCCAAATCCGATTATCTGCATTCCTGATCCAGTCATTTTTAATAATAACAGCGCAAACGGCAATTTATTTGAATGGGATTTCGGAGATGGTACAACTTCAAATGATGTAAATCCTGTTCACTTTTACGCAACGCCTGGTGACTACATTGTAACACTTGTCGTTTCTGATACAAACGGCTGTTTCTCATCTGATTCGATTACGTTTGTAATTACAATAGGGGATTTTCAAGGTGGAGTTATTACTCCTCCAGGCCCCATTTGCCCGGGTGAATCTTATCAATTTGAAGCGTTTGGAGGAGCTACCTATTTATGGTCACCTGCCCAATACTTAGATGACCCCAATATTGCGATGCCTACAGCCACAGTAGATCAAACAACGCTATTTACTGTCATTGTTTCTGATAGTTGTGGAACAGATACAGTCACTGTGACCCTTGAAGTGTTCAATGGGATTTCCGCATCTTCGCCCGATACGAGTATCTGCCTTGGGAATGATGTTAATTTATTCGTCGTAGGAGGAGCTACATATACATGGACTCCTGCAACGTATTTGGACGATCCTTTTAGTGGAACACCTCTCTGTACGCCACTGAATGATATTACTTACAATGTTGAAATAGTTACGCCGGAAGGGTGTGTATTGAATGAGACAATTGCAATTGATGTCTTTTTTACACCGCCTGTGCCAGTTATGCCTGATACAGTTTATGTTTGTGAGGGATCTTCTTTGGATGTCGCCGTCTCAGGAGGAGACACGTACTCCTGGTCACCAAACATTAACATTACACCAATTACGGGACCCAATGTGACAATATCCCCTACATCAGACATGTATTATTATTGTGATTTTGTAAATGCTTGTGGATCAGAGATTGATAGCATGTTTGCAGTAATAAAATTTGCAACAATTGTGGCTGGCAATGACACAACAATTTGTCCTGGTCAAACCACTCCGCTCTGGGCAACTGGAGGAATAAGCTATAGCTGGAGCCCAATAGGTTCTTTGAATAGCCCAGCAGGGTCGCTTGTGTATGCGACGCCTTCGATTCCGACGATGTACCAAGTCATTGGAGTTGATCAATACGGCTGTGTCGATTTCGATTCTGTATCCGTTGATCTATTTCCACAGCCTTTTATTCAAACTGTCCCAGATATCTATGCGCTTTATGGAGATCAAGTTCAGTTAGGGGCTACGAGCTCAACACCGGGGCCATATGTTTGGTATCCATCAGAGTTTTTGAGTTGTGTTGTTTGCCCTTCGCCAACAGCAATGCCGAATCAAAACTATTGGTACACTGTTACTTATACCGATCAAAATGGTTGTTCAGCGAGCGATTCAATAAACATTTATTACGATCCTATATTGTACATTCCAAACACCTTCACTCCTGATTCCAATCCTAATGGCCTTAATTCGTATTTTCAAGCAATTG
Organism: Flavobacteriaceae bacterium; assembly: GCA_047624355.1. Lineage (GTDB taxonomy): Bacteria > Bacteroidota > Bacteroidia > Flavobacteriales_D > Crocinitomicaceae > UBA4466. Next base: position 36,586 of record JBLHPQ010000008.1, on the reverse strand, counting down.
GCAGCAATATCGCTGATTTCAAAATGGATATTTACAATCGATGGGGGGAGTTAATTCGAACATTAAATTCTTTGGATGAAACTTGGGATGGAACTTATAATGGTGCACAATGCCAAGATGGTACATATACCTGGAAGGTTGTTCTGACAGATTTTGAACAGATAAATCATGTCCATGTAGGTCATGTCAATCTTTTGCGTTAGTAATTCGTTGGTTCTTTACTCCTTGGTTATCATATTTTTGCGAAAAAAATAAGCATCCACATTAGTAAAGGATTTAGCAATGTTCACTATACTGATGAGCTTGCAATGGGTGTGTATTTGGTAAATATCAGGGTTGGATTGAACCGTAAAGTCTTACGATTGATAATAGCGAAATAGATCGAGCCTAATTTTCAGTTTGCCATTCAGCAAGTAGGGAGTAAATCTCGCTATCTAAATACTGGCCTTTAAAGAAATAGCTCTCTTTAAAATAAGCTTCTTTGAGAAACCCCATCTTCAATAAGATGTTTCTCGAGTTACCATTTTTTGGATTAATGTTCGCTTCGATACTGTGGATGTTTAATTCTTCAAATCCAAATTTGAATAAAGTTTCCATCGTTTCGCGCATATACCCTTTACCCCAACATTCAGGTTTAAGTGTATAACCTATTTCACCGCGATGATTCTTTCGATCTAACTTATGATAAGAGAAATCTCCAATAAATTGATTGGTTGTTTTGTCAATGATTGCCCAGCAAATTCCTGTTTTATTCGTGTGTGCTAGTCCGCTTCCATTGACAAACCCTTCAGCGGCTACAATGGTTCGAATAATAGTAGTATCCATATAGGCCATCACATCCATGTTTGACCGAATTGCTAAAATATTCTTGGCGTCTCCCAGTTCAAATTCACGAAATAAAAGCCGATCGCTTTCTAAGACTGGAAACTGTTTAAAAATTGCTTCGTTAATCATGACTATACAAATCGCTCGTCAACTTCCATTACATGGCTACAATTATCACACGTTCTATGTTCTTCTGAAGCATAGAATTCGCGAAAGCGAGGAAGAAAATCGACTTCTACGTTTAATAATGGAAACTTGAATTCGTGGAGTTTATGATTACACTCGTCACAAAACCACATTAAACCATCTGTAAGTTCTGTTCCTTTTCGAACTTTTTCTATGACTAATCCAACGGTGTTTTCTCCTCGAATAGGCGAGTGCGGGACATTTGCTGGAAGTAGGAAAATTTCACCTTCCTTAATCTTGATGTCTTTAGCTTTTCCTTCGTGTTGGATTCGAACGGTAATTTCTCCTTCCAATTGATAGAAAAACTCTTCACTTTCGTTGTAATGGAAATCCTTACGCGCATTTGGCCCGCCAACAACCATTACAATAAAGTCACCAGCTTCAATATATAAGTTCTTATTTCCTACAGGCGGTTTTAACAGATCACGGTTATCGTTGATCCATTTGTCGAGGTTGAAGGGCATCATCATATTGCGTCCGTTTTTGTGTATTGCTAAAGTAGAAAAAGATGACGTGTATCTAATGCGTTATTCTATTTTTGTAGTCTCAAAATAGTGAAAAATGGAATTACTAGGAAAAAAGGCGATGGTCTGCGGAAGCACACAAGGAATTGGATTTGCTTCGGCAAAATTAATGGCCGCAAGAGGTGCTTCAATTACTCTTGTCGCGCGGAATGCTGAAAAACTGGACGCTGCGATGAGTCAATTAGATACATCGAATGGTCAGTCGCATGCTATTCTAGTAGCGGACTTCACTAAACCTGAAGAACTTGAGCTGGTTTTAGGGAAATTTGTTCAAGATGGAAATCAAATGGACATCTTGATTAACAATACCGGCGGTCCAAAAGGAGGACCAATAATTAATGCTGAGACTTCAGAGTTTCTTGCGGCATTTAACCAGCATTTAATCTGTAATCATATCCTTGTCCAAGCATTATATCCTGGAATGGCGGAAAATGGATCTGGTCGAATTATCAATGTGATTTCAACGAGCGTTAAACAACCCTTAAATGGTTTGGGCGTTTCAAATACAATTCGAGGAGCTGTTGCAAACTGGAGTAAGACGCTTGCAAACGAATTAGGACAATTCAATATTACGGTGAACAATGTTCTTCCTGGAGCAACCAACACTGGCCGATTAAACAGTATCGCCGAATCAAAGGCCGGCAAAACTGGACAATCCGTTGATGATGTTTTATCTGGTATGGCACAACTATCGCCTATGCAACGGATTGCTGAACCGGAAGAAGTGGCTGAGGCAATTGCTTTCTTAGCATCAGACCGTGCATCCTACATCAATGGTATTAACATACCTGTCGACGGCGGAAGAACAAAATCGCTGTAAATACGCTTGATTGTTATGTTCTAGAGGAAATCTTATGTTTCTACTAGAAACCATCGAGAAAGATTGAATCTGAAGTCCGCTTTTACCTAAGCAAATTGACGTGTCCTAGAATAGTCTTATGACGTTCTGAATTGGTCACAAATGATACTTTATAGGTGTACGTGCCATCTTGGCCTATTTGAGCCTTGTAACTGCCATCCCAGATGAAATCGAGATCTTCCGAAGTAAATACTGCTTGGCCCCATCGATTATAGACCGCAATGCTAAGGCGTTGAATACCAATTGTGCTAGCTCTAAAATCATTGTTAAATCGATTGCCATCAGGCGTGAATGTATTCGGGATATAGATGTACCACTCTTCCTCAATTTCTATCGGTTTAGCAATTGTATCAGTACACCCCTTATAGTCCGTCGCAATCAAGGTAATGGTGTAAAATCCTGGATCTGCGTATGTGTTGCTAGGGTGAATATCTGTTGAAGAATTAAAATCACCAAAATCCCATTCATAGGTTTCACCATTCTGAGTCAAGTTTTGAAACTGAACAGGTAGATTATTAAAAAGTGTATGACTTGTAATAGTAAAGTCGGCGATGGGCGCAATGACAGTTATCTCCGTACTTCCATTAATGGTGAAGGTCTGGCATTCGTCTGAAACGATTACGGTATAAATCGTGGTGGTACTCGGAATAACGTACACTGATTGGGTCGTTTCACCACTATGCGGCCATAAATAAAAGTACGATCCAAAACCTCCAGAAGGCGTTGCCGTAAGTAATACCGAATCGTAAGCGCAGACTTCTAAAGGGGGAGTCATTGCAACGACTAACGGTGGACTTGTAATAGTATAAACGATCGTTTCTGTAACAGTATTCCCACAATTATCAGTAGCTGTTACCGTATACGTTGTTGTCGTTGAAGGCGTCACACTAATTGATGCGCTCGTCCCCAGATCTGGTTCAAAGTTCGATGACCATTGATACGAGTAAATTCCGGATCCTCCCGATGCATTTGCATCTAGCGTGGCCGTGATGTAAGGACAAATTTCTGTTATATCTGGAGTTTCAGTTAAAATGATTGGGGCAAAGATTGGAATTACGACGTCATAGGAATCGGTTGCAGTTTCATTCAAACAGTCATCCGTGACAGCCACAGTGTAAGTTGTTGTAACACTAGGTGTAACTGTAATTGTTTGAGTTGTTTCTCCTGTACTCCATAAGTAAGTATAAGGTGGAGACCCTCCAGATGGAGTAGCCGTTAACGTTATAGTTTCTCCAGGGCATGATATAGTTTGTCCTGTTAACACAACTGCTACAGGTTGCACATCTTCAATATAAATAGTCAATTCTAATGGATTCGGGTTTCCACATGGATCCAGAATAGGAAGCGTTATGATTATAGATTCTTGTCCTTCAATAATACCATCTTGAAATGCATCTAGGGAGAATTGAACCTGTGATACTCCTGCGGGAAACGTGACGGAATTAGGCACATTCGTATAGTCAACACCTTCGGTAGCCGTTCCTGAAATCAGGATTGGAATCGTCATTGGAGTCGCTATATTATTCGTGCCGCGTTCTAATGTTACCGTTGTCGAAACGCAACCCTCAGCCATGATATTAGGATCGTTGAATACCTGTTGAGAAAGTTGGTGCGAGAGTGTTACTGGAGTATTTGATGATAGACTATTTGCCTCAAGAAATATTCCTGAATCTAAGATTCCATCACCTACATCCGCGATAGCAATGATGAGGTGATACGTTTGCCCACACTGAACTTCAGATGATGCGGTTAAGACTTTTGTGAACCCATCATATTGGATAAAGTTCGGAGAAGAATTTTGCGGAGCACTGCTGCCATCCCCATTGTTTACGAAAAAGCCTGGATTAGCGCCGGCATTAACATTATTGATCGCTACGGCTGTACCATTTGGCAATTTGGCGATGTTTTGTAGTCCAGCTATACCTGGACCGGAAATGAAAAATGCGAATACATCATTGAATTGAGATCCAACATATTCAGGATATTCTTCAGACCCGAAGACATAATTAAAACTTACAGTATCTGAATAAGGAACGAAATCAAATTCTAAAATCGCGGCATTGTAAGTAGGCGTGCCACCAATAAGGTTGGCCAACAACCCAAATCCAGGAGTACCCGTATCTAGACCAGATCCGCCATTATTATTTGGCCCATGAGGCCCATCGCCAGTGTTTTGAACTGTTCCAGTCGTCATGACAATTCCAGAAGCTAAACCAACATTGCATGCTGTACCATCAAAGGAACCTATCGCAACTGCGGCGCCGTTATACGAGATATTCGAAACGGTAACTCCTGATCCTAATAGAATGTTTTGCACAAGTGCCGGTGCAGCTTGGGCAGTACTCGTAATGAGGCCTTGGCCAAATGATGTCAGCGGGAGGATTAGTAAGGATATGGTAGTGATAATTCTCATTAGTATTGTTTAGACGTAAAAAATTCCAAAACGTTTGCCTGTTCTAGTACAATTTTTACGCCAATCTTCGCATTTATATATTGTTAACGATTGATTTCATCAATTATTTGCTCAAACCCAATTAAATTGTGAGTTTTGTTCCCATTATGAATTGGCTTCGCAAAATTAGTAAACGTCTTCGCACAACAATCAAGTATTCAGCGTCAAATCCGCAGAGTTTCGAAGAATCTTGGAGTTTTCAAAGTAACTCGATAAGATTGTTCAGTCTGATATTGATTGTTTTAATTCTTGTTGGTGTACTTTCTGTCTATCTTTTTTCTGGGCCGTTGTCTGGATTGATAGGCGATAAAGAGATAGAGAGAAGTCAATTAGAGGATCAGAATATCTTGATAGAAGAGTTAACCGAGAAGATGAATTCCCAAGAGAAATACATTGAAAATATTAGACTCATACTTTCAGGCGAAGTGCCGATGAATATTGAAGGTGATTCCATTATTGAGATGCATGAAGTTGATTTGGACGGTTTAAAGACGAAAGTCACTGGGGCTGAGAGTAAACTATCTAAGGAGGTCAGGAATGACATCAGTACACCGAGTGGAAAAAAAGCTTCAGGTTTGACGTACTTTGGAAGTCCGATCATTGGTGTTGTTAGTCAGGAATTTGATGCAAAGAATCACCCAGGAATTGATGTGGTGACCACCAAGGACAAAACAGTTAAAGCGTGTCTAGGTGGAACTGTATTGTACTCCGGTTATACAAGGAAGGATGGATATATCCTGATCATTGGTCATTCTGGAAATTTCATTTCAGTCTATAAGCACAATAAAACAGTCTTGAAAAAGATGGGAGCCAAAGTCCAGTTAGGAGATCCAATTGCCATCGTTGGTAATACAGGTGAGAATACGGATGGACCGCATTTACATTTTGAACTATGGTACAACCAGAGTCCAGTAAATCCTTCAGATTACATCAAATTTACCCGTTAATTCCCTGTAACGAAGAAAGCCGGAAATACATTCCCTTCTGCTTTAAAAGCTCCTCATGAGTTCCTTGTTCAATGATCTCTCCTTTCGAAAGAACTAAAATGTTGTCAGCATTCTTAATTGTACTTAAGCGATGTGCGATAACTAGACTCGTGCGGTCACGCATTAAATTATCCAATGCTTGTTGAACTAAATGTTCAGATTCAGTATCGAGTGCTGATGTAGCCTCATCCAAAATAAGAATTGGAGGATTTTTCAAAATTGCCCGAGCAATACTGATTCGTTGGCGTTGACCACCAGAAAGCTTATTTCCTCGCTCACCAATGTTCGTGTCATAGCCATTCTCAAGGTTCTCTATGAAAGCATGAGCATTCGCAATTTTCGCTGCATTCATTATTTCCTCCTGAGAAGCTTCGTTCATGCCAAAAGCGATATTCTCATTGATTGTTGCGTTGAAAAGAATAGATTCTTGAGATACAATTCCAATTTGTTGACGCAAATTTTCAGATCCGACTTGCTTTATGTCAATTCCATCATATAAAATTGATCCTTCCTGAACATCGTAAAACCTAGGAAGTAAGTCCGCGATCGTAGATTTACCACTTCCCGATTCTCCAACTAATGCGATCGTCTTACCAAGAGGAAGTGTAAACGAAACATTCTTCAGCACCAGTTCATCTTGGTATTTGAAGCTAACATTATCAAATGCGACTTCTTTCGTGAGATCAGAGATTTTTGTAGGATTGGCTACATCGTAAATTTTTTCATCGGCAGTTAATACTTCATTGATTCGATCCAATGATGCTTGCGCTTTATTGAGATTAGCTATTGATTTTGCGATCCCCTGAATTGGCCTTAGTAGTTGAGAAAAGACAATAATGAATGTTACAAACTGAGCACCGTCAAAATCAGAAACACTATTGGGGTCAAGAATAAGTGATCCACCATACCATACAATTGAAAGCATTACTACTGCCCCAACGGTTTCATTCAGCGGAGAAGAAAGGTCACGTTTACGAAAAGCCTTGGTAATCAATTTTTGATGCTTCAAGTTTTCATGCTTAAATGAATCGGTTACCTGTCGTGATGCGTTAAAGGCTTTGATTATTCTAATTCCACCAAGGGTTTCTTCAATCATTGAGAATACTAAACCCATTTGTGCTTGACCTTGTTTGGCCGTACGCTTTAAACTTTTCCCAATCACATATATAATCAGTGCCGTAAATGGTAAAAGTATAAGCGAGAAGAGCGTCAATTCAGGACTCCAATAAATTAGAAGTGCTAAATGAATAGCAATAGAAATCGGTTCTCTAAAAATGAGCTCTAAAACGGAGATAACTGCAATTTCAATTTCCCCGACATCACCTTGCATACGTGACATCAAATCACCCTTTCGTTCATCTGTATAATAAGATAATGGGAGTTTAAGAGATTTCACATACATAGCATCGCGCAAGTCTCTTACGACAGACATTCTTAGTTGTGATTGAAACCAAATTGCACCGTATCTAAAGAAGTTTTTTAATAGAAATGCGATCGCCACAGAAAAACAAACGAATAGCAGTGCTTCAAGTGGACTCGCCTCTGACATTTCCTGCATGGTATACTGAAATTTCTCAGCGGCATACGAGAAAGAGTTAAAGAAACCTCCTTCATAGATGGGATCAGAAAGAACTTCTGCGTCTTCGCTTTTTAGAAAAATTATTTGTAAAAACGGAACAAATAAGGCAAGTGAAAGCAGATTGAAAATGATGTAGAGTAGGTTGCAGACAATCATAATTATTGCTGTTCCTCTATACTTGAATGTGTATCTAAATATTTCGCGTAATCCTTTCATTGAGGCAACAAAGATAAGTTTTGTTATTTAGAAATGTAACGTCTAGATCAATTCCGTATTTTTGCAGCATGAGTTCGATTAGACAGAGCAGAATTGAGGAGGTAGTTCGTGAAGAATTGTCGATGTATTTTCAAAGAAACGCGCGCGAGATTTGTTTGGGTGCAATGGTTACCGTTACGGTGGTCAGGGTGACACCAGACTTATCATTGGCGAGAATTTACCTGAGTGTATTTGCGGGGCCCGATAAAGCCGAGGTACTGAAAAGTATTCAAAGTAATGCATCAAAAATTCGTGGTGAAGTCGGTAGACGATTGAAAAATATGAAGAAAATTCCAGAATTAACCTTCCATATTGACGATTCCTTAGACTACGCGTTAGAAATCGACGCATTATTAAAAAAGTAATTGAACAATTTTTTGTCGCTTCGAATAGGCTGTCGTAAAGAATGAGTTGACAGACGTTATCCAGAAGGACGGAAGTTTTAAAGAAATCCCTATTAATGTTCCCTTTTACATAGCGCGACGTTACCTATCTTCTAGACGAAAGAAGAATGTGATCAATTGGATTACACGTATTTCCGTGGTAGGAATTGCGGCCATTACCGCAGCACTTATAATTCTATTATCTGCTTTTAATGGGATTGAAAAAATGATAGAGGAGCTCTATTCAGAGTACGATACTGATATCACAATACGCTCAGCGGAAACAAAAACCTTTAATGATCAACGGATAGATTTCAAAAAATTGAAAGCAATTTCGGGAGTACAGGCGTATACAAGAGCTGTCGAAGAAGTGGTGATTCTGAAACACGAGAAAAAGTGGGTGAATACCAAATTGGTGGGGGTGGAAGATGAATTTCTTTCGATAACCAACATGGATAAGCATATGGTGGAACGAGGTCGTCCAATTCTACATGAAGACACCACAGATTACGGTATTATCGGCGCTACGTTGTTAGATAAATTGGGAGGATACCTTCCTGAGAGGGTTGGTTATGAGTCGGTAGTGTGCTACGTCCCAAAACGAAAAATTAAAGTTGGATTTGGTCAGAGTCCCTTTAAAACTAAAACAATATTGATTTCGGCTAAAATGAGCTACAATCGCGAGGTGAATGCTGAAAACTTCATTATTCCTCTTGATCTAGCACAAGAACTCATGGGGTATGAAAATCATATCTCAGCAGTGTACGTTGATGTGAAGGAAGGCTATGGAAATGAAGAAGTCAAAGCGGCAATAATTAAAGCGCTCGGAGCGGAATATATCGTAAAGACGAATTTCGAGAAGAACGAGTTAATCTACAAAACGAGTCGCTCTGAAAAATTGATCGTGCTTTTTATTCTGGTCTTCATTTTTATCTTGGCCGCATTCAATCTAGTATCCTCTCTCACAATGCTATTTGTCGAGAAGATAGCTAATATCAAAACAATGCAGAGCTTTGGGGCGAACAAGCGTTTTATTTTCAAGATTTTCTTCTTGGAAGGTCTACTTATTTCAGGAAAGGGTATTTTCTTCGGGACTGCAATAGGATATTTAATCTGTTTCCTTCAATTGCAATTTGGACTACTAACCATGCCGAATTCAGGAGGAGAAGCGTTTCCTATTTCTTTCTCGATGATGGACGGAATTATAATACTTTCACTCGTATCTATGCTAAGTGTTCTCTTTTCGTACTTTCCAGTAAAATATTTAATTTACAAGAACGTCAACGCCTAAAACACTGAGAACGGTGGGGTCATTTTGAACGAACGATTGATCCAAAAGAATAGTCTATGCCTAAGATTGGAAAAAACATCCTGACGAAGCTGAGCATGCTCATCATACTATCGTTCGTTATGTTTTCTCATTTTAATCAGAAGCAATGGAATGAGGAAGGAGCCGTGATCAATGGAGATGTAAGAGTGTATTACACTTTTTTACCAGCACTTTTTGTTCACAATGATCTAGCCATTGACGATCCCTTCGTATATAACAAAGATGGGCACCTAAGAGTGCTTTTCGCTGAAGATGTAAGAGGTAGGCGCTACCTTAAAGGGACGTGCGGGATGGCAATCTTGTATTCTCCATTTTTCTTCATTGGTCATGGCGCTGCATATTTGTTGGACGAGCCAATGGATGGATACAGTTATCCGTATATGTTTTCATTAGTGATGGGCTCGGTCGTCTACCTTATGATGGGCTTAGTTTTCTTGAGTAAATTGTTGAGAAGGTACTTTGATGATCACGTGGTCGCCGTAACGTTACTCATACTATTCCTTGGATCAAATGCCTACTTTTATTACACCGGCACCATGCTGTACTCCCATGGATTTAGCCTGACTTTTATAACGCTGTTTATCTATGGAGTTATAAAATGGATTGAGAGTCCGTCTCTAAGATGGGCGATTATTATTGGAGTTTCTTCTGGTTTCTTTGTTCTGATTCGACCAATCGATCTACTTTTTGTTCTGGCCATTGTGACCATAGGTATTTCTTCCATTGATCAACTTAAGAATCGATTTATTCTGTTCTGGAAGGAAAAATGGCATGTCCTACTCATGATAAGTGCCGCACTAATTCTGATGACTCCGCAATTGGCCTACAATTATTATGTTGGAGGAAGTGTGTTCTTCAATTCTTATGCTCAAGGTGGTGAAGGATTTTTCTTTGGTGATCCACATCTTTTTGACACTGTTTTTAGTTATCACAACGGATGGCTAGTTTATAGTCCTCTTATGCTCTTCTCCGTAATTGGTCTTGTTTTCTTAAGGAAAATGAAAAATGAACTGACAACTTTCATTATTCCTGCCAGTCTGATTTACTTTTTTGTGATTTCTTCTTGGTGGTGTTGGTGGTATGTAGGTTTTGGCAACAGGGCATTTATCAATCTTTATCCACTACTAGCTATTCCGCTGGCTGCATGTGTTGCCTTTTTCTTGCGTCGAGGGAGGCTTATTCGAATCGGGTTTAACATTACCGTGCTGGCCGGAATCTTTCTAACTTCTTTTCAGGTACAACAATTTAGGAAAGGCTCTATTCATTGGAGCGATATGACGAAAGAAGCCTATTGGGACGCATTTCTTCAAAGTGGCCCTTCTGAACGCTTCGAGACTTATTTAATAGAAGGAGATGTTGATAATCAAAGAAAAGGATTTGAAAATTACTTGATGCCGGTGGTCGAGGTAATAAAGTTCCAAAGATTTGATTTTGATTCGTCAGGGCATGATGATGCTCGTTTTGTGGATTTTCAAGCGAAAAACGGTGTCGATGGTAGCATGTGTTCGAAAATTCCTGATGGTCACATGTACATTGGGAAAATTGTTCTTCCGCCTCAACCTAGCGCTAATGAATTGCTTACATCCGCATGGTTTAAAGGAGGTATAGAGGGTAAGACGCATTTAACCATCTACAATGATTCTCGCTCGTTCACGGAAATAGGACATGAAATCGTTTCTGAGAAAGGGGGGTGGAGTAAAATGATTTCATACACGAAGATTCCTGAAGAAGCTAAAAATGACACACTTTATTTTACCATCTGGAATGAAGACACAAAGGCGTTTAGTATTGATGATATTGAATTTGCTTGGAGAAATCGGTCGTTCGTGAGTGAGGCTCAATAATTTATATTCGTATTATATAGGTATCAATGTGAATGCCTTATCTTCATCCTCAAATTAAGTGGTAACTCTAGAATGAAAATCCCAATGTTCAAAGAAATAGCTCGTTTTGAAAAGCAACTTGTGATGCTCTTCTTTATCGCACTTTGGTCATACCTCATTGTACGAGCAGCGAATGTCTTCTTTATCCATGATGAGATCGTAACAAAATGGGTCTATATGGTCGATTGGAATTTTATCCCAGGAACCGGATATGTGGATGCTAATAATCACTTTTTAAGTAGTTTCTTAGGTGGGCTGTTTATGCGGCTTTTTAATTCTGATTCCTTGCTCGTTGTGAGGTTAGGCAGTGTTTTGGCTTTTCCGTTATATTTTTGGTCGGTCTTTGGTTTGCGGAAATTTTTCTCAAATAAAGTCAATTTTTATGCACTGCTAATTGGTCTAAGCTGTACCGCACTAATTGTCGAATATTTCGGTCTTGCACGTGGGTATGGAATTTCATTTGCATTCTTGTTGGCGGGTATGCAACAGATGCTTAGCTATATTAATGGCGCTGGGTCTAGGTCACTGACGTTCTCTGTTTTGGCATGGTTACTAGCTATTTGCGCTAATTTGACCTTGATTCCATTCGCGGCTTCAGCGTTAATCATCATGTTTGTCTTTGCGCTTAAAGGCAAATCAAAAGGATGGATTATTCTACCCCTGCTTGGTTTTATCCCTCTGGCCTATTTCATCAACTACTCGTTTCAACTACAAGGACTCGGTAAATTATATTATGGAGGAGAAGTAGGTTTCATTGAATCTACCATTCATAGTTTGACGCCGCATATTTGGAATGTCCAGCACCTGTTACTCGATGTCCTATTAATAATAATTAGTCTATTTATAGGGTTCGTGTTCGTGCGTAACTATTGGAAAAATAAACGGCTTTTCGCCCCAACGACTTTATTTTCACTCTTTTTCCTTTTGGCGATTGGGAATATATTTGGGCAACAATGGTTGTTGGGTATAAATTATCCAGAAGATCGAACGGCGCTTTACCTCGTTATCTTCTTTTTAGGTGCAATTTTTTTCACGATTGATGCGATTACTAAACGGAGTGGTTTTTCAATAGGCTATATGATCCTTACAATCGGTCTCTTTGGATTTAATTTCAATATAACACACTCAATTTTGCATCAAGGGGAACAGTTAGATCCAAATAATGTCTCCTTAATTCCTAATGAAGTAAATAGCACTCCTCCTAGCACCGGTGGAAGGTGGGCAATGGAGAATGAAATGAATAGGATGCTCAAGTTACCCATGCGCATGTTTCAGTTAACGGATAAGACGTCAGATACACTTGTAGATTATATGGTTTACACATTGGCAAGGAGACCTGATTTGGATCGATATTACCATCCAATTTATACAGATGTAATTTCTGGACAGACACTTTTTGAACGAAATAATTTTCTTGAACGTACTGAAATCAGTCGAATTGATCATGAACTATTTGGGAACGGAGAATTTTTCGATCTCAAGACTTCCGGATATTCCTCGCCACAACTAATCAGAATTAGCGGCCAGTTAAATGAAATTGATGATGAATCTGACATTTATTTTGTGTTCTCCTCTAAGGATACTCTAAGTGGAATAGATTATAATTATGAGGCAATATCTATTGTCCATAATGGGGTTATTCGCAAAGATAATAGTATTGGTTTTGACTTTTCATATGCCTTACCACATGGCATGGGAGCGAATCAATTTACAGTCTATTTATGGAATCGTAAAGAGGCGAAACTGAGTGGTAAAATCAAGACGCAAGTTTACAGATTGGGAGATTAATAGACCAAATTCACCCTCTCGTCTAAAACCATCGAAATATTTATTGCTAATTAATCGCATACTTCTATAAAAGGCGTATATTTGCACCCAAAATCCGAGAAATCGGAGGTGAATAAAGAAAAGATTTTAATCTAATAAATAGACACCAGAATGTCGAATATTAAAGGTAAGGTTTCACAGGTTATTGGTCCTGTAGTTGATGTAAGTTTCGGAAAGGGTTCTGAACTGCCAAACATCTATGATGCATTGGTAGTATATAAGCCAAACGGAGCAAGAGTTATTCTTGAGGTGCAAGCGCACATTGGAGAAAATTCAGTTCGAACGGTTTCTATGGATTCATCGGATGGTTTCACACGTGGTATGGAGGTGACTTCTACTGGTTCGGCAATTAAAATGCCGATTGGTGAAGAAATCAAAGGACGTTTATTTAACGTAGTGGGTGAAGCAATTGATGGAATGCCAGATGTGGATAACACTAATGGAAATTCAATTCACCGTGAAGCGCCAAAATTCGAGGACTTGTCAACAGCAACTGAAGTTCTTTTTACAGGAATTAAAGTAATTGACCTTATTGAGCCTTACGCAAAAGGAGGTAAAATTGGTTTATTCGGTGGGGCCGGTGTTGGTAAAACAGTATTGATTCAAGAATTGATTAACAATATCGCGAAAGCTTATTCAGGTTTATCTGTATTTGCAGGAGTGGGTGAACGTACCCGTGAAGGGAATGATTTACTTCGTGAGATGTTGGAATCAGGGATTATCAAATATGGTGATGCATTCATGGAGTCTATGGAAAAAGGCGGATGGGAGCTTGACAAAGTTGATATGAACGAAATGAAAGAGTCGAAAGCTACTTTCGTATTCGGACAAATGAATGAGCCTCCAGGAGCACGTGCTCGTGTTGCATTGTCAGGATTGACACTTGCTGAATATTACCGTGATGGTGATGGTGAAGGTCAAGGACGTGATATTCTTTTCTTCGTTGATAATATCTTTCGATTTACACAAGCAGGTTCTGAGGTGTCTGCACTTCTTGGGCGTATGCCATCAGCAGTAGGTTACCAGCCAACGTTGGCAACTGAGATGGGAGCGATGCAAGAACGTATTACTTCAACTAAGAACGGTTCAATTACATCTGTACAAGCAGTATATGTACCTGCAGATGATCTTACCGATCCAGCACCAGCAAATACATTTGCTCACTTGGATGCAACAACGGTATTGTCTCGTAAGATTGCTGAACTTGGAATTTATCCAGCAGTGGATCCATTGGATTCAACCTCTAGAATTCTTACTCCAGAGATCGTTGGTGAAGAGCATTATGCATGCGCAGAACGTGTAAAAGTAACGCTACAACGCTATAAAGAACTATTGGATATTATTGCGATTCTTGGAATGGATGAGCTATCTGAAGAAGATAAGCAAATCGTTCACAGAGCGCGTCGTGTTCAACGTTTCTTATCTCAACCTTTCCATGTTGCTGAGCAGTTTACAGGATTGCCAGGTGTATTGGTTGATATTCAGGATACAATTAAAGCATTCAACGAAATTCTTGACGGTAAATACGATCAATACCCAGAAGCAGCATTCAACCTAAAAGGTGGAATCGAAGAGGTAATCGAAGCTGGAGAGAAAATGTTGGCTGAAAACGCTTAATACGAAAGTAAATGCATTTAGAAGTAATCACACCAGAAACAAAAGTCTTTGTAGGAGACGCTGAAGCAGTTCAGTTCCCTGGATTAGACGGATCGTTTGCAGTGCTATCAAATCACGCACCGGTTATATCTGCACTTAGTGAAGGAGTTGTTAAAGTTAATCTTGACAAGGCTTTCGATATGACAGATAACACAAGTGACCTGATTAAGGCTGATAAAGCTGACAAAAGCGTGATACACATTTCGATTAAAGGAGGTGTTATGGAAATGTTGAACAATAAGATTATTGTTCTCGCAGAGTAACACAGCGAATAAATAGATTGAAGAGGGATGTGGGTAACCATTTCCCTCTTTTTTGTTTAAGGGCAATTAGTTAATCAACGCGCCGCTTGAGCACAGCTTTTAAGTCATCGAAATAACAGGAGTCAGAAGAGTTGATCAAATAATATGAAACGCGTTCAAAATGGAGGCGTTAATATTATATTGATCAGTCCAAAAACAGAAGCGGCGATGCAAACAAATTCTCAGGGACCCAAGGTTTCATGGAATTAACTTTTGTAATCAAAGTAAGGCAATTGGCTTTTTTTCAAAGATGTATCGTCAGTTATTTTTGATTTCCATGACATTATTTTCTAAGCGAATGATGGCTTAAAATGCGACCGAATTCATCGAAAATGATGTGAAAGAAGTAGATTCGGGTCGCATTGGCTTTCTGCTTTTGTTAAAGCTCGTTAAGTTTGTTAAAGTACGTTAAGTGTTTTGCCCAGTCTTTTCGTGGAATACATTACTTTACGTACCTTCGCAGTTCATTCAGAATAGATGAGTCTTTTAGAAAATATAAATCGAGATACTACTCCAAAGCATGTGGCCATCATTATGGATGGAAACGGCCGGTGGGCTCAGCAGCAGGGTGAAGAACGCTTGTTTGGTCACAATTTCGGCGTGGAGTCAGTTCGAGAGACATTAAAAGGAGCTCAAGAAATTGGAGTAGAGTATCTTACACTCTATGCTTTTTCTACTGAGAACTGGAACAGACCGAAAGAAGAAGTTGACGGCTTGATGGATTTATTGGTGAAGACAATAAGTTATGAAGTTGAGGAGTTACACAATAGCAATGTAGTGATCCGCACAATTGGGGACACGAAAGGATTGCCAGAATCTTGTCAACATGAACTTAAGCAAGCCTACGATACTACAAAGAATAATACAGGAATTCATTTGATACTTGCACTTAACTATAGCTCTAAATGGGAACTTGTTAATGCCACGAAGGAAATTGCAGCTAAAGTTGCGAATGGAGAAGTTAGGCTGAATGATGTGAATGATGAGATGATTTCAAATCAATTATCTACCAAAGGAATTCCTGATCCAGAATTGTTAATCCGCACAAGCGGCGAGCATCGAGTAAGTAATTTTTTGCTCTGGCAAATTGCCTACTCTGAACTCCATTTTACGGATGTGCTTTGGCCTGATTTCGGAAGAGAAGATTTATATAAAGCAGTACTAGATTACCAATCGCGCGAGCGAAGATTTGGTATGCTGTCTGCTCAAATAGAAAAGAACGTATGATATTTAATCGAATTTCTATCCTGATCGGGATGCTATTTTGTGCTACGATTGTGAGCGCTCAGGTTGGTGAAGGAACTACAGAGAGTGGGGATCCAACAACTGTTAATGCTACAACGACGGCTACAGATACAACTGAGCTGGATCCTGCGAAAACTATTCCAGAGCCAATAATTGGCATCCCCGAACCTATTTTTGCGGCATCAATTGATGATACCATCGATAACGGCGCTCAGATGATTGGGGATTTTGATATAGATTTCCTAAGTCCAAAACAATACGAGGTTGGACCAATACGTGTGGAAGGCGCAGCAAATTTTGATCACAATGCGATTAAGTTGATTGCTGGCTTGCGTCCTGGATCAACGATAACATTACCGGGTGAAAAGCTTTCAAAAGCCATTATGAACCTCTGGAATGAAGGACTTTTTTCCGATGTGGAAATCTTGGCTGAAAAAGAAATCGCTGGAGTGATCTACATGGTTATTCGCTTGCAACCTCGGCCAAAATTATCGCGCTTCAGATTTACCGGAGTTTCGAAAAGAGAAGCAGACAAGATTAGAGAAGAAATTAACTTATTCTCTGGAAAGACAATTACAGAAAATTTAATCTTTGCGACTGAGAGCAGAATAAAAGGCTTTTACCGTGAAAAAGGATTTTATGCAATTAACGTAGATATTTCAAGATCTCCAGATGAATTAATGAATAACTCTGAGGTTTTCACAATTAACGTTGAGAAGAATCCTCGTGTGAAAATTGGCGAGTTGAATATCAATAGCGACGAATCCATTAAGATGTGGAAGCTGAGAATGGCAATGAAAGATACCAAGCAAAAAGCATGGTGGAGATTCTTTAAGCGATCAAAATTCTCTGAAACGGCATATTCACGAGATAAGATAGCGCTAATTGACAAATACAACGCTATTGGTCTGCGTGACGCGATTGTAAGAACTGATACTGTTTATCTAGTGGATAGTAAAAATCTACAAATCGAGATTAACATCGATGAAGGAGGAACCTATTATTTTGGAGATATCGAGTGGATTGGAAATACAAAATTCCGTTCGAGCTTCTTAGATACCGTTCTTGGGATTAGTAAGGGTGACGTCTATAATAAGTCGCTTCTTGAGCAACGACTCTTTATGAGCCCTGACAGTCGTGATATATCTTCTTTGTACATGGATAGAGGATACCTATTCTTCCAAATTATTCCTGTAGAGACGCGCGTTGATGAAAATCACATCAGCTATCAAATGCGGATTATCGAAGGGAAGCAAGCGCGGATTCGTCGAATCATTATTAAAGGAAATACCAAGACGAATGATTACGTGATTCGGAGAGAAATTAGAACGAAACCGGGAGATTTATTTAACCGTAACGACATCATTAGAACGCAACGTGAATTGGCTCAACTAGGATATTTTAATGAACAAGCCTTCCAAGTGAATCCAATTCCTAATCCTCAAGATGGTACGGTTGACATTGAATACATTGTCGAAGAAAAATCGTCCGATCAGATTGAACTTTCTGGAGGATATGGTGGAGCAGGAGTGAACGGATCTGGTGGTCGATTAATTGGAACACTTGGATTGACATTTAACAACTTTAGCGCTAAAAACATTTTTAAGAAGGGGGCGTGGACTCCGCTTCCAGGAGGTGATGGACAGCGATTATCAATTAGAGCGCAAACGAACGGTAAATTCTACCAAGGATATAACTTCTCGTTTACTGAACCGTGGTTAGGAGGTAAGAAGCCAAATTCATTGTCAATATGGATGAACCACACTGCATTATCATCTAACGGGGTAGGGAAAGCAAATCCTGACTATAAAGGACTTTCAATAACTGGACTTGGTGTTGGATTAGGGCGACGTAAAAAATGGCCGGATGATTATTTCCAAGCTTATTATGAAATTGGATATCAATATTATGATGTAGTGGACGATGCCCGTTTTGGAATCTTCACAGATGGATACGCAAATGATATCTCTTTGAAATATGTATTGCAACGTAGTTCTGTGACTTCACCGATATTTCCACAAGGTGGTTCAAGTCTTAAATTTACGGCCAAAGGAACACTTCCTTATTCATATTTCGATGGTGTTGACGATTATACGGACTACACATCACAGGAACGATACAAATACTTAGAGTATTATAAAGTCAAATTCACGGGAGAGTGGTACTTGCCGCTTACTACCGACAAAAAATTGGTTTTGATGCCGCGATTTGGCTTTGGATTTATGGGAGCGTATAGCGCTTCAAAAGGATTGACACCATTTGATCGTTTCTTCATGGGAGGAAGTGGATTAACTGGAGTCAACCAGATTGGTGGAAGGGAAATAATTGCAATGCGTGGATATGAAGATAACGCCTTAAGTTCAGGTACCGGAGATCCATTGATAGCAAAATATACCCTTGAGTTGCGTTATCCAATTTCGCTTAATCCAAGTGCAACATTCTTCGTGCTTGCGTTTGCTGAAGCTGGGAATACTTATCCTTCACTTGAGAAATTCAATCCATTTAATGTAAAAAGAGCAGCAGGTATCGGGATTAGAGTATTCCTACCAATGTTCGGTATGTTAGGCCTTGATTACGGTCTTGGCTTTGATAATATGGATCCATGGGCGACAGGGTTTAACAGTGCTGCCGATCAACAGGTGACAAGAGATGGCTTCTATCCGAAATTGAATTTCACCATTGGAATGAACTTAGGAGAACTTTAAAAAAGCGATGTCATTCACAATAAATGTGTTAAATTCGCCGTTCGGCTGAAAAAGAAAAACAAAGTCATGAAAGCATTAATTCTAGCCCTTACACTGATTCTTGGCACAGGGTTTGCCTATAGTCAGAAGTACGCATACATTGATTCAGATTTTATTCTGAATGAGATGCCAGAGTACGCAGCTGCAAAAGAAAAGTTAGATAAGTTGGCCGATCGTTGGACCAAAGACATTGAACAGCGATATGCTTTACTAAATCAGAAGAAGGAAAATTTTGCACGGGAGGAAGTGTTACTTCCAACTGAAGAGAAAAAGAAGAGACAAGAAGAGATTGATATATTGCAATCAGAAGCGATGGAGATGCAAAAGACGCGCTTCGGAGTGAAAGGTGATTATTTCGAAAAACGAAAAGAACTCATCAAGCCGATTCAAGATCGTGTGTACGAGGCAATGCAGGCCATCGCATCTAAACGTTCTTACGCATTCGTTTTCGATAAAGCGAATCAAAGTAATTTGATTTATGCTGATGCGAAGTACGACATTAGTAAAACTGTATTAAAAGAATTGAAGAAATAGCAGTAGGCTGCTAATAATAAATAAAGTAAACCAGAAATGACTGCTCGTCAATCGAGCGGAAATATTAAAACGAAAAGATGAAAAAAGTATTAGTAATAGTTTGTTTGATGTTAGGTGCAGGAAGTGTTTCTGCTCAGTCTACAGTAGGTCATGTTAATTCTCAAGCGTTGTTGGACACGCTACCATCACGTAGAGTTGCACTCGTACAATTTCAAGAGTTTGAAATGTCAGGAATGAAAGAACTTCAGGAAATGGAGGCGGATTTGAATCAAGCGATTCAGGTTTATCAAGGAAAAGTAAATACACTTTCACCTGTAATGAAAAGTATTGAAGAAGAAAAACTACAAAAGAAGCAGGCGGCATTAGTTGCACGTGATGAGTCTTTTCAAAAAGAACTTCAAGCTTATTCTCAAGAATTGAATATTCCAATTTTGAAGATGGTTCAAGAAGCAGTAGAAACAGTTGCTGCGAAGAATAAATTGGCTTACGTTCTTGATGCAACGACAGTTCTTGTGGCAAATGGAATGGATATTACTGACGAGGTGATCACAGAGTTACTTAGATTGGATACAGCAGCATCTAATTAATCATCGTTTATATAGTATTGAGGGCGCTTGGTGATAAGCGCCCTTTTTTTGTGCACTAATTTCCCGCGATAACAGAATCAACTATCTAACAATCCTATGCTCCAATGTTCCAATAATCAGTATTTTTAACCTATGGGACCTATTGGTGTTTTTGATTCTGGCTATGGCGGCTTAACTATCCTCAATGATTTGAGAAAGCAATTGCCAGAATATGACTATCTATATTTAGGAGACAACGCTCGTGCTCCTTATGGAACGAGGTCGTTTGAAGTCGTCTACGAATTTACACTACAGGCTGTAAATGAGCTTTTCGACAGAGGGTGTGAATTGGTTATTCTTGCATGCAACACCGCGTCGGCAAAAGCACTTCGAACGATCCAACAAAAGGACCTTCCAATTCTAGCTCCAAATAAACGTGTTCTTGGCGTTATTCGTCCAAGTGCGGAAATTGTTGGGAGCTTCAGCTCATCCAAAGCTATTGGAATATTGGCTACACTAGGAACCGTGCTGTCAGATTCGTACCCCATTGAAATTGGGAACTTCTCTCCGGATTGCAATGTCTATCAGCAGGCCTGTCCATTATGGGTGCCGTTAATTGAAAATAACGAATTCGATACAGTACCCGGTCGAGCGTTTATTAAGCAAGATGTTGAATCTCTGCTCGCCCAAAATGCGGCAATCGATACCATTGTATTAGGATGTACGCACTATCCAGTACTAAAGAACTATATCCAGAGCTTTCTTCCAGACTCGATCAAGGTAATCGCCCAGGGAGAAATAGTAGCGAGAAGCCTCGAAAATTACCTCAAACGTCATCCGGAAATGGAGAAGCGTTGCTCAAAAGGTCACTCGGTAAAGTTCCTTACTTCTGAATCTACGACCGAATTTGATGAAAATGCACCTAACTACGTTGATTATGAGGTCACTTCTGAGCACATTATTCTACATTAATAGAAAAATGGGTGAATTTTTTAACGAATGCAACTATTCATGCATCCTTTTTTGAGTATCATCCGTCTAGACTTCGAATGAACATAATTTAATCCGTACATTTGCCCGCACGACTGCGCAGGCAGTACATGACCAAAATTTACTATTACATGAAAAAATGTCTTTTTATTGGGTTTTTGTTACTTGGACTTACAAGTTTCGCTAGCTCTGAAACAACGAACACTGCTTTTGCTCCCACAATCGTAGATGACTTGCAACCTTCTGAGGAATGGCAAGTTTATGATACTTATGAAGGTATTAAAGTGGAATATCGCTTGGCGCTCTGCGGAGATGGAGTAGAATTGAGAGAACAGCACTTGCTTCTTTTCCGTTTCACTAATACAACCAATGAAGCGAAATCGATCTCTTGGGTAACCAAAATGTTTCGAGATGGTGAATGTTATAATTGTAAACGCATTACAAGAGATGATTATGCACATACAATTTCCTTAGCCGCGAATGAAACCATTGCAGGTGATTGCAGTGTCGAGACAATCAGAAATCAGGCGCTTAGTCTACATGACAATTACATTAAACATGTTCCTGGAATGGCGAAAACTAGACTAACAAATTTTGAACTAATTGACGTAACTGTCCGCTAAACTTCTACGAAAATGAATTATTTAAAACTAATATCTTGTGTAGTTGCTCTAGCAGCTATGACAACAACGGCTAAAGCACAGTGTGTGGTGTCTGTACTTCCTGGATCACCGACAATTTCATGCGGTGATTCTATTCTTTTAAGTGCTATTGGACTTTCTGCTTCACCAGCATTATCAACTGATTTTAATGGTGGAGTCTTAGGGCCTGGATGGGCTACTTCCGCAACAGTTCTTTACTCAAATCCATGTGGGCCTTCATTAGATGGTACACCTGCGGCTTGGTTTGGAAACGTACCACTTCCTAGAACTTTAACAACAAACGCTTTTGACGTAAGTTGTGGTGGACAAGTATGTTTCGATCTTGATTTTGCAGCAGATGATGCCTGCGGTGGATGTAGTGATTGTGAAGATCCAGATTTAACGAATGAGGGAGTATTCTTTCAATATTCAATCGGTGGAGCTTGGATTGATATCTTTTACTTTTCAGCAACAGCTGGATATGCAAATGCGTACTACTCTTGGGATAATTACTGTTTTTCAATTCCTCCAGCAGCTTGGGGCCCAGCTACACAGTTTCGTTGGACACAGCCAAGTGCATCGAGTAGTGTAAATGATCACTGGGGTATTGATAATGTAATCATCACTCCTTCGAATTGTGGATATGTATATGATTGGGCGCATGTTATTGGTACGGATGATCCGCAAGGACAAACAGTAGGGCCAACGGCAACTACAGATTATTATATTGCTTATTACGATACAGTTGGAATTGATACATGTTACGATACAGTAACGGTTATCGTTAACCCATTGACTGCAGCAGTTACTGCAACTGCAAATAGTTTAGCATGTGGAGCTTGTACTGACTTGAATGTCGCTATGGTATCTGATCCTAACCCACAAACGTATACGTATACTTGGTTGTCATCCTTGGTTAGTGATTCAACAATCGCCGCACCGAGCATATGTCCTCCAGAGGGATCTTCAACCTATATTGCGGTAATAACCAACGATACGACCGGCTGTACCGCCATGGACTCGACCACTCTGGTCACCGCCATATGTAGTTGCTTCTTCATGGACTTTACGGCCACAACAGTTTGCCAACCCGGACAAGTATTTGACATTGTGGGAGATTTTCAATATGCTTATAGTCCTACAACTGGTTCAATAACAGTTGAAGCGACAAACGGATCTGGGACTTTTTCTCAGTCGCTACCGCCACCGTTCACAGATAGTACTTCATTCAACTACACAATGACGGGTATACCGAATGATGGCACACCAACAACGGTAACAATATTTTTCACTGATTCATTAAGTTGTACAGCGACACTTGTTGTCTTTCCACCTGTTTTACCTACAGTAACCACTGTTGATGGAGGTGCTACATATTGCAGTGGAGATGTGGTGTCAAGTGTGTTGGTTGGTGTTACAGGAACCGGACCATTTACGCTTGAATATACACTTGACGGAGTACCAATGACTGCAAGCAGTGCATTGAGTCCTTTCGATCTAGGTACTGCTCCAGGAGTTTATGTTATTACTGGTGTGCTCGATCAAATTTGTTCGAACATTGGAAGTGGTACAACGACAATAATTGTCAATGAGTTACCTACTGTAGATGCAGGTCCAGATCGTCAACTTTGTGTAGGTGATCCAACGATTGTATCAGGATCTGGAGCGAATTCATATGCTTGGGATAACGGAGTAATCGATGGATTAATCTTTACTCCTGGCGCAACTTCAACATACATTGTTACAGGAACAGATGGAAATGGATGTGTTAATACAGATGAGGTAACAATCACGGTTCATCCTTATCCTTTAGCTCCGAACGTTGGAACTGATGGACTAGAGTACTGTTTGAATACTGACTTCTTCCCATTCACAACCGATGGTACTGCAAGTCAATATACATGGTACACTGATCCTACGCTCATTGATAGTGTTGGCGGAGACGGTCTGTTTATGCCGTATAATGTGATTGGAGACAACACTTACTATGTTACTCAAACGGAAAATGGATGTGAAAGTCCAGCAAGTCCAGTTTCAATTATTGTAGTTGGATGTGTAGGAGTCTTAGTTGTTCCAAATATAATTACCGCTGGAGGTGATGGTATAAATGAAATATTTACGCCAGTCGAATCTGAGAATATTGTTTCAATGCACACAATAATTCTTAACAGATGGGGGAACCTAATTTACGAAACTGATGATTTAGATATTAATTGGTTTGGAGTTGATGCAACCGGAGGGCCCGTCGAAGATGGAACTTATTTCTGGAGAATTAACTATGTCGACCTAAGTGGCGGCGAAGTTGAGGTGCATGGCTTCGTGCAAGTCGTGAAATAGACTGACTAATAAAGTAATCTTATCCGCTCTTCTGGTTTAAACCAGTTGAGCGGATTTTTTTTGGATACAGTTAAGCGTTTATTTTACTTTGGATGGTCCATCCTACCGTGAATGCGCGTTGTTTTGCGGCATCGGCCTTCTCTCCGACAAAGAGCGAATCTATCGTGGAGTTAAATAAGAATAGCCATTGATCAAAGTGCTCTTTGCGCAATGGCATGCGAATGTGTTGTTTCGTGACGTCGGTTGTGTATCCTGCCTCATCTAAAAGAACGAACGACCAAAAGTTTACCATCTTAGGCTTATGGCGATCAAAGTCCATATGCGCGAAGAAGGGGGCTAACAACTGATCAGATAAAACCTGTTCGTAAAATGAATCTACGAGGAGGGCTATATCTACTTTTGATTGAATGTCTTTCATAATTTCTTGTGTTTCCAGACAGAACGCACTAGTAACAGAGCTGTGGCGCTGAATGGAATTAAATAATAATTGTTTTGAGTCTCTTGGAAGAAATAAAACGTACTTATGACGAACAGAGATAGGATCAACTGCTGACCAACCACACGAAGACCAGTGTCATCTTTTTGCACGTTAACTTCAAGTTCCCCTTTATTGGCTTTC
Organism: Flavobacteriaceae bacterium; assembly: GCA_047624355.1. GTDB lineage: Bacteria > Bacteroidota > Bacteroidia > Flavobacteriales_D > Crocinitomicaceae > UBA4466. The sequence goes on along the minus strand of JBLHPQ010000008.1, from coordinate 11,863 downwards.
TTGATAAATGTACTTATGTCTGTTGGCAGTGAAATTAATGTTGTAATCTGCTGCTTAATCGCGTCGAGTAGCAGTTTTTTGAATCCGCCATTCTTCAGCATCATCTTCTTCAAATAGGGCTTGATGACATCCATTGGATTCAAGTCTGGTGCAACTGTTGCGCTCGTTCCAGTAAGTAATTGTAGTGTTCGGTCTAGGAGAATCCATTCTTTTGGAATTCTGACAGTTTTCGTGAGTTCCTTTAGACTGATTTCCTTTCGAAGATTGTCCAAACTACTGCCTTTTAAATCTTCGAAACTTAGGTCCTTCAGATTCATCGAATTTACTTTGACTTCCTTTTGGATGAACTGACTTAATGCCGCAATAAGCTGCTGTGCTATGACTTCTGATTCTTGATCATTTCCAATAAACCCAAGCTGGCGAAGTGAAACTAGAATCTTTGCCTCATCCTTTTGGAAAATTGCCTGCAGCAACACAGGTATTTCGTTGCGCATTTCCTCGCTTAATTCGGCGACTGCCCCAAAATCAAGTAAAATTAAATCTCCATCTTTATTGACCAATAAATTTCCTGGATGTGGATCCGCATGGTAAAAACCATCTTCTAAAATCATCTTGATAAAGACGGTAATCAGTCGTTCGATAAGTTCGGAACGATTAACATTCCATGCGTCGAGTTGCTGGATATTTGTAATCTTACAGCCTGCTTCAAACTGCGCTACCAACAATCGTTTGCTCGATAGCTGTTTGATTACCTTAGGAACGCGAACTCCTTTTACTTCAGACAAGTTATTGGCGATAATCTCCATAGATCGCGCCTCCTTTTCATAATCAAGTTCCTCCTCAATCATGCTCCTGACTTGATCGTAAACGTGATCCATTCCTTGTACCCGAATAAATACCGATACCCGTTTGATTAATTTTTTGATGATGCTTAAATCTGCTTGTGCTAGAAATTCGATGTCCTGATGCTGAACCTTCACCGCGACATCTTCACCTGATTTCAGGGTAGCTCGATATACTTGTCCTATAGAAGCTGACGCAATCGGTAGTTCATTGAAAGCACTGAAAACTTCGTCTATTGGCGAGCCGAGCTCCTTCTCGATATGAGGTCTAGTCTCATCAAACGTGGCAGATGGGGCGTCATCTTGCAAGGATTCTAACGCGGCCATATATGGGTCCGGTAAAATGTGCGATAGCGTTGACATTAATTGTCCAGCCTTCGTAAATAAACCTTGAAGTTCTAGTATTACTAATTTTACACGCAGAGCATTTTTTGTGTGAAGCTTGTGTATTCTTCTCTCGTAATAGCGCCTCCCGAATAACTTTTTACCGAGAAATAGGAATGAATAGCTCAACAAAAGTTGATTGGCCAATCGAAAGGCCTTTTTGGATCTTTTTCTAACTGAGATACGCCTTTTCATACGTTCTGCTTTTCAAGTTGCGAGAGTGCAACTCCGTCATTAAAAGTACCGCTCAGGGATTAATATTCCAATGTTTTAATAGACAAGTTTTGTTAAAGATGATGCATGACCCAAGGCCCGCTAAACAAGTAGTCCGGCATCCTTCAATTCAGTTAATTCTTTCGAATACCAAAAGGGCTCAAAATCATCAAATTGAGATTCATAATCAGACTTGAGCATAGAAAATGTTGGGTTTTCCTCTGAATGAACGGACATGTTCTCTAATTGATGAACGAGCCAAGTCCCTTTGCTCATTTCTAGTGATACATCCACGCGGTCATCTACAGTATGAATAGTGAGTGTAATTTTCTTTTCACCCTTTTTATTTTCTTGAACTTCACCCACGATTGGTTGGTTACCTAACCAGATTGGTTTAGCACTTGATTTCGTCATCGAAAGAAGTTCATCACCCAGACACGATTCGATGAAATTGTGGGCTATCGTCGGCTTAGGAACTTTGAAATCAAACCATTCCATCACAGGAACATCAAATCCGACGCCGTGCATGAAATTGTAGAGTGATTTTTTTAAACCATAGCTAAATTGTGAATGATCAATGCCTGTTGTGTCATCAAATTGGACATCATTGTCGGCAAAAGTAATTGCCTTATACTTCGGGATAACCCCAAATTTCTCTGGATTTTGACCAATAGGACTGTGTGTTGTGAGCGCAAATTGATGCCAAAATCCTGATTGAATCGTACCGATTTCAAATAATTGACGCACCATTTCCAGGCTGTCAACTGTTTCCTGAATGTTCTGTGTTGGATAGCCATACATGAGGTAAGAATGCACCATGATTCCCGATTCGGTCAGGTTATTTGTCACTCGAGCAACTTGTTCGACGGTAACCCCTTTGTCAATTAGCGCTAATAACCTATCAGATGCGACTTCTAGTCCGCCCGAGATTGCTATACAACCTGATGCCCGCAATAAAATGCATAGCTCTCGGGTAAAACTCTTTTCAAAGCGAATATTTGTCCACCACGTAACGGTGAGTCTTCTTTTTATGATCTCAATAGAGAGTGCGCGCATTAATGCTGGCGGAGCTGCCTCATCAACAAAATGGAATCCGTATTCTCCAGTTTGAGCGATCATCTCCTCCATACGGTCAACCAATAACTTTGCGGTTAACGGCTCGTAGCGCTTAATATAGTCTAAAGAGATATCGCAGAATGTACATTTCCCCCAGTAACAACCATGCGCCATGGTCAACTTGTTCCACCTCCCGTCACTCCAAAGGCTGTGCATTGGATTGGTTATCTGGATTACTGAAATGTACGAATCAAGGGGTAAATCTGAATAATCGGGAGTGCCAATTTCGGCCTGGCGGTAGTCACTTTGAGTGGTATTGTTGATATAGGTAACGACATTGTCCAGCCTCACAAAGGTTCGCTTGAATTCTAGGGTTTGCCCTGTCTCAATAGATAAGCTTTTATGGAGTAATTCAATCGGAAGTTCACCATCATCTAAGGTAATGTAATCGAAAAAATCAAACACACGAGAATCGGAAACGGAGCGTAATTCAGTATTTGGAAACCCACCTCCCATTGCGATCTTAATACCCGGATAGTTCTTTTTAATAAACTGTGCACATCGAAAAGCACTGTATAAATTACCTGGAAATGGTACGGAGATACACACTAATTTGGCTTCCGTCGCTTGTAAATGATCATCGAGTAATAGCAGCGTAAACTGATCTATAATGGATTCGTCTTCATTTAATGCCTCGTATAACTGATCAAAGTCGTTGGCACTTTCTCCCAATCGTTCTGCATAGCGACTAAAACCGAAATGTTCATCAATGCATTCAATGATGAAGTCAGAGATATCCTCAATGTATAGGGTGGCAAGGTGTTTGGCTTTGTCGGCCATTCCCATTGATCCAAATGCCCAATCCAGTTCGTCAAGTTCATTGAATCGCTCTGCCTGAGGAAGGAAGTTTCCCGCGCATATTTGCCGAGCAAGTGTCTGATTTCTGCCTTGCAAGAACAAAAGAACGCCATCGATTGTGGCAAAATAATCTTCCCTTGAAGCGTAAATTCGTAAAGTGTTTTCCGATGTTATTCGGTCATAGTCGTAAGCGAATTGAAATAACTCTCTCAGCCTGCCTTCCGAAAACAATTCGAGAATAACTTCAATCCCTAGGTCGACCTGAAATGAAGGGATCCCTTTTGTATTCAAAAAACCCTTTAAATAAGCAGTAGCCGGATAGGGCGTATTCAACTGCGTAAAGGGCGGCGTGATGAGGAGAATATCTTTCAAAATGAGCTCAATTTAGAGTTGAGGATTAATTAATCCCATGGAATTGCATCTGGGTCGACTTCAAGTTGTTTCCCAGCCATAGATAAAGGAATTATCCAGTCATTTATGCTCTTATGTTTTTTGGGTTCCTTCAGGAGATCAGTGTTTGGGTCGAAAACGTACATACTCGGAAGGCCGTTAAATTGAACTTTAATTTTGGATTTGACTAGCGGGTCGTCAATGCCATTTCTCTGTGCAACATGATCTTTGAGGTAGTTCGAAAATTGAAGAATCATTTGCGGAGAGTGGCACATTTGAGTTATCTCATCTTGATATAAATACCGGCCTATTTCTACCGGATGAATAATCTTCTTATCTAAATCAAAGATGGCAAACTTCACCTCATCTACTGTTCGATGTTGAATTTTCATCCGCCAAGCAAATCGTTGACCTTCACCTGTCCAATCCGTATAGCCATCCATTCCAATATGACGTAGCGGGAGGAAGAGTTGAATGATTAAATAGATTCCGATCACTCCCAGCCCTATTTTTGATAACGACTTCGCGTTTTTTAATTCTGGATTAACCGGCTTAATAAGTTTTCGTTTTCTGAGCCATCCCGTCAACCAATCTTGATCTACGAAAAGGAACATTGCGGACATCATAAAGAATGGGAAAATGTAGATGTCATCAAAGATATAGGCATTGAACAGATTGAAAAGAATAACGCTTATAATTCCGATTTTCCGTGTCTTTGGAATCAATAGTACTAAGCCAATGAGAAGATCGAAAAGAAATCCAGCATAGGTAATAAAAACCTTCATCGCCGAAGATGACAGAAAGCCGAATCCTGATTTTTGTGCCTTGTAGTTCAATAACTCTTCTACTGGGTGCATATCGAACCAGTAAGGATTAAGCTTGGCGATGGCCCCGAAGAAGAATACTGCAATCAGTTGAAACTGAAGTAATCGATAATTCCATTGAGGGATTTTACTGCGATGTCTTTTCTTACTAACGCTTAAAGCAGCATCGGCAGGCATGAAAACCATCATAAAACTCACCAGACAAATTAAGTAAAGATGATTGTTGTAGAGAACTTGATCTAAGAAGAAGAAATAACTGAAACCCAATGCAAAGAAGAGCATCGCGAATCGATAGAAGAGACCAACGGTGATTAACACGGCTGAAAGAATGAGGAGTCCCATGAGTACATTCATTGACTCAAGTTCAATTAGCGGGAGATCTATAAACTCATAAGGAAACATGACCCCTCTTGGATAGAAACTTTCAATGAGCTTAATATCCTTGATTCTGAGAAGGTCCCAAAGAAGTATAACTCCAAATAATATTCGAAAAAGTGCCAATCCGTGAGGTGACTTCGGTTGGTTAAGCCAATTGATGAGTTTTGTCATTCTTTAAATCAATTAATCAAAATGTAAAAATAAGCATGGAGTGGAATAAAACTACTGATTATTAAAACTTAATAAATTGCATTCTCTGTGCTCCGAGATCAGTTGTGATCACTGTCATGTAATGGCCAGGGGATAAATTTGAAATGTCCACCTCGATTTGATTCTGATTAAGAATGTTGTGATGCTGAAGCACTTTGCCAGTAAGATCAATAATCTGTAAATTACAGTCAACTGCTTCAGAGATGGATACATAGACCACATTACTTGCAGGGTTTGGAAAGAGGGTGATCTTGAACGATGTGTTTTCTTCAATGCCAATAACATTCGTCGACCATCCAATGTCTTGCAGTGCTCCAACTAAAATGGCACCTGGTGTATGTGTTATTTCTCCAGTACCGATAAAAGGTGTCAATAATCCATGACCAGTTGAAATAGGAAAGGTCGATTCATTGAAATGTTGAAGACTCGAACCATCTGCGTAGGTTGTCGGAGCATATATTTTAACAGGATTTCCAAAGTTTGCCGCATTAGCGTTTGATCCAGAGAAAAAGAGGTCATTACTTTCAAATTCATTGCCAAGTTCTATTGATAAGTTCGCGAATAGTAATGTGTCCGTAATCCGCTGATCAGCCCCGTTTCTCATGTGGTAATCCCATACTGAAGGCAATCCAGCGAGTGCAGGGAAAGGAAATGAAGTTACTAAGGGGAAGGTGCTTGAGGCATCTAAATAACCATATGAACCCGTTCCAGTTTCAATTTTTGAAACAGAAAGGGCGCCTAGTCCATGACAAATTTCATGTAAAAATACACTGACAAAATCGTATTGCCCAGCTCCCGGGTTTCCGTCCGTCCCGAAGTAGTAATTCACAGAACTATTGATGTAGATGTCCATGTCGAATTCTCCAGCATTGATTTCACTTCCTTCTATAGAATTCGCAAGGCATGAGGCGTACCATAAATTAGCTAATGGAGCAAGCGTAAAATCTTTACGTCCATTTGGAAATGTCGCACCTAGTGGACCTGCCGCTGTCATGTCGGCATATATGAGTTTGATTTTTATCGGAACGCTGGAATTTAAATACTGCGACCAAATGTCGGTGGTAAAATCCACCGCGCTGTCAATCTCCGGAGTTGTGCCCGTGGCAGTAACCGAGAAGGTCGCTTGACCAAAACTAAAGGATGACAGAAACAGGAATAGAAAGAGCTGCAATGTTTTTTTCATAATAGCTTGTTTTCAGATGATGTGAAGGTTCAAATGCATCGTGAAGTAAAGATACTATATCTCCGCAAATGATAAAATCAGGCACAAGTATTAGTAAATCGGTTCTTCTCTAAACAGACTACTTGGACTGGTTTCTATAAAATATAGGGCAAAAAAAAAGGTCAGTTAGAACTCGTTCTAACTGACCTAATCTTGTGCGATAATTGTTTATTTTTTTGTGTCTACTGTATTCAGTAGTTCAACATTTTCTTTTGAATCTATAGCCTTAACTGTAGTCTTCCCTTTAGTCCGATAATTAGTTGGAGCAAGTTCATTCGTTTTTCTCATTTCTGGAGGTGTCATGCTTTCTTGCTTGATTTTTGCCACTTTAGCTCTTGTCTGTTCCGATGCTTCGTTGTAATGAATACCTTTTGAAGCTGGCTGACCATATGCCTCAGGCGTATAGTATTTACCTTTCATTCTCGCTGGTTTCTCAACTTCTTCTTGGTCATAGTTCTTGCCTGTTTCGCTGTAGTAACGAATCGTTGGATCATTACGTTTTGCATAAACGGTCCAAGATACTTTCGCATTTGGAGCACCGGCAACGGTAAATTTATTGTCTTCAATTTCTGTGAGCACATATGGATGAGTAGCAGAACCAATAGAGGTTAATTGGTAGCTAGGTTCAATGTTCGCAGCTTCAAAATAATCTGGCATGAATACAGTAGCTTCACCGTTCCCGTCTAATTCAACAACACCTCGATACATATTAGTAATCTCATCTGACTCCACGGAATAATGTCTTAAAAATTTGTTCTCGGGATCTAATGGATGATCAATAATAAATGTTTTTGCTCCTGTCGCACCCAAATCACCCTGCGCGAATACTCCGTACGTATAGGCATAATTAGCACCATTCTTCCAGCCTCTTACTCCGTACCATCCACCAACGCCTTGAACACCAATTCCGTAGTCGTCATTAGCCGCTTCGTATGAGTATCCATAAACAGCAATCGGATCATTAGCTCCATTAGGATTTGCAAAGCTCAATATTCCTTCTCTATATGTTGTTCCGTTGCTAAAGGAAATAATACTTGGATCACTTCCGTTTACACTAGCTGACAGTGCGCTTTTAGAACCAAGAGTACCCGTTCCAGTTCCCATATGAGAGAGTGCAATACAAGAGTATTCGTTTGTTGTATTTGCTGGACCCGGTGCAACACTAGGATCACCCATGAAAACGTCTACTGCATTTCCATTTGTACCCAAGTTACTCACCTCTAAAGCGTTACCTCCCCCTCCAACGCCACCGCCAGAACCATTGTAGATAATAAATGCACCGATTGAATTTCTATCTGCAGCGGCATTATCTAGGAAGAAAAGACCTCCCATTCCTTGCGCACCACTAGCATATCCGCCGGCTCCTATTCCTGTTAAGAATGTAGAACTTCCGTAGGTACCATTACCACCCCCTGAGAAACCGAAAATTGCGTCACCACCAACAGATGATCCATAAATACTTGTTCCAGTTCCATTATGAAAACTAGCAATACCAATTGCACCATTTGCTGCATCCATATTAACTTCAGCTCCTCTAGAGAACGGATCGGTTCCAACTTGATTGATGAAAAGACCTGTTCCTGACGCTCCTGTATTTGTCATGTTAATCCATTGTCCAACTCCAGTTCCAGCATGGTCGATTTGTATTCCTGCGAAATTGTTTGTCGCAGATGTAAGACTAAGATATCCACCGGCTCCGGTTGCGTTTGAATGAAATATATCTAGGCCATCTGCAGCACCTGTTTGATTGATACGTGCCCCGGCCGATGTGCTTGTCGCAGTTAGCATGTCGATATTAAGGCCTCGACCAGCACTCTGGTTTAGAACCCATATCGAAGAAGAAGTGTTCGCGGCATTTTGAGGAAATGCTACGACGGAATTCCCGGCCGCACCACTATGATCAATCTCGATACCAGTTACGGCAGCAGTTTGAACAACGTTTAACTTCGTGGCTGGTGTTGCGGTTCCAATTCCAACATTTTGCGCCATTGTAATCGACGCTGTGCAAATTGCCAAAACGGACAGCATTAGTGTTAACTTATTCATAAGAAGGTAGTGTTTGTTGAATTTCTTGTTTGTCTTCTGACCTTTACGCAATCAAGGAAACTCACTAATTCACTTGATACCAAAGCCGTCGAAACACGATTCTTAAAGAATGAGTTAATGCGTTGGTCAAGAGAAATATTCAAAGGGCTAGAGATAGCCATAAGGAGTAGTTATTTCAATAAGTATAAGGCCTAATCACGGCAAAGATAGTGAATTTACGCTTATTTCGAAGCTACTATGTTGTTAATAACTTAAATGTCAGTGTATACTGAGCGTCTGGATGGTAAGGAGGTCATTTTTTTACATTCGGTAGGCTTATAAATTAATGATCCCCTCTCGTCGCTCGTGAAAGGGGATCTTTTTTGCATGGTTTAACTGAGTTTTAGGACATCATTTGATGAAGTGTCGAGTGCCGATTTCCAATGGCACAAGTCCATAGGGGTTCTCCATAGTTTCGGATGTTTCATCATGATTGAATATCCCCGTAATCGCTAAGTTCGCTTCCTCTTAGCTCGTCTTGATAATACGGTTTCGATTTATCAACGATCGATTTCGGGTTCGCACCAAGTTTCTTGATAGCAATAATAAGATCGTTTCAGAAAGTATACTCGAGCTAACCTCTCGGGGATTAATTTTATTCGTCAGGACATGGGCAGTGACAAGGGGCTTTCTATCCGTTATTTTTCTTTGTGGTACAGGAGCGTGAGCTCATTCTTTTTGTAATACATAGCGCGGAAATTAAATGAATATCAGATAGTTATAAAAAGTATCGATAATCAGAGAGTTTCGCCAGAGAAATTAAGTTTCGCTTTAAGAAGGCTATGTAAATCGATTAAAAACAACCATTAATCGATAATTATTGCTGATTCTTAACAGTTTTTGACTTATTCGTGCACAATAATCGAATCATTGGTTGGCACCAAAAAAGAAGGCTGCCCTAAAAAGTTCAGGAATAGAAATGTTGAAATTAACACATTTCCCATGTAATTGTGTTTAATTTTTTTTACCTAAATTAGCAATGCTATAAACTATAAAACTAAACTCTAATGAGAAGAATTTGTCTACTCTCAACCCTCTTACTATTGATATCAATCCATGGCTGGTCCCAAGTAACCGATATGGGTGGTCCGCTTGGCTGGAAAGATAAAGTGCCAACTGTCACGCTGCCTTTAGAGGTTATGCCTGCTTTTGATATGACACAACAGCTTTACGAAGATTCAGTAAACAATTCATTTAAGAGCGGACCTTGGCGTTTTGGACACAATCATTCTGTCGATTTGGATCTTGGAAATTCAGGAGTTTGGACTACACTGCCAAATGGTGATCGACTTTGGCGTATTGGCATTGAGTCTACGGGTGCTCTCACGATTAATTTAATTTTTGAAGAATTTGATCTTCCGAAAGGAGCGTTTGTTTATTTGTACGACAATAATCAAACAAACAGAGTAGGTGCCTACACAGACAGAAATAATAACCCCGAACAAAAGCTAGGAACTGAATTAGTTCATGGTGATAATATCATTGTTGAATATTTCGAGCCGGAGGCGGTTCAAGGACAAGGAACATTAAAAATTGGAACCGTTACGCACGGCTACAGAGAACTTGGTACTTATGCAGATAAGCTGGGGAATGAGCTCTACATGAAAGCTTTAAACTCCTCTGGAGATTGCAATATCGATGTCAACTGTCCTTTAGGTGCAGCTTGGAACGATCAAATTCGTTCAGTAGCAATGATAGTTGTTGGAGGTAATGGAATTTGTACTGGAGCGCTCATCAACAATACGTCTTGCGATTTTACACCTTACTTTTTAACGGCTAATCATTGTTACAGTGGAAGTATTGCAACATGGTCGTTTCGTTTTAATTGGGAGAGTCCTCCCGGTACGGAGTCATGTGCAACTGCCGTAAATAGTGTAGACCCGGGGCCGCCTTACGATCAAACAGCAAATGGAGGAACTGTACGTGCGAATGATTCTGGATCTGATTTTCTTTTGTTAGAAATGAATTTGTCATTAGCGGAAGCTCAAACCTGGAATGTGTTTTTTGCAGGTTGGGATAATAGTGAAGCAATTCCTACACAGGTAACTGGAATTCATCATCCAAGTGGAGATGTTAAGAAAATCTGCCAGGATAATGGAGCAGTTTTCGATACGTGGAACTTTAATGGAGACCCGAACACGCAAGTTTGGAGAGTGAATGATTGGACGGAGGGAGTTACTGAGCCAGGATCATCGGGCTCACCGTTATTTGATCAAAATGGTAGAATTATTGGTGATTTATCAGGTGGTACTGCCGCTTGTGCTGGGACCAATGATAATGGAGGATATGACGGATATGGTCGTTTTGGAATTTCATGGAACGGAGGAGGATCAGCTGCGACTCGTGTAAGAGATTGGTTAGATCCATTGAATACTTCAACTACAAATGACGGTTGTGACCCGAATGCGCCTGCTGGGATGGATGATACCGGGATAAATGGGATAATTACCCCCGACGGTACGATTTGCTCAGGAAGTTTTGATCCTGAAGTTACGATGAGAAACTATGGAAGTAATACCGTTACTTCTGCGACGATTACCTACGACATCGATGGAGGAACTGCACAGATATTTAATTGGACGGGAAGTTTAGCTTCGGGAGCATCAATAAATGTAACGCTACCGACGATGTCGTCGACTAATGGTGCGCATACTTTCAATGCGGCTACCTCTCTTCCAAATGGAAATACAGATTCAAATGCGGCAAATGACGGTTCATCAAACCCATTCGTACTCGTTATAGGAGGTCAATCGATTGACTTTACACTTGACGTAGATTGTTGGGGTTCTGAGACTACTTGGACTGTTCAACAGGGTGCTACGGTACTCTATTCTGGTGGTCCATACACAGATGTTGGCCCAGGAGGAGCTGCAACGATTAATGAAACATGGTGTCTATCTGTAGGTTGCTACGATTTCATTATCAACGATAGTTATGGTGACGGAATGTATGGATCTCAATACGGTTCTTGTACCGTGGATGGAAACTATTCGATTGATCAGGGAGCAACTCAACTGGCAACTATAATCGCTGCCAATTCAGATTATGGAAGCCAAGAGATTAATAATTTCTGTGTCACGTGTACGTTAGACGATGCCACTTTTAACTATAGTGCGGCTTCCTATTGCTTAAATGATTCAGATCCGACTCCAACAATCACAGGCCTCCCAGGTGGGACGTTTAGTTCAACTGCTGGATTATCGATCAATACCTCAACTGGAGCACTAGATGTTTCAGCTTCATCACCAGGAACGTATACAGTTACTTATACCACGACTGGACCGTGCACAAACAGCTCAAATGTTAGTGTTACAATTAACGCTTTAGACGATGCATCTTTTAACTATGGTGCGGCTTCATATTGTGTTGCTGATCCAGATCCAACAGCAACAATCACAGGG
>JBLHPQ010000007.1:0-86508 GCA_047624355.1 Flavobacteriaceae bacterium | reverse complement strand
GCCTGATTGGAATAAATGTCGGAAAAAGAGTCTCCTAGCTCAATACAATAATCGAGAAGTGCTTGTTTAGAGATGTCTGCTGATTCAGAAATTTGATCGAAAAAGATTCCACCAATCCCGCGCGTTTCGTTTCGATGTGGAATAAAGAAATAGTCATCCGCCCAAACTTTAAATTTAGGATAGAAACTTGAATCGTACTTGTCGCAAACACCCTTTAGACTCTCATGAAACTCTTTTGCTTGACTAGGAACAATATAATGCGGTGTAAGATCGATACCGCCACCGAACCAATAGGTACCATTGTCCATTTCAAAGTAACGAACGTTCATATGGATTATTGGGACATGCGGATTATTTGGATGTAGAACAATTGATACGCCAGTGGCAAAAAAGGTATCCCCGGTTATTTGCGTATTCTGGCGCATCATATCTGTGACATGACCATGAACTTCAGAGAAATTAACACCTCCCTTTTCGATTAGGTCACCCTCTTGAATGATTCGAGTACGCCCTCCACCACCTTCGGAACGCGACCACTTATCTTCCTCAAACACTCCAGTACCATCGATAGCTTCTAAACGAGAACAAATCCGATCCTGCAAAGCCATCATTGCTTGAGTAACCTCACTTTTAGTTATCACGCTCAACTTCGCTGTTAAAGAGTTCATACTCATCTTGCTCAACAATGAAAATACTTCTGTTCTCGTAACCATCCGCTGGAGATATCTGTTCCATCTTAAAATCACTCATCATCATTGATGGTTTTAAGTTGGATTCCAAGAAGAACTCGCTACTAAAATAGCTCACAATATCATAACCATGAACCGCCATTCTTGATAAATCGGTCTTAAACCAGTTTCGGTGCAACTTATTCAATCGAACCATATTATCAGTATAATAATCCAAGAAATTGGAGCTTGCAAAATGGAAATTGTATTTATTCTTATAGATGTTATTTATATCGCTATAACCGTCCCATTCTTTCGTTCCATAGACAAACAGGTTTTTAGACCGAGATTTAAATGCGGACTTATTGAGGTTATTCATGAATTGCATTGCAGTCTTTCGATCTGTTGCTGGAATCACAAAAACGGTATTAACTCCCCTAACAATTTGCCCGGTAAAGCTACCAACAGAACTTTCTATCAACTTCGGACGTTCACCATCAGATAACGCTGTTGTGAATTCCTTTTTAAACGCCTCGTACATCAACAGATCGGATTCCTTCACGGGTTTAACCAAAACGATCCGATCATTGGCATTATTCTTTAACATGTGTATAGCGAGACGTTTCATCAGCACTGGTCCTGATTGCACAGCCTCATAGACTAATCGATTACCTTCTAACAAAGCTTCAGGAGCGGCAACTGGACAAACCATACGAATTCGATTTGCCTTACAGTATTCACTGACAGTAAGTATATTCCCTTCAAAGAATGGTCCGATCACGAGATCTACAGATTGAAAACTTGTGTCAGCTAAAATTGCAAGAACCTTCAGTGAATCGTTTCCAGTATCATGAATTTCGATATCTGCGACTAACCCTAACTGCTTCAAACTATCCACAGCCATTCTCACCCCCATATAGAACTGAGTCGCAAATTCCGCTATTTTCTTCGAGTATTTCGGCCCACGATCAAGGTAGAAAGGTAAAAGCAAAGCAATACGATACTTCTCTTTACGATCAAACTCGAGCGGTCCTATTCCGTTTGGATCGTAATCTAAAGGAACTTCTCTAATTTCTACGCGTTCGATGCGCTCTGCTTTAACTGGAATAATTAATATTTGCCCTTCCTTAATTGAAGTAGAAGTTAAACCATTTACTTCCATTATCTTATCTACCGCAACCATAAATCTTTTCGACACACCATATAGTGTCTCATGCGACATCACTATGTGCCTCACCGTAGAATCACTAAATGAGAATTCAATATGATCCGCAGACCCGTCCTCATTCTCAACAGTATCAGAAACAAAAGGATTGGGTGTAGAGGTGTCAACTGGCAGAGTCGTAATAGTACTTCCGTCATTTGCGCAGCATGGTACCTGAATCAACTGACCTTTCTTTAAGCCATCCTTTAACTCAGGATTGATCGCAACTAAATCATCAACGGTAGATTCAAATTTCCTAGCAAGTCCATATAGGGTTTCACCTTTCTTAACCTTGTAGTTAACCGTTGGGATTTTTTCAATAGACTCCTGCGATACAGGTATCAAAATCGACTGCCCGACCTTTAGTCCACTTTGAAGCTCAGGATTAGCATCCACAATTTCGTTTACCGGAACACCGAAAATTTGTTGAATCCCCCAAAGTGTGTTCCCTGCCTCTACGGTATGAGAATAGTATTTGGAACCATCCTTCTCAACAACGGGTGAAACTCCTGGTTGCGCGCTAGCGACAATCGGGAGTAATAATATTATGATGATTAGTAGTTTACTCATGATCTAAATTTACTCAAATGGATTTACAATACTTGTGCCATTTCTATGTTTACTCCCATTCAATCGTAGCAGGAGGCTTAGAACTGATATCATAGGTTACCCGATTAATACCTTTAACCTGATTAATAATTCTATTTGAAACTTTGGCTAAAAACTCGTACGGAAGATGACACCAATCAGCTGTCATTCCATCTGTAGAAGACACAGCCCTTAACGCGACTGCGTTTTCGTAGGTTCGTTCATCCCCCATCACTCCAACTGACTGAATAGGAAGAAAGATAGCACCTGCTTGCCAAACATCATCGTACAACCCATCTTCCTTGAGTGACGAAATAAATATATGATCCACCTCCTGAAGAATCGTAACTTTTTCCTTTGTTACATCTCCTAGAATTCTAATTCCAAGCCCTGGTCCTGGAAACGGATGACGTCCTAGTATCTTTTCATCCATACCCATGGATCTTCCTATTCGCCTAACTTCATCTTTAAAAAGTAAGCGCAATGGTTCTATGACCTTCAACTTCATATAGTCTGGTAAACCACCAACATTATGATGTGATTTTATTGTTGCACTAGGCCCACCAGTAGCAGAAATTGATTCGATGACATCGGGGTAAATAGTTCCTTGTCCGAGCCATTCAGCGTTCTCAACCAATTTTGATTCTGCGTCAAACACATCAATAAACACCTTACCTATTGCTTTGCGTTTCTTCTCTGGGTCTGTTAAATCTTTCAATTCTGCATAAAAGGCCTCACTAGCATTCACTCCTTTAACGTTTAACCCCATTCCTTTGTAGGACTCCAGAACTTGAGAAAATTCATCCTTCCTCAATAATCCATTATCTACAAAAATGCAATGAAGGTTTTCTCCAATAGCTTTATGTAATAATACGGCAGCAACCGAAGAATCAACACCTCCGGATAATCCTAAGATCACTTTATCGTCACCTACTTGAGCTTTCAATTTGGCTACCGTCTCCTCTACAAAAGAATCTGGTGTCCAATCCTGTGAGAACCCACAGATATCAACTACAAAATTTCTAAGTAAAATTACACCTTCCGATGAATGATACACTTCAGGGTGAAACTGGATCCCAAAGGTAACTTCGTCTTCAATTTGAAAACCTGCCACACGAACATCATCAGTACTAGCAATTACTTTAAAGTTCTCGGGCACCTTTCCAATGGTATCTGCATGTGACATCCAAACCTGAGAACCACCTGACATTCCTTTTGTCAAAATGTTCGAATCATCGACGAACGACAAATTAGCTCGTCCATATTCACGCGTTGATGAAGCCACTACTTCTCCCCCAAAATGATGCGCCAGATGTTGAGCGCCGAAGCATACGCCGAGCAATGGTATTTTTCCTTTAATTGCCGATAAGTCTGGCATTGGTGCATTCTCTTCTCGCACTGAGAACGGGCTACCTGAAAGAATCACTCCTTTCGTATTACTATCCAGTTCTGGACACTTATTCCAAGGGTGAATTTCACAGTAAATATTAAGCTCTCTGATACGTCTAGCGATCAATTGTGTGTACTGCGAACCAAAATCTAAAATAACTAATCTCTCATGCATACTGCAAAAATAATATGTCCTTCTGAATTGCCGCGAACAATGTCGGTTATTTATTAACTCTTTAACAACACTTTTGATGATTTTCAATAAAAAAAAGCCTTCTCCGAGACAATTTGTCATTAAATCATAGCTTGGAATAATTTATGTGGAACAGATCTTGAAGAATTGAAATAATGGAAACGAGGTAAATTCTAGCTTAATTTGCGTATTTTTACATCCCGTTTTACAACTATAAAAAGTCACGATTTTGAGTATATTAAAGAAACTATTTGGAGATAAATCTTCGAAAGATCAAAAAGAATACCAGCCATCAATTGATGCATCTACGCAGCACGACGCTGCTATGATGAAGTTGTCAGATGATGAACTGCGCGATCGCACATACACCTTTCGAAAAACGATTACAGACAGCATTGCCGGATTAGAGAAAGAATTGGGAGTATTGAAGGCTCAAGCTGAAGACTTAAACACGCCGGTAACAGCAAAAGAAGCAATATTCGATGGGATTGATCAGCTTACTAAGGACATCGACGAGAAAATCGAAGAAACGCTTGAAGTCATTATGGGTGAAGCCTTTGCAGTTGTTAAAGAAACAGCTAGAAGATGGGCTTCGAACGGAAAACTTGAAGTAACTGCAAATGATTTCGATCGAAAGATTGCATCCTCTCGAAGGGGAATCTCTATCGAAGGGGACAAAGCGATATGGCATAACGAATGGGACGCTGCAGGCGTGCCAGTGTCATGGAATATGGTTCACTACGATGTCCAATTGATGGGCGGTGCGGTTCTACATAGAGGAAACATTGCAGAGATGCAAACTGGTGAGGGTAAGACGTTAGTTGCGACCTTGCCTGTCTATCTAAACGCACTTTCTGGTAAAGGAGTCCATTTAGTTACAGTAAATAATTACCTCGCTAAGCGTGATTCTGAGTGGATGGGGCCAATGTATGAGTTCCATGGCCTATCCGTAGCATGTATTGATAAGCACAAGCCAAATTCGACAGAAAGAAAGGAAGCATACAAATCTGACATCGTCTTTGGGACGAATAATGAATTCGGATTTGATTACCTCCGTGACAATATGGCAGCAAGTCCGGACGATCTTGTTCAACAAAAACATCATTACGCAATTATTGATGAAGTCGATTCTGTATTGATTGATGACGCAAGAACTCCATTAATAATTTCCGGCCCAACACCTGAAGGAGACAAGCATGAGTTTACGCAATTGAAACCTCGTATTGAGACTATTGTTGCTGCTCAAAAGAAATATGTTACTAGTTGTCTCGCCGATGCTAAAAAGCAACTGATCGTTCTGAACGGCGATGTAGCCGATGGCCAAGACCCTAAGAAAATGCTTGAAGAAGGCGGAATCTCATTACTACGAGCTTACCGTGGACTGCCAAGAAACAAAGCACTGATTAAGTACCTTTCCGAACCAGGAATTAGAGCTCACTTGCAGAAGACAGAGAACTTCTACATGCAAGAGCAAGGGAAGAAAATGAAAAAGATCGATAAGGAGTTATTCTTTGTAATTGAAGAAAAACAAAACACGATTGAACTTACAGATAAAGGAATTGATCTTATTTCTGGATCAGAAGGAAGAGATTTCTTCATTATGCCAGACATTGGTGGTTCGATTGCTGATTTGCAAAAGCAAGGACTTAGTACTGACGATTTCCAACAGAAGAAAGATGAACTCATTCGCGATTACAGTATTAAATCCGAACGAATTCACTCGATCAACCAGTTATTAAAGGCGTACTCACTTTTTGAAAAGGAAGTTGAATACGTTATCATGGAGAATAAGATTAAAATTGTCGATGAGCAAACCGGTCGTATTATGGAGGGGCGTCGTTATTCAGACGGACTGCATCAAGCGATTGAAGCTAAAGAGAATGTAACCGTTGAGGCGGCTACTCAAACATACGCTTCGATTACACTTCAGAACTACTTCCGAATGTACCATAAACTGTCGGGAATGACAGGTACGGCAGAAACAGAGGCGAAAGAATTTTGGGACATTTACGAATTGGATGTAGTTGTAATTCCAACTAATCGCCCGATTACTCGTAAGGATAAAAATGATTTCGTTTTCAAAACAGCGAGAGAGAAATATACTGCAGTAATTGAAGAAATTCAAAAACTTACTGAAGCGAATCGGCCAGTACTTGTCGGTACAACAACGGTAGAAATTTCTGAGCTATTGAGTCGAATGTTGAGCATGCAAAATATCAGTCACGAGGTATTGAATGCGAAATACCATCAACGTGAGGCAGAAATTGTAGCCGATGCTGGAAAAGCAAAAGCTGTAACGATCGCAACTAACATGGCTGGTCGTGGAACCGATATAAAATTGGGTGAAGGAGTAAAAGAAGCTGGAGGATTAGCGATTATCGGAACGGAACGTCACGATTCACGTCGTGTTGACCGTCAGTTAAGAGGTCGTTCAGGTCGTCAAGGTGATCCAGGATCATCACAGTTCTTTGTCTCTCTCGAGGATGGTCTAATGCGTAAATTTGGTTCTGAAAGAATTGCCAAACTCATGGATAGAATGGGCTTGAAGGAAGGTGAGGTGATTACGCATAGTATGGTATCTAAATCCATTGAGCGTGCACAGAAAAAAGTAGAGGAAAACAACTTCGGAATTCGTAAGCGATTATTGGAATACGATGATGTAATGAACGCTCAGCGTAAAGCCATCTATAAGAAACGACGAAACGCCTTATTTGGTGATCGTTTAGACATGGATATTGATAATACCTTCTATGACGTAGCGGAATCTGTTTCTGGTGGAAGGAATCGCAATCAATTCGATGAATTCGAATTAGAACTATTGCGTACTGTTGGGATTCAATCTCCAGTGAATAAATCTGAATTTGATTCAGTTGATGAAGTTGAGTTAGTCGAGAAAGTCTATGGTAGAATTCGAGAACGATACGATCGTAAGAATGACAAAATCTGTGAGAAAGCAATGCCACAGATTAAGCATGTTCACGAGACGATGGCTGACAAATACAAGAACATTGTATTCCCATTAACTGATGGTCGTCGTGAGATGCAATTAGTCGTGAATCTGGAAGAAGCATATGGTAGTGGCGGAAAAGCAATTACAAAAAACTTCGAAAAGAACATCACGCTTGGGATGATAGATAATGAGTGGAAAGAGCACCTTAGGGAGATGGATGATTTACGTTCAGCAGTGCATCACGCGCAGTATGAGCAAAAAGATCCACTCTTAGTTTACAAGCTTGAATCATTCGAATTATTCAAAAAGATGCTTGACAGGTTGAACACTGAAACGATGGACCTTCTGATGAAGATGGATATTCCAATTGAGGAACTTCAAACGACGAATCAGTCTTCAACGCAATCAAGTAGCTACGCAAAAGCCCATGAAACATCTGGTTCTGGTGACAGCGAAGTTGGAGCTGGTACAGATGCAAACAGAAAAGCATCGCAAAATTCAGGCGTTCGTCGACCTGTTGAAAAGCAACAGCCGGTTACCGT
Organism: Flavobacteriaceae bacterium; assembly: GCA_047624355.1. Classification (GTDB taxonomy): domain Bacteria; phylum Bacteroidota; class Bacteroidia; order Flavobacteriales_D; family Crocinitomicaceae; genus UBA4466. The sequence continues at coordinate 78,974 of JBLHPQ010000007.1, read as the reverse complement.
TGAGAAGACTGCTGGTAGAAACGATCCATGTCCATGTGGCAGCGGAAAGAAATTCAAACAATGCCATGGAAAAATAATGTAGTGATAAACAACTAAAATATTCTGATTTAAACACCGCTTTAACGAGCGGTGTTTTTTTTTGATTTAATTGCAAAATCATCGACGAAATGTAATTATTAATCGACAAACAGGATGATTAATTCATCTAATTTGATCTACTCAGGATATATTAAAAAGGTGTCGTATCTTTGCAAAAAGATAATTATACGAATCCACTAAAACATGAATAACCGCTATTTCAAGTGCTTAATGATTACGTTTGTAGTACTAATTGCACTAACTAATACATCCTTTTCTCAATCTGACGCACCTTGTGGTACAACGCCATTTACGTCGGGTACGAGTTGCTCTTTCGCAACTTACACTAACGCTTGAGCTACTGCGAGCGCAGGAGTTCCGGCACCTGGTTGTGGTAATTACTCCGGTGGAGATGTTTGGTTCACACTTACAGTTCCTGCAAGTGGGTCAGTTACGGTTGACATGAACACCTGCGTAATTACTGATGCTGGAATGGCTATTTATTCTGGACCATGTGGTTCACTTAGCTTAATTGAGTGTGATGACGATGATAGTGGTAATAGCTTGATTTCAATGATAGCCTTAACAGGACAGACGCCTGGAGCTACCTTATGGGTACGATTTTGGGAATATGGAAATAACAACAATGGCACATTTGACATTTGCGCGTATGAAGGAGCTTTAGTACTACCAACAGGACCTTGTGGAAATCCGGTAAATCAGAATTATTGCTAAGACCCTGCAATTTTATCACCAGGCGGTGGAACATTCTCTTCTAATACTTCAGAACGTATACCGCTGATCAGCAAGCAGGAATGTCATTTTGTGGCTCGATTGAAAATAACTCTTGGTATGAATTTGTTGCTACATCTGAGGTATTCAATTTCACGTGTGTAACGGGTTGCACTTCTGGAATACAAGCTGAGGTGTTCAGCATAACGCATGATGTAAATGGTTGTTGTACTGGTCTTACCTCAGTATCTAATTGTTGGAAACCTGCTACTGCAGCGACCGGAACAGCAACTGCAACGCCCCTTTGGGAATACGTATGTATTGATGGTAGATGGCTACGGAGGTAACATCTGCGACTTTACCGTGTCAGGATGGTCTGCCACAGGAATATTACCTGTTGAGCTTTCTGATTTTTTTGGAATTGCAATTACGCGTGAAAATGTCATTTCATGGACAACTGAATCAGAACAAGACAATGATAGATTCGATCTTCTCCGTTCTTTCGACGGAATTAACTTTGAAGTAATTGCTCAAATCGATGGCGCTAAGAACCTGCTGAGATCAATGAGTACAGCTATGTAGACAAAGACATTAGAACAGGTGGGGCTTACTGCCAACTACAGCAATTTGATTTGAATAGTGCTTCTGAGAAAAGTGAAGTTATGGCTTTAACAAGAGAATCAATACAACACAAAAAATCATTAAACACTAAGAACATATTGAAATTACTACCAATTATATTATTGATCTGTGCTCCAATTATTATCTTTAACAGCGCCTAGAAAAAAACCGTGAGCTGGCTTATTTTGCCGTTACGCAGCAGGGATAAAGTACTTTTTCGACGAAACTTAAATTATTCGGAGAAGGCTTTACCGAAGCCGATTTGCAAACTTTAGAAGAACTGATGTCAGTAAAAGAAGGAATCTGTATACTTACACTTATGGATGAAGGATATTTGCTCATCGCTCATTTATCTCCTATCTCAGAAGAGACAATAAAATCATTTTTACTGCAAGTAACAGATGATTATACCTTCGTGGAACGTAAGACCTATAAATTCTAGGGCCAGTTTTTATCCGTTCGAATCAAACAATTGACGTACATTTGTTGCGTGAAATCGAGAATTGAAAAGTTATCCATTATTGGATTCGGGAACGTTGGTTCTCATCTCGCTAAGGCGTTTGATCAACATGGGATTCATGTATCACATATCTATGCACGAAGTCGTGAACTGGCTGAGAAATCCGCTGGAGCGACCAATTCAATAGTGGTAGACCGAATTGAAGATCTTCCAGAGCGACAACTTGTAATTCTTTGCGTTCCTGATGCTGCCATAGCAGACGTGATAACGCAAATTTCAGCTACTTGTCCGATTGCCTATACTTCTGGTTCAACAGATTTAGCATCATTGCCTCAGCGAGATCAACTTGGTGTCTTCTACCCTCTCCAGACTTTCACAAAAGCAATAACGCTTGATTTGAGTCAAGTACACATTTTTATTGAATCAACTAATGATTATTTTGCCAGCGAATTATTTGATTTAGCATGGGCCATAAGTAGAAACGTAAACTACGCAACTTCGGAAGAGAGAAAGCATCTCCATTTGGCTGCAGTTTGGGTAAACAATTTCTCCAACCACATGAATCATATTGCTCATCAGTATTTGGATTCAAAAGGACTCAACTTTGATCATTTGAAACCTTTGCTATTGGAAACCGCTCAGAAGTTACAAACTGAGAATCCTCTTGACGCACAAACAGGTCCAGCGAGAAGAAATGATTCTACCACGATTGCCGCGCATCTTCAAGAACTTACAGGCGACCAAAAGGAAATTTATCGTCTCATATCAAAAAGCATTCAAGACACATATTCAAATGATTAGCTACAAAGAAAAGCTCAGCGAGATCACCACTTTCATTTTTGACGTCGATGGCGTCTTAACGAATGGAGATGTTCTATTATTCGAGGGTGACTTTATCCGGTCATTAAATTCTCGCGATGCATACGCGATGCAATACGCTATTAAAAAGGGTTATCGTGTACTCGTGATAACGGGTGGAAGTTCCATACGTGTAAAAGAGCGCTTGCTATCTCTTGGAGTTACGGAAGTTTGCCTCGCAGCATCTCGAAAAATCACCGTCTATGAATCTTTGAAAGAAAAATATCATTTTAGCGACAGTCAGGCGCTCTATATGGGGGATGATATTCCCGATTTTGAAGTGCTAAAAGTTGCAGGAGTATCAACCTGTCCTCAAGATGCAGCAGTTGAGATTAAAGCAATTGTAGACTATCAATCTCCATTCACAGGCGGACACCATTGCGTACGAGATGTCATCGAACAAACATTGCGCGTACAAAAAGATTGGTTTACTGAGGGAGCAATGGAGTGGTAGTCAAGTATCGATCGCTTTTGATATTCATTAGCTATAACTGCTTAGTGGAAAACACAAATCAAACCTCAATTTCAAGCGCTTTTAACGTGAACTTATAGTGTGTTCCGTCTTCATTCTTATCCACTGTTAACTCGCCCTCCAATTGCTCCGTCATCGTTTCAATCAACTCTAGACCGAAAGATCGTTCCGTTTGTTCTTTCCATATACCGTTGTCAGAATAATACATGCAAATATTCTCCTTGGAGGTACACGCCCCGACAAACACAACTATTTTTCCCTTATCTCTTTCCGCGAATCCGTGCTTGATAGAGTTCGATATTAGTTCATTGAAAATGAGTGAGACAGGCACAATACTCGTCGAGTTTATCTGATCGATTTCAGAATTAATCTCTAAATCTATGTCCTTTTTAACAGCGTAAGTTTCGATGAGGTCATTCGTCAATGAGACTAAATAATCCTTAAGATTGAAGTTCGCAAGTCGATCGCTTTGATACATCTTCTCATGGATGAGCGCCATGGATTTAATACGATTTATCGCCTCTGTAAACGAATCATATTGATGTCCAGTTAAATCTTGTGCCTGCAACCTCAGAAGACTCGTGATCACTTGGAGATTATTCTTTACACGATGATGAATTTCCTTCAGCATCACTTCCTTCTCAGCATTCTGATGCGTAATCAACTCGTTCCGAGTAACCAATTCTGAATTCGATTTTTTCACATTGCTCTCTGCGTGCTTATTGGCCTTAATGAATTCTGCCAAGAGGTAACCCATTGCGACTCCAACGATACATGTCTCAATTACAAAATTCAAGATTGCTGCTGAATCGAACGGTTCTAATGAATCTAGGTTTGTCTGTAATCGAAAGTAGTAATAAGCAACCAAAACTAAAATATGCCCAGCGAGGAGAAGTAATCCCCATAGCCGTCCCAACATAAAAAATGCGAAGAGCACGTTAACTGTTCCCCACATTGGAGTTGTATAATGAAGGGCGTTAGTAATTGTAAAATAGGATATGGATACTAGAATAAAGCTAGAAAGCGTTATAAACAAGCAAACCGGCTTAAATTTTTTGGTTGCTCTAAGTACGATTAATGCCGCAATTCCAACGAGTACTTCTATAAGATTCGTTGCAGTCGTGTAATTTTCATTCTGTAGGTTTACGACCGATACAACTAAGAGCAATGCACTAACCGTTATAGTTAAGTTCCATACCAAGTTAAACCTGGTAATGTCGTAATGATCCTTAAAATCAGTTTGCGGCGGTTTCAAAAAACTCATATTTCCTAAATTACGCAATTTATCTGATTGAAGTCTAAGATGCTGAACTACTCCTCTCAGCAGAGTAAAATCTATGCTAATCGATACCAATTTTCATTTATTATTCATTAATTTCGTGTAAACCAATTGAAATAATACTCTTTACACTCTGAATTATTAATGAAACCTTTTTTCAACAAGACTAAATCGCCTCCATTAACACGCAAAGAAGCTATTAAAAAGCGGTTATTGACATTTTCAGTTATCCTCAATGTTGTCTTCGTGATTCTGGTTGCTTTCATTATCGATCGTAAAGGAGGAGTTGAATACATAAAGAGTAAACTGGAAACAGAGTCTGTCAAAGGACTTAGCAATTACGATACTGATTACTATTATTCGAAGAAAAGCATCTTTGAAGTTATGCCTAACGATTCCAATGAGATTATCTTTTTAGGTAATAGCATCACAAATTACTGTGATTGGAATGAGTTTTTCGGGAATCCTAAGATCAAGAATCGTGGTATCAATGGTGATATGATCAATGGAATAATTGAGCGTATTGATGAAGTGGTTGAATCGAAACCTGAAAAGATCTTCTTGATGATTGGAATTAATGACCTTGGAAGGTATCGAACAAGAAATCAAATCCTGAACGACTACGAGCGTTTAATCTCATTGATTATAGAGAAGACACCTACAACTACTCTATACATTCAAAGTATCCTCCCGACAGATGGAATTCATGCGAATAATGATGCAATTATCATGATAAATGGACGTCTAGAACAACTTTGTGAGAAGTATGAGTTGACCTATATAAATGTCTTTGATGCCTTTAAAACATCCAAAAATAAGCTAAACCCTAAGTACACGTTGGAGGGTATTCACTTAAATGGGGAAGGATACTTGGTTTGGAAAAAGGAACTCGATAAATACATGAATTAGTTGTGCGTATGACTAATCATTACGATACATCTCCTTCAAGATTCCATCTGCAATATGCACTCGATAATGACTCGCTTCATAGTAATTACTAATTTCATTCGTCATTGTATTTATGCCAGAGTAATCGTAAACATTCTCTTTCCCGAAAATCTCATGGAGCAACTTCAATTGTTTATTCTCTAATGGAATTTGATCGTAAACAGGTGAAATCACAATCTTATAGTTCGTCTTAAATTTCTTTAGGATTCGCTTAATTGTCTGGAGCTGATCAATTTCTTCTTGAGTAATATCACACTTCAAAAATTCTACCACCGGCCTATCGTAAAATGTTTCATCCTCTATGAGGGCTTTATAGTAGCCCAATGAATCGTCACGAATATGGTCATCATAACCATACCACAGATCGCAATTGATCCTGTTTGGTTTATGATCGTATTTTGTTTTTCTGATCAGATGTCCCATATACTCTTTATGCTCACCAAACATTGAATAGTCAGAATAGGCCAAAAGAAACTCACCATCAAGAGACGCCTTAATATATGTCAAATAATAATCATAATTAGAGGCTTTTGAAACACACGGCATTGGAACGAACAGATGTCCTTTTCTAGCCTTAGTTGTTATAAGTGTCTCTCTATCCAAAACAATGATAGCATTTTCAATTGTCCCACCACATTCAACTACATAATTCATCTTCATTGAAATCCCCCATACTCCTTCACCGGATGCATCAAAATGAAACGGTACCGCATCGTCATTTATATATTGTGCCCATTCCTTACACTTAAAAGCTTGGGACCTTGAGCTGCCAAAAATAAACGAATCAAACTTCTCTTGCTTATGGTATTCATTGTAGGTAGTCGTGCAAACCATCTCTCTGTTCAAACCAATCGTATTTCCTTCGTAGTAATCCTGAAACCCGAAAATTTTAAAAAAATCAATACCAATTACCACTGCCACGATCATTGCTAAGGGCAAAAAGAAGAATAAAATTTTACGTACAAATCTTTTCATGCCTTAGAATTGAAAATAGATGAATTGTTGTTCCGAACCTCCAAACCAAAAGATAGCTATAATTATCCCGTAGTACATTGCATACCTGAATGGAGCCTTCCATCTCAGTCCCAACTTTTCTAGCGCGTACTCCTGATCTTTACCTATCCATTCGATGATAATAAACAAACCGAGCAGTACAATGATATTTTTTAGCGATGACTCATGATTAAAGAAGGGAGTACGAATTAACTCCCTTGAGAAGATTGTCTTCAAGTAACTAAAAGCATGTGCAATTGAGTCCGCCCTAAAGAAAATCCAAGCGATCACGGTCATTCCGAATGTTAAGAGAATACTAAAACCATCGCGAAGTGAGGGCAACCAAAACCTCCTTACTGGGATTCTGTCCATATTTCTCCGGTTCCTTTTAGTCAAGAGCAGTGGCAGGAAATAGATTGCATTTAGCGCTCCCCAGGCGACGAAAGTCCAATTTGCTCCATGCCAAAATCCGCTTACAATAAATATGATAAAAGTGTTTCTAATGACTTTTGCGGTACTTCCGCGGCTTCCACCTAGCGGAATGTAGAGATAATCTCTAAACCACGTTGAAAGGGATATATGCCAGCGTCTCCAAAACTCTGAAATATCTCGAGAAAAGTAAGGGAAGGCGAAATTTTTCTTCAATTTAATTCCAAACAATTTCGATGTTCCAATAGCTATATCTGAGTACCCTGAGAAATCTCCATAGATTTGGAAGGTGAAAAATATGGCTCCAATAACGAGCGTACTCCCATTGTAATCGGCCGAATTATTAAATATTTCATTTGCGAATTCAGCACAGTTATCGGCGATTACTACTTTTTTAAAGAGTCCCCATAGAATTTGCCGCATCCCGTCGATGGCTGTCCCATAATCGAACACTCTCTTCTTATGGAATTGAGGGAGTAGGTTTGTTGCACGTTCGATTGGCCCAGCCACTAGTTGCGGGAAGAAGCACACGAAGGCTGAGAAGGCTACAAAATCTTCTGTTGGCTTGAGATTACGCCGATAAATATCTATCGTGTAGCTCAGCGTTTGGAAGGTATAAAAGCTTATCCCTACTGGAAGAATTATGTCCAGCGAGCTTGTACTGATTTCGGTACCAAAGAATAAAAAAGCATCGACAAAACTGTCAACAAAAAAGTTGTAATATTTGAAAAAACCAAGGAAGCCTAAATTAACAACGATACTTGCACACAGTAGTAATTTTCGTCTAGGTATTCGCTCTTCTTTAGACATCCCTCGCCCGATGAGATAATCAACAACGGTACTGAATATAATAAGCGAGAGAAATCTCCAATCCCACCAACCATAGAACAAATAGCTTGCAGCAACGATTAATAGGTTTTGTAGCCTTAAGTTTCTCTGAGTTACGAACCAGTATAAGATGAATACCAGTGGTAAAAACAGAGCAAAGTCAATGGAGTTAAAAAGCATTAAAAGCGTTTAGTAGATTTGACCTGTAGTTTCAGCGCCCAACATACACATTAATACTAAGAACACCTAACGCTGAACAACGATCTTTCTAACGTTCGAAACACCAGAAGAAGTAGTTGTTTTCATCATATAAGTCCCGGTCGGAAAAGTGGACATATCCAAACTAATCGTCCCATGCATATTAACTGACAGCATTGGCTGACCGAGGAGAGAAGAAATCTGAATTTCTACCGCATCAAACGTCAAGGAAGTAACATTTAGTATGCCGCTTGATGGATTAGGATAAACCTCTAAAAAATCATCTTGCTCTATATCTCCAACCGCAACGATTGTTTCAAATAAATGCGGGATTATCGTACTCGGAGGATCGTTGAAAAACCCTACTTTGGCAACCCATGCATGATTAACGCCAATTGTATCTCCTTGGCTATTGGTTCTACCCACTGAAATCACTCCCCCATCTTGCGTTGGAACTATCTGTCCAAGTTCATCTGGCAACGGAAAGTTTACTTGAAAGACAGTTGTCTCATGGCCAAGAACTGAATTATACCTAGACATTGAAATATCGTCCCCATCTTCGAATGAATTTGCATCAAAATTTGCAACGCTAATGTATCTTTTCCCAATTCCACCGTACGTTGAAACTTCCGTGTTCACTTGATCACCGGCGATCGAATTTGTGTAATAACCGAATTCTCCTCCAGTGAATGTTAACCTTGCAAATAATTGATCTTTTCTTGTTTGGCCGTCAGGAACATGATGTCCTACTGCGATCAATTCGCTTCCTAGAGTATCCACACATATTCCATGGAATAAATAGTCTCCCTGCGCACTATCTCCAAGCGTATCTTTCCAGTAAATAGTCCCATCTTCGTGGAAGAACATTGAGTAGGCTAATGTCGCGTCCAAGCTTTCTACATACGTATATCCGGCTGCAAAGTAAGTTGAATCATGGAACCGTTCCAACGACTCCAATACATCATCTCCGGATCCGCCAAACTGCATGCTCCACACCTCATTTCCATCTCTATCTGTCCGCACAATGTACATATCCTTATTTTCCGGGAATGTCGATGATGATTCACCAATCATTACGACTCCTGAGTCTCTTGTTATTTCGGCGTCGTGAACGCGTTCCCACCCTGGACCACCATATGTGTTTTCCCAAAGCATATTACCATTCATATCTGTTTTGATCAAGTAGTAGTCAAAACCACCATTTCCATAGGAATTAGTATAACCCGCAATATAATACCCTTCATTTTCAGTGTATATGATTCTTCTTCCAACATCGGATTCAGCTCCACCATAATGATTGGACCATTCATATCCACCTGCAGAGTCGATTTTCAGTAAAAATGCTTGAGAACCAAAACCACCAAGAAAGCTACTCGATGATCCTGTCACTGCATAACTGCTATCCAGAAGTTCTACAATTCCTTGGCCATTATCGTCTCCTTCATCAGAGTACAATTTGAAGAAGCTTGTCACTTGACTATGGCTTAAACTCGTTAAGACCAATGTAATTATCGTTATTAAAATGCGCATCTTATTCTGAGATATAATGATTGTCCATTTCCTTTCTTGGAGAATACTCCCACAAGATTTTCTGTTCCCACACCAACCGAGATGTGGTCAAAATTCACACCAGTGTACAGCCCTCCTCTAAAATTTGAAAAGCCACCATAACCAATATTTATACCTGCATATAGCCAGTCATTCGCTTTGACATGCATACCAGCGTATACATAAGGGCTATAAATTAACGTAGGGTATAATCGAACTCCAAAGAACGATTGCAACATGTGATCGTTATGTGAATCCACCATTTTTCCAATCTGGATGAATCCTGGAAGGAGGATCGTTCTTTTCTTCGTCAAGGATGTTATTCCGAGGGTATCGAGAACATCAACACTGTCGAAAACAATTGCATTGTCGCCAATCAAGTCTTCAAATTGAAAGCCTGAATAAGCGAATGATGTATCTACTGAATAGACTTTCTGTTCTTCCAATAAATGTGCAAATCCAATATTCTTCACAAGAAACTGAACGTAAGCTGTTTGATCCTCTTTCAGCGTAATAGGCAGTTTGAAATCGACATCAAATCCAACTCCAAGGCCTTGAACAAACTTCAAGTTATCCCTTAACTCGACTTCTCCGTCAATAACCAGTTCCACATTTTGTCCGTCTGCAGATTGAATAATGTCAAGATCTCGAAAATTGGCACTCACTCGGTTGCTTACATTATAAAAATTCAATGAAATACTCGACTTCGTTTTTACATCAATAAACCCGACACCAATTTTTTGCATGCTTGTAAAACTCATGCTCATACCAGACATATCAATGGTATCGCCAATGTATCGTTCATTTCCATAAAATGTCAATCCATAGGCATCATCAGAGTAGAGCGCTCCACCAAATCCAAACGCTCCAGCCTTAAAGACCATACCCCAATCTCGCTTTTTGAATGGTCGAATATTATAATTTCGGTATTCTGCATCGGCAGAAAATGAACCACCAAAGCGATTGACTCTTTTATGCCGATCAAAGGAGGCGTCTTTTATTTCTGAGGTAATTACTCCGCCCCGAATAAATTTTGAGGTCACCGCATTCTGAAGGGCGGATCCTGAGTACTCAAATGCGCCTGACAATATAATTTCATGCGACCTAACTAGTGTGTCGTATTGAACCGGCAGAAGTTGTGCTGTAGCAGTGTATTGGATAAAAAATACTAGTAGTGCAGATAATATTATGCGCATTCGTTTCACTGGTTAAAATTGATTTTCAGTTGTAAATCGCGTTCTTAATTTCACGGAGAGGAAAGCACCTACCGGAATACTCATTAGCTCATTAAGAGACGTTATTGGATTCATAGAGTTGAATTGAGACTCAATTATGACAAATTTAATGTTCTCGACATCTGCTATCATTGCATCTGATAGAACAAATCGAACATTAGAGTTAGCCACGAATAATCCACTTGCCGGGCTCAATGCCCCATATTGGGCAGATTCAATTTTCTCAGAACCGATTACGCTATGAATCACATTCATGTTTGCATCTAACATCACCAATTTTACGTCCGCAGAGAATGGGAAGGCGTTACTCGTAGTTAACAATAATTCACCTGAGACAACATGGGTTTTATCTACATTCTGAGTAAGATCAATTGCAAAGGTATCCCTAACAACGAGTGCGTCAGCGCCAATTTTCAATGGCATATTCACATGTAAATTCACGTTCAATCGGCTATTCGGGAAAATTTCATCTGTACCACCTGAGACATTGCCCCAAGGATTCAATTCTATTCTATATCCGATAGAGTTCTTAGATCCAACATTTTCAAGGAATGTTTCAATATTACTATTCGCGTCGTCAAAAATCAAAAGTTTTTGTGAAGGTGTCAATGACGCCCATGAACCACTAGCAGGATCAATATTAAACGCTGAACCTAGCTGAGGATGAGTCAAGGAAACAATTGATCCATTATCATTCTCATTCTTCACAAAATTAAGCAGTGCGCTTGCTCCAACCTTTACTCCATTTTCAATTTCAAATTTGATCGTCGTCGCAGGAAGATCAATTGCGCCAGATTGAATCAATTTAATCGCATCCAAATCAACATCGGTAGTGTCTGAAATAATTTGATTACCGAAATAACCTCTAGCGTAATTAATTTCCACTCCCCGAAGTGAAACATCCATATGTACGATATCTGAACTAGTCATACCAACCTCTGACCCAAGAGGATCAGAATTTACAGTAATGACGGACCGCAGGGTATTTCTCTTTGTTCCATCAGTACCCGTCAAATTGAGAACATAACCGCTTAAATCAATCGTGTTTACAGCAACTCCAGGGTTTGCATTCGTTCCTGCTTCGGCACTATATGTCTGAGAAAATGGAACACCGTCCTTACTAATTCCTGGTAGACCAATATTAAAAAAGGCCCTTGTTCCTACCGGATTTGAGACTGTAATATCAATAAACCCTTCACTCACAATAATTTCCTTCAGTTGAATATCCTCGATGGTCAACTCAACTTCCTGTTCATCATTCACAAAGGTATATCCTGGTGGAATTGTAATGAAGGCAAACGCAATTCCATACTGACCTGCAATAGTGGTGTCTGGGAATTTAACTAAGTCGTTTATATTAATATCAAATAAGGATCGATTTAAATCCACCTCGTAGAATCCACCTGACTCGGTCAAGGTAGAATCATTCACCAAATTACGCAATGAAAGAGTATCGTTAAGTATTGGAGCACTCCAATCAGTTTCCCAAACCGTATTCTCCTTCTTACAACTGAAGATAAGGAGTGCTATTGCTAAAGTAAATAGTATGTATCGCATCGTTCTACTAACGTTAAAAGTTGATAAATGGTTGGCTATACACGTTCTAATATAGTTGCATATCCCTGCCCAACACCTACACACATCGCTACAAGTGCATATTGTTTGTTCGTTTGTTGTAATTGAAGCGCTGCAGTATGTAAAATACGTGCTCCAGTCATACCTAAAGGATGACCAAGTGCTATTGCACCACCGTTTGGATTAATTCGAGGATCGTTGTCTGCAATTCCCATTTTTCGAGTGCAGGCCAAAACCTGCGCTGAGAACGCTTCGTTCATTTCAATGATATCCATTTGATCAAGGGTCAATCCCGATCGTTGAAGCACTTTTTCAGCTGCATAAACAGGTCCAATTCCCATAATTCGAGGTTCTACACCCGCAATCGCTCCACCAACAATTCTTGCTATTGGTTTCAGATTGTGTTGTTTCAAGCCCTCTTCAGAGGATATGAGTAATGCCGCAGCTCCATCGTTCAGACCTGAAGAGTTCCCGGCAGTAACCGATCCATCCTTTTTGAAGGCAGCTCTTAATCCTGACAGTGACTCGATCGATGAATTTGGTCGAACGAACTCATCTGTATCAAATATTATCGGGTCTTTCTTTCTTTGTGGGATCAAGACTGGCGCAATTTCTAGTGCTAAACGTCCTGTATCAATTGCGGCTGAAGCTTTTTGCTGAGACCAGAGGGCAAACTTATCTTGAGCCTCACGCTCGATACCATACTTTTCAACAAGATTTTCAGCAGTATTACCCATCCCGTCGGTTCCGTACATTTCTTCCATCTTCGGATTGATAAATCGCCATCCAAATGACGAGTCGTGCATTTGAGCATCCCGACCGTATGGCTTTGATACCTTAGAGATAACCCACGGTCCTCGTGTCATATTTTCTACTCCTCCGGAAATAAAAATATCGCCTGCATTATCTTTAATTGCTCTGGCCGCATGAATTGTCGCTGCCATGCCCGACGCGCATAATCTATTGATCGTTTCACCACCAACTTGCCAAGGTAACCCGGCTAAAAGCCCAGACATTCGAGCAACATTCCGGTTGTCTTCACCAGCTTGATTTGCACAACCAAACAACACATCTTCAATGGCTAAGGGATCCAGACTAGTGTTCCTCGCAATCAATTCTCTAATCGCATGTGCTCCTAAATCATCTGTTCTGATCGGCCCTAAGGCTCCACCAAAATTTCCGATTGGAGTTCTAATTCCATCAACTATATATGCTTCTTTCGACATAGGTTCAAATATAAGTCCCTAAAGTTAACAATTTTGACATTGTTGAAAACTTCATTCTTCACTTCGGCACAAAGTTTGTAATTTGGATATCCGAAATCGAAAACAGACTAAAACAAGATGAAACAAAACACAAGATCATTGATTGCCATCGCTACGTTGGTAATCAGCTCTTCCTGCTTTGCACAGCCTGAAGATCTCACCCCAGAAGAAATAGCTTACCGTGATTCCATAGCGGCCTTAAACGAGGAGAACGCAACGATTGCTAGTAGCCAAGAAGCTTATAATAGAGGCGTTGAACTCTTCGGAAATGAAAAGTATGTTGCTGCGATAGAGCAGTTTCGAAAATCGATTCAATTCGACCCTAATTTCACTGCAGCCTATTACAACAAAGGAGTAGCTGAAAATGAAGCAGCTAAATTCGATGATGCAGTAAAGTCCCTTGACCGATTGATTTCCATGAAATCGGGATATTCTAAGGCCTACTTTCAACGAGGACGCGCATATCAAGGGTTGAATAATTACCTAGATGCTGAAAAAGATTATCAACAGTCAATAACACTAGATGCTACCAATCCTAAAGCACATTACAATTATGCCACATTACGGTTTCTTCAGCAAGACTATGCTGGAGCAGTTAAGTCGTTTACTTCTGCTATAGATCTCAATAAAGAAGATGTGAATGCATTGAATGATCGAGGGTCGTCTTATCGAATGCTTGGTGAATACACAAAGGCCATTGCAGATTATGAAGCCGTAGTTCGAAAGAACCCGAATCTGGCTTTCGTATTAAATAATATAGGAACGACTAAATCGAAAATGAAGGATTATACTGGAGCACTCGCCGCATTTAATAGAGCTGTTTCAATCGATGCTAATTTTCATTTAGCCTATAACAATAGAGGTGTTGTTCAATTAAATCAAGGCCGACTAGACGATGCCGTCAAGGATTTCAAGAAAGCGTTGCAGGTCAAGTCTGACTATGCACCAGCGGCTTCTAATTTAAGCGGACTTTACTTTAAGCGGAAAGAGTATGAAAAAGCGCTTGACTTTGCGAATAAAGCAATTAAAATGAATGACGCAGATGCAGGTTCATACGTAAACAGAGCGAATGCAAAAGAAATGCTTCGCGATATGAATGGAGCATGTGAAGATTGGCATAAAGCGAAAGAACTTGGTTCTGAGCAAGGAAGAAATTACTATGCAGGAAATTGCGGAAATTAATTAAAAGACATGAAATACTTATTTACACTCATTGCTCTGTCATTATGTACAGTTGTCATGGCTCAAAATGTTGAGTTCAAAGCAGCGAATTTCAAAGATGACAAAGAAGGCTTAAAGAAAGCCACGACAGCAATCAAAGTTGGTGACGAATTTTTTGATCCAGCAAATGAAGCTATTCTTGCCGTTAATAGTCCAGGTACGCAATATGCTCAGGCGCTAGCTCAATATATGAAGGCTCAAGATTTCAACCCGAAAAATGCTGAACTAAACTTCAAAATTGGAGTGTGTCATGCAAATTCGGCATTCCGTGAGACATGCATTAAATTCTTATATGATGCCTATAAGCTCGATCCAGCATGTAACGAACTAATGGAATACTATTACGGAGTTGCATTACAATTGGATGGAAAGTACGCTAATGCGCGAAAAGCATTTAATAAATTCAAAGCTGAATCTAAATTGGCTGAAGATTACAGCAAATTCATTACAAAACATAAAAACGAATGCTCTGATGCGATCATACTTGAATCGGCACCAATACGTGCATGGGTTGACAACGTATCTGAGTTGAATACTTCAGCGAATGAATACGGACCAGCAATAACAACGGATGGCGGAGAAATTATTATTACTTCCGACCGCTCGAATGGTCATTCAACAGATCTAGCAGGAGAGTATGATGATGATATCTATTCTGCTAGCTTAAGCGGCGGAAAGTGGTCATCACCAGAACCACTAGCAGGAGCGGTGAATTCTGATGTTGATGATGTATCCAGTTGTATGTCGTACGATGGAACCAAAATGCTAATGCACCGCGTTGTTGATGGTCAGACGGATATTTTTGAAAGTACTCTCAAAGGAGCTTCATGGTCTGCTCCTACAAAACTTCCTTTCCAAATTTCTTCTAAGAAAGCCAATGAAGTATTCGCTGCCTACAGTGCTGATGGCTGGAGTATCTACTTCGGAAGGGATAATGCTGGCCGTGCTACTGGATTTGAGATTATGTATTCAAGTATGCAAAGTAAAATTCAAAAGAATTATATGGCTGCTCAAATGATTTCGACTGTGAACAGTAAATTTAATGAAGGCCCAATTTATATTACCATCGATGGAGAAACAATGTATATCGCATCGCAGGGAGGCGGGTCCATGGGAGGGTACGATATTTTTGAATCGAAGAACTTAAACGGAACATGGTCGGAACCCAAAAATCTAGGTTACCCAATCAATACCGCTTACGATGATTTCTTCTTCTCCTCAACGGCCAATGGGAAATTTGCCTATATCTCTTCAAACCGAGCAGGAGGTGAAGGAGGTTACGATATTTACAAAGTGACTTTCTGGGGTGAGCCTAAGGAGCCAGTAACGACAACCGAAGATTACTTACTTGCGTCAATTGTTAACCCAATAACTGACAATTCGATCGAAGCTACCGTTACAGTTAAGAAAAAGTCTTTTACCGTATTTAAAGGTAAAACGATCGACGCGTTAACAAAGAAACCTGTTGAATCGAATATTGAAATCACGGACAATACGAGTGGGAAGATTATCGAAACGTTCACTACCAACAGTGCCACAGGTAAGTTTATTATTACACTCGCTTCTGGCAAGAATTATGGAATTGCCGTGAAAGCAGATGGGTATTTATTTCACTCAGAGAATTTTGATATCCCGATGGGAAGTGGTGACAATCTTGTAAACAAGATCATTGAACTGAAAAACATCAAGATCGGAAGTAAGATTGCGCTACGAAATGTTTTCTTCGACACTGGAAAATCGATACTTCGAAAAGAATCAAATGCCGAACTAGATCGATTGGTTAAATTGATGAAAGATGTCCCAGGGCTTGAAGTAGAATTATCAGGACATACCGACAATACTGGATCAGCACAGCTTAATGAAGGACTTTCTCAGGATCGTGCACAGGCCGTTGTCAACTACTTGAAAGGTAAAGGGGTTGCCGCTAGCCGAATGACAGCTAAAGGATATGGGTCGAGAAAGCCTGTCGCTTCAAACTCGTCTTCGAGTGGAAGGCAAGAAAATAGACGTACTGAATTTGAAATTACAGGTAACTAGTTTAACTGTTACACTACATTCAAAAGTCCTCTGGAGATATTCAGGGGACTTTTTTATTAAAATAGGATACCACTGAATAGGCGCATTTTTAAGTATTTTTGAAGAAAGGTAACGCATGTTTAAATCAATTTCATCTGAGGATATTTTATTTTTCGAACGCATTGTTGGCGATCGCTGTTTCGATGATGCCAATTCGCGAGACACCTATAGTCGGGATGAAACAGAAGATATCTCAATTTTACCAGATGTTGTTCTAAAACCGATCAATCCAGAGGAAGTCTCTTCGATTTTAAGCTATTGTAATGAGCATAATATTTGCGTCACCCCTTCTGGAGCAAGAACAGGACTTAGTGGTGGCGCAATTCCTGCTAATCATGGAGTTGCCCTCTCGATGGAAAAGTTCAATCGGATATTGGAGATTGATGAGCAAAATCATCAGGTAATTACTGAACCGGGCGTAATCACACAAGTCTTGCAAGATGCCGTCAAGGAAAAAGGATTGTTTTACCCGCCTGATCCAGCTAGTAAAGGAAGCTGTTTTATCGGCGGTAATGTTTCAGAGAACTCTGGAGGGCCAAAAGCCGTTAAATATGGAGTTACGAATGAATATGTACTGAATTTACAAGTGGTTCTTCCAACTGGAGAAATTATCTGGACAGGTGCAAATGTACTTAAGAATGCCACTGGATATAATTTAACACAACTTATTACGGGATCTGAGGGGACGCTAGGAATCATCACAAAGATTGTTCTAAAACTTATCCCCCACCCGACAAATGATCTACTCATGCTTGTTCCCTTCTTTGACGCTCAGGTGGCCTGTGAGGCGGTTGGTGCGATCATTCGAAACGGGATCACACCAAGTGGTTTGGAATTCATGGAACGTGATGCGCTGCTGTGGACACAAGACTTTTTAAACGATCGTTCCATCCCTGTTGCGGATAATCATGCTGCTCATTTATTAATCGAGGTAGATGGCTTTGACGCAGCGTTATTGATGACCGATTGCACGAAGATCATGGAAATTTTAGATGGCTTTGAAACAGACGAAATTTTATTCGCTGAATCACAGGCCCAAAAAGACGCGCTTTGGAAACTTCGCCGATCTGTGGGAGAAGCTGTTAAAGCTAATTCAATCTATAAGGAAGAAGACACTGTTGTACCAAGATCTGAGCTGCCCGAATTACTTCGTCATGTAAAACGGATCGGTCATGAATACGGATTCAAGTCTATCTGCTACGGTCATGCTGGCGATGGAAATCTACACATCAATATTTTAAAGGGCAAACTAAGCGATGACCAATGGAATATTGATCTTCCTAAAGCGATTAGAGAGCTTTTTACAGAAGTTGTGAAGCTCGGTGGCACATTATCAGGTGAACACGGAATTGGACTTGTACAGCGCCCTTACATGGATATTGCCTTTACGGATAAGAGTCTTGACTTAATGCGCTCAATTAAAAGCGTTTTTGATCCAAATGGGATACTAAATCCCGGGAAAATTTTTTAACCTCCAACAGCTCGGTTTAATAAAAAATATTCATGTTTGCTGTGAACCCAATATGGATAAAGCCATACGGAGTAGAGCTCGCATGATCGATAAAATCTCGAGCGATCCCACCCTGAATAAACAAGCGAGGAACTGTCGCCCTGGATTGAAAGTTAGTAATCACGAATCCAAGGTGTAAATTACCTTCCATAAATGATTGATCCGTTTTATTGAAACTCGTCTTTATCTCTGTACCAATGTAAAACCGACCGATAGATGAGACATTCCGTCCTGGCCCAAGTTGTTCCCATCTATTAGCAACGTTCATTGCTCTCAGCGGAAACGAAAAATAATTGTACTGATAGCGAGCGCTTCCGTAGAAGCTGCCATGCGTATTAATCCCTCCCAAAATGGCTGTATAGGATTTCGGGCTTGTATAGGATCCTCCAAGCGCAAAATAGGCAGTCAAGCTATCTGTTTGGTAAAAAGAACCTAGCTCCATGTCCAATCGAAAGCTTCCTCCTGCAAATCCGACCGTACCACAATCTATAAAGCCATTATTATCACCCTCAGCTGCCGTATAGATAGAATCATTCATACATACGGTTGTCAAGCGCATTCGCTTGACCCAAGGCACTCTATTTTCGACGATTGGAATCTTTGCAAAATAGTAGTTTTGTCTCTTCTTTCCACGCTTCGTTTCCCAACCGAATGAGTTGTTAGAATGCGAACGCCGAGCGTTTAGGCTATAATAGTATTGTTCGGAAATATCAACATATTCACGAGGTACTCTTAATTTAAGCTTCTTTTTTCCAAAATAGCGAACCTTCAATTGAGCATTGTTCACCAGAAATCGATCTGCGTAAAACAGTATTTTAGTGAAAATGAGCGTGTCTTTGGTAATGACTTCTTCTGAGCATCCATCACACGGCCCATTTTTCAACGTAAAGAAGTGAAACTTATCAAAGCTCGACTTTGGAATTGTGGCTACATACCGTTTCTTTTTCCACCAGAGCAGTCCTGTCGACTTGATTTTCCACCTTACCCGTTGTGCCTTTACTTTACCTTTACTGTCTTCTCTAGCGTAATAATGCGTTCTGTCTTTAAATAATGGAACGTAGAGCGCTTCCAATTGAACGATCTCCTTTCGACGCTTCTTAATCGTTCGCGTATGACAGTATTCCAACGCCTCAAAATCGATGAAGAAACAGCGCGGGTCAGCATCTTCGACAATTTCTAAAACAGGAGCTTCTGGAGGGCTATAATAGAGAATTATGGCAACACGGCGATTGAGGGCATCATCTTGATTTTCATCCTCACCACGAGCCAATACCGACACTGGAAGATCTTCACTTAACGCTTTCTTACACAATCTATAAACATTCTTCGCTCGTTTCCTGGAGAGCCTCAAATTAGCCTTCAACTTCCCTACGCTATCCGCATATCCCACAAATTGTACTGAATCAACCAGTGACAGATCATAATCTGAAGAAAGATTCCCGAACGTTTCTTGGTAGTTGCTACCAACCTTAGCACTCCCGAATTCAAAATATACGAACGTAGTATCTTGAGACCAAACTTGGAATGACGCTAACAAGACGATCAGTAGGAAAATACGCATGGGATTCTTAGCTCTTTAATTATTAGATGTTCGAATCTATAAAAAGTAAACAAGAATTGATTGATGTTTGATATTTGAGGGATGTTGTATTTTATACGTGACTTCGAGAGCCTCAGCCTACATATAAGAATGAACGGTCAAGACTGTATCGGAAATTTAACGAAATACTATCTAGTCCAAAAGGTTGAAAACCGATCTAATGGCTAAAAGCGCAGCGATCCAATATCCGAAAAGCTCTAATTTTTCAAGAAGTCCAAATCGCCTTCTTTCATCTTTTTATAGGCTTGACTCAAGTAGGAAATCATGACGCGCATTGCATCAAACGCCTCTTCTGTGGAAGCACTGATTTCCTTCTTTTGCAAACGCAACAACAACTTCATGTAAATGGCCTGAAAAGCAGCTTCTGTATGATTCTTGTCTTGCAGATCAGATTTCTCCTTGAATTCATCAATGAAAGGCGCAGCCAATTCAAAAACGGGCACGTAATGGACATCCTTTGTTACACTCAACATCGTGTTATGCAAATAGGATAACTCGATCATTACTTCTTGGAGAGACGGTAAATGACCTGTTTTTTCGATCCGCGAAGATTTCATCTCTTTAATCAATCCAACGTACCAATCGCGGTATTGTTTTAAGAACGATTCATCTGGTAACTGAGGTCGAACATAATGTTCAAGGATTTCCTCAACATCGAACTTATAGGCACGGATAATGTCTTCGATTTGGTACATATAGATCATGTACTCAGCAATGTTCTCTTGCTGTTTTTGTTGCGCAACTAGCATAGAAATGTATTCAGAAAAGTGTGAAATTTATTTGTTTGATGCCTTCTCAGCGTCATTCATGAATTTGACAAAATCCATCGTTACATCCATCATGGAATCAGCATAAAGAACAACTCCAATTTTTTCCTTTGCTAGGAATAAGTTGATGCCATTCTTTTCAGCATACTTTTTTGCAGAATCCTCCAATTTCTTTAAGAACTCCTCTTGGAACTTCATGGCTCTATCCTGCAGATCTGCACCTTCCGTTTCTTGGAGGCTCGTAATATCGAGTTCAATTTTTCTGATTTTGTTCTCGTAGAATTTCTGTCCGTCGGGAGACAAAAGCCCTTGCGCCATCTTGGATTGATATTCACCACCCAGTCGTTGATATTCCGTCTGAAAAGCAGCCAACTTAGCATTTAATCCTTCTTCAAGAATCGTTATTTCATCTTGGCTATCCATGAAGTACTGGAAGTTTGTTGAAATACTATCTTGAACATAGTAAGCAATCTTCAATCCATCTACAGTAGCACCTCCCGACGTTGTCGTTTCACCACCACAGGAAACTAACGCCGCAATCAATCCTATTAATATCAATCCCTTTTTCATACCCGAGTATTTTTTTCTTTAAATGCGTTTTCCCAATCCGCTCTCATTTCAACAAAGCGTTTGAGCGAATTAGCCAAGAGGTCCTCCGTAATCATATTCTCTACGTCGTCTAAGCCATCGATATTCGTTTCTCTAATCTTGTAGGTCTGCTCATAGTCCCCAAGCTCGATTTTTACAATGTATTTAGCATTGTAATTGAAAATTTGAATTTTGTAGCGCTCATGCGGTACTTCTTTTACTAATCTCACCGTCTAGTTTTGGGACAAAAATACATGAAAAAAGCGCTTACGGAAGTAAGCGCTCAATAATTAACTTAAAATTTCTATCTTTTTATGCAATCGCGAGGTCATATTCATGGTAGGCTTCGAACGAGAACGGAACTTTCACCATATAAGCGTAATCCTGTCCTACTTCGTACATATCTTCGTCATTATCGCGGTACAACCACTCTACACACACATCATTACCTGCCTCTGATAGTTCATTCAATTTATAGAGTAAAAACAAAATTCGTTTAGATGAAGTAATGTTAAAGTACTCTAAGTTGATCTTAAAAGTTGTGTTTTCGCATGGGGCTAATAAATAAGACTCAAACCAACTCAAGATCGGCACCCAGAAATCGTCGGAATTATCAGGAATTGATCTTCCACTAATCTCCATAATACCTGTCACAGTATCAAAACTGATGTAAGGTGTTTGGGCCGTTTCTTCTCGTATCAAAGTGTCCATAAATTGTTCTTTGTTACTGCAAAGTCGCTATTTTTTGACTAAGTTTTTCGAAAATTCTACGAACGAAATAATTTCAACGATGAATGACTAATTTCCACTGTTAAAGCCAACGAACACACAGTAAAACACCTCGTTTACTAGCTGATGACCACCCTTTACTCAACCAGAGATAGATTTGGTTCAATTAATGAAGCCACAATTTTTACATTATAATTCGATGCTATTTGACCAAAGTCAGCTTTCAGGCACCATCTTAATCGTTAACAATTGATAACTCTTTTAATAGTGGCATGCATCATATGAATGTTAGAAAATACATTTCAAAGTATACTAGCCATAAAGCATTGTGATTTCTCAGTTACTTTGCAGCGGTGCGTGATATACTTTTGGACAGCAACTACTTAATCAGATTGATAAGAACAGTTTGATGCAGTTCCTATTGATCAATAATAAGTTCATCGGTTTTAGCGACATCAGCGCTCAATTTTTAATTCTGACGCGATTTTATATCTTGTCAGGTGGAAATTTCCGAAAAACACAAATTAGCAGTGCGGCTTGGACTTCAAGCTAAAAGGAAATTTGAGACGTCTATCTAGTTGAAGACAAAATCACAGAAGAGCTGTCCGCAATGAAGGTAGGACAAGTTCTAAAAAAAATCATCGCTTAATTGAACGCATTAAACAGGAAGTTGGATTTAGTTTTTCATTTGTTGGGCTGCCGACAACAGTTCATCCTGAGATCAGTGAACAAGGTGTACCTTATCTGAGAGCATACGTGCCATGTATTCCGCTGGATCTTTATTGGAAATAACCTAAAACGAATACAGCGACCCACTTTCCTCATTGAATTGTTAAAGAAGCTCACACCAACAATGAACCGATTGAGCGAGAAGTGAATAATTCTTTGCGCTATTAAACCCAATAATTAAATCCTCAATGATGAAGAATAGAAGTAAACGATTTACGTGAAGCGCTTATTGAGGCAAAAACTAGTCGGTTTCAGTCATTGACTGAAATCATAACAGAATTGGAATTGCTCAACAAGAAAAAATGGTGGTGACTACCAAACGATATCATAACGATACCCAAGCGCCATATTAAATAACAAGCTGCTGTACAAATCAGAGTAAACATTCTGCTGACTTCCCTGCGCCAAGAACATGTAGCTAACACTCAAATCAAAGTAAAATGTTCCCAAACGCGGCACCGAATATTTCACACCTCCAGCTAGTCCTGCACCCAATCCGAAAATTTTACCATCCACTCGATCAAGATCACTAATTGCATACAATTGATCGTCAAAATCATCATAGGTCACCTTTACTTTATTCAAAACTAGCATGAAATTCGTTCCACCATATGCTGCGAATCCGAAATCAAAACCATCTCCAAGATAGAAGCGACTCCCTCCTTCAATAATTGTAAAATTCATTGAGGGTAGTCCTTGAACAAGCAGAATATTAGGGGATGTAGAAAAATCAATCGCCGTGGCATAAAAATCAATTGGATCGTTCGCTTTCTTTTGGAAATGGTGCGTTACACGGCCGTAAAACGACAAAGCGTCATCTCTAGGGATTTCAACTCCTGCGTGAAAGCCGGTAAACCACTCTGGTGCTCCGAAACCTTTCAATAGACTTCCTCCAGCGTTGAAGCTCACTTGAGCTGAAACTCCACTGGTAAGAACTAAAACAATTATAATAAGGTAATTTTTCATAGGCTCATCCATTTAGGGTTGATTTTACTAATCGTATCAAAAATCGGGCAACTTTCATCATGAGCTCCTTGGAGGTAACCAGTACCCACCAAAAATTCATTCAAAATCTCTCCACCTACAAATTTAAAACGAGTTTTGAATAAAACCAGCCATTCGTCCTTAGTTTTTGGATGATTTTCATCCAGCCAACTCTTAAAGCTACCAAATTCTGCTTGAATCTGCAAAACTTCTTTCGCATTATGAATTGCGGCATCAATCTTACGTCGATTGCGAATTATTGATTTGTCGTTTAGAAGCCGTTCTCGGTCGACATCTCCATAATTAGCAATAAGGCCAATATCCCACCCGTCAAATGCTAACGCAAAATATTTCTTTTTATTGAGTATGATCTCCCAAGAAAGTCCAGCTTGATTGATTTCAAGGATTAACCTCCCAAAAAGTTCATTGTCAGAATCGACTGGAAAGCCATATACCTCATCATGATAGTTAATATGTACTTCTTTTGCCTTTTCTGACTTACAATACGCGCAATAACTCATAGTTCAGTTTAATTGTGGATTGTTAATTTTAATGCTGCAATCAGCGCATTCACATCAGTTAGTACGCTAATCTGCACCTTATCCATGATGACTGAGAGATCTCCCGCAGTTTGCTCTAGTACAACTGGATAGTCATACCTCTCCGTAAACTTCTTCTCAAAACCCTTAATATACTCAAACGAAATCTCGAATTCAGTATCTTTCATGAACGCCTTCCAATCAGATCGTTGACCAAGGTTATGATGCGTCAACGCACACAATTCGCACTTATAAGTTGATGGTTTCAGAACCTTATGGACATAATCAACTAGGACACTTATTGGATCCGTATGCGCATTGTAAACAAAGATTAATTGTCGTTTCATTGGAGAGACTCTACAGATAGGACGTTGAAATTATCATTTTATTACTTTTACATAGATTAAAAACAGCTCCTATGTCAATTTATTCGTTCAATGGATTTATTCCAGTGGTCAAAGAAAGTAGTTTCGTCCACCCGAAAGCTAGTGTAACAGGCAATGTAATTATTGGTGAAAATGTATACATTGGACCTGGAGCCGCTATTAGAGGTGATTGGGGGCAAATCATCATAGAAGACGGATGTAACGTACAAGAAAACTGCACGATCCACATGTTTCCAGGAACGACTGTTCTCCTTAAAAAAGGGGCGCACATTGGTCATGGAGCGATTATTCATGGTGGCATCATTGGTGAGAATTGCTTAATAGGAATGAACGCAGTAATCATGGACGATGTGGTCATGGGCGATGAATGTATCATAGGCGCACTGAGTTTTGTGCCTGCAAAAATGGAGCTACCAGCACGTAGCCTTGCTGTCGGAAATCCAGCGAAAATAGTGAAATCCGTTTCAGATGACATGATCGCTTGGAAAACAAAGGGCACCTCTCTCTACCAAGCCTTGCCAAAAGAATGTCACGATAGCCTTAAGGAATGTGTGCCACTCAGAGAGATCGAAAAAGATAGGCCAGCGCAAGAATCCATGTATTCTACCTGGGAAAAAATCAAAGGCAATTCTAATTAGTCCCACATAATGATGCGAATTGGATAAAACTCAACCTCCAGATTCAAAAATCGAATCAACTAATTAATTGACTATTAATACTCGACGATGAAACAATACGATATTACTATCCTGACTGATGGTCGTTATCTTGAATCCAGCTATGAAGATGAATCTTCTCAAAATGTAATCGATGAGGACTACATGCTCTTTCATGCCTTAGAGCGGAAAGGCTTGAAAGTTCATAGGACAAATTGGGACGATGCTAATTTTGACTGGACGACGACTGAGCACATCATTTTCAGGACTATTTGGGATTATGCCGAGCGCTATCCAGAATTCGCGTCTTGGCTTGAACTCGTTTGCGCGAAGACTAAATTGATCAATGAAAAATCATTAATCTATTGGAACATTGACAAGCATTATTTGGCAGATCTAAGTAAGGCCGGTGTGCGCATACCTAACACAGAATTTATTGAGATTGGCGATAAACGAACATTGTCTGAAATCGTTAGTGAATTAAACTGGAAAGAAATCATTCTAAAGCCATCAATTTCCGGTGGATCTAGACATACTTACAGGTTTGAATTGGATCAAACTCCTAAGTATGAGGCGGTCTTTAAAGAACTTATCTCGGAAGAGTCTATGTTAGTCCAAGAGTTCCAATCTCAAATACTGACGAAGGGAGAAGTTGCCTGTATGGTTTATGGAGGCGAATATAGTCATGCCATTATAAAGCGAGGAAAACCTGGTGAGTTTAGAATTCAAGACGATTTCGGCGGAACTGTAGCTCCTTATAAACCAGACGCAGAGATGATTGCGTTTGTTGAGAAGGCATTTGCGGCATGTAGCCCAAAACCAGTCTATGCTCGAATCGATATCATCTGGAACAACCAGAATGAACTCTGTATTGGTGAGATCGAATTAATTGAACCAGAACTTTGGTTTAGATTGCACGAACCATCTGCAGATCAATGCGCAGCAGCTGTACATGAACATCTAACGCGCTAAGCTTTTTTTGATGGAGATGGATCAGCAGTTAATCCAGATAAATCCAATGGCTTCGGCGTGGTTTTCAATGACCTCCAAAGAATAAAAATTCCCACAAGCACGAATGGGACACTCAACATCTGCCCTGTATTTAAGAACCATGTCTCATCTCTAGCCGTTTGTCCAAGCTTGACAAACTCTACAAAAAAGCGTGCTCCAAAGAGTAAAATAAGGAAGGATCCGAATAAAAACCCAGGTTTCTCATACATTTTCTTCTTCCAGAATAGCCACATCAAAATTAAGAACGTAAAGATGTAGGAGATCGCTTCATAGAGCTGAGCTGGGTGTCGTGGAGATGGATCAGGATAACCCGCATCATTGTAATAATTCGAGAAGCTAAACGCCCAAGGAACATCCGTTGTAATTCCGACAATCTCGCTATTCATTAAATTCCCAAAACGAATAAAGCAAGCAGCAATTGCAATTGGCGCCACAATTCGATCAAGGATCCAAATCATTGGAAGTTTGACTACACGACGTGAATAGAGATACAATGCCAATACCAAGGCTAGTGCACCGCCATGAGAGGCCAAACCGCCTTCCCATATTTTAATAATCGATAAGGGATGCGAGAAATAGCCTTCTTGGAGTAAGATGCCGTTGGTTCCAACTTCATCAAAATAAGGACCGTAGAACAGAACATGTCCAAGTCTCGCTCCAACGATTGTTGCGATCACCACGAACAACACCAATTTATCCAGGTATTTTTCATGAACCCCTTCTCGTTTGTACATTCGTTTAACAACCATGTACCCAAGGATCAGCCCGGTAACAAATAATAGCCCGTAAAAATTAGGCGTCTTCCAACCCTCAATGATTTCGGGCGTTACATCCCAATTGATTACTAGATTCACGTATTTTTCTTATTGATTTCAATCAAAGATAACGGTTTTTCGGAGTTAGCCATAAAAGGTAATTTTTCCGATCTCCCTTTCTTGAAAATCTTATTACTTATCGATTTTCCTTGACGCGCAATTTTCTGATCTTCTGGAGACAATTGAATGGTCGCTTGACAATCATCAGAACAGCAACTTTCCATCTTTTCTTTGCACGAATCACACTGAATGAACAACAGATGACAGGCATCATTTACGCAATTGGCATGCGTATCTGCGGCATTACCACATTGATGACACACTGACAGTACGTCGTCAGAAACTCGTTCGGAGCGTCTTTCATCAAACACAAAATTCTTACCGATAAACTTATTGTCTATACCTGATTCTTTGCATTGATTGACGTAGTTAATGATCCCACCTTCCAATTGGTGAACGTTGCTAAAACCTCTATGTTTGTACCAGGCTGAAGCCTTTTCGCATCGAATACCGCCAGTGCAATACATGACAATATTCTTATCTTCTTTGCCTTTCAAGTACTCATCTTCAATGTAGGGTAAAGATTCTCTAAACGTATCAACATCTGGTGTAATCGCCCCTTTGAAATGACCTACCTCGTGCTCATAATGATTTCTAAAATCGATCAAAATCGTATCAGGATCATCCGTTAAGGCATTGAATTCTTCAGGAGAAAGGTGCTTACCCTTATCTCGCACATCAAAGCTCTCATCCTCTAATCCGTCGGCAAGAATTTTCTTTCTGATTTTTATTTTCAATTTCAAGAAGGAAAATTCAGCTTCTCCCTCATCAACGGCGATATTTAAACGCACTCCATCAAGGAAATCAATTTCGTAAAGTTCTTTTCTGAATTGTTCAAGTTGCTGAGATGGAACTCCCAGTTGTGCGTTGATTCCCTCATTAGCGACGTAGGTTCTTCCGACGACTCCAAGATTCGACCACATTTGATAGAGGTGATCTCTGAATAAGGCAGCATTTTCGATTTTGGCGTAGTGATAAAATGAAATCGTAACAAATTCGACTCCACTCTCTCTCAATTTAACCTCCAGTTGCTCCTTACTTAATTGATTCCACAGTTGCATGCTATGTTGCGTTAAGTAATTACTGACACAAAATTAATCAAAATAGCTATAAATGCAGGATGATTGAGCTAAGATTAATTCACCTCTCCATAAGGAGATTCATAGCTTTCCTTGAAAACTTCCCATGTTATTGGATTGTCCTCTGGATGGTAAATACTAAAATATTCGAGTAATGTCATAAAGTCTTTTGGCCCTTTGTAGCCAGGCAGCGGAGACAAATTATTCATTTGATCATCGAGAAAAACGATCGTAGGATAGCTCATCTTTCCCCCCATCAATGCAGCAGGAAGTTCATGATAACCTCTTCTTCCTTCCGCGACATATTTAAACGACTGCTCCCCTAATGTAATCACTTCTCTATACTCTCCATCAAGCGCTACCGCGTAATAATTGTCGGCAACAAAATCAACAATGAGCGAATCCATAAATGTGTCTTTATCCATTTTTTTGCACCAACCGCACCACGAAGTCGAAATGTCAATCACCCATTTTTTCGGAGTAATCTTATTCAACTCATAGGCTTCAGAAAAAGACAACCAGTGAATTTCGTCTTTTGCATCTACCACGTTTTCCTGTGCGGTAGCCGTGCTAATTCCAATTAATAACGTCGCTATAAGTGTTGTATACCTCATCATATTCATCTCAATGCCTTGATTATTACCTAAAATTACGGATAGATCTTCAACATTCCAATTGAAATGGAATCTCGTTCTGTTTAAAAAAGTTAAGAACAAATTTGATGCCAATCACCTTCGAAATAATTGTATATTCGTAGGAGTGAAATTTGGAATTATTATATCGCTAACTGGATTGTTTTTTCTATTGACCGCCTGCCCAGGCCCAAGCAGCGGAGGGTACTCTGCATTGGACGAAATCAAGAACAACGGTATGGACTTTCCAAACCTACGAAGTACCTATTACAAAGGGATTCGTTTTGAACTATCTCAGCTTTTCGAACGTGATTATTCTGACGACTATGTCCTTACGGATGATGCATCAACGCACGTCATCTACTCAATGGATTTAAATTTTAGCCTAGAGTTATTCGACACCTACGATGCTGAAACGATTCAATATGCTTTTGATGGTGAGATTGACATGCTGAATGCAATTCACGATAATTACCTACTCAAGCGGCAAGCTTCACTAGAATTGTCGCAAATGGCCATTAAGAAACCCTTACCGAAAAGGGTTGGGTATCCAGGATTCATTCAAGTTATCCATGGAACTTCGTCGACGTATGGTGATGAATCATCGTATTTTACGGCAACGATGGAAGTCGGAACAGAGTATTTTGTTTTTCAACTTATTGGAAAACGAGAAAACATGGGTTATCTCTATGATGATTTCATAGATTTACTTTGCTCTGTGCACAAATAATGGATGCCCAAAATTTTCTCGATGACTTCAAATCAATTGTACAATTAGGACTTCCTGGTGAAGACGCACATAGACGCCTAATGCCGCAAAGTAGGCCACTTTCAAGTGCAGCAAAGGCCAACTCAAAAAGCTACAGAGAATCTGCCGTTGGGCTTGTTTTACACCCGACTTTAACGAGTGTTGAATGTATTCTCATCCAACGACCAACGTACGAAGGAGTACACAGCGGACAAATCAGTTTTCCGGGAGGTAAGCGCGATGAAACAGATGAGAATTTGGAGTTTACCGCGAGGCGCGAATGCTTTGAAGAAGTTGCATTGCCTTTGGGATTGGGAGAAATGATTCATCCCTTGACCGAAGTATTTATACCCGTTTCAAGTTTTCTAGTGCAACCCTATATCTTCTATGTTGAAACGCTGCCAGAATTGATTGCAGACGAGCGTGAAGTAGACAGCATTTTCTCTTTCGATATTTTCTCGTTGCTGGATGAATCGATAATCCATCGCACTTCTATTCAAATTGGGAATGGAATGACGCTTAAAGACATGCCCTACTTCAACATCCATGGACGTGTAGTTTGGGGTGCGACTGCTATGATTCTGTCAGAATTAAAAATACTCTTAGGACAAATGCATCTCGCTTCCCTGCGTTGAATCGGCCTATTCCTTTTGCTCCTCGAATTAGTCTTGCAGTTCAATAATTGGCTGAACTGCCTTAAGTTTATTTTCACTCGGAAAGATCTTTTTGTCCGCTGGTTGGTCATACAATTGAGGCATAAAGTATTTCCCTTTTTGCCCTTCTCTTTTCTCTAACTCAACAGCTCGATTCTCTGGATAATTACGCAAATAGGGATCATTTCTCTCTGAATAAACGGTCCATGAAACTTTTAATCCTGAAGTCCCTCCTCCTATGATAAATTTTCCATCGGAGATTTCTTCTTTAATGTACAGTTGAGAAAATCCTCCAATTGCTGTTAAATTGTAACTAGGGTTTTTATTTATCTCATCGTAATAATCAGGCAGAGATACTATTACCTCTCCATTATCATCCAACACAGCATTGCCTCGATAAACGTTTAACACTTCATCTGATTCCATTGAAAAATGCCTCAAAACTTTGTTTTCAGGATCTAAAGGGTGATCGATGATAAACGTTTTAACCCCTGTCGCAGCCAAATCACCATTTGAAAACACTCCATAAGCGCCAGCGACACCACCTAAATAACGATCTTCACCTACAACTCCGTAATAACCTTTCCCTGCAACACCAATACCATTTCCCAATGGTAGTATCGCATCAAAATTTTCCCCATACACAGCATTTCCAGTGCTTTGATTGGTTTCTCCGACCACTCCATTAAAGCCTATACCATAGACGCCGTGTCCACCGGCCGTTCGAAGGTTTGATCCATAAATCGCAGATTGCGCAGTAGCTCCGGCTGAAACTTGCCCAGACACGCCCCATGCAGCTCCTGTCGAATTACCAATAATGGCAGATGCGGCACTTGAACTTGAATTTGTACTACTTTGTATAGCTGAAAATGTATTCGCTGCATTTGTTGTGTTCGCAATTATAGCGACACCTGTATTCGTGTTTTCCGCGCGAACAGCGATACCACTTGCGGTCGCCGTGTTAAACTCAACTTCACCCGCATCTATGGTAACCACTCTTCCAACTCCTGAACCACCCTGATCATATGCCTGATCTAGTGTGTTTCCACTACTCCCAGGAAGCGTTACAGTATTGCTCCCAGAGATTGTTAAATCTTGTCCAATTAACTGAAGTGATTGAATTTCGTTCGTTGGATCACTGTCAGCATCATTTGGGCTAGTGATATAACCAGCATCATTGGTAAATGCACTTACATTCGCTGGAGCATTCGTCAATGTAGTGTAGTCCGCTCCATTCGCAAATTCTGCTGTTTCGGCATAAAGCGCATACGGCACACTCAAGAATTGAGAAGTTGAACTTGATGTAAAACTAGTTCCGCCTGTTGGGTCTATTTCAACCTTCACGTAATAAGGCCCAAGACTCCAATCTATATTCATTGCTGTGGACGATCCAATTTGATGTGTTATTAGTCCGTTCGCATTAGAAAGAACTGTGACCCACTCGATAAATACGGCAGTCCCAGAAACTGAGCCCTGCAAAATTGTATACTGAGCCCCTACCGTTGAATTCGTTACTAAACTCCCTCCAGCATCTCTAACAACCGCTTGATAGGTCATTCTTGCTGGAGCTTGAGCATAGCTCGTATATCCAATCAGCGCAAATAATAATGTATAGGTGAAATGCTTCATGCTTCTAATGTTTGATAAATTTCAATGTTGTAATTGGATGCTGCGTCTGAGACACTTCGAGTATGTAGGCTCCTTTTGCGAGAGGCTGAATATCTATACTCGTTTTGGTAGCTGAAATGTCAGCATGTTCAATGAGCTTTCCTTTCAGATCGAATAGATCGTAGGATAAATCATTTTCAAGTTGACCAATTTCAAGTAAAATCGATTCTGTCGCTGGATTCGGATAAATCGATGTGATAATTGGATTGAGGTTACTCAAGCCAACTACTTCATAATATTCATATGGTTGTTGGACTCCTTCAGAAATTGAGAGCGTACTTGATACATTGATATAGTCAATTTGACCAATCGAATAACTAAATGTGCCGCCAGATCCAGAGCCGTCTCCACCCGAAGCGACAGTGTTTTGCTGTGAATAACTGCTTAAACTAAGCGTTACGCTGCAAATTAACAATAGTGTTTTCTGCATGTTTTGTAGTAATAAATAGTCAATATACGACAATACTTTGAGGTTAAAAAAAGCACAATCAATTCTACATAAAGATTCAAAATAAAAAGCAAAAGACTTCATTATTCACCCTTAACTGATTAATTCTTTTGAGCAACTTTTCTTCCCTAGAAAGCTTTTAAAATCTTACACGAGCAAATCCAAATGCAGTGGAGATACTATTCGATCCATCCACGAAGAATGTCAATGCATCCCTTGAAGAAATACCAAATTCATAACTTCCTCCACCAAGGATAAAGTTGATCCCAATTGGAATATTATGCTGGTAAATTCCACCTCCAAGGTAACCGGCACTAATTCTCAACCATCCAATCGGGGAGAAATCTCCACCAACAGAAATAACAGGATTAGCTAAACTACCAGGATTATCAGAATCAAATGGCCCAACGATATCAACACCAATGCGCGCCATCGTACCTAACTCAAGTGATGCACCTAATCGAAATGTTGCTGCATTTTTCACCTTGTAATCTTCTTCACCCACAAGCTCAAGGAGTCCACCTTCATCCAAAAAGTTATGGACAGAATTCGTGAGATTATAATTCTCCATCCCTGCCAAACTCATCGTGGTCACTAAAGTATCTTGAACACTGTATACATTTCGTGTATAAGTGACAGAACCAATATTGTTCACAGCAGCGGCAATTTTCAATTTACCGAAAAGTATAGCACTTGCTGATAGATCTAATCCGAAACCACTACCTACTGGTTTGGGTATAGCACTTGTTTCTGTGAAATTTGAAATATTCCCAGCGGCTGCAGCTCCATAATCAATTTCATAATTTGGATTGAATGAAGAATAAATATAGAAATCAGTACCATTGGATTCTAAGTTGAACATAGCCATAGACTGAATAAATCGACCTCCAATTCCACCGTAAAGAGCGAAGGTAGAATCTTGACCAAATATTTTACGACCATATCCAAAGTTGTAATGACGGTTCCAAGCGAAACGAATTTCAGACCCGTTCGTAAGGTCACTTATTCCTAACGGAACCGATGCCGTTCCACTAATTACTGCTGCTAAGGTGTCATTCGACAAAGTACCAGAGTTGTAAATAGTGCTCGTATCAGTTCCAAATGCAACGGTTAATGAATCAAAGTAGGAAGAAGTTCTACCACTAAATAATAAATCTGTGGTATTCTCACTAAGACGAGAGAACCAACTATAGTTTTCCGTTACACTGAAAGCAATCCCTCCAAATCCTTCTGTTTGGAATGCAAATCCCAACCAGTTAAAATTGAAATCCATGGATAGTCCAGAGTTCATATATTCAATCGCGTATTGACGCTGTGCTTCCCAATCCGCTGGATCACTAGTGTCGTCCTTCGCATCTTTTCGAATTGCGGTATATAGCTGCTTAAGTTTATCAGAATTTAAAGAATCCGAATAAAACCCTAAGTTGAATTCAGTCGATCCTGTTGTGAATCGTTTCTTGTCATAACCTGTACCCCATCCCAACGCGGAGTTATTAATTCCGAGGCAATGATAATCCGTAACGAAGGTTGTTGCAACTCCTTTTCCAACTGCAGGATAGGCTATTCCTTGCGTTTGGCTATAGCTTAAGTTGCTAATGAGAAGAGAAATGGGGAAAATTAAGGTAGCGATAGAGTTCATTCTTATAGTTTTGGTTCCTCTAAGGTACAACGAATTGTTATAAATCAAAAAGAGGAACAAATTTTAGTGAAACTTGTTCCTCTTTATGCTAAACCATGCTAAAACTATAAAACCCAAAAACAATTAAACCTAATCTGTTGTCTTTAGACTTGTTACAAAGTTAAGAGGAATAGTCAGTTGACCAAAATTTTTAGCCAAAATAAAATAAAAATTATGTTAAATAAATTTATCCAAGAACAACATCGAGTACCATCATCAGCATAAAACCTGCGATAAAACCTAGTACACCAATGTCTCTGTACTTGTCCCGTTGTGTTTCAGGAATCACCTCCTCAACCACAACATAAATCATTGCACCTGCTGCAAAACCAAGTGCGTATGGCAACATCGACTCGAAAGAAGAGACAGCCCATGCACCCAAAACCCCTGCCATCGGCTCTACTATTGCCGAGAGTTGACCGTACCAGAAACTCTTTCGCCTTGACACTCCTTGTCTTCTCAGTGGCATTGCAACAGCTATACCTTCCGGGAAATTTTGAATTCCAATTCCTATTGTGATAATTACCGCGGATGCAATCATTTCAACATCTCCTCCAGCAGCTCCAAACAACACACCAACAGCTAATCCTTCCGGGATATTATGGAGTGTAATCGCCAATACCAAGAGTGTAGTGCTGTGCCAATTGGTTTTAGGTCCCTCGCTTTCATCCTCTCTAAAATTGATATGAAGATGAGGTAATAATTTGTTCAGCCCAAAAAGAAATAGTGCACCCAAAGCGAATCCAACAGTAGCGGGCATAACTTCCCATCCACCAACCATCCCGGCCTTTGTTGCTTGATCAATTGCAGGAAGAAGCAAACCGAAGCAGGAAGCTGCAACCATCACTCCCCCAGTAAAACCAAGTAAGCCATCCAGCAAAGCACGGTTCATTTGCTTAAAGAAGAATACGAGTGAAGCCCCCATCATAGTAAGAAACCACGTGAAGGTCGTCGCGTAAAATGCGGCGAGCACAGGGTCCAGTTCACTTAGATATTGTACTAATTCTTCCATCAATTCTTAAAGTCGGCGCAAATTTAACAAGATTTTCCATGAAGTGAATTGCTGCTCAGACTTGATTCACTACATTTGCAGCCAGAAAGTCAAAAACAAACTTAGAATGGCAACAAATAGAACCTTTACAATGTTAAAGCCTGATGCAATCGAAAACGGTTACACAGGAAAAGTATTAGATATGATCGTCGAAGCGGGTTTCGAAATCAAAGCGATGAAATATACGCGATTGACCGAAGAGCAAGCGCAGAAATTTTATGAAGTTCATTCAGAGCGTCCATTTTATGGAGAACTGGTAGAATACATGACTTCTGGCCCAATCGTTGCGGCAATCTTAGAAAAAGACAATGCAGTGGCTGACTTTAGAGCCTTAATCGGAGCAACTGATCCAGCCGACGCTGAGGATGGAACTATCCGTAAATCATATGCTGAGTCGAAAGCAAAAAATGCGGTTCACGGATCTGATTCAGATGAGAACGCAGCAATCGAAGGTGAATTTCACTTTTCAGCAGCAGATATATTCTAGTCAATTATTTAAATTGATCAAAAGGGAAGCTGATTTAGCTTCCCTTTTTTTGTGCCGAAATGATTACATTTGAATTCAAAAATAATTCGAATGAATAATTACACATCCACGGTCGAGAATCGCTTTGTCAAGTACGCAAAAATTGACACCTCAGCCGATCCAAAATCATCCACCTTTCCATCCTCTGAAATTCAAAAGAATCTTGGTCGAGAACTTGTTCTCGAGCTTAAAGAACTAGGTGTAGCTGATGCGGAAATGGATGAATGGGGGTATGTTTACGCCACGATCCAGAACAATACAGCAAATAATTCATTGCCAACTATTTGTTTTTGTTCGCATATGGACACAGCTCCGGATTGTAGTGGAACCAATGTAAAACCAATTGTTCATCGAAAATATACTGGAGCACCAATTACACTTCCGGATGATACGAGTCAAATCATAACTGTAGAACAACATCCTTACTTGAAAGAAAAGATTGGTGACGATTTAATTACGGCAAGTGGTCATACACTTCTTGGCGCTGATGATAAGGCAGGAATTGCGATTATAATGGATTTCGCTCATCACATCATTAATAATCCTGACATTCCGCATCCAACAATAAAAATACTTTTCACACCTGACGAAGAAATTGGTCGAGGGGTAGATCACATTGACATGAAACGTTTAGCCGCTGATTTTGGCTACACACTTGATGGTGGGACTCTTGGCTCCTTGGAAGATGAAAGCTTCTCTGCAGATGGAGTGAAAATCACCATTAATGGAATCAGCGCACATCCGGGTTACGCAAAAGGAAAGATGGTTAACAGCCTAAAAGTTGCCGCCGAAATTGTTGAGCAACTACCAAATGACAGCTGGTCGCCAGAAACGACAGAACATAGAGAAGGCTTTGTGCATCCAATGACATTTCAAGGAGGATTAGAAGAATCAACGATTGGCTTTATTATTCGAGATCATGAAACAGCGAAGCTCGCTGAATATGAAACACGTCTCGAAGGGATTGTGAATTCTGTGGTTGACAAGTATCCAGGTGTTACTTATACTTTTGAAGTTCAAGAGCAATATCGAAACATGAAAGAGGTCTTGAAAACAGTTCCTTTTGTTGCCGAATATGCTATTAACGCAATGGAAAAAGCAGGCATCGATGCAAAACCAACAATTATTCGTGGAGGAACAGATGGTTCACGTTTATCCTTTATGGGATTGCCGTGTCCAAATATATTTACCGGAGAAATGGCCATTCACTCTCGTCATGAATACGTAAGTATCCAAGACATGGAAAAAGCGGTGAAGACCTTAGTTGAACTTTCCCAATTTTGGTCTAAGCACTCATAGATGCCGCATAAAAAGATCATATCAGATATTGAGCATGGCGTTTTCCAGAAGATCTATTTTCTTCATGGTGAAGAACCCCTTTTTATTGATTTGATCATCGATGCGCTAGTAAAACATGCACTGGAAGATCACGAGCGTGATTTCAACCAAACGATATTATACGGCAAAGACTCGGACGCATTGAGTATAATCTCAGAAGCTAAAGGGTATCCAATGATGGCCCAGCGCCGTTTAGTCGTATTGAAAGAAGCACAAGATTTTAGACAAATTGAGGATCTCACTCCCTACTTCGAGGCTCCCTCAGATCAAACTATTTTTGTACTAGGCTATAAATACAAGAAATACGATAGTCGAAAGAAATCAATTAAGGCAGCAGCAAAAAATGGTGTCGTCTTCAAATCTGAAAAGATTAAAGAATACCGATTACCAGATTGGATTTCGGCGTACGTTAAATCGAAGGGGTATGGAATTACGCCAAAAGCAACAATGCTACTCGCTGAATTTCTGGGGAATGACTTGAGTAAAGTTGTGAACGAGGTTAATAAGCTAGATATTCTTATAGAATCAGGCACAACGATCAATGAAATTCATATTGAGGAGAATATTGGGATTTCAAAAGATTACAACGTTTTTGAACTGATCAACGCCATTGGCAGCAGAAATGTTCCGAAGGCAAATCAGATTGTTGATTATTTTGATCACAACCCGAAGGCTGGATCAATTATCATGGTCATTTCCAATTTGTTCAATCACTTTTCAAGATTGATGAAGATTCATTTCCTAGAAAACAAATCTCGAGACGCCATTGCTGGAGCAATAAAAGTTCATCCTTTCGTAGCCGGAGAATTATTGAACTCTACCAAGATTTACAATCCTAAAAAGATCGCCGCGATCATAGCCGTTCTTCATGAATATGATTTAAAATCCAAGGGAGTCAACAACGCTTCGTTTACACCAGGTCAATTGATGAAAGAGCTAATTTATCGAATCATGCACTGATGCGGTTATTCTACGATTCATCCCTAGCAATTGGAGCTTCTATCCATGAGCTTTCAGAAATGGAATCCAAACACGTTGTTCGTGTATTGCGCATGTCTGAAGGAGGTGTATTGGCTCTCGTAAATGGTTCTGGTGGATATTTTGAAGCGAGAATTTCTGAAGCACATCCAAAGCGTTGCAAATTAGAAATCAAGCATTCAGAACAACAGGAGCGACCCACAGAAGAAATTCATATTGCCCTGGGCCCAACGAAACAGATGGAGCGGATTGAATGGTTTATCGAAAAGGCTACCGAGATTGGTGTAACCGAAATTTCATTTATTACTGGTGCAAATTCGGAGCGGATAAAGTTAAAACCGGAACGCTTGGAGAAAAAGGCAATTTCGGCAATGAAACAATCACAGCGAAAATTCCTACCAAAGATCAACGAGCTAACGTCAATCCCTGAGTTCATTCGTAAACATCCGAATGGTTTGATTGCTCATTGCTATGAGGGAGAAAAATCGACTATAGAGGAATCCTTCCAAGCTTTGAACTGTCCGATATTGATAGGACCTGAAGGTGACTTTACATTAGAAGAAGTCAATCTCGCGTTGGAAAATGGATATAAAACAATTACTTTAGGGAAAAACCGTTTACGTACAGAGACGGCAGCACTTTATGCGTGCACGAATGCCCGTATAATACTTGATAGACTATGAAATTAATTGTTTTTTCTTTCTTCCTTCTAATCGCTGGACTTAGTTTTACTCAAGGCAGTTTCCAGTTGGGAGTGCTCAAGTATGGGGGTGGCGGAGATTATTATGCCAATCCAACAGCCTTACCAAACCTCATCGATTTTTGTAATACTAATTTGAAGACGGCAATTTCAAAAGAAACGCCGTATGTAGAGGTCGGAAGTCCTGACCTATTCCTATATCCTTATGTGCACATGACTGGACACGGAAATGTAGTGTTCTCGTCACAAGAGGCAGAAAATCTGAGAACTTATCTGACTGGAGGAGGTTTTTTACACATCGATGACAACTACGGAATGGATCAATTTATTCGAGTAGAGTTGAAGAAGGTTTTTCCAAACAACGACTTAGTCGAGTTACCTTTCGACCATGCAGTTTTTCATCAGAAATACGATTTTAATGGATTGCCAAAAATCCATGAGCATGACGGAAAAAGACCTCAAGCTTTTGGTATTATCGTTAATGGCAGAATCGTTTGTCTTTATACATTTGAAACCGACCTCAGTGATGGCTGGGAAGACAATGAAGTGCACAATGACGCAGCAGAAAAAAGAACTCAAGCACTTCAAATGGGAGCTAACATTCTCATGTATGCCTTTTTACAGTAGTCAGCGTAAAGCTTAAACGATACTCGTACGTCTCGCCTATTTTTTTTTGCTAGGGCATGCCTCTTCTTTCGCCCCTTCTTTATTTTCTTCAATTGTGGTATCTTTAACGAAAACTACCATCATGAAAGAACTACTTCTACTCATCGTGCTCATTTGCACGACCTCATTAAATGGAATTAGTCAGAACATAAACGTCTCAATCGACACGGTATTCGAAGGAGAACCTTACATGGCGATTGATCCAACGAACGATCAACATTTAGTTGCAGCATGGATGGGTTTCAAGCTATTTGAAGCATTAATCATTAAAACGAGTTATTCAGACAACGGCGGATTAACATGGTCTACACCTATCGATATCCCACATGAATTGGGAAACACTGGATCAGCCGACGTTTCTTTGAAGTACAACAGCTCTGGAGATGTCTTCCTGTGTTATATTGACTATGAAACCACTAATTTCACGCAAGGAGTCATCTATGTTCGTAAATCCAGTAACGGAGCGATAAGTTGGGATAGCCCAATTGAAGCTTTATCTATTACTGATTGCCCAGGGAAAATTTGCTTAGACAGACCCTGGATGGCCATTGACAACTCAGGAGGATTGAACAACGGGGCTATTTACATCACCTCAATGAACGCTGATCAACCAACGTTAATAACACCGCCCTATAATCCGTACATGGCTGTAAGTTCCGATAATGGTTTAAGCTTTTCATCACCACGAACGCTAGATACTACTGACTATTTAGTAGGCGCAATTACTCAACCAATGCCCTCCCCTACTGTAGATGCAAACGGAACATTCTATGCGGCTTATCCAAGTTACGAAACATCCCAAAGTCCGTTTGTACATTTCTATTTAGCAGAATCAAACTCACTAGGCATCAACTTGGATCATTCAAATGCCTACACCGTTCTTATTCAAGGATCAGCCGATCCCTTTGCTAAAAAAGCCTCTCTATTGATCAGTGATCCATCAACTCCTAAACACTTGGCGATGTTCCTAATTGGACAGGAAAGTGGCGATGGTGACATCTACTTCATGGAAACTTTTGACGCAATAAGTTGGTCAACGCCAATTCGTGTAAATGATGACCCTTCGGGAAACGGTAAGCTCCAAGATTTAGTCTGGGCTTCATTTAATGAAAGTGGCGATTTAGCGATCTGCTGGCGAGACAGAAGGAATGCTAGCGCTAATGGCTATCAAACCGAAACAGAAATCTACGGAACTGTTAGAATGAGTGGCGCCACATTCGGGTCAAACTTCAATCTTTCGAGCCAACAAGCAGGGCATGATATTGTATTAGAAGGAGCTGGAAATGACTTCATGAACGTCAACTTTGTTGGGGACACACTTTATGCGATATGGGGAGACACGCGATCAGGAGCCGTAAGTATTTATCTCAATAAAATGGACGTTGTTAGTGGAGCTACCACAATTTCGGAAGTTTATAATGCATCCAGCCCAATGAAGATCTACCCCAACCCTGCTAAAACTATTTTCACAATTGAGAATTTTGCAGCGTATAAAAGTATATCGCTGATTAATTCACAAGGACAATTAATTCAGAACATTACAACAGCTACCACTGATATTACCAAGCTAGAATGTGGAACCTACTTTCTGCATTTCGAACTGAATGAAATAGTCTTTACTGAGCCCTTACAAATCCATTAATTCCCCTCCAACCGTATGATTTTTGCTTGTCAGCAGGAACCCCATAAACTCAACTTAATGCTAAAATCAACGGTACTTCTATTCACAGTCCTAATTGCGACTATTGGATATTCTCAGCCACCAGAGCCGCATACTGATCTTTTCGCCGCCGTTAAATCGAACAATCTAAAATTGGTTAAACAACTGATTACAGATGGTTCAGAGATAAATGAGCGCGATCTTCACGATCACTCTTACCCGATTGAAGAAGCCATTCAACAGAACAATTTGGACATCGTTAAGTACCTTATTGAGCATGGTGCAAACAAGCAAGGAGGCATCCATCGGCCAGTTGCCAAGAACAACATAGAAATGGTTAAGTATCTACTATCGCATGGATACACGCCTGGAAAGACAACCGTTGATGCTGCCGAAAACAATAACTTCGAAATGCTAAAGGCACTCGTGGAAGCTGGCGCACCGGTCGATTATTCAGAAAAAAGAAGGCGGCGACTTTTTCAAAAATACTACGTGACCCCTGTCGGTTTTGCTGTTGAACATAAGAATGAAGCAATGATTTTGTACTTCATTGAGCACGGCATATCTGTAAACAAAGTGATAGATGAATGCTTTAGCCATGGCAATACTTCACTCGTGAAAAAATTTAGTAAGGATGTCGCAGACAAGGGGCCATTATTGCTAAGAGCATTCAATATTGGAAGCAACGATCTGGTTGCATTCCTCATCAAAGAAGGGGCAAATGTCAATAGTGAAAATCAGGATGGAAATACCATGCTTTTAATAGGCGCCAAAAATGGAGACTTAGCGCAGGTGGTAGACTGCTTAGAAAAATATAAACTTTACATACATAAGAAGAATAACAATGGAGAAACAGCATTGATGCTTGCTGCTAAGATTGGCAATACACCGATTTGCGAATACCTTATTAAAAGCGGAATAAAGGTGGACGCGCAAAGTATTCTCGGCAGGACAGCACTGTTCTATGCCCTTGAAATGCAAGATCGCTCGACGTTCGATTTTCTCGTACAAAGCGGCGCGAATATCAAGCACGTTGATTTAGACGGCGACAACTTACTTATCGCGGCCACTAAGAAAAGGAAACTTCTCACCGTAAAGATGCTTTTTTCAGGAGGCATGGACCTTAATCATAAAAATAAGGAGGGGCACACGGCCTATTATTATACTATACCGGCAAGCTCAAATGGGGATGACAATGCCCTCATGCAGGATTTCTTTATTCGTGAAGGAGCAGAAATTAATACACAAGGAATCTCTGGGAAGACGGCACTATTTGTTGCTGTTGAGCGAGAAAATATGGAACGAATTCTTGCTCTCATTGAAAAAGGAGCGAATGTGGACGTTAAAAACTACAAAGATCAGCGGCCAGAATGCCATGAAAAAGCCATTGTTATGTTCCTTATAAAAAAGGGAGCTGACATTAATGCAGTAGACGCTCATAACAACACTTATTTATGCGATGCCGTTGATGACGATGATGACGATGATCTAGAATTAGCTCACTTTGTAATCAATCATGGTGCCGATCCAAACATCAAATGTTACTTTAAAGAGCAACCAATAATTAAGGCGGTAGAGGAGAACAATCTTACTCTCGTAAAGTTTCTTGTAGAGAATGGAGCCGATGTAAACGCTGTAGGTTACTTCAATAAAAACGTAATGGAGTACGCCGTTGATCAAAAAGTAACTGAGATCATTTCCTATCTTAAGTCGAAAGGCGCTATGACCAAATCTGAGAAGAACGAACAGTACCGAATCGCAATGGAACTAGAAGCCAAAATAAAGTCGGCACTTATTGCAGAAGACCTTACCACGGTCAATCGAATATTATCCCAGAACGATATCATTATATTGCAGCGTCGCTTAGTTGAAAACCTGGCATTTGTCTCAGCAAAACAAGGCAACACTCAACTAGTAAACAAACTTCTTTCAGAAGATGTTGCTTTCAACCTAGAAGATCATGTAAATGAGATTGGTCAGACCATGTTGTTCATCGCCACAATGTACGACCAAGATATTCTTGTCAAGGACCTCCTTGCCAGGGGGGCAGATTTCGATTACCTCGATTCACGTGGTAAAAGTGCAGTTGACTATGTACAGAAGAAAAGCATTAAGAAAATTTACAAAAACTGGGCGAAATCGGATTAGCCCCTTTTAGGATTCTAATAATCTGGCCAACCTTTTCGCTCTAAACAGCTTATGAAGAACTAGTGTGAAGATAAATTCATACCTTAACGGCTCATCAGCTAATCATTGATATTTTAAGTTACGCTACCTATGCATAAAACTTTACTGTTTATCGCGGTATTTGCCATTCCAGGGATTGGAATTAGCCAATACTGTAACACAGGCGGGCCATCTAGCACAGCTGATTCTAACATCGAATCGCTATCCCTAGTTGGAGCATCCGGGAGTATATCATATACAGGTTGCCCGGGCGTAATCGGGGTAGAAGAATACCTTGCACAAACTGCTTTTCTTGACGCTGGTTTAAATTACACAACGAACATTCAGTTTGGGACGTGTGGAGGAAACTTTACAGGTGTTGGTGAAGCATGGATTGACTATAATCAAAATTTTATTTTCGAAGCTTCTGAATCGATTGGTACTTGGTCGGGGAATCCACCTGTATCAATGAGTTCATTCAATTTCATCGTGCCTGCTGGTGCAGTAGGTGGTCAGACAAGAATGCGCGTCATTCAGCAAGAGTCTGGTACTATCCCAATTGATCCGTGTGCTATATTTACATGGGGTTCCGCAACTGATTTTAGTGTTTTCATCCAAAATGGAATTGATTGTTCAGCGTACATAGGAGACGATTTCTCAGACCCAAGAATGGTAAGTACGGTTCCTTTCACTGAGAGTCATGACAATACCATTTGCTATAGTAACCAAAACACTGTGTATAATTCACCTGACGTATATTATTTAGTTACTCCGCTTACAGGAATTAATATTCTTGAAGTTTCGCTTTGTGGTTCTTCATTCGATACATTTTTAACAGCCACAGATGTGAGTGGAAATCCACTTGCAATAAACGATGATCACCCTACATGTGGCACTCAA
Source organism: Flavobacteriaceae bacterium (assembly GCA_047624355.1). Classification (GTDB taxonomy): domain Bacteria; phylum Bacteroidota; class Bacteroidia; order Flavobacteriales_D; family Crocinitomicaceae; genus UBA4466. The sequence goes on along the minus strand of JBLHPQ010000007.1, from coordinate 34,893 downwards.
TCACAATTATCCGTTGACGTGAACGGATTGGATTCTATCTACATTATCGTAGAAGGCTGGGGGTTTGCCATGGGCCCTTATGAGATTACGATAAATGAAGGTATACTTGGATTAAATCGTCTTGGGAAAAATAACCTTTCTGTCTACCCGAACCCAAGCGAAAACACTTTTCAAGTTGGGAATGATTTCCGAGGAACGATCAAACTTATTGATGGCAATGGTCGACAATTCCTGACCAAAACGATACAACCGAATGAGGTTATTGAAACCGGAAATCTTCCTCGAGGCTTCTATATGGTTCACTTAATTTCAGAAGGACAACAACGCTTCATTCAAAAACTAATTCTCAAGTAATGAAAATAATTCTTCTCTTCGCTCTTTGTTTAGTGGGTACTGAAGCTTCAGCGTTTGGAGCTTGGTCGCAAAAAACTGATTTTGGTGGAACTGCGCGTCACCGAACGGTTATGCTAGGTGTTAGCAATCGCGTCTATACTGGACTTGGTCACTACAATGGAGGTGGAACAAATATCCTCTTTGACGATTGGTGGGCGTATGACCCTGCAACTGGATCATGGACTCAGAAAGCTGATTACGCAGGTGGTATCTGCTATCACGCCACTGGATTTACAATGAACAATATTGCCTATGTAGGAACCGGCAGAACATCACCTTCTGGAAGTACACTTGTACAAGATTTTTACACATACGATCCTGTGACAAATATGTGGACACAAATTGCAGATTTCCCTGGAGTAGGAAGAAGAGGTGCCGTTTCATTTGTAGTTGGTGATTATGCCTATGTAGGAACAGGAGAAACAAACTCAGGTCGATCTGCAGATTTCTATCGCTTCTCACCTGCTAGCGGATCTTGGTCGCCTATATCTTCTATGACAGACGCTCGAACTTCCTCTGTAGCATTTGCTATTGATTCATATGGATATGTTGGAACTGGCAACACTTCCTTCGGGTCGACAAATGATTTCCAACGTTACAATCCAACTACTGACAGCTGGGAAATGATGGCCAGTGTTGGTGCAATATCGAGACAAGAAGCATGCGGTTTTGCTTTAGGCGGAAAAGGATATCTCGGAACAGGCGACGATTTTTCAAGTGGTAATAACTTCAAAGACATGTATGAGTTTGACCCAGCCCTTGGTACATGGGTGCAGCTCGGAGATTTTGCGGGAACTGCAAGAAGATATTTGTCGGGAACAACACTTGGGGGTTTTGCTTATGTAGGCCTTGGGACGAACGGAACGAACTTTAAAGACTTCTGGAAATTTGACCAAACTGTTTCATTGATAGAACAAAACTTAAACGATCTTGAAATAATCGCCTACCCAAATCCGACAGTTGAATCCGTTCAATTTGTAGTAGATTGGAATAAGAACGTACCTACGACAGAAATGAGTTTGAACATCACATCGATGACCGGACAAATCGTGTATACAACTCTACTGGATGAGTTAGAAGCAATTGAAACAAATGAATGGATCAGTGGAAGCTATATCTATTCGTTAGTTTACGATAATCAGGTTGTGAAAAGCGGCCAACTAATTGTTCGCTAATGATGAAGATTCTTTCCATATCGACTTTTGCTTTAGCGCTATTGAGTGTTAATGATGTGAGCGCTGCTATATCGGGCTGGACGCAAAAAGCTGACTTTGGATCTCATGGTCGACACCGAGGTGTTGGCATAGCCATTGGGAATAAAGGCTACATGGGAATGGGCCACTACAATGGTGCCGGACCAAATATTGTACTGAAAGATTGGTGGGAATACGATCCTGCGAATGGTACTTGGACTCAGAAAACGGATTATATTGGAAATGGAGGCAATGGGACGTATGCTCCTCTGACGTTCGGGATGGATAATCTCGGTTTTATAGGTGGCGGACAAGTTGCTACATCCAATGACTTCTTCAAATACGATCCAGCGACAAATGCATGGACCCAAGTCGCTGATAGCCCAACATTCTCAGAGAACTTTAAAGCGTTCGCAATTGGCAATAAAGGCTATTACCTTGATGGTTCTCAGGTATTCGAATACAACGCGGACACTGATACATGGACAACAAAGAACAATGCGCCATTTAGTGGAGGAATCTGGAATTCTACTTTCGTAATTGATGGTAAAGGATATATAAAAACAGGCGCCAGTTTATGGGAATACAAAGCAACTACAGACCAGTGGGCATCAAGAGCGTCCTACCCAGGCTTGGCATCAAGAGGATCTGTAGGTTTTGCGCAAAACAATAAAGGATACATCGTCTGTGGCTATGGTATTGGCTTGTCAGATGTTCAAAGTGAAACTTGGGAATTCGATCCAGCGTTGAATCAATGGACGTATTTATTAGATTTCCCCGGTACAAAACGCAGATTCTGCTCTGGATTTAACATTGGTAATAGAGCCTATTTAGGGATCGGAACCAATGGAACGAACTTCAACGACTTCTGGGAATTCAATGCCGATGAAGCATTCGCATCGCTTTCAGAAAACGTCAATGATTTCCATTTCTTGGCTTATCCGAATCCAGCGGCAGACCAGATTCGAATAGATTCTGAAGCGTTGAAACAATTTGACATCAATATTTATAATCTCACAGGTAGATTAGTAGCAACGACTTCCACGAAGAACGGATCGGCACTGTTAAGTAGAGACAACCTTTCAAATGGGGCCTACCTATATCAGGTGGTTCACGACCACGCAATAATACATCAAGAACGAATCATTTTTAACTAATTATGAAAATAGCTATACAATTACTCATCGTACTATTCATTTCGAATGGTTCCTTTGCCCAAACCGAAAACTTCTGGACGAAGAAAGCCGACTTTGGTGGATTAAAACGTGAACGAGCAGTCTCATTTACAATTGGGAGTTTCGCATACGTTGGTACAGGTGTTGACACGGCAGAGGTTGTTCTTAAAGATTTCTGGAAATACGATGCCACACTTGATACATGGACACAAGTAGCGACTTTACCGGGTTCTAAACGGAGAAATGCTGTTGCCTTCACTATTGGTGATTTTGGCTATGTAGGAACTGGAATGAACGAATCAGTTGCAACTGACCCTGGAGCTTCACCATTGAATGATTTTTGGGAGTATGAACCAACGGGTAACACATGGACGGCTAAAGCAACCTTCCCTGGAGGAGGAATCTCGGGACTCTATTTCGCTACAGGTTTTGCAATTTCTGCTAAAGGATATATCTGTTGTGGGAAAATGGGCCCAAATAATTACACATCTGAACTCTGGGAGTACGAGCAATCATTGGATCAGTGGCTACAATTAAGTGATTTCCCTGGTGGTGTTCGCTATCAATTGTCGAGTTTCGTGATTGATTCTAAAGCATATGTGGGTCTAGGAACAGATCAAGATATTTACAGAAAAGACATCTGGGAATTTGACGCTGTAACGAACTCATGGTCAGCTAAAAATGAGTTCCCTTCAAGTGAACGCTCTGCAGCAATGACATTTACACTTGGTCAAAGAGGCTACGTTTGCATGGGTGGAAATGGTGGACTACTTGGTGATCTCTGGCAGTACAATCCATTCAGTGATGGTTGGTCACCGAAATCATCTTATGGCGGAAGCTCACGTAAAAATGGAGTTGGTTTTGTTGTCAATGGAAAAGCATATGTAGGAACAGGGAAAGGATTCTCTGGAAAAAAAGCGAGTATGCACGAATACACGCCGAACACGTCTCTTGGCATCAACGATATGGAATTAGCCATTTCCGTTTATCCAAACCCGTCAAGTGATTATTTAAACCTATCTTATGAGAGTTCTGATGTTCAATCTTTCGAACTTTATTCTATGGTTGGACGTAAAGTATTTGCGGAGGATCATGTGAAGCAAATTGACATTCGAAATTATGTAGCAGGTTCTTATATCCTTATCGCAAAACAAACTAACGGGACTATCATCGCTCAACAAACGATTATCATTCAATAATATGAAAGGAATTATTCTACTATTTATCACATGCAGTGCGGGTTTAAGTTACGGACAAAACACATGGAGTCAGAAAGATTCTGTCAATGGAGCCGGTCGATCTGTTAGTTCAAGCTTTATGTTGAATGGCGAAGCTTACATTGTCGCTGGTCTAGACGAAAATGGTTTTCGTAGAAAGATGTACTCCTACTTTTTCGCACAGGATGATTGGGATCAAGAAGAGTCACTCGGCGGAATTAATGAATCGGGATTGAACCGAGGATCTGCAGCAGCTTTTAGTATTGGCTTTAGTGCCTTCGTAGTTGGAGGTCAAGGAGAAACAGCAGGTTTTTTATCAGATACATGGGAATTCGATTTAGTAACCAATACATGGTCTCAAGCTGCCGATTTTGGTGGTGGAGCACGTCGGCAGGCTGTCGGATTTTCTATCAATGGCATTGGTTACGTTGGAACAGGAAACTCACCTACTGGATTCAAGAAAGACATGTATAGCTATGACCCAACGGCTAATAGCTGGACACAGGTAAACGATTTTGGCGGAACTGCAAGAAAAGAAGCAGTTGGATTCACTATGGGCGGTCAAGCATATGTAGGTACTGGCGATGATGGCGTTATGAGAAATGATTTTTGGCAGTATGAGCCGGCAACCGATTCATGGGATCAGAAACCAGATTTACCAGGGAATGCTAGAAAAGGCGCAGTTGGATGGGGTAACTTCCCAAATGCATACGTCTGCACTGGTGAAGACATTACATTTACGTATACGAATGATTTGTACGAATACAATTATTATCTTGATAGCTGGGTTCAGAGAACAGATATGCCTGGGCCGGGAAGAACAGGAGCAATCGCTTTTCCTTTGCTAACTCAAGGGTTCGTAGCAACTGGTTATGATGGTACATTCTTAGATGATATGTACACCTACACTCCAATTGTTGGTCTCGATGAATTAATAGAAGCTGCAAATGTTAGTCTCTATCCTAATCCAGCGGTAGATTACTGCCATGTTTCGACATCATTGAAAGGCTTAGAATGTAACATCTATTCACTCTCTGGAAAACGTATGAACGATCGACTAGAGATCATTGAAACTGGAACAGGATTTACAATCAAACGAAATGGCGCATCTGCAGGAAACTATCTTGTTCGTCTCGTCGATCCGCATTTTGGAACAGTATATTCTGGAAAAATTATCTTTTCTTAAATGAAACAATTACTCATTTTATCCCTAGCCCTAGCAGTACTTTCTTCTTGTACAGAGAATTCAGAAAAGTCAAATGCTGATTACTCACCAGAGATTGACACTCTCTCTGATGTTGACACTGATACTGATACCAGCGCAGTGATCGTTCCGGAACCTGTTAAGAAGAATTATAGCTTCAAAGTCTTGCTAAACGAAACTGGTAACGAATGGGGTTATCAAATCTTTGATGGATCCCAAATGATGATCAAGCAGATGCATATTCCTGCAATTCAAGGAAACTATGGTTTTGACACAAAAGAAAAAGCCGAAATTACGGCTTCATTCATTTTAGATAAATTGCAAAATGATATTTTTCCACCTGCTGTGAATCAGGCGGAGTTGGATAGTCTTGGTGTTCTACCCGTGAAGTAATTAAGCTCCACAACCGACACAGTCAAAGTGACTATCTGTTGGCTTTACACCTTTTAATTGCATCTCTAAATTGTGAATCTTATCCTTAAGATCCATGTCTTGGAACATGTCACCAGTAAGTTGGCCTCTTAAGTTTTCAATTTCCTTTGTCAATTCAGTGTTTGTAGATGTGATAGTTTCCATAGTTTTGTCTTTTGGTTACAGTAAAATTACTAAAGGCTCGGCATCATTCTACGTGTGTTTTTAGAAGTTATTCACGAAAAATTGTCGAGTTCGTTGAAAAATAAATTCAACATCACTCCTCCCCTTTTCAGCGTGGGAATTGCGGAGATTCATTTCTCCGAAAAATCTCCAATTGCCGAGAAAAACTTGATTATATTAGCTGCAAAAAAGTAGTTCAATGTCATTTTCCGAAGATCGGTTTAGAGAACACCTAAAACAAGTCGTCGCCAGTCAAAGTAAAGACAGCGATCGGCCGCTAACGTTATCCGAGCTAAAGGAATTGGCTGAAGGAATGGGCGTTTCTGATTCCGAATGGGAAACTTTAATGACTAAAGCTGAAGTCTCAATGGCAACAGCCTTGAAGCATCTCAACGTTGAAAATTATACCGATGCAATTGCGAGCGCTGAAGAAGCAACTGCTTTAAATCCATATATTAAAGACGGCAATGCAATTCTAGCGCAATCCTATTATAAATTGGGAATCGTCGATAAGGACGATCAGCTTTTTATAAAATCAGAGGCCTATGCTCGAATGGAACTTAAAAACGATCCGCTTGATTCGACTGCATTAAATGTTCTTTCAGCCATCGAACAAATCCGTAAGGAGGGAAAATATTCTAATAAGCTTATCAAAACGGTCGGAATTGCCATTGGCGGAATCTTGCTGATCTTCTTCTTGATGTATACCTGCACTGGCAACTTAAATGAGGATACAGTAAAAGAAATCTACGCGGAACAAAATTCATCAGACAACGTTCTCACCTCCCAACGGAGAGAAGCAAAAAAACTTGAGGCATCATACATTCAAGCCATTGAGACAAGAAATGAAAGTGCCCTAGAGATTGTGGGGCAAATCAAGGACTCTCAGCTAAAAAAGAAATTTACAGAAGCCGTTACCTCATTTAATTTTGAGCGTATAAAGCATTCAGAACAAACCTATCGACTATTACTCTCTGAAGTTAAATCATCCGTCCGAATCGATGAGAATAGCCGAATCATATTGGAAGGCTCCGATAATCGCATCAACGTTGCAAAGAAACGGTATGTTGTGGCAGTTACTGTATATAACTCAACACTCGACGAATCAAGCCCGGAAGGATCCTTCAAACCGATGAAAATGCGCTAACTATGAAAGTATTTATCTCGCTCTTTTTTGTTGTTCTTTGCACTGCGGCTTGGTGTCAATATACCATTCATCAGGTTCCCGATCCAAAAGAAAATCCAGTTATCAACGAGGACTCGAAAGATCCAAGTGAATTTATCGATGGTTATATTTCAAACCCTGACAATATCATTGGTGTCGCTGATGAGTATCTGATTAATTTGATGCTTGCAGATCTTGAGGCAAATCATTCCTTCCAAGTAGCTGTTGTTGCCGTAAATTCAATTGGAGATGACGTACCTAAAGATTTTGCCGTCGATCTATTTGAACATTGGGGGGTTGGAAATGCAGATAAAAACGATGGACTCCTAGTGCTATTTGTCTTGGACCAAAGGAGAATTGAATTCGAAACAGGTTATGGAACATCTACGATTCTGCCTGATACACGATGCGTTGCAATCCAACAGGAATACATGCTTCCTCATTTTAAGAATGTTGAATATTCAACTGGGATTAAACGAGGAGTTGAGGCCATTGTGAGCGCCTTGGAAGGTCAAACGATAGTAGACACCTATGAGGTTTCTGGCATGACTACCGAGGAATTAGCACTCAAGGCAGAAATCCGTCGAGATGAGACCATTCAAGAATGGGTTATCGGCTTAAGCGTCTGGCATGCGATTGGGTTGATTCTATTTCTTATCGCGCTGGTAATCGCCCAATTCCGACATGATCCTTATAGCAAATACAACACGGTCCGATGGTTCCATTTATGGATTTGGGCTTTTATATTTCCAATCACACATATATTCGTTGTACTCCTCGCAAAGAAATTAAAACAACGCTACCGCGACATGATCCGTTTCTCAGGAAAGACTGGGGATATCATGCGTAAGATGACGGAAGCCGATGAAGATGAATGCCTATCGAGAGGACAAATTACCGAAGAATTGATACGAAGTATCGATTATGATGTATGGGTGACGGACAGTTCAACAGACCTACTCATCCTTCCCTATAAACGCTTGTTTTCTGGCTATTCTAGCTGTCCGAAATGCAAATTTAAGACTTACCATAAAGAATACGACAGAACAATCAGTTCTCCAACCTATTCCTCCAGAGGAATGGGAGAGCGAAAACACGCTTGTAAAAACTGCGGCCATTCAGTGAAGAAACGATACAGCATTGCAAAATTGGTCAAAGCATCAACAACTTCTAGCAGTTCTGGCTGGTCGAGCTCAAGCAGCGGCGGCGGTTATTCTAGCGGATCGTCTGGCGGAGGTTCTTGGGGAGGCGGGTCGTCCGGAGGTGGCGGAGGTGGCTCAAGCTGGTAGAACATTATTAATTAGAATTATGCATACGATATTAAAAGATTTAAATTGGAGGTACGCCACCAAGAGATTCGATCCAGACAAGCCCGTTTCAGAAGAGAATCTGCACATTATTAAAGAATCACTTCGGCTTGCCGCTACATCCTATGGATTGCAGCCACTCAAGTTTATTATCGTCGAATCACCTGAATTGAGGGAGCGGCTAAAAACAGCTTCTTATGGTCAATCACAAATTACCGATGCCGCTCATATCATCGTCATTTGTTCTTTTACGGATTTAGAAGATGCGCATGTCGATGCCTACATGAAGGATGTTGCAGCGGCTCAATCTCTTCCACTTGAAGAAACCTCAGGATTCGGAGATTATGTCAAACAAGTCATTGCCCCACTTTCAACTGAAGAGAAAGCATCATGGAATAGCAGACAGGCATATATTGCTCTTGGTCAGGTTATGCATACCTGCGCATCACTTCGCGTTGACGCAACTCCTATGGAAGGGTTTGACCCATTGGCCTACGATGAGATTCTTGGTTTGAAAAAACAAAACCTGAAGGCCACACTTGTCTGCGCGGTAGGTTATAGACATGCAGACGATGAAGCACAACATCGCACGAAAGTTCGGCGATCTGCTGAAGATATGTTCGACGTGATTTAAACTATCCCCTCCGATCAATTCAATGTATCAAATCGCTCGGAAGGGAATCATCAGACGCCTCTGAATTAGTTGATTTCTCCTTCAGTATTCGAAGTAGTGTCGCCTACTTCAAACCAATTGATTTTTCGAGAGAAATACATAGTCACACCAAGAATCAAGAACACCCCTAGACTTCCAAAGAGTAACGCAAGATCTTGCAGCTGAATGATTATGAAAATAAACCCATATAAGATCGTTAATATTGAAGATGTCATGAGTGCCATTCCCCATGTTTTCAGAATTGATTTAGCATAGATAAAGATCAAGCCAATCGTCATGCCAGCAGCAAGTAAATAAGCATAATCGAATGCTATTTGTTCGCTAAACGCCAGCATGAGGACGTAAAAAAGAACGAGCGCAATTCCAACTAGAATATATTGTATCGGATGAATGAGAATCTTGTTGATGATTTCCACAAAGAAAAACACCAGGTAGGTAAGTACAATGAACAGCATTGCATACTTGGCTACGCGCATGGATTTCTGATAAACATCGACTCCCAAATCAAGGTCAACTCCAAATTGTGAGTGGCTAATGTGATGCTTCGATCCTTTCCAACTTTGTGGGTAATTGCGATTCAAATTTAGGATCTTCCATTCAGCGGCAAACCCCGAATCAGTAACTGTCCTATTTACTGGTATAAAGTTCCCATCGAAGCTAGGATCTTTCCAGGTAGAAGAAAGTTCAACTACCGTTTCTTTTCCGATGGGTACAAAATTCAGGTATTGACTCCCATTCAAATCGAGGTCATAAGAGAACTTCAATGATTCATTTAATGAGTCAATTGGACAATTGATATGCAGCCCAGTACTGATAACGTCACTTGATTTCACTCCTGGCTCACAGACGTAGTTTTTACCGTTAAAATCCACTTTCACTTGCTCTAGAACACCCTTTAAATCAGAAATACCCAATGTGATATAAGCTTTTTCGAGCTCTAAGTAATCTTCCTTCAAGCCAGAGCTAACGAGATCAATATTCGCAAAATCACCTTCATAATGAAGTTGAGATTCATATACGGCTACTTCAAAAATTCCGCGTTTCCTTTTCTTAGGTAACATGTCCCCATCAATCTTTAGTGATTCTGGTAGAATATGGAAAACCCCACGTTCGATTCGTATCGGGAGGTCTGGTTCATCAGGTTTATGGGGTATAGCGTAGGGAATAGTTAAAACAGGCCCGATAACCGTTTGTCCTTCCGCATGCTTGGCGCTCACCTCATCAACAGCCTCTTCGTGCCTATTCTGCCTCTCTTCAATGAGGCTTTGGACCATGATCGCTGGTATAAGTAAGATGATGATGAGCAGGAGGATGACGCCCATCTTGACGAAGATGTTTTCGAATGCTTGTTTCATTTTTATTGAGTTATTGGTTCTAAGCCAGAACGAACTCAATGGTAGCACAGTATCTTCATCCCAGATACTTTAACAGCAATTAACCAAACGAATGTTAATCTAGAAAACAAAAAAAGACCGCGCCTGTTTGGCACGGTCTCATTCTATAAAATCGTTAATTATTTGATCAGACGAATCGATTTAGATGTCTCAGACGTTTCTAAAATGACACTATAAATTCCAGATGGTTTCTGTGAAAGATCAATCACTATCTCTTTAGATAAATTAGCTTCACGAAGTATTTCTCTTCCTATTGGATCAAGGATTTTCATACTTAAAACCTTCATCTCTGTCGAGATTTGATAATGCCCATCGCCGAATGTTGCAAGATGAAAGTAAGTTGAATGTTCAGAAATTTCAGTCACACCAATGTTGACATTCATAGTTATTGTATCCAAATCGCACGGACTTTCAGCAATGAGTGTTACACTGTATGTCCCATTGACAGCAAACGTATTGCTCGGGTGTTCGTCGGTTGATGACATACCGTCTCCAAAATCCCAAGCATACGACTGAGCTTTCGTGCTCGTATTTGTCAAAGCGACTGTAGTTCCAGTGACCGACGAAAGATAATCGGCCTGCGTATGTTCTGACAGCGCACGAAGGTTCCATTGCGACAAACTATCTAGGACAACATAGGAAGCAACATCTTGCAGAATTCCAGCGGTAACTGGGTCTAGCGCACCATAAAATGTAGCACCAATGGGTGATTTTCTAAACACGGAAGCGTAAAATGTACAGGCCGCCAAATACGAGCCTTCATAACTTGGATGTGATCCATCTCCAGAGTATAAGTTGATCGCAGGATAATTATCACGCACTTCTTTCCATGCAACTCCAACTGGGGAAACTGATCCCTGAATTGTGTCTGACATCCGTAAATAAGCATTTCTAAGCCTTCCATTCATCCCGTCGAACGTAGCTATTGGCGCCCATTGAGGATCACCATTTTCTCTACCCCAAGTCATGAAAAATAGCGCCTCTGAGCAAAAGCGATTGGCATAAATACTATCAGCTAGCTGTTTCGCATAAGGGAGCGTCTCTGCATCAACTTGAGAATCCGAAAACGACGGCTCTTGACTTTGAGCCTGAAGTACGACATAATCCCAAGGTTGAGCGTTAATCTTCGCGTAGGCTGCAGGATTTCCTGCATGACCTTGCAGTGTTGCCCCACCTCCGGTGTGTGAATCTTGGTTCACAACATCTCCTAATGACGTGGATAGATTTACAAGAATATCTGGGAGTGCGTTCACATAGGTATAACTGTTTCCAATAAATAGAACAGACACGCTATCTTGCGCAGTCAGTGTGATGGAGAAAAACAGAGAAATTATCAGTGTATTTAATCGAATCATTTGAACTAGTTTAGTTACTTTGAAGACAACCTATCCTGTCGTTTAGTTGCTTTTGGACGTGTTTTTTAATCGGCAGTATTCTTGCATTCTTAACCCATTTAGCAAATTTATTTACAATCAAGCTAGGCGTAGAACTTTTGGGCGTATCCCTGCTCCTGATGGATTCCGGAATGGGTCAGGCTTTCCTCTCAAATCTTTTTCCTAGTTTATTCTTCACTTGAAGAAAGGATTCCGAATCAACCCCTTACGCATAGTACTTTAGATGAGAAATCAAATCCTCAAGTACCTAATTATTGTAATCCTGACATGAAGACCCGCAGGGATTCCCAGATAATGTGTAATTTTATTCAGCGGGCGACCAACTATTCACAGTAAATCATCGTTTAACCTATATGAGATCAACTATGCGCAATTTCCTCACTATTTCTATTTCGATACTATTTTATGTGCTTCCCGCACAAGCTCAATTTTTATTCGACTTCAACGCTTCCCTACCCGTAAAAGTAGGAGGAGTAGCGCTCCAGAATCCGTGGAGCGGAGGATTGAATAATGCGCAGTTTTCCGACTTTGATTTTGATTTTGACGGAGACATGGACCTATTTGTCTTCGATAGAAGTAGTGATAATATCCGCGTGTTCACACAAGAAGGAACTGGTCCAAGTACACATTATGAACTTGCTTATGGGGCTAAGGCTTCGTTCCCCTCTGATCTAAGGTACCGCGTCACGATGGTTGATTACGACAATGACGGCCGAAAGGACATTTTCACTTACGGCATTGGAGGGCTAAAGGTATACCGTAACGTTGGGAGCTTAGCTACTGGACTTCAATGGGAGTTAATTACAGACCTCTTGTATACAGAATACCTTGGAACCTACACGAATCTTTATGTGAGTTCCTCTGACATTCCTGCAATTATTGATGTAGATGGTGACGGTGACATCGATGTCCTCACCTTTCATATAGGTGGTCAGCACATGGAATACTATCAAAACCAATCCATGGATTTATATGGAATCCCAGACTCTCTTATATTTGAATTAAAGAACCAATGCTGGGGGAAATTTAAAGAAGATTTTAGCACAAGCGCCATCATGCTAAATGACCCTGATGCTCCCTGCGAAGGTGGAAGTATACCAGATCCTCAGAAATCTGGAGGTCATTCTGGGTCCACTGTTTTAGCAATTGATATAGATAATTCAGGTGTCATGGATTTAGTAATAGGAGATGTCTCCTACCCAAATCTACATTTACTCATCAATGGAGGTACGGCACCGAATACAGATTCACCCATGATTAGCGTTGATAATGCCTTTCCGTCGAATACTACACCGGCGAACATGACCCTATTTCCGGCAAGCTTCTTTGTTGACGTAGATTTTGATGGTGTGAAAGATTTGCTTGTTGGAGCCAATGCAAAAAATGTATCACAGAATGTCAATAGCGTTCTATTCTATAAAAATATCGGCTCAAATGCTCTCCCCAACTTCATTTTCATTCAAGATGACTTCCTACAAAGTGAGATGATCGAAACAGGAACTGGATCCGTTCCGGTGATTACGGATATCAACGAAGACGGTTTAGATGATATGATTGTGGCTAATTTCTTTCGCTATGACGCAGCCGTAGATAAGCAGAGTGTTTTTTCATATTATCAAAATACGGGTACGGCAGCTGCTCCTGAGTTTACGTTTATCGATGATAATTATTTAGATCTCACACTTCAAAATTATGGTTTACGTTCTATCCCCACCTTTGGTGATGTTGATGGAGATGGCGACAAGGACATGTTCATTGGACGAGAAGACGGAACATTAATCTTCTATGAAAACTTCTCTACTGGTTCTGGATCTGTATTTACAACAGGTAGTATTAATTATCAAGATAATTTAGCTCAGGTTATTTCTTCATCAGGATTTTGTTCTCCACAGCTCTTCGATTTAAACAATGATGGTCTCCTGGATCTTATCATCGGTAAGAAGTCTGGTGACTTAATGTACTACGAAAACATAGGAACATCGCTCACGCCGTCTTTTGAATTAACAAACCCTATCCTCGGAAATGTCAATACTGCAAATGGAAGTCCGGATGGTTATTCTACTCCTTCTTTTATTCGTCTTGGCAGTGCAACACATCTTTTTTGTGGCGACTTAGATGGGAGAACTCATTATTTTTCAGATATCGATGGTAACCTAGGGACAGGCGCATCGTTCGTACTTGAATCAGACAATCATCAAGGAATTTCGACGCAAGGTTATAGTGCATTTAGCCTTGCTGATCTTAATAACGATGGTAAACTAGAAATCTACGCAGGGCAGGACCTAGGAGGAATCTTCCGGTTCGAGCATGATTCCAGTAGTACGTCGGCTTTAAATGAACTCCTTCCAGAAATAGATGTGGTCATCTACCCAAACCCAACAAACGGAATGATAACTGTGTCTGTTGAGAAAGGACAGGCTAAAAACATTGTTCTATATAATTTAGCTGGAAAAGAACTTTTGACGATTATCCCAAATCAAAATAAAGAGCAAATCGATTTAAACAACCTTCCCGCAGGTGTATACCTGATTCGTGTCGTTCTGGAAAATGACACTCAGTTGACAAAGCGCATAGTCAAGAACTAGCGGCCTAACTTATCCATTCAAGATACTCACTGAAGGATTTCTCGGGCTTCTCAGCATAGATCCCGAAAATGGTAGATCCACTGCCTGTCATTGAAGCATAAATAGCTCCTTCTGAATATAATTGATCCTTGATCTCTCCAATAATCGGATGCGTTTCAATTATACTTGATTCAAAATCATTCTCCAAAGTATGCTTCCACATTTCAATCGGTTGTCGCAACAAGCCACGCAATGGAATCAATTCTCCTGAAAATTTAACCCCTGCATAGGCTTCCTTTGTCCCAACATGGATTCCAGGATTGACTAATTTAATATGATGTAATGTCAGATCTAGGTCTATCGCACTTAATACTTCACCTCTGCCATTGGCAATTTGCGGCTGATCTTCAATAAAAAAGGCACAATCACTTCCTAACTGGGCAGCCAATTGGATCATTTTAGGATTTCCAAGGTCTAGTTTAAATAATTCATTGATTCCTCGAATAACGTATGCCGCATCCGCAGAACCACCTCCTAATCCAGCGCCCATTGGAATGTTTTTCCTCAAATGCATGTGCACATTTGGGACATTAAACGCTTCCTGCATCAACCTAAATGCCTTCACGCATAGGTTGTCCTCCTGATCACAATCTACTGTAATACCGGATTGTACGAATTGAAAATCAATCTGTTCAATGAGTTCTAATACATCAGTCCAATCAATCGAATACATACATGTTTCGATTTCATGGAAGCCATCAGGCCGTTTTCCCAATACTTTTAGACCCAGATTGATCTTTGCTGGAGGAAATAATATCATTCTCTAAAAGTAGAACAACTAAACAATTTTTGTAACTTTCGCCCCTCAAAATATTGTGCATTATGGCAGTTTATTTGGATTTCGAAGAGCCGTTGAAGGAATTAGAGGAGAAAATCTCTCAAACTAAGGAGATTGGCGTGGATACTGAGGTCGACATGACCGATAAAATCAAGGAGCTCGAAGCTAATCTTAAGAAGAAAACGAAGGAAATATTTAGTGGACTCAGCCCATGGCAGAAAGTTCAGCTATCTAGACATCCTGAACGACCTTATACCCTGGCATACATTGATGCTATAACAGATGGTAATTTCCAAGAATTTCATGGAGACCGAAACGTAAAAGACGATAAAGCCATGGTTGGTGGATTCGGACTTCTCGACGGCGAAACTGTCATGTTCATTGGGCAGCAGAAAGGTGTAAATACGAAAATGCGTCAATTTAGAAATTTCGGAATGCCAAATCCTGAGGGATATAGAAAGGCGCTGAGATTGATGAAATTGGCAGAAAAGTTCAATAAGCCAATCGTTACCTTAATTGACACTCCAGGAGCATTTCCAGGATTAGAAGCGGAAGAAAGAGGTCAAGGAGAAGCAATCGCTCGTAACATTTACGAAATGATGCGTCTTACAGTACCTGTTATTTGTATCGTTATTGGTGAAGGAGCCTCTGGTGGTGCATTAGGGATAGGTGTTGGTGACAAAGTCGTGATGCTCGAAAACACATGGTATTCTGTTATCTCACCTGAATCTTGTTCTTCAATTCTTTGGAGATCTTGGGACTTTAAAGAGAAAGCTGCGGAAGCCCTGAAGCTGACATCGTCAGATATGAAAAAGCTTGGAATCGTTGATGATATTATCAAAGAGCCAGCAAGTGGAGCACATAGAAACCATGCCGATACATTCAAGAATGTTAAAAAGTGTATCAAAAAATACATCGCAGAATTAAAAGAGGTATCGCCTGAGGATAGAATTGAAAATCGGATTGAAGCTTTCTCTAAACGTGGTGTCTGGAAATAAATAACGTATGAAAACGGTACTTGCTCTAATCATATTACTAACAAGTTCGATGTCTTTTAGTCAAAAAGACGGCAAGTATTTAGCATCTGGAAGTCCCGTCGATAACTTATGGGAGTATGCCGCAGGCGAAGGCGGTGCGGAAATTGTAGGCATGGATCAGCAATTCTTCTTCCTAATCCCAGAAGGATCAGAAGGATCTATGATGGCGCCTTTTGAAATGGAAGGAATGGGCTTTGCTTGTCCAACTTATTTTTCTGTTAGCTTGGATGATACTTATCTCTACCTACAAATTGGTGAAGCCTGCGAAATGGACATGCCAGAAGAAGACAAATACGTAAAGGTTGCCTACAAGTTGAGTGCAGACGGTAAGACGCTGACACTTATCACTAATGGTCAGTCATTCGATTACGTCGAGTGGCAATAAGGGGACTACCTACTCCATGTAATTCAATATTTATGGCACATTCCAACGCACCCTACCGAAGGAATAATCCCATCCATTCTTCCCAATTAAAACTTTTTCCAATTAAAATTTAAGTCCATTGTAAGCCAGGAATTGAAAGTTCGTCAAAAGCATTATCTTTCCTAAAACTGAAAAAGATGATTGTTATAATTGGAAATGGGATTTCAGGAGTTACTGCCGCTAGAAACATTCGGAAAAAGAGTGACGTCCCGATCACCATTATTTCATCTGAATCCAAATACTTTTTCTCTCGCACCGCTTTAATGTATGTTTACATGGGACATATGAAATTTGAGCACATCGAACCCTATGAACCTCATTTTTGGACAAAAAATAGAATTTCTTTACTCCAAGCAAGAGTCGAAACCATAGATACAGAGAATAAAACATTGACATGTAGCGATGGATCTAACATCACCTACGACAAATTAATATTAGCTACAGGCTCTAAACCGAATAAATTCGGATGGAAAGGTCAAGAT
The DNA here is from genome assembly GCA_047624355.1 of Flavobacteriaceae bacterium. Lineage (GTDB taxonomy): Bacteria > Bacteroidota > Bacteroidia > Flavobacteriales_D > Crocinitomicaceae > UBA4466. Next base: position 17,839 of record JBLHPQ010000007.1, on the reverse strand, counting down.
GCGAAGCGCGTTCATGGAATGTATTCAAAGCAAGACTTAGAAAACATCGAGGCATCAACACGTGGCGCAAAACGCGCAGTAATCGTTGGTGGAGGGTTGATTGGAATTGAATTAGCCGAGATGTTATTAACTCGGAATATTGAAGTTCACTTTTTAGTACGTGAACCCTTATTTTGGAGTGGTGTACTACCTGAACAAGACGCACGCTTAATTATGGATCATCTAGAATTGCATAAGCATCATGGTTTGCATATGCGCTATGAAGAAGAGCTTGACGAGATCCTCACAAATGAAAATAACGAAGCGATTGGCGCGGTCACAAAGAACGGTGAAAAAATAGAATGTCAATTTGTTGGCTTAACTGCGGGCGTTTCACCAAACATAGCATTCGTTAAACCCAGTGGCATAGAAACGAACCGTGGAATTCTTATTAATAGATTTTTTGAGACATCAGCAAAGGATGTGTATGCGATCGGCGATTGTGCTGAATTCCGCGAAGCTGTTCCTGGAAGACGTCCAATTGAACAAGTCTGGTACACAGGTAAATTTATGGGCGAAACAATCTCGCATACCATAACTGGAACTCCAACGGAATATCAACCGGGACATTGGTTCAACTCTGCAAAATTCTTTGAAGTCGAGTACCAAACCTATGGTGACGTTCGAGCTCAATTAGCGGACGAGCATGATGAATTTGTTTACCGACATCCAACCCAAGAAATATTGCTCCATTTCGTCTTTGAAAAAGAGTCTCGGAAATTTATTGGGATCAACAACTTCGGAGTTCGTTTGAGACATCTACTATTCAACGATTGGCTAAGAAAAGGTGCCACCATTGAGGAAGTCTTGATGGATTTAAAATCGGCAAATTTCGATCCTGAATTTTACAAAAAATACGAAGAGGACATCATTGCACAATTCAATTCGGAGTTCAATGCATCTCTTACTGTTAACGCACCAAAATGGTGGCAAAAACTAATGACATCATGAGTGACACTATCGATTCTAATTTATCTGTAGCAGGAGATGCGGCTCAAAACCTATCGCTTAGAACTAAAATTAATTGGACAATCATTACCATCGGATTGCTTCTCATCGGCTGGGGATTATATGATGGTGAGGAGAAATGGTCCTACCAAAAAATTGCCGGATTTTCGCTAACATTCATTGGCGCTGGGCTCTTCCAATACCGTAAATGGTACCACAATATTGGTAGTTTACTTTTTGTCGGAGGGTTGATCGGAATGTACTATGGCTATTCAGAGTCCGGCGATGTGAAATACCATTGGCTCATGATTTCGTTTACGGTAATGCTGGTAGGTTCGGGCTTCTTCACATTCGATCCTGACAAGAAAAATTACTTCGGCTCCCAGTTCCAAAAAAGTAATACGAAAGGGCAAAAACTAGGAATGGTGATTGCTTTGCTCGGTTTTGCGATCATAGGACTCAGTTGGTTGGCTGCAGCATTTGCACCAGCAGAAAATGAAACGGCCAGTGCTATTTACACCTTTTTAATCATGTTCTCAGAGAACGCAGGCCTCTTTCTACCAATCTCTTTGATTATGATGGCTGCTGGTATCCTCATCTATACGTATGGTGCATATGCTGGAAGTCCGTCTGGGATCAAGAATAACTATGTAATGTTCAATTCACTTTCAAGTCGAGGAGTGATTGGTTGGATCGTTGGAATTATTTTGACCCTTTTCTATATCCAACTCTATTGGCATGCAGAACCACTTGCCAACGCCATTGATTTGTTTGATCCACTTTCTAATTTATTAAGAGGTAAAGATGCCGATCAGTGGTTTTTATATGGAACGATGTATACAATGGTTATCCTATTCTTAGGTATTAAGTTTATCATCAAGTACCGCCACAACCGTTACCATTTAATTAGAACGATCGTTGTAATATTATCTCAACTCATCCTGGCTTATTTCATTCCATACATTATGGAAGCGCTAAGCTATGACAATGCTACAGTGTTAGTGGATGGCAAAGAAACTTATGGAGGCTATTACAGCGCGAATCCTATAAACACTTGGCCGCTTAATAAAGATGCCTTTTCGCCTGGAGCACTAAAAGCCTATACTCAAGAGGCTTATCAACCCGTTGGATTAGGCTATCTCTTCTGGGGAATCTTGATGTTCTTAGTCGTGACGCCGGTCGTTACCTATTTTGTAGGTAAGAGATGGTATTGCTCATGGTTCTGTGGCTGTGGTGGACTTGCTGAAACAGCTGGAGATAGCTTCAGACACTTATCTAACAAAACGGTTAAAGCATGGAAAATTGAGCGTTGGGTTCTTCACTCTGTGATGGTCTTCGTTTTACTTAGTACTATAGCTTCACTGTGGCCCTATCTAACAGATAAGGAATATGCCATTGGATTTGGAACCATTAATAAGGATAGTTATTACTTCTTTGTCTCCTTCTTGTTATTGGCAGGAGCAGCGGCTTTACTTGTTATTAGAGTGAAGAAGTTCAAGAAAAACAGGTATTTACTTGCGGGTGCAATCCTCTTCCTTTTTGCTTTCGTGATGCTCACAATGTCTTATTTTGGAGGTACTGATGATGTGTTTTTGATCCAGAGTACGTCCATCAAAAAAGCCTATGGATTCTTTGTTGGATCAGCATTTTCTGGTGTAATCGGTGTTGGTTTTTATCCAATTCTTGGAAACCGTGTCTGGTGTAGATTTGGTTGTCCAATGGCTGGATATATGGGGATATTTCAACGTTTCAAATCTAAATTCAGAATTACCACTAATGGGGCACAATGCATCTCGTGTGGAAATTGTTCTACCTATTGTGAACAAGGAATTGATGTTCGAGCGTACGCGCAAAAAGGTGAAAATATTGTTAGAGCCAGTTGCGTTGGATGTGGCGTTTGTTCATCTGTTTGTCCTCGTGGAGTGCTGAAATTAGAAAATGGGCCTGAGGAAGGAAGATTTGAACCAAATCCATTGACATTTACCGATGACGGGATTAAATTGAATGTGTAATTTTGCAGCTACTTTAAATTTAACATGCAGCATCCAATAATATCTGTCATCATTCCTGCATACAACGAGGAACAATCGATTGGAAAGGTCGTCCGTGATATTCCTCGGGACATCGTATCCCACGTCATTGTAGTTAATAATAACTCGAACGATACAACAGTTCAAGTTGCGCGCGATGCTGGAGCAATCGTTCTGGATGAAGAAAGACGCGGATATGGATGGGCTTGCCTCAAAGGCATTGAACATAGTAAGACCCTTAATACGGAAATTGTCGTTTTCCTAGATGGTGATTATTCTGATTATCCTCAAGAAATTCCAGACGTTATAGCTCCTATACTTTCAGATGAAATGGATATGGTGATCGGTTCGCGTGTTCTAGGTAAGCGAGAAAAAGGATCATTAACACCACAGCAAGTATTTGGAAATTGGCTGGCAACAAAGCTTATTCGACTCTTTTACCGAGCGAAATTTACTGATTTAGGACCGTTTAGAGCCATTAAGGCCGAAAAGCTCAAAACCCTTAAAATGTCCGACAAAACATATGGCTGGACGATCGAAATGCAGATCAAGGCAGCCAAGCATAAAATGAAGTTTTGTGAGGTCCCAGTTAACTACAAAAAACGTATTGGAGTCTCTAAAGTAAGTGGAACAGTAAAAGGTACTGTACTTGCAGGAATAAAGATTATATTTGCGGTCTTTAAGTACCGATTTTAATCGATGCACGCGTTGACCAAAACATATCACCCTCTAGCAAATCATATGCGTTTACTTGCACTTACAGTATTGTTTATCCTACCATTCCTTGGACAAGCTCAGGAACGAACATTTGGAGGAATTATCACCGATGGTAAAACTGAAGTACCAGAATCAGGTGTCGAAATTTCCATTCGGAATCTTGAAACTGGAACAGTTCTTCTTACCGAAACGAAAGATGGAGGTAAATTTCAGTTCAAAAAGGCTCCAATAGGAAAATATGAACTCAAAGTAATTGATAAAGATTTCAACCAAAAGAAATTCAATTTTGAAGTTACAAAAACGCATAAGCCAGATTTAGATTTTGAAGTTGGCCGTAAAGTTTCTTGGATGTGGAATTGGGGCGACAGCGGATCGGAAGAGCATTATTGGTCGCACTTTGTCGCAAAAATTGTTGTTTTTCTCTATTTCGGATGTCTGACACTTATTCTATTCTATAGTATTCTTCAACTTTCTCTTGCCATTGCGTATGTGCGTAATCGAAAAAAGAAGAAAGCGGCAATTGAAACTGAACCAAAATTTGATCCAGCTACGGCTCCAAAAGTAACTGTTCAACTACCAATGTTCAATGAGCTATATGTTGCTGATCGAATAATTGAAACGATTGCTGCATTTGATTATCCGCGTGATAAATTTCAGATCCAGGTATTAGACGATTCAACTGATGAGACCACTGAGCTTATCGCCAAGAAAGTTGCAGAGGTAGCTGCTACTGGAATTAACATTCAACATATCCACAGAACAGACAGAACTGGCTATAAAGCTGGTGCTCTCGATGACGCGATGGATCAAGTAGAAGGAGAATTCATCGCCATTTTTGATGCTGATTTCATTCCAAACCCTGATTGGCTTCAACGTACAATGCCTCATTTTATCGACGATACTATCGGCGTAGTTCAAACGCGTTGGGGACATATCAACAAAAACTATTCGATCCTTACAGAGCTTCAAGCATTTGGCCTTAATGGTCACTTCGCAATTGAACAAGGAGGACGTAACGCTTCAGGTCACTTCATTAACTTTAATGGAACTGGTGGTGTTTGGCGTAAAACCTGTATCGAAGAAGCGGGTGGTTGGGAACACGATACGCTTACTGAGGATTTAGATTTGAGTTACCGCGCCCAATTAAAAGGATGGAAATTCCGATTCTTAGAACACGTTATTGCACCTGCTGAACTTCCAATTACAATGTCTGCACTTAAATCTCAACAACATCGTTGGATGAAAGGAGGAGCAGAATGTTTTATCAAAATGTGGAAACGCATATCGTTCACCAAAGGTGTTCGCATCGGCGATAGATTGCATGGATTGTCTCACCTATTCAATTCGTCTGTCTTCATCTTTATCTTGCTTCTTTGTCTATTAACGCTTCCAATCCTACATATTAAAGATAGTTTTGCTGACCTGAATAACATGCTTCAATATGGCGCAGTCTTTCTCGTAAGTACGCTGTTCTTGAGCTTTTATTACTGGCATTCGTATCAGGATAAGGAAGGAAACATTGTCGCAGCATTCTTTAAATTTCTTTTCCGCTTTGTTATGTTCTTAATTGTTTCGATGGGACTTGCCCTCAACAATTCTGTAGCGGTCATTGAAGGATATCTAGGAATTAAGAGCTCATTTGTAAGAACGCCTAAATTTAACGTGAACAAGAAAAGTGAGTTCAAAGGAAATAAATACGACAAAAAACGACTTTCGATTTTGAATTTAGGAGAAGGGTTTTTATTCCTACTCTTTGGATATACAGCTGTAAACCGTGCATTGTATGGAGATATTGGCATGGTTCCTTTCCACTTGATGTTGACATTAGGTTACGGTCTTGTATTCTTCTATTCTATCGCAGAAATTCGCGCATCTAACAAGACTCAATAAACAATGTCTCCGAGCAAAATATGGCGTCTCGGAATAGTTGTCGTCTTTATCATTTCTATATTTCTTGTTAACTGGGAATCTGACAGAACAAATTTCGGTTTCATTGCGACACTCTACACGCTTGCCTTTATTTGCTATTTGCTCATCATTCGAGAACGCGGCGCTTTCAAGTTCAAACATCTCATAGCGATTACTGGACTAGCGCACCTCGTTTCAATGTTTTACGAACCAAACCTTTCCAATGACTACTACCGCTTTCTATGGGACGGTGAAATGGCCTGGAACGGAATTAACGTCTTCGATTTCAAGCCAAATGAGTTAGTGGAAAAGGAATTCATGAAGCGTGAATACATGCAGGAGATATATACCGGAATGGCGGATCTATCAAAACGCAATTACTCCTGTTACCCGCCCGCCAACCAGCTCTATTTCATCATCTCGACATCGCTTACCTCTTCAGTTGCGGTGAACGTATTTATAATGAAGCTGATCATTGTCCTCACAGAAGTCGCTGGAGCGGTCTACTTACGGAAACTGTTCATTCATTTTAAGGTGAATCCTTCAAGAATTTGGGTGCTCTTTCTAAATCCATTGTTGATTATTGAATGCACCGGAAATGTGCACTTTGAAGGCGTTATGCTTTCCTTGTTAGTCATTGCTTTCTACTTCTTATTTGTTCGGAATACCATTACTGCCGCAACGATTTTTGGGCTCGCAATTCAGATTAAGCTTGTCCCTCTACTTCTTCTCCCCTTCTTCTTTCGTTTTTTTGGATGGAAAAAGGCCATGCTATTTTGTTGTGTAACTGGTGCGGTTGTAATTGTATTAGGTCTTACCCAAATTAATTCCAGCAATGCCCTTCATTTCTTTGAGAGCTTGGCCCTTTATTTCAGAGCGTTTGAATTCAATTCATTCATCTTCTATAATTATTTAGCGGTAGGAAAGCTTTTCGTAGTATACAATCCAATTAGAATTATCGGCCCAATCCTTTCTTGTGGCACAATGCTCGCGATAGTGATCTATGCCCTGTGGAAGAAACCACTAAATTGGCAGCAACTTTTCAATCGTCTGTTATTCGGGTTCTTCATCTTTTTGATGATGGGTAGTACATTACATCCTTGGTACGTACTTCCATTGTTAACGCTCTCGCTCTTCACAAACTACACTTTCCCTATCCTGTGGAGCTTTTTAATTTTCTTCTCCTACTTTTTCTATAGTGTTGGGAATGGAAGTTCCTTTGATGTCCGCTTAATGGTAAGCATAGAATACGTTCTATTATTCGGGTATGTCATCTATGAGATCCGGAAGAAAGGCAGCCCGTTTAAGTTCCTCAGTATTAGCAGTTACTTCCAGCCTAATTCTGAAACATAGAACTTAAAGGCTAGATCGTATCGCTGTGAAGGTTTCATTTGCGGTGCATAAATCTTCAATGTTCCCCCTCGAGACTTCACCTCATTCGATTGAACAATCTCTCCTGTTTCTGTATCGTAAAACACCACCGTATATACTGATTTTCGTTGGAGGTTATAGATTCGAATAAAGGCTTGATTTTCCTCAATTGTGATAGGTGAATCCACGAGATCATTGTCTATTGGTTTAAGCAAATAAGGCTTATGAAACTGCCCTGTACCATTGGTCAAGTCAGCTAAACAATCCAATGAATCAATTAAATTTGCCCAATGAAAAGATCGGTTGACCATCCATCCAAAACCCTGTTGTCCGAGTGAATCGATTTGGACATACGCCTCTAATTTATCCGACTTTTTATAGGACTTTTGATTACTTCTATCGATCGCCTTTCGGGTCAAAGGCCAGCGTTGTGCTATGTATATTTCTCCTTTTCGCTCTCGAACTTCTGTATAATTAACTCCTTCAAAATCAATGTTTTTTGCGAAGGAAACGAGCCCTGGGAAATACCTCACCCATTGATCGTGCCGTTTTGGTTCGTGTTCATTCCACCAATCCAAGCCTGCAACTGCGCAGCCACTTGAAAAAGTAAACCAAAGATCTTGCTTGAATGAGAAATCAGCGCAATTATTAAATGTGACAACAGGATCAACATATTGATCTTCTGGAATCATTCTAGGAATTACGGGCACATGACCAAACTCATCATAGATGAACATATTTTTTTGAAATTCAGGATGAGCAATTTCGCCATTCACCAAGCCAGTGTTTAAGTTATTTACTGATTCATACCTCTGATGCAAATTTCTATTTCGGATATTCTTAGATGCTGGTTCCATCTCAAAAACATAATCATGCAAGCCGAAGAACGATACGTTCTCGTGCTTGAAGAGGTCATGGTCCCATAAATTGTTTGAGAAATTTTGTCCTGTTATTATGGAGATGCTTTTAGGATGTTCATCACCACATTCATCTTTCATAAAATCTACCATTTGACCAGTCCAGTCAGTTACCTTTTTTCGGTTCTTCAAATTATCCACGAGTGTCCCGTCTTCCAATTTAATGTCTCTATATGCACACGTTTGATCTGCTTCGCTCATTAACTGCCAACCCGCCAATGAAGTTGAGTAACCCCATCTTGAAACCAAGTACCTGAAATAGTTCTTCTGATGGTCATTCGCGGTAGGATCTCCATAAAAATCAACAGGTTTAGAAGTAGACAATCCCGGCTCGCAAGCCAGTGTCGATGGAGTATCGTCTGCATTATTATAGCAATATGATTCCCAAGAAATTCCAGGAACTACAGATCCATGCCCGTCCGGGTGGCTCTCTAAAGGTGAATGCAATAATCCACAAAAGATGTAATAAATATCTAGCTCCTTACAGCGTTCATTCATTCTATCAAATTCCCATGCTTGTCCCATTTTTGGTTGATAATTCCCGAGCGCTTCCCATTCAAGTTGCATAAACCAAGGAGCGGCAACCATCCTCGTAAAATTCCCTCCTGCTTCACTCAGGCTGCGAAACGACTTATACATTGGCATAAATTTGACTGGCCCCGAAGCTTTGTCGGTGTGGTACCAATCTTCATATACCGCCCAAGGAATTACTTGACCAATTCCCATAAAACTCTTCTTGGTGTCAGAATACCTGAGGTGCTTTTTATTCACTCCTTGTTCTAAGAACCCTTTACTTTCAGAAGATGTGACGGTAAAAGTACTTGCCACCTTGGCGATCTCGACTTCGTTAATCTCAATCGACAGTTCAACGGTATAGGCACCGACCTGCTCTGGTGAAAACCGCACTCTAAAAGGAAACGATGTTGTATCCTTCCACCATTTATTCTTTGCTAAATCTCGTCTAAACTCCTCATAGTAGAACGCATCAACAACTTTCACCTTGCTCCCTTTATCTTTCGGGAGATCGGATATTGAACCATTAGACACCCTCGGATTCAAGTAGAAAGTAGCCGTAATATCTATAGCGTGACGATTGAATGGATTCAATCCCTTACCATTAGATTCATCTTGCGTTAAAAATGCGGTAATCCGGTCTCCAACAGATTGAGGAAGTGACAATCCATATTCCACCTTTTCAAATTTGACGGCCGAGTTAGGCGTACGGTCTGGATAGTACCACGCCAGCTCTCCAGTTTCTTCCGTTGTTGGAACCTGATAAGAATTAACTACCATTGGTTTTCCTGCCCGAAAAGTTTGAGCTTCAATAAGGTTCGTTAGAGCAAGACAAGTAACTACTAAGTAAAATTTAATCATTTTTTCGATCGTTTTGGTACTGGGTCGTGCCCCCCTCCTCCCCAAGGATGACAAGAACCTATTCGTTTCACTCCAAGATAGACACCTTTAATTGGTCCCCAAACTTTAATTGCTTCGATGGTATAGCTCGAGCAAGTTGGTGTGTAACGACAAGACTGCGGAAATAGAGGACTGATGATCCACTGGTAGATTTTCACGAGGAAAATAAACGGGAAGCCCATTATTTGTCTAAGAATTGCCATAATTGCTACAAAATAAGCCATTTTTCACGTTTGATTGTGGATAGTTAACTTAAAAACGTAACAAACTGCCCTCTTTTACCGTTATTTTTACAGAAAACCCGTAATACTCTCCAATCTATGCGCCATCTAATAACTCTTCTTGCATTAATTCCAACAACACTTTTAGCACAGCCTGAGGGATCTTGGGATGATGAAAAAATTGAAGTAAAAAGTCAGGGAGCCCAAAACACAATCATGAGCGCAGAAGCTCTTTACGATGAAGGTTGGGCGAAATTAGCACAACCCATCTTCTGGAAACAGATCATGCAATTATCCTCTGACTCTTGTATAATTAATATTGCCTCTACGCGAACCATTATTGCAAAAATGAGCAACGCTGGATGGAACCGACAATCAGATGCTGAAAAGACTGTTTTTCGAGATAGCATCCGTGTACTTCATAATTTAGACCAAGAAGAACACATTTATGTCACTACTGGAAAGAGCGACTTCTATAAATTTCAAGTGGTTTACCCTAGCATTTCTGAAGGAGTCAAGGCGTTTGAACGGTACAGTGTTGACCCATGGTATGCACAGGCGATTTTGCTTATTGAGAGCCCAGGACAATTAAAGAAATCCCGCGCTGGAGCTTTTGGCCCATTCCAGTTAATGCCAGCAGTAGCGAGAGCTCAAGGATTGACGGTAAATCGATACACGGATGAGCGTAAAGATTTCGATCGAAGTGCTTACGGGGCCTCACGACTAATTAATACAATATGTATTCCTGAAGCTAGGCGTATTTTAAACGCACACAGTCTAGAATTCAAAGAAACCGATTTATGGTTCAGACTGTTCGTATTGCATGTCTATCATGCTGGATCAGGAAATGTAAGAGCCGTTGTAAATAAGATTAATCCATCAAAGGGAGGACAAGCATTAATTCAATCGATGTGGGTGAATTCTGCTGCTAGTTTTGGAAATAACTCACAAAACTATACACAACTCGCGCTTGCGTCTCAATTAATTCTAGATGAAATGGTGCACCAGGATTACGATTACATTCTTCGTTGTTCAATCGATTAGGCATTTCTTCAACTTACTTTTTGAAAAACAATTCCGCAAGGTATTCCTGCTCTCGCTGTCCTTTTGTTGGGATTAGCGTTGCTTCCGTATCCAGTACTGTAGAATCCATTATAGTTGAATAACCCGATCGAGAAATCAAATGCCGCGCTTGCATAATTACCTGATCCTGTTCCTTCCAATTTCCTGATAGTGCTTTTATATCATCTGGAATTGACAATTCACCATTATGAATAACAACCAATCCCTTTCCAAATTGATCGTTTGCGAGTACCTCATCCACTAATTGTTGGGCGTAAATGTTCGGTCCACTCGCTATCAAAACATGCTTAAACTTCTTTTCTGGTCGTTCTAAATACCTAGAAAATCGCGAAAACGGACCGATGTACGACACGTTTCTTCGCCTCGATGTGCTCAATTTTCCAGCAAGATCTGAGTTAGCGTTGTCCATCACCCAGATATAATCATATTTAGAAAGATAACTTCCATGGATTACACTGACCATTCGTTCATGCAAGCGCACTGGAAGATTCACTTGATGCGTCACAAAAATTGATGGAACCTCCGTTGATCGAAATCCATAGCGATGATCAGATAAAACAAGGTCGATTTTGTACTCGACTACGAATGCTTCAACTTCTTTTCGTTCTTGCTTTAAGCGCTTGAACAAGCTAGATGATTTATTCAAGAGATCCAAACCAAAATTTCCTTTTCCTTTAAAATTGAATGGATAGCCCGCGTGTTCTGTAAATGTTAAGTCCTCAAAGTACTGCCCAAAGATGCTTCTTTGATCTTCCGAGCAGGCGACGACAATCGTATTCCCATTGGATTGAAGTGCGTCAATGAGTCCAATGCATCGAGAAACATGTCCCATTCCCCAATTCAGGGGTGAGAGCAAAATTCTTTTATTTACAACCGTTTCTATTTGCATTGAGCATTTAAATATACGCGGAATTTTTAGTCTGAATGAGGTTTAGTCATAAGCTGATGCGAGAGCATCAAGGTTTTGGGCATTGTTTTTTGCAGTCAAACTTCGAGTTACCTCAATCTTTCTACTAAATAAACTCGGTCTGCATGCAAAAAAAATAGAGCGAATAACCCGACCTACACGGATAGGTCTTGGGCAGTGGGGAAAGCCCGAAGAAAATCACATTTCATTTAAACACACTAATTACCGACCGCATTCAATATGCTCCGTACGACAAAAATCCATTGTCAATCCCAACTTTGAACGTATATTTGACGTTACATTAATGTAAACAAAAACAATTATGTTCGATAGTAACGAATTTCAAAAATACGCTACGAAGCATCTAGGCTTAAGTAGCATGCATACACAGCATTACATTGAATCATCTTTGACGCCGTATATTATTGAAGAGCGCCAAATGAATATGACGCAAATGGATGTTTTTTCGCGTTTGATGATGGACAGAATCATATTCTTAGGGACAGGAATTAATGATCAAGTTGCCAATATCATCAATGCACAATTATTGTTCTTGGAATCAGCAGATCCTAAGAAAGACATTCAAATTTACTTGAACTCTCCAGGAGGATCAGTTTACGCTGGTTTGGGGATTTACGATACTATGCAGTACATCAATCCAGATGTTGCAACTATCTGTACAGGAATGGCAGCATCCATGGGAGCTGTACTTTTATGTGCAGGAGCAGATGGAAAACGTTCTGCATTGAAACATTCACGTGTGATGATTCACCAACCATTAGGTGGAGCACAAGGTCAGGCGTCTGATATTGAAATTACTGCCAGAGAAATCCAAAAGTTGAAGAAAGAACTTTACGATATCATTGCAACACACTCGAAGCAAGAATACGATAAGGTGTGGGCTGATTCGGATCGTGATTACTGGATGACTTCTACGGAAGCAAAAGATTATGGGATGGTTGACGAAATTTTGTTGAGAAACCCTAAATAATTTATCATTGTAATAATCGGAGCCTATTCCCGTTAGGTTATAGGTTCCGTTTAGAATACATTATCATGCCAAAGAAAGAAACTAATTGTTCGTTTTGTGGAAGATCTCGTGAAGAGGTTGGAATGCTGATTGCAGGTGTCTCAGGACATATCTGTGAAAGTTGTGCAACACAAGCGCATACAATCGTGAAGGAGGAAAATGTTCAGACTGAGAAGACTGAGCAAGTAGTGAATACCTTGAAACCTATTGAAATCAAGAACAAACTTGATGAATACGTGATTGGTCAAGAGGATGCAAAGAAAGTTCTTTCGGTTGGGGTTTACAATCATTACAAACGATTGAATCAGCCACCTTCAAAAGACGAAATTGAAATTGAGAAATCGAATGTTATTCTCGTTGGACGTACAGGTACTGGTAAAACATTACTTGCAAAGACGATTGCAAAAATGCTCAATGTCCCGTTTTGTATAGCCGATGCGACTGTTCTTACAGAGGCTGGTTATGTTGGTGAAGATGTTGAAAGCATTCTTTCGAGATTATTGCAAGCGGCAGATTACGACGTAAATGCTGCTCAAAAAGGTATTGTCTTTGTTGATGAGATTGATAAAATTGCACGTAAAAGCGATAATCCATCCATTACGCGAGATGTATCTGGAGAAGGTGTTCAACAAGCACTTTTAAAATTACTTGAAGGCGCATCAGTAAGTGTTCCACCGCAAGGAGGACGTAAGCACCCTGAACAAAAGATGATTCAGATTGACACGAAAGACATCCTATTTATTTGTGGTGGTGCTTTTGACGGAATTGAAAGAATCATTGCTGGTCGTGTGAATCGTCAAACGATTGGTTTCTCTACGACTGATAAAGAGCAAATTGATTCTGAATCTTTGCTTAAATACATTAATCCAACGGATATCAAGACATTTGGTTTGATTCCTGAGTTAATTGGTCGATTCCCAGTTCTCACGTATTTAGAACCATTGGATGAAGCGAGTTTAAAGAGAATTCTTACTGAACCAAAGAATGCATTGGTAAAACAATACATGCGTTTGTTCGAATTAGACGGAATCGTATTGAAGTTTGACAAAAATGTATTTGACTTCATCGTGAGTAAAGCGATCGAATTCAAATTGGGTGCACGTGGATTGCGTTCTATTTGTGAAGCTATTCTTAACGATGCGATGTTCCATCTTCCATCTCAAGACGAAAAAGAATTCCGTGTTACCGCAGCTTATGCGAAAGCACAGTTCTCGAAATCTAAAATGGCTAAACTACGGGTAGCGTAGATTTCCTTAATTTACTCAGCGTAGATGAAATGCTTACTTGTAGTAGTTCTATCTACCTTACTTTCATATAGTAGTTCAGCTCAAGATGAATTTCTGTCAGGTGAATTGACTATTCCAACTGGTTGGTCAAATCAAGTATACCTATCCGTAAAAAATAATTATCGGACAGCCGGAATTATCGACGCTTCTGATATTATCGCAAAAACGAGAGCCGATAGTGTAGGGCGATTCTTTTTCCCGCGTTCCATTTTCACAAAAGAGGAGAAAATTTATGAACTTCATTTGTCAGAATCCGAGGAGGAAGTTGAAATGTTCATATCGGATTTTCAGGCAGGTGGTATGGGGAATAACTTCCTGATTTTCTCATCGACAAATAACTCAAAGATTAAAATTAAACACTCAGAAGAAGGGCGCGTATTTGGTGCTATCATCTCTGATAATAAAGCTGCTAATAAATGGCAACAGCTCAATGGGGCGCGTCATGATTATTTAGCATTGTCCGCTGAGAATGGCGAAAACGCAAAAAAAACATTATCTATCTAAGTATCATAATGCACTTATATCGGCCGTTGAGAATAGTTCTGTTCTCAATAAATATTTAGCCTGTCAATTCCTGTTGAAAGAAGATGCGAATCTATCAGAACCTTACTTGAAATCGATTTCCGCTCACCTATCATTTTTTGAAGAACTCGTTGCTTATTCAGGCGAAGGAAATAACACTCATCAGACACAACTATCCAAAGAACTAGATTTAATCAAACTTCAATTAGACGGAAAGGAAACACTTGCTGCTGCCGAAGACGAGATTGCACTTTTAAAGACGGTCGTCTACAGTCTACTCTTGACAATGGCTATTCTTCTCCTACTATTGATTAAATCAAGACGTTCTAAGAAGACAAAATCGCTACCAGAATTGACCGAACAAGAGCATAAAATAAAAACACTCATCGAAAATGGCTTAACGAACAAAGAAATCGCTCTAGAGCTCTTTATTAGTCCAAGCACGGTTAAAAGCCACATCAACACGCTCTATAAGAAAGAAGGTGTGCATTCGAGAAAAGAACTGCTGGAGAAGTGAAATTATACTAGGTCTAGTCCTAATCTCCACCCTCCATTTCTTTTATTCTGGCGTTATTTATTGAAATATTGTCGAAAAAAACGATGAAATTTTCACTCTGCATAATCGGGATAATTCTCTCTTCCAATCTTTTTTCGCAAACGTTAATCAGCGACTCTATTTGGTACGGTAAGGATAGTTCATTCAGAACCTACAAGGTTTGGTTGCCCAAAGATTACGACAAAGAAAAAAAATATCAAACGATCTATTGTCTAGATGCTTCTTTCCTCTTCCATCCAATTGTTAGTAGCGTAGAGATCTACGCCGACCCAGATGTTGGAACTTTACCGCCTACAATAGTTGTAGGTCTTTATTTTAACGAGCGCAACGATGATATGGGAATACACTGGAAAGATGGCAGTCTCTCTCAAAATGGTTATGCATTTCAGGACCTTATTCGATCAGTGCTGATCTCAACTATTGAAGCCAACTATTCCGTTTCAGCATATCGCGCCATCGTTGGTCATTCGAATTCTTCCACATTCATTAAGTCTTTCTTATGGGAAGCGTCTCCAATCTTCGATGCTTACCTTTCGATGAGTGAGTTTGAATTTCCGAACAGCCAATCGAATTTTTGCAACCTTACTATCCCTGAATCACGCCCGATCAATTTAACGATGATTACTGGAAACGAGGACGCTCCATTCAGGTATGAATCAGGCCTTAAACACCAATCAATTTTAGATTCGTGTCGACCTGATAATTTGCGCTATGAGCATATCCAATTAACAACTGCGAACCACTTAACGATGGTTCCACAAGGAATACCCGTTGGCCTAGAATCCATTTATGCGCATTATGCATCACCTCCACCTTCTTCAGACAGTGTTAGATTACCATTTGACATTCAATCGGCACACGCGTATGTTGATTCATTAGTTCATTTTCGATCGAAGAAGTATGGGGTTCAAGCAGAGTACAAGTTCGAAGATTTAAATCTCTTATACGATTTATACATCAAGGATACAGATAGCGTTAACATTAGCGAAGCCACGCAAAAATATGCTGTAATGTTTCAAGATTCTAGCGAATACTTTTACGAAGCGCAAGTGCTTGAGGAAATGGGTGCACTCCATTCTGCTGAACAAAGTTATCTCAAACACCTTGATTACTATCCTACGCCTGGAATATGGTCTTACAAGCGAATCGTTTGGCTCTATATGAATAAGCTCAATGATAATCAAAAAGCACTCTACTGGATTAAACAAGGTTATGACATAACCTCATCCTTGGACTTACTCAAACTCCTTCCAAAAATCGCACAAAACAGCAGGAAAATTCGAAAAGATTGTACGCGATTCCTTCATACGACTTTATCATCAACACCTAATGCAGAAGCCTCAGAATCAATCAAAGAGATACTAAATCAAATAGAGTGAGAATCACCTATCAATTGGCAAAAAAAACTCGGGAAAAGGCACCAATAAAAACAGTTGGAAATCCAATGAAGATTCGCAATAGCGTATACAAATGCTGTGCTTTTTCCTAGACGATAAACTCACTGCTTCGGATTCGATGATTGTTATCGAATATAGTACTTAATCGTTCTATGATTTCCAATACCATAATTCACTGCCAAAGAATAGATTCCAGGGATGAGCGAATTATTATCGATGATGATTTCATTGGGATCTCCTTTTTCTAGTGCCGTTAGAACAGTTCGTCCCAAATTATCGATTATAGTCACTCCATTTATCCCCTTCATCCGAACATGAATTCTTGAAAGTTCATCTGAAAATATAACCGGGTCATCTTTCTCACAAGGATTAAAATAACGCGCTTCAAAGTCTTCAGTATAACCATCTAAATCCGTTTGAGACAGCTTGTAATAAGTCGCTTCTGCGTTAACCTCGGGATCAATCCATCTGTAATTTAATTGATCAACGCTGTACCCACCAGATTGAACCTTACCCTCTTCAGTAAAGTTTGTTCCATCATTCGATTTCCAAACTGTGAAGTACGAACTATTACTTTCCGTGGCAGTTGACCAACTTAAATTGGCTTGATCGGAAATACATTGAACATCGAAATTCATCATTCCAACGGGAAGTAGAACGCATGGAGGATCGTCATATGTGACTCTTAGATTACACAATCCAGCAGTCAGTCTTTTCCAGTTCGTTGATGGCTCATTGTCAAAAATTAATGATACCTGAAATGCATTCATTGTTACGAGTTGCGTTTGGAGCAAAGAAACCGCACTCGCTCCAAGATCATAATAACCATAGGTTCCAACTCCAGCAATTGAAAAAGAGGTGTAGTAGCCATTCCCCATATCGGTATATACAGCAGGAATAACTGCGCCATATGGACCAAAAGCACCTGTCATATCATAAGCATGCACCAACTCAGAGCTAGCTCCTCCGACTCCATTCACATATACTTCCAATTCTACCCCCGTTACACATGATGCATCGTTAATTGAGGTTGTATTAAATTGCACCCATGCGCGATGCTCAAGATTTCCGCAACATACACCCATAAATACATACGCAGCGTTATCAACGGCGTTATTCTGAGACTGCCATCCTCCATCTGCTCCACCTAACACCACTGTCGGGTCGATTACAACTGGGTAAGCTGTTGTAGGAGCTGTAAGCCAATTAATTGGAAGTACAGTCGATAGAAGCCAGCCATTTAGATCCTTATCAACAAGAAAACCTCCCTGAACCATTGAAGCACCATCATTTGTTCCCTGACTGTCATAGAATACGGGTGCCGGAATCGTTAATACCTGCACATCATTCGCATCTAGTATTTTAAGACCACTTTGAATTAACGCTGATTTCTGAATAATAATTGGTTCCAAGCTCCATCCATCTGGAAGAACTATTCGCTCTTGAAAGCCATAATATCCTTCGGAAGTGGCATCCAAGAGGCTTGGAAGACTT